>CAYVBJ010000015.1:0-55285 GCA_964449075.1 uncultured Balneolaceae bacterium
CAATCCAATACAATGAAAAATTGCAGCAAAATATGCACAGCTGCATTTTTTGTTTTAATATTGTTTATAGGTTGTGAAGACGATACCGGGCAAGTTGGAACACGTTTTATTGAGGGTGAAGAACGGGTATCAAATAATTCATTTTCGCTCGATAATATTGAAATTGAAAAAGATCCTACCTATTCCGGTAATTTGCGTTCTGTTGCAATTGGCAGATACGATGATCCGCTGTTTGGGACCTTAACAAATATCGGTTATTTCAGACCATCTATAAATCAACAAGCGGTCAGCTCACTCGATCCTGATACTGATACCATGCGCCTGAGACTTGTTGTTGATGACCAGGAATATGGAGACACTACATCGGTAGCTAATTACTCGATTTATGAGATAGCAGATATCTGGAGAGGAAATGAAGTTAAATATTCTGATCAGATTAATTTTGACACTTCGCAAAAATTGGGTGAATTTTCAGTAAGTAATGAAGATACAGTTTTCGTTGATCTGGGCTCCGGGTGGACGGCCCGGTATGCTGAATTTCTTAATTCAGATGCCGCAAACAGAGATTCGCTTTACAGAGTAGAATTTCCCGGCCTTGCGATTGTCCCGGATGATTCTGAAGGTTCCAAAATTATTTTTACAACTGTTTTATCAGATGGTGACAGCAACCAGCCCATTCCACAGAACAGCGGGTTCATAATTGAAAAACCTGATGAAGAGATTTTTTTCCAGCAGGCACTTGATTGGGCAAGCACTCTTGAAAGAACAGAAGCATCAGGTGTTCAGGAAGACAACATTATTAAAGTTCATAACACTCTTGAAAATTTCATTTCATTAAACCCGGTATTGACCGAGGAAAATCTTCAAAGCCAAAATCTTTCAAGAGTGGAATTGGTTCTCTTTGAGAACAGAAATCTTCTTGAACAAACGCTTCCTTTCAATCACACACGCCCAAATGTTGAATCTGTGAGAGTTCATATTTTGGACAATGAAATTAATTTGGCGGAACAAATATTTTCATCAAATCCGGATTTTATAGCTCTTCGGGATTCTGCTGATAATTCGTTCCGATTTAATATCACCAATCTTGCAAATTCTGAATTATTTGGAACACCTGTTGAAGGCAGGTTTTACCTGACTATTCAGTTAACCAACGGACAGATTTTTTCAACTGCATTTTATGACATAAATGCGGTTGAAAATCGCCGGCCAATGATAAATGTTACTGCTGTAAATACGAATAACTAAAAAATAATGATAAGGTCTACAATTTTAGCCATTCTGTTTCTATTACCGGTAACAGTTTACTCACAACGCACATCAGACGATGAAGCCATAGGAGGCAGCATATATTCAAAAATTGGGTTTGGATTTCCCACAGATATAACTTCGCCTCATACCGACGGTATGGGCATGTCCGGCGTTTCTGTCCTGGATCCGTTTATGGCAAGTATTTCTAATCCGGCGCATTGGGGGAAAAGTAATTTTACTCAAGCCTCCGTTCTTGTTGGCCTTGAATCATTCTATTCTGAAGATAATATTGACTCGAAACGCACCTTAGCTTTCGATTTTGGTAATTTTCAGTTTGTATTCCCAATTTTAAAACAGAAACTTGGAGCGTCAATCTCCTTTACACCACTAACCAGGTCAAGATTTAACCTTGAGAGCATATCTGAGTTCGGTTCTGCAACCGGTGATGATCAACTTTTTGTGGTTACCAACAACAGGGGCTCTGGTGGCGTAAATAGGGGAGAAATTGGATTGGGATACACATTAAATGACAATATATCGGTAGGATACGGTGCATCTGTCTATTTTACCAATATTGAAAATGATATCAATACTATTTTCACCTCTGCTCGTTTCCTGCCTGTGGAATTTACCGAATCCATCAACGGAACAGGTTTTGGTAATCGTTTTGGCCTTTTTACCCGTTTTAAGGAATTATTCAGTGGTGACGACTGGATATCCTTCGGAACATCTGTTAATTTACCGGTGTCTTACACAGCTAACCGTCAGGTTGAATCTTTTAAAGAGATCGATGGCTCTGATACTCTTGTGGATCTTTTAGATGAGGAAGAGAACAGCAGAGATGATGTAAAATTTCCATTAGAAATTAACGCTGGCCTTACGTATAATTCCAGTTCGCGTTTTAATGTTACAAGTGAGCTGCTTTATCAAAAATGGACGGATGCTGAATTTAGCTTCCGCCCTGATGAGGAACAATATTTTGTAGACCGCATTAAATTAGGAGTAGGTGCTCAGTTTCATCCGTACGTATCAAACCAGAGAAGAAATTTTTTCTCTAACTTTCGATACAGTGCCGGTGTTAATTATGACTCCGGTCATTTAAGAATTGATGAAAATGATATTGATACTATTTCGTTTCATTTGGGACTCGGAATAATAACACGGAATGATGCATCATCAGTTGATATCAGTTTTCATTACGGTTTACGCGGAACGGAAACAGATAATTTAATACGAGAAAGAATTTGGGGTATAAAATTATCGCTTAACCTTGCTGAAATAATGTTTTTACAACCGAAATTTCAATAATATAATATTTTTGGCTTTTACAAGTTTTTAAATAGCGATTAAATAAACAAATACAATCATGAAGAAATTAATATTAGCTATTGCTTTGTTGGCAGTTATCTCAACAACTGCCAGAGGACAGTCGGAACCACCTTATGGAATGAGCCATCTTCAGGCCTATTCTATATTTTATGAAAATTATCGTTCCGGCAATTATGACATGGCCTTGCAATTCGGGAGATGGATGATGGAAGCCAAACCCAAAGAATTGAAAGGTATGAACCGTTTTTCGCTCGAAACTCAGTTCGACCGGATGCGAAAAGTATATACTGAAATTGCCAAGCAACAAGAAGATCCCCAGATGAAAGCTGCATACCTTGACACAGCTGAAGCTATCTTTGATGAAGTATTCGAAACTTTCAGCGAAGATGAAATTGATTATCTTGAATGGCATCACAAAAAAGGCACATTCTACCAGGAAAACAGCGAACATATTGAAAACGGCCTGGAAAAAGCATTTGAACAATATGAGAAGGTGTTCGAAATGAACCCTGAGCGCTTTACCACGTTAGGTGACGGTTACTATGCACAGATTTTGCTTAGCTATTATGTAAGTAACAACGAAAAACAACAGGCTCTTGAGGCTATAGACGAAATTGAACCTCATGCGGACGACAAACTCATGAGCGTCATCAATGACGCAAGAGATGAATTGTTTGATTCACCTGAAGAGAGAATTGATTTTTTGGTTTCTCAGCTTGAGGAAAATCCTGATAACACAGAGTTGATTAGCGAACTGGCAGATCTTTACGAAAGAGTCGGCAACCGCGAAAAAGCAATCGAGATGGCCGAAAAACTGTACAATCTCAACCCCAATTTCGAAAATACCCGTCATCTTGCCGAGATTGCAAAAAATGATGCAAAATATGATCTTGCTCTAAGATATCTGAAAGAGGCTCTTGATAAAGCACCTGATAATAACGCCAAAAAAAGAATTGCTCTTGAAATAGCCGAGACATATCAAAATACTGATAACCTTCAAAACGCCAGAAGATTTGCCCGGCAAGCGAGTCAAATTGACCCAACCTGGGGTGAGCCTTATATGAGAATTGCGTCCATTTATGCAGCTGCCGTTTCAAATTGTACACGAGGCAGAAAAATTGAACGGGATGACAGGACTGTATACTGGCTTGTACTGGACTACCTGGATAAAGCGCGAAGTGTAGATTCATCTGTGGCTTCCAGGGTTAACCAACAGTATCAATCATATCAGAATGTGATGCCGCAGGCTGAAGACAAATTTTTTAAAGGATGGGAAACCGGTGATACATTTAAAATAGATGGAAGCGTTGGCGAATGCTATAGCTGGATTAATGAAACTACAAGGGTTAGATAATTTCCGATATAGCTATTCCTTTCTTATCTTATTTATATTATTTGATGTGGTTTATGATAAAATAAACCACATCTTCTTATCTTTTGACTTCCCGTTCTCTTGTAAAAAATTCATGGTTTTCCCAATTACCGGGTAAAAATCAAATCAAAAAAAATGAAATTAATTAATCAAACTATTGCTTGATGGCACAATCGCGCAAAAATAAAGGCCGCAAAGGTGGTAAAAGAAAAAAAAGTTCCAAGGGGCAACAGAAGGGAGACAATGTATTTACTCCCCAGTTTCATAAAAACCAAAATATTCGTGTAGCCGGCCGCTATAACGGTTTGCTGGAAATCAACCGTAAAGGATACGGTTTCATCAGGAAACTGGATTTTGAATTCAGCTATGACAAAAATGATCCTTTTCTGTTTCCGGATGAGGTAAAGCATCATGATCTGAGATCAGGTTTGATACTTGAAGGAGAGTTCGAGGAGGATCAAAAAGGAAACAGGCATGTTCACTCAATTGAGTTCATAAATGGCCTGTCAGCAACAGACTGGCAAAAAATTAACAGGTTTGAACTCCAAACCCCAATTATGCCGAACGAATTTATTAAACTCGGGAATAATGCGGAAGATGTTGAACTCCGGGTTATCGATCTTATTGCACCAATTGGACGCGGACAGAGGGCTCTCATCGTTTCTCCTCCCCGCACCGGCAAAACTGTACTTCTCAAAAAGATTGCCCAGAGTTTAACCGAAAATTACCCGGATATTCATACAGGCATCCTGCTTGTTGATGAGAGGCCCGAGGAAGTTACAGACTTTTTAAGAACTACAAACGCAGAGGTTTTTGCATCATCTAACGACAAACCAACCGAAAGTCATGTTCGAATATCTGAACTTGCTCTCGGCTACGTTAAGCGAAAAGCGGAATGCGGACAAGATGCCGTATTGCTCATTGATTCGCTCACAAGGCTTGGAAGGGCTTATAATGCAGCTCAGTCGGGCAGCGGTCGCACACTGTCAGGAGGTCTCGATATACGGGCACTGGAAATACCTAAAAAGATTTTTGGGTCTGCCAGGAAAATTGAAAATGGAGGGTCTCTCACAATTATTTCAACTTGCCTTATCGAAACAAATTCCAGGATGGATGATTTGATATTCGAAGAGTTTAAGGGAACCGGTAATATGGAGCTGGTTTTAGACAGAGAGTTAGCTAATGACAGAATTTTTCCGGCTATCAATATATCGGCTTCCGGAACACGGAATGATGACAAATTTATCTCCGAATCCCTTGATGAAAGAAATATGGTGCGTCGCTTTTTGCTGAAAAAACCACCTAAAGAATCTATGCAGATGCTGGTAAAAGTAATTAAACAAACAGACAGCAACGAGGAGCTGTTTGCTCAGATAGCTGCAACCACTGCATAGGAAGAGGACCTATTCAAAAGGAAAAGAAACTTGTAAGAATTATCTAGTAAACGGGCAGAGATGAATCAATTTCACGGGCCCAGGCATTAATGCCGCCTTTCAGGTTTTTCACATCTGAAAACCCGTGTTTACTCAAAAGTTTACATGCTTTGGCACTTCTTCCGCCGCTGCGGCACATTACAATTACTTCTTTATCTTTTTTATCTTCAAATTCGTCTATTTTTTCCGGCAGCAGGTCCAGCGGTACAAGCGTACCATCAATATTCGATATTTGATACTCGAACTGCTCTCTGACATCGAGCAGGAAGAACGACTCATCCCGGTCAAATTTCTTCTTTAATTCCTGAACGGTTATCTCTTTCATAAACTTTATTCCTGTTGATATCTGTCTAATTTAAATTGTTTTCCAAGATACAATTTTTTTGCTTCTTCATCTTCTGCCAGCACTTCTGCAGTACCTTCTTTTAAAATTTTCCCATCAAACATCAGGTAGGCTCTATCTGTTATTGCCAGCGTTTCATGCACATTGTGATCAGTGATAAAAATACCAATATTACGAAACTTTAGCTGTGCAACAATTTCCTGAATATCTTCCACAGCAATCGGATCAACACCAGCAAACGGTTCATCAAGCAAAATAAACTTAGGGTCGGTGACAAGGGCTCTTGCAATTTCTGTCCGCCGCCGCTCACCACCCGATAAGCTGTAGCCTTTATTCTTTTCACATTTTTCCAGGCCAAACTCTTCTATGAGGCTGTCGACCCTCTCCTTTCTCTCTTTTTTGGAAAAGGGGAAAAACTCCAGCACGGTTTCAAGATTCTCCCTGACAGTCAGATTTCTGAAAACACTGGCTTCCTGGGATAAGTAACCGATCCCCATTCGTGCTCGCTGATACATAGGCTTTCCGGTAATATTTTTCCCATTTAAATAGATCTTTCCGGAATTGGGACGAATGATTCCCACAAACATATAAAAAGTTGTTGTTTTACCGGCTCCATTCGGTCCAAGTAATCCAACGATCTCACCCTGCTCAACATTGATCGAAACTTCATTCACGACCGTCCGTTTTCTGTATTTCTTTACAAGTTTATCACTATAAAGAGATATTTTTTTTGAATTCTCAATTTCATTCATACTTATGGGCGGTCTCAATAAATAACTTTAGCAAGTTTATTCCATTATCGATATCATTTATTGCACACATTTCCACTGTGCTGTGAACATATCGTGTTGGACAGGACAGACAGCCGACATGGCTGCCGATACCCATTAAATACTGCATCGCGGATGTATCTGTTCCTCCTGCTGTTAAAACTTCTCTTTGATAGGGTATATTATATTCTTTTGCTGTTTTTTCAATAAAAGATACAAGAGAAGGCGTGCAGAGTATGCTCTTGTCCATAATTTTAATCCCAATACCATTGCCGAGCTTTGTGCATTGATCTTGTTCTTCAACACCGGGCAAATCATTGGCCAGAGTGATGTCAAGCGCCAGACCAATGTCGGGCTGGATGCTGTTTGCCGCTACCCTTGCTCCACGAACACCAACCTCTTCTTGTGTCGTAAAAACAGCATATAGATCAATGTCACACTTCCCGGCCTGGTTTAAAGCCTCAGTAAGCATATATACGGAAATACGGTTATCAAGAGATTTTCCCGAAATACAATCGCCTATTTGAGTGAGATCACCTTTTCTGGTTACCGGTGATCCGTCTGGTACCAGGGATTTAACCTGTTCAGCCTGCAGACCAACATCGATAAACAGGTTTTTCAGCTTCGATTTTGCTTTCTTCTCTTCATCACTCTGAATATGTATGGGCTTGCTGCCTATGACACCGGATAGATTATTCTTACCATGAACAATCACCCTCTGAGTAATCAGTGTCTCGGGGTCAAACCCGCCCAGTGTAGAAAATCTTATAAATCCGTTTCCGTCAACTTTTGTTGTAATCAGTGAAATCTCATCCAGATGTGCTGCGATCATCAGTTTTTTTCCGGATCCTTTTCTTCTGACAATCAGGTTTCCAATGCCATCAGTGTAGTATTCGTCAGCAATATTCTGAATTTTGCTTTCGATTAAAGAGCGGATGCCACCTTCGTGCGAGGGTGCGCCGGGTGTTTCAACAATTGTTTTGAGAAGATCGAAGTTCATATTTTTATCCGGGTCTGATTCAGGCTATCTGGAGTGAGTTAAACATAGAACTGAAAAATTTAACACCATCTTTTTTACCGAGTATCTCCTCCATGGCTCTCTCAGGGTGTGGCATCATGCCAAGAATGTTGCTCCCGCTATTAACAATCCCGGCAATTGCATCAACGGATCCGTTTATGTTCGACTCTTCGGTGATTTCACCCTCATTATTACAGTAACGAAAAATTATACGGTTGTTATCCTGAAGTTCCTTCAAGCCGTCATCACTGATAAAATAGTTTCCTTCGCCGTGGGATACCGGAAAGGTCAGAACATCGCCTTTGTTTAATCCCTTTGTAAATAGTGTGGAGTTATTTTCAGTTCTCACATGGACATCTTTACAGATAAACCGCAGATTCTCATTATGCCTCATGGCTCCGGGTAACAGATTGCTTTCCAGAAGAATCTGAAATCCATTACAAATTCCAAGCAACGGACGTCCCTCTCCGGCATATTGTACAACTTCCTGCATAATAGGTGAAAATCGTGCAATGGCTCCTGAACGAAGGTAGTCGCCATATGAAAATCCCCCGGGGATGATCAGAAAATCTATTCCTGACAAGTCTCTGTCTTTATGCCATAAAAATTTAGTTTCCATTCCCAGTACATGCTTCATTGCATGATAGGCATCGTGATCACAATTCGACCCCGGAAATACGATAACTCCTATTGTTCCAGACACTTTTCTATCCTTTTATTTCTGTAATTAATTGAATTTCCTGTAAAACAGTATTGATTTTTAAGCACTCTTCAAAACTGCCTTCATGCACAGTGGCCTTTCCTTCGTTATGGACTTTCAGCGTAAGTTCCTCAGCCCTGGAAACAGAACAACCCAATGCTTTAATAAGCTGATTACTAACCTCGTCAAACGTATGTATATCATCATCATATAAAATCAGCCGCCAGGGAGTATCCTCCTTTTCTTGCTCTTTTTCCATCTCGAGTACTTCAACAGAAGGGGCTTGCTTTTTTTTCTCAGAACATACGATTTGCCGCGTGTTCATTACTTATCTGTTTTTAAAATTTCTATCTCATAATCTTCCATAACCTCATTCGCCAAAAGCTGCTTGCAGGCATTATCAGTAATTTTCTTTGCCTCGTTTTCATCCCGGGCATTGATGCTGAGTTCAATCAGTTTTCCAATGCGAACATTTTCGATTTCGTGCATGCCAAGATTTTGAAGAGCATGGTGAGCTGCCTTTCCCTTCGGGTCCAAAATTGATTTTCGCAGTGTAATACTAACCTTTGCTTTATACATATTTTATGATAATGATCCTGTTTTCTGATATGCCAAAAGTTAACCTTTCTGTCACTTACCTGCTACCATCTGTTTTACTGAGTCTGTTAATTGCATATTGGTCATTTCGTGAGCATTGAGCCACTTAATAAACGGCCATCGCCGGAACCAGGTAAGCTGACGTTTTGCATATCTTCGTGTTTTAGTTTTAATATCCCGCACCATCTGTTCCCGGGAAAGGTTTCCATCGAGGTATTCAATTACCTGCCGGTAGCCTACCGTTTGCAGTGCCTGTAAATCTTTTGAATAACCCAATTCAAGTATGGTTTTAGTCTCTTCAACCAGTCCTGATTCGAGCATTTTATCAACTCTTCTGTTTATTCTGTCGTACAATATATCCCTCGGATAATGTAATCCTATAACAATCATATCATCCGAAGGTTCAACCGGCTCATCTGAATGGAAACTGCTGAACGGTTCTCCGGTCTGCATATAAATATCAAGTGCTCTCAAAACCCTTTGACGATTAAACCCATCCATCTGGTTCGCATATTCTGGATCAACCTCACGTAGTTCCCGTAAAAGCACTTCACTCCCCTGTTCATCAAGACGTCTTCCAAGCATTTCCAGGTTCTCTTTATTTGCGCCGGGAATTTTATCAAACGGCTGAATCACCGCCCGCAAATGCAGTGTGCTGCCGCCTGCGTATATTGGCTTTTTATGTTTCGTCTGAATCTTTTTTATATATGCTTCAGTTCTTTTTCTGAAATTTTCGGCCGAATCTTTCTGGCCGGGTTCCAGAACAGATATATTGTAGTGTTTTACCGAATTTAACTGTTTAGCGGAAGGTTTTGCAGTGCCAATATTTAAATACTTATAGCACTGCCTTGAATCAACAGAAATAATCTCACCATCTATTTCTTTGGCAAGATCTATGGATAAATCCGTTTTACCGGATGCCGTTGGACCGAGAACTATGATCTTATTAATCATCTTTCCGGGTTAGAGAGTGAGCCTAAGAGAAATCCTGTGAGTAAGGCCCAGCACTTCTGACGTACCACTGAAATTTGTGAATCCGTAATCAATAAATACCTTATCAAACTGGAACCCGGTTCCGAGTGTGGGTGAAAGAAAGAGGTTGTTATCAGGATCTGTTGAGAAATCAGTAACTCCCAGCCGAAGACTTATTCTCTGCTTGTAAGTACCTTCTACACCGAGGTGTGGTTCATAACTTATTTTACCGGTATTCAAAAAGAATGTTCGCCTGTTCTCAAATCGCAAGTCTACATCAGCTGCAGTGGTTAAAACCACATCTCCAAAACTGAAAAAACGACCGGCCCCAAGACGTATCGTTGGCAATACACGTTCATTTTGACCACTGGGAATTTCATCCTGAAATGTCTCTTCAAAATCACCGAAGGCATCTTCGTTAACTGTCCAGAATTTCATCATGGTTGTAATGTCGATAGCATTTAGGGCTAAAACTGTTTTTCCGAGTTTATAACGAACAGCCAGGTCCAGGCTGTAACCCCAGGCGTCGGCAAACGGTCCGATACTGTGGTTTACAACTTTTGCAGTGGCACCCCAGGATAAATCCCGGTTTATCTCTTTTGCATACGTGAGAAAAAAGGCAAGGTCAGCAACGCTGAATTCTTCAAAAAAAGCTTCTGCATTTTCTCTCGGAAGATTTCTTTCATCATCGAATGCATTCAGCGTATTTTTTATATTATCGACACCCTGCCTGAAAATACTGAACGCAAGAACAGCATCGCCGGTTCGGAGCGGAAAGGCCACTGCGCCATAGTCGTAACTAACCACACCTGCAAATCTCTCTGAGTGCATATAGGCAATGTCAATTTTTTCAACATCTACCAGCCCGGCCGGATTCCAATAGGCTGCTGTCACATCATTTGCGATCGCGGAGTATGCACTGCCCATGCCAAGCGCTCTTGCACCTGCACCGACAGATAAAAAATCTCCGCCAAATTTTGCATTTACAAAATCCTGGGAATTCGCGGGAACAGCTATTACAGAGAGTAGTATAAAATAGATAAATCGATACTTCACAGAAATAATACTGTTTGGTTAAGCTGTAAATATAGCATTTCTGAACCTGAATTGTATCACATTCAAAAATTAACACCTGTCATCCGACAAAAAAATTCTATGCTAAAAACCGTGATTTTGAGTATTCTCTTTTCTTGCAGTACGCCTGAGTATTTATTAGTATAGAATCTTCTTATTTCTCTTTATTTTAAAGAGTAAACAATCCAGATAAAGCATTTAAAAACCGGCATATGAAATTTAATGTATCCAGTAGTGAATTAAACCAGGGGCTTTCAGCGGTAATTGGTGCTGTCCCTGCAAAAGCAACTCTCCCTATTCTCGAAACGATTCTCTTTGAAAGTGAAGAAGGGCGCCTGAAGCTTACTGCAACCGACCTTGAAATATCGATCATTGAATATATTGATGCAGAAATTGAGAGCGAAGGCGCCGTGGCCATTCCTGCCAGGCGATTGCTTGAAACTCTGCGTCAGCTTCCTGATATACCTGTATTTTTTGATATTGACGAAAGACAAAACATCCAGTTCCGCACAGATAAAGGAACCTATAAACTGGTCGGAGAAGAAGGAGATGAGTTTCCGGAACTCCCAAATATGGATAGTGCCAAGTCACTTGAAACAACAACCAGCCTGGTTAAAAACGCAATTCAAAAAACAGCCTTTGCCGTTTCAAATGATGATTTGCGTCCTGCCATGATGGGAGTATTTTTTGACATAAACAGTGAGGAAAGCAAGTTTGTTGCAACAGATGGCCACAGGCTTGTTAAATTTGTAAATAGAAACCTGACTTCTGATGATCCCCTTTCATTTATTATTCCGGAAAAGGCTCTGAACCTTGTAGCTAAAGCTATCGACAGTGAACGGTGTACCCTTTCCGTTTCAAACGATCACGCTGAATTCAGAAGCGGGAATACGATTGTTATAACGCGTCTGATCAACGAGCAATATCCCAATTACGATTCTGTAATTCCGCGGGATAATGACAAAATTATGATGATCGATAAAAACCAGATGCTCTCAACTGTGAAACGGGTATCTGTTTTTTCAAGCACCACAACAAGACAAATACGCCTGCTACTGGAACGTGATAAAGTTACAATACGTGCAGAAGATATTGATATGAGCAGCGAAGCCAAAGAGTCCATCACTTGTGAATATGACAAAGACGAGATGGAAATTGGATTCAATGCGCGTTACCTGGCTGATGTACTTGGAAATGTTTCTGATGATGACGTTCGATTTGAGTTTTCCACGCCTAACAGGGCAGGGATTGTAAAACCTTCGCAAGAAGAGGAAGGCGAAGAGATTCTGATGCTTGTTATGCCTGTTATGCTTAACAGTTATGCATAATAATGCAACCTATATTAACGCTGACAACGGATTTTGGATTAAAAGATCACTATGTGGGTGCAATGAAGGCTGTTATCCTGGGAATATCCCCGGATGTCCGCCTTGTTGATATCTCACATGAAATTCCCCCGCAGGACATCATGGCAGCGGCATGGGTTATGCGTAATGCAGCAATGCACTTTCCCCCTAAAACTGTTCATCTCGTTGTAGTGGATCCCGGTGTGGGAACCGAGCGTGACCCTGTTATCATAGAGATGGAAGATCAGTTTTTTGTTGGACCGGATAACGGCATCTTTTCCCTGATAGCGGATGCATTTGAGTACAAAGCAACAAAACTGACGAACCCGGAATTCTGGAAAAAAGGAACTTCCAGGACCTTTCACGGCAGGGATATTTTTGCGCCGGTTGCCGCACATCTTACAAAAGGTATTCCCGTCAGCAGCTTCGGTGAGAAAATTCAAGAAATTGTTACCTATCGATGGGCCATACCTATTGCAGATAAAGATGGAATCCAGGGGTGGATTGTGCATATCGATCGCTTTGGGAACTTGATTTCCAATATTCCAAAATCAATGCTTGCCTCTATATTGGGTAACAGAAACTTCAAAATTTATGTGGGTAATACCATTCTCAATGAAATATTACCCGCCTTTGGATCTGTGCATGATGGTGAACCTGTTGCTTACATCGGAAGCTCGGATGTTCTTGAAATAGCGATTAATAAAGGAAACGCCGAAGAGATGCTCGGTGTTCAAAAAGGAGCACAAATATCAATTGTGCTGCAGAAATAACCGGATTGTCTGTAACTCCACAACTGTTTATCCGTATTGTAGCATTACATTATCACGCTTAAAGAAATTTTATGAGTCTAGAAATCCGATCACCAGAATATGAACAGGCTCACATAGAACTACCGGATTCTGTTAGCAGGCTTCAAAAACCTTTCAACGGATCAGTATGTTCACCGAAAGGCGACGAATATCCGATTAAAAATAATATTGTTGACCTGATCACAGAGCCGGAATACTATTCACTTGCTCAAAGCACGAATCAATGGAAGTTAACAGCCTCTGTATATGAAGACATTTGGCGTAAACGCTCTCTTTCACTATTAACCGGAGAAGAGTTTCCTATTGATAAAGAGCGGGATCTTTTAATTGAGTGGATTCATCCAAAAGAAAATGGTGTCTATCTTGATGTGGGATGTTCTACGGCACTCTATGCCCGGGCCATTAAAAAAGCTTTGTCCACATCCACTGTGGTTGCGCTGGATTTTTCTATGGAGATGCTTCAGGAGGCCCGGATAAAGGCCGAAGCTGATTGTGTGGATATCTATTTCATACGCGCTGACGGACGCCACCTGCCTTTCTTTGGCGGTACGTTCGACGGACTGGCAATGGGTGGAACGCTTAACGAGCTGACTGACGAGCTAAAAGTTTTGTATGAATGCCGCCGGGTACTCAAAAAAGGGGGGGTATTTTTTGTCATGCACCTGATTAAATCTCCATCCTGGTACGGAAGGCTGATTCAGGATTCAGCTGAATGGAGCGGTCTTAAATTTTGGAAAGTTGACGAGAGCAACGCTCTTTTTGAACGCGCCGGATTTAAAGTTCAGGACCAGATGAATAAGGGAATTGTCTGTTTTACAAAACTGACAACAAATTAGTTTATTGAGAGCCAGTAAAAGATAAATTATTAGGCGGTCATTTGTATCTAACGATTCAGTAGGTGAAATAACTATCCGGAGATATTGTAAACCGCCTTAAATTACATCCTGTCAGGTGCGTCTATTCCAAGTACCCCAAGCCCGTTGGCAAGGGTTTGTGCCACTGCCTCTGCAAGTATAGAACGCGAGACCGTCAATTTATTTTCAACACCGATGATACGGCAATCATGGTAAAATGTGGTGAAGTTCGAGGCAAGGTTCTCAAGATAATTGATAACCCTGTGAGGCTCTCTGCTAACAGCAGCTGATTCAATCGCCTCAGGAAACAGCAAAAGATCTTTAATCAGAGTTATTTCTGAATCGTGGTTTAATAATGTAAGATCGGGTTCGTCTGTTTCAATTCCGATCTCTTTCACTTTTCTCAATATGCTTTTGATTCTGGCATGGGCATACTGAAGATAGAAAACAGGGTTTTTTTCACCGGATTCTTTTGCCTGTGCAATATCAAACTCAAGATGCGTCGACGGTGATCTCATCAGAAAAAAGAAACGGGTTACGTCCGCTCCCACTTCCTCCATAAGATCATCAAGTGTTACAAAATTGGCTTTACGGGTACTCATTTTGTAAGGTTTTCCCTCTTTCACGATGGTGACAAATTGATAAATCAGCACATCAATTTTCTTTTCATCATAACCAAGCGCTTTTACACCATTCAGTACATCTGGGAACGTATCGATATGATCGGCGCCGAACAGATCGATACAGAGATCATAACCGCGATCCAGTTTATTCATATGATAGGCGATATCAGGCAGCCGGTAGGTTGGTTCACCCGTGCTTTTTACAAGTACAGTATCTTTCTCTTTTCCGAATTCAGTAGTTCTGAACCAGGTTGCACCCTCACTCTCATAAGCCAGGTTTTTCTCTTTGAGATGTTCTATAACTTCATCGATGGATCCGTCATCATATAGTTCGTGCTCATTGAAAAAGCTGTCCATACTAATGTTCAGATTCATCAATGTTTGTTGTATATCAGAAAAAATTGCCGATTCTGCTGTTTTTTTAAAAATACCATTACTTTCATCATCTGCAAGCTCGCTTCCGTACTGCTTGTGCAGATTTGTTGCTATGTCAATAATATATTCTCCTTCATAATAGCCCTCCGGAAATTCAATATCCCTTCCGAGGAGTTGCAGGTAACGAAGTTTAACACTCTCCCCGAGTACCCGCATCTGTTTGCCCGCATTATTAAAATAATACTCTCTGTCGACTTCAGCTCCTGTGTGCTCAAGTAATCGCGCTATAGTGTCTCCAAGAACGGCATTGCGCCCATGACCAACTGTAAGCGGACCGGTTGGATTTGCACTTACAAATTCAACCAGGATTCTTTTACCCTGGTTTATACCGGTTTTCCCATGTCTTTTCCCGCTTTTAATAATTTTCAACAGCGCATTGTGCAAATAGTTATCAGAAAATTTAAAATTTATAAACCCGGGGCCTGCAATATCTACAGATTCAATTTTATCACTGTCGTAATCCAAATTATCTACAATCTCTTTTGCAATCTGACGCGGGTTTTTACGCAAAGGTTTTGCAAGCTGCATGGCAATATTTGTAGCAGCATCTCCATGCGACGCTTCCCTTGGTTTTTCGATTTTAATATCTGGAGGCTCCTCCAGCCCCGGAAATTGGTTTTTCAGAGCTGTTGTAAGGATCTGTTCTAAATAATTTTTCATGTTCGAAATCGACTGTGATTATAATCTGCAAATATAGGGAGTTTATAAACGCAATCTCCAAAAAGATTTTATAAGGAAAAGGTAAATGCATTGAAGAACTCAATAATTACTGGCACATTTCTTATAATGCTGATGAACCTCTGCGACTTTTCATATTTCATGTGATAAATTCAGTAGTTAACTTTTAAAACTGTCTCACACATTTTGACCGATTCTGTAAACTGTGAAAATATATTATGTCCCGAACCACAAGTAATGTGAATCCCGGCTATAAACGCCCAAAGAATACAATTAAAAAAACAGAGGAATACGTAGACGGCATCCTCTCAGGTGACAAAACCCTCCTGTCGCAGGCCATAACAGTTATAGAAAGTGCAAAACCCGAGTACCGGAAGCTTGGACAGAAGATTCTCGACAACTGCCTGCCTCACTCCGGCAATTCAATACGAATCGGAATCACCGGTGTGCCGGGTGTCGGGAAAAGCACTTTTATTGAAGCGCTCGGAAACCTGGTGCTTGAGAACGGAAATCGGCTCGCAGTGCTTACCATAGACCCCAGCAGCAGCAGAAGCAAGGGAAGCATACTTGGTGATAAAACCCGGATGCAGACTCTCTCAAATGCAGAAAATGCTTACATCAGACCATCTCCAACATCAGGGACCCTTGGCGGGGTTACGCAAAAAACCAGGGAGACCCTTTTACTCTGTGAGGCAGCAGGCTTTAATACGATTTTTATAGAAACAGTTGGTGTTGGTCAGTCCGAAACCGCGGCTCATTCTATGGTTGATTTCTTCTTGTTGCTTATGCTGGCCGGAGCAGGCGATGAACTTCAGGGAATAAAACGGGGAATCATCGAAATGGCAGACCTGATTGCAATTAATAAAGCAGATGAAACAAATATAGAAGCTGCCAACAAAGCCAGGTCCGAATTTAAAAATGCCCTGTCTCTCTTTCCGCTGCCTGAGTCCGGATGGGACCCGCCTGTAGTAACCTGCTCGGCATTAACGGGTATGGGTATAGAAGAAATCTGGGGGAAAATCAATGCCTATATGGAGCTTACAAAAAAGAATGGCTATTTCGACCGTCACCGCGCAGACCAGGCCGTGTGGTGGATGTATCAAACAATTCACAGGCAGCTGAAGGAGGTATTTTATGAAAAACCTGGGATTAAAAAAAGATTGAGCTCATTTGAAAATGATGTAAAAGAAGGAAAAATTTCATCCTTTAAAGCCGCAAACAAACTCCTGGATCTTTTTAACCTTAAAAAATAGATGTTGCAGGTTTTCTTAACTGATGTATAACGAAGAATTTTGACAAACATTAAACTGATCTCTGCCTGCCTATCATTTAAAATAATCAGCTCATTTCAATATCCGGTTTGCTTGCACTGAATCCAACATCTTCTTCATCCTCCTTACCAAAAACCTCTTCCATTTCTGAACGGAGTTTTTGAATAGAAAGACCACTGGTAAGAGCTCCGTTTTTAGCCACAGAAATTCTTCCGGTTTCTTCCGACACAACCACCACAAAAACGTTATTCGTCTCCGTAACACCAACAGCTGCCCGGTGTCTCGTACCAAAAACTGATGATATATTGGGATTTTGAGATATCGGCAAATAACAACTGGCCGCAACAATTCTGTTTTCACGGATAATTACAGCTCCGTCATGGAGAGGTGTATCTTTTTGAAAAATGGTTTGTATCAATTCTGAATTGACCCTTGCATCCAGGTTTACTCCTGCATCCACCATATCCTGTAAAGGGCTTTTTGTGAAAACAATCAAGGCGCCTGTTTTGCTGTGCGACATATTTCTGACAGCTTCCACAACCTCTTCAATTAATGTATCAGAAGTAGACTGATTAAAGAATCTGCTGAAAGAAGTATTTTGCCCAAGATTGTAGAGCAATTTCCTGATTTCCGGCTGGAAGATGATAAATACAGCTAAAACTCCCACATCCAGGATACTTTTAAGGAGAAAATTCAGCGTAGAAAATCCCAGTATACTTACTGCGGCATTAATCAGAATTATGAAAAGAAGTCCCAGTGCCGCCTGAATGGCAAATGTACCCCGTATCCACCTATACAAATAGTATAGCATTGAAGCTATGATAAGCGTTTCAAGCAGATCTTTAAATCCGAATTCTAAAAAACCTATGGGGATCAAGGCGCTGAATATTATTGTTTAATTTGACAAGATAATGCAAACATATAGAAAAGAATGCGGAAATACTCATTTCCATGCATCATTTTTTTCTGCCGCGATAAAATATCCAATTTTGACATCAATCACATTCTTTGATTTTACCGAAAAACAGGTTCTTCCTGCAAAAAAAAGAATTGGATCAGCTGCCGCTGGCCATGATTGCATTATATATCCGGACTGAATCACTCGCTTCTCTTACATCATGTACCCGCAATATAGAAGCTCCCTTAACCAGGCAGTGATAATGCAGTGATAACGTG
This sequence comes from uncultured Balneolaceae bacterium, assembly GCA_964449075.1. Classification (GTDB taxonomy): domain Bacteria; phylum Bacteroidota; class Rhodothermia; order Balneolales; family Balneolaceae; genus CAYVBJ01. Next base: position 18,055 of record CAYVBJ010000015.1, read on the forward strand.
CCGGCAAGTCTTTCATCTATTTCCCGTCCACCCAGTATTTTATCAATCATTGACTTTCGTGAAGCACCAACTAAAATATAGTAGCCAAGTGAAAGAAACTCATCAAGATGTGCGATTAATTTCAGGTTGTGTTCAACGGTTTTTCCAAAACCGATTCCGGGATCTAAAATAACAGGCACCTCACCGTATTTTTTTGCCAGCCCTGTCTGTTTTTTGAAAAAATCCAAAACCTCGGCAATTAGATCATTGTAAACCGGTTTGTCCTGCATATACTTTGGTTTGCCGCGAGAATGCATCAGAACCAGGGGGGCTGAGTACCTTGCACATAAATTTGCAAGACGGGGCTCTTTTTGCAAACCGCTGATATCATTTACAATATGGGCACCGGCATCCAGGGCGGCCTTAGCCACTTCAAATTTAGTGGTGTCTACTGAAAAGAGCAGGTCCGGAAATTCCCTGACGGCTTTTTCAAAGACAGGTAAGGTGCGTTTTTTTTCCTCTTCTTCTGATACCGGATCCGAACCGGGTCTCGTAGATTCGCCGCCAATATCGATAATATCGGCTCCGGCATGATACATCTCCTCAATTCTGCGAATTGCATCGTTGGTGCGCAGATACTGTCCGCCATCTGAAAAAGAGTCGGGCGTTACATTCAGTATCCCCATGATTTTTGGGGTTTTCAGATCCAGGATGAGATTCCGGCATTTAATTTCAGGTTGCCTGTGCAGCATAATAATCAGATGGCGGAATTGCTAAACAGTTACTGATAAAATCAATCCCACGTTTCCTGCAGAAGATCCAGTTTGTCTTCTTTTTCTGCCCACTCATCTGCATCTGGAAGGGGATCTATTGTTTCATTAATCACTTTCTCTTCCCACTCTTCCGCTAACCTTTCGTTGAGCTCTATATAATTTTCCCATTTTTCAGGAACTTCATCATCCGGAAAAATTGCTTCGACAGGACACTCAGGCACGCAGGCATCACAATCAATACACTCAATCGGATCAATCGTTAAAAAATTAGGGCCCTCTCTAAATGCATCCACGGGGCAAACAGATGCACAGTTCGTATATTTACAATTTATGCAGGGTTCGGTTACAATGTATGCCATTACTATTTCAAGAATTTAAATTTTTTGATAACCTTAATAATATCACTGCAATTCAAATTAGATGCAATTCAAATTATAATACAGTTTTACGATTTTTTATCATTAGACATTGCAAGTTCATATACCGCTTTGGCCACAGCGTGAGTAACACTGCTATCGAGAGCTCCGGGTATAATTTTATCTTCATCCGGGTTTTCAATCCTTTCTGCGATTGCACGAGCAGCAGCAATGTACATTTCATCTGTCACTTTAACCGCACAAGCATCCAGAAGACCGCGAAATAGTCCCGGGAAAACCAATACGTTATTTACCTGGTTTGGAAAATCAGACCGGCCGGTTGCAATAATTCTTGCACCCGCTTTTTTTGCGTCGCCCGGCATAATTTCAGGAGTGGGATTTGCCATGGCAAAAATAATAGGATCCGGTTTCATTGAGCGCACCATCTCCTTTGTCAGAATCCCGGGAGCTGATACGCCAATAAAAACATCCGCTTCCTTCACAGCTGTTTCGAGTGGACCCGTTAGGCCGCGTTTATTGGTGGTATCCGCAACTTTTTGCTTCGTCTCTGTAAGATTGCTGCGCTCTTTATGAATAATTCCTCTGCTGTCGCACATGATAATATCCCGCACATTCATCTTCCATAACAGGTTAGTAATAGCAATTCCTGCAGCTCCTGCACCGCTTATTACAATCCTGAGCTCCTCAAATTTTTTCCCGGTCACTTTCAAAGCATTAATAAGGCCGGCAAGCGCAACCACAGCCGTTCCATGCTGGTCATCATGCATCACCGGGATCTTCAGTTCTTTTTTCAGCCTCTGTTCAATCTCGAAACACCGCGGCGCCGATATATCTTCCAGGTTAATTCCACCGAAGGTCGGGGCGATACATTTTATGGCATTGATGATTGATTCTGTATCCTGAGAGCTTAAAACAATCGGTATGGCATCAATATTTGCAAACTTTTTGAACAGAACTGCCTTTCCTTCCATTACTGGCAATGATGCTTCAGGACCAATATTACCCAAGCCTAAAACGGCTGACCCGTCACTGATAACAGCTACAGAATTTTTCTTACATGTATATTTGTAAGCAAGGTTTACATTTTCTGCAATTCTTAAACAGGGTTCAGCAACACCCGGAGTGTATGCAATGCTTAAATCTTCTTGAGATTCAAGTGGCATTTTTGAGGTTATGGCAAGTTTTCCGCCATATTTCTCGTGTGCAAGTAGTGATTTTTCCCCGTAATCAGGTTGTTTTTCAGTCATATTTATTTTTTCGTAGTGTTTATGACGGGAAAGATAAGAATTAACCTGCAGCATCACATCTGATTAAAGCCAATTGAGGATGTTTTTGAGAAGCCTGCAATAATTATACCGCCTGCTTTAGCTGACGGAGAGGAAGCTCCGGCAGTAAGCGGCTTTAGTCACACCTGAAACCCCTACTGCGTTCTATTGTGGAAAGTTTCTTCGTGTTGCTTTGCAGCCTCGCGCCTTCGTAGCAAAAAAACCGGCAGTTTATTGCCAATTGCCACATAAGGCGCCCGCTGGCGGATCAAAGTTTCAGGAAGCAAACTTTAATTACTACCGCTGCCCTGGTCCGGCAGATAAATATTATTGTCCGGATTTACATCCGCCAGCCTCTGCGACGGGTCGATCTCAATACGTACAATTTGATCGGCCGGTGCATCTATTTCGAATGAATAGTCGGGAAACACCCAGGGCCAGTCTTCCAAAATTACCCGCTCAACATCATACTCATTCTCTTTTTCCCCCCACATAATTCTCAAAGGGATGTAAAAATGTTCAATTTTTCCATTCTTATATTCCACCTCTATATCGAGTGGCATAGGCATCAAACCAATTCTCTTCAGTTTTACTTCTGTTACATTCTCATCTTCTGACACTTCAGTGAGTGCGTAGTCGATTTTTTTAGTACTTGTAACCCAATAGTCGTAATACCAATCCAGCTGCATATCACTCTCCTTTTCCATAATGCGGATAAAATCTCGTCCGCCCGGATGCATGAATTTCCATTCTTCAAAAAAACGTTTCATGCCCCTGTCAAAAATATCCTGACCAATGATATAGCTTAGCTGATGCAGAAAAATAGCTCCTTTCGTGTAGGCTGCCATTCCGTAAGCGCGATTTCTTTCAAAATGGTCTGCGTGGGTATGCATGGATTCCTCTATCCCTGAATTCGCAACTGCCCGATATCCACGGTAGTTACCTGCAAAAGGATCACCGCTTCTCTCGGGAAACAGTTCTGACATAACACGGTTGCTTGCATAAGAGGTAAAACCTTCGTCCATCCAATGATAATAACTTTCGTTGTTGGCAAGTGCTCCCTGGTACCATGCGTGAACAAGCTCATGCACCGTAACACCGACAAGGCTTCCAAGACTCCGATTCCCGGTTATCAGGGTTCCCATGATATATTCCATACCGCCGTCGCCGCCCTGAATTACCATATACTCTTCATAAGGGTATTCGCCAAAATGTTCATTCATGTATTCAAATGCTTTCACAGTAAATTCGGGCAACTTCTCCCAGTTAGATAACAACTGATCCTGCTGTTCTTCGTCCGCATTTTCTGCGAGGGGATCCGTTTGATAGAAGAACCGCAGCAGGGGTCCGTTTGGCACTTGTGCGGTGACGTGAACATAGTCAGGGTCTGCGGCCCACATAAAATCATGTTGATAATCAGATACAAAATGCCAGCTAAGTTTATCACCAGATGGTTTTTGCACCCGATCATCAGCTTGCTCATATCCGTAACCAATCTGTTCGGGATTCTGAAGATAACCGGTACCGGATAAAACATAGTTACGGTCGATATGTATGGTAATATCAAATTTCCCGAAAACTCCGTGAAACTCTCTCGCAACATACGGGGTTGGATGCCAGCCCATATGATCATACTCTGCCATTTTAGGATACCATTGCGCCATGGAGTAGCGTACTCCTTCTGAGTTGTCTCTTCCGGAGCGGCGGGTTTGTAAAGGTACCTGGGCACTAAAATTCATCTCAAAAACAGTTTCAGAGCCTGGTAAAATCGGTTCATCTAACTGAACTTCCATAACCGTACCCTCCACATTAAAATCTACAGAATTCCCGTTTTGAGTAAGGGAATTAATTTTTTGATAACCGATTTCTGTCTCATCATAGTGAAGAATTCTGTCGCGTATCCGCCCGTCCGGATCTTCAATTGATCGCGAACGCATATCCATCATACTGTTTGGCTGAAAAGCGTTGAAATAGAGGTGATAAAAAACGCGGTAGAGTGTATCGGGCGAATTATTTGTATAGACTAAAACCTGCTGCCCGTCAAAACGGTTGGTTTCTACATCAAAGTCAATATCCATTTTATAGTCTGCTTCCTGTTGCCAGTAACCGGATCTCTGGGCAAACAGAAAAGAGCTTGAAAGGAAAAAGAACAATAAAAAGAGGCCTGATTTTTTAAACATGAAAAGTCATTTTATTTAACTGGTGATAATAATTATGCTGTCAGAAAAGCTTACCTGAATAGCATGAATGATAAATATAACCAACGAATTGGTTTTGGATATAATACAAATTTTTTCAGAGTAAGAAAGAATGTACTTTTCTTAACAGGCACACTGATAATTTTTAGTTATGCGTAAGGAAATGTATATTTCGTAGAAAGGATATTTATACTAATTAATATAAAATTAATAACTTATGGCCTGTTTAAAAAAGTTTACAAATATTTCTATTAATTTGAGATCGATAAAAGAAAATTCATCCATAAAGAATTATATATTTTTACTTTTACCGTTTATTATTTTTTCCACTATTATTTCCTGTGAATCAGAAAAAACTGAAACTGCAGCAAACGACAGGCCTGAAATAAAAGTAGCTTATGCAAATTGGGCTGAGGGTGTTGCAATTTCCAATCTCGCTGTTGTTATACTTGAGGATGAATTGGGCTACAATGTTGTTTCAAAAATGGCCCCTGTTTCTGATGTTTTTGAACTGGTTTCATCAGGAGAGTATCATATATTCGCAGACGCATGGCTTCCATTAACTCATGGTAGCTACATGGACGTTCATCAGGATAATATTGAACAAATCAGCCGGGTTTACCAGGATGCCAGAACCGGTCTTGTTGTACCCGATTATGTAGAGGCTCAGACAATCAGTGATTTACAAAACAATGCGGGCGATTTTAATAATCAAATCATTGGTATTGAACCGACTGCCGGTATCATGCAGTCTACAAGAACTGCAATTGATCTATACGAGCTGAGTAATTTTAGTTTGATTGAATCATCAGGTCCCGTCATGGCCGACTCGCTCAAAAATGCAATTATGCGTCGGGAGCCCATTGTTCTGACGGGCTGGGTTCCCCACTGGATTTGGGCTGAATACAACATCCGTTTTTTGGAAGATCCACAACAAGCTTTTGGCAGCGAAGAAAATATTTATGTTGTTGGTAACAAACAATTTCTGGATGAGAATTCCAATGCGATTGAATTCCTGTCAAGACTCCGCCTGAATCGTGTTCAGCTATCCGGCCTGATGTCTGATATAAGAACGTCACAGAAGCTGCCATCCGCTGTTGCCCGCGATTGGGTTAAAGAGAATCCAGCTCTTGTAAATGATTGGGTGCGCGGGTTAAAACCGGAGAGGCTCAGAATTTATTAAAACGAATTCCGGCTCGCGAATGCGCGACTCAGAGTTGCTTCATCAATATACTCTAACTCTGTTCCCATGGGAATTCCATAGGCAATACGCGTAACTCTTACATCATAGTTTTTCAGCAGCTTATTAATGTAATATGCTGTGGCTTCACCTTCCGCATCCGGGTTCAGGGCAAGTATCACCTCTGAGATCTCTTCATCACTGCCGGATACTCTCTTCAATAATTCTTTAATGCGAATATCATCGGGACCTATATTTTCAAGTGGTGAAATAATTCCGGCAAGAACATGGTAACGTCCTCTGAATTCGTTCGTCTTTTCGATAGTATAGACATCCTGGAACTCTTCAACTACGCAGACCTGTCCATTGTCTCTTTTGGGGTTCACACAGATAGAACACGGACTTTGATCGGCAATTGTACCACAGATTTCACACCTTTGCACTGATTTTTTCAACTGCACCAACGCATCTGATAATTTAAAAACACGTTCATCCGTCTGTTTTAAGAGATGCATGGCAATACGCTGTGCCGATTTTCGCCCCGTTCCGGGTAGTTTTGCCAGTTCTTCAATAGCGCGCTCAAGAGCCTCAGAGGTTATATGCATGTCCTGTAGTAATCATTTACAAATTTATGAATGTTAACCGGCGCTTTTTTGATACAAAGAATTTTTATATGCAGTGAAGCCAAAAATTAGAGTCCCAGTTTGCCCAGATCCATACCCGGAATACCGCCGCCGGGAATCATATCTTTGTATACATCCTGCATTTTTGCCTTGGCTGCTTCTTCAGCTTTTTCAAGCGCTTTATTCACTCCGGCAACAATAAGATCTTCTAGCATCTCTTTATCATCGGGATCAATAACATCATTGTCGATATCGATACTGATCACTTCCCGTTTGGCATTGGCTTTAACTTTTACCATGCCACCGCCTGCCTCGGCCTCTACAATAACATCCGCAAGCTTGTCCTGCACTTCTTTCATTTTCGACTGCATATCTGCAAACTTGCCAAACATATCAGCCATATTAAATTGCTTATCACTCATAATTATTAAGAATTTTTGATTTGATTAATATTCAAGTTCTGCCCCGAAGAGATCAACAATAGTTTTAATCTTCGGATCCTTTTTTTGCAGTTTAACGAACTCTTCGTAGGGACTTAATGATTCCGTTTTCTTTTCCGTTCGCTTAACCTTGCAGCAAAATTTTAAACCGGTTCCCAAAAACTGTTTTAACAATCGGCTTAACTCCTGCTGATTTTCCGTAACGATTTTAAAAGCAAGTTCATTATCCACACTTATATGAAGATCACGACCTTTTACATCTTCTACCTGAATTCTCTGCACCTGGTAATAGAGAGTTTTTGATAACCTGTTTTGCAGATCTTCAAGATATTGCGGCCAGATCTCCAGCACACTGTGAATATCAGTTTTTTTGCGCTTATCCTGAACTACACTGTTTTGTTTGTTTTTAACTGCAACACTCTCTTCGCGTGAACCTGCACGGTCTTCAACCCGGTTTCCGGAATATCCAAGAGTGGGCTTGCCCAGCAAATCGTCTTCATTTTCAACTGATTTATCTCTGTTTTTTTCACTTTTATCAGGATCATTCTGACTTTCCGGACTGTTTTCCACCTCACCGTTCGATCTGACCGAATCACTCTCTTTTCCCGGTTTGGGCAAACCTCTTCCGTTTTGTGAATTCCTTCTTTTTTCACCGGGGTCTTTTGCCTGACTTGCTGAAGAGACGGCTTTATCCTCTTCCGAATAGGATTCAGCAGGACTTGGATTATTCAGCTGTTTTTTTTTTAAATCCTGAATCCGGGATATCAGTTCATCGAGCTGGCGGGTACGATGCATATGCACCAGTTTAAGCAGAAGTATTTCGAAATGAGTTTTAGGCTGCTGGGCATTACGTATCCGTTCCTGGGCGTCGCTCGTCATATGAAGCATTCGAAGAATATCTTCTTCTGAAAACTTGTCGGCATAAACCTTGTATCGCTCTTTGGTTTCAGCAGTTGCTTCAAGCAAACCCAGTTGGCGGCTCTTTCCGGCTACATAGAGATTTCGAAAATGTTCGGTAAGGGAGACCAAAAATTCCTGTATATCTGTTCCTCCCTGAATCATATCATGAATCAGCTGCAATCCTGCATCTGCTTTTTTATCTGCAATAGCATCGGTGAACATAAACAACTGGTCGGATCCTACAATATTCAGAGCCGATAAAAGATCTTTTTGCTCAATCTTTGTTCCGCAAAAAGCAATTGCCTGGTCCATGAGGCCCAATGCATCGCGCAGAGCCCCGTCCGCTTTTTTTGCTATGATATGCAGCGACTCATTATCAATTTCAATGGACTCTTTCAGTGATATTTTTTTCAGCCGGCTCACAATTTCTTCAACGCTGATTCTCTTGAAATCAAATCGCTGAACCCGCGACAAAATGGTTGGAAGAACCTTATGAGGTTCTGTAGTAGCAAATATAAATATGGCATGATCCGGCGGTTCTTCAAGTGTTTTCAGCAACGCATTAAACGCAGATTTGCTCAACATATGAACTTCGTCCACAATAAAAACCTTGTAACGTCCATTTTGCGGCGGGATTCGCACAGACTCACGCAAGTGGTGAACATCCTCAACTTTATTGTTGGATGCTGCATCCATCTCAATAACGTTCAGGGTTTGATTAAGTGACTCTCCATCCACAGATGCATCAATTTCATTGATTGTACGTGCAAGTACCCGCGCCATTGTTGTTTTACCAACACCTCTTGGCCCGCAAAACATATATGCATGAGAAAGCCGGTTGTTTTTTATGGCATTAATAAGCGTATTACTCACATGCTCCTGTGAGACAATATCTTCAAATGCCTGGGGCCTGTATGCACGGGTTAATGCACGATAATGGTTTGCCATTGGTGAAACTGAACGTTTTTATTCAAAAAGGAAAAATTAAATTCCCGGAAACAGTTGTAATAAAGGTACAAAAAATAGTAAACCAAATCGGCACCTTATTTCACTCTTTCTTATGACATTTTATGTCAATTGGGTTACTTTATCCGTTCAAATGGTACAGACAAACAACGGATGATTTTAAAGAGAATAATTTTTTTACTGCTTCTTCCGGTTTTTTTTATGGCCATTACTTTACAGGCCCAGCAAAATAACTGGCTTCAAAAAGGAAAGGAAGCGGAATTTCGGGGAGAACCGAAAGAAGCTCTCCGCATCTGGAGCGAAGCTAAAAGCAAGTTGCCTGTTCCTGATGCATCAATCGGTTTTGAGTACATACGTTTGGCGGCTGCAAAAGAATTCGGTTCCTGCTATAGCAAAGCAAGTGAAATGTACTTCTGGGCTATATCTGCCCCCTTTAAAAAAGACAACCGCATTTATATCAGGCAGGAGATCGAAAGACTGAAACCGTTAATCGGTAATGGTATCTATCGACAGTGGATAAAGTGGTGGCAGGAATCTGACAACAGGGTGGCAACAGATATGAGAGGTTACTGGTTACAGCTCGATCCGACTCCCTCTTCCATACACAATGAGCGGCTGACTGAGCACTGGAAGCGAATAATATTTGCTTCAAAAGAATTTAAGAGAAACAGTAAAACAGTTTATAATGCCGACCAAAGAGCATTGCCATATGTACGTTACGGCGAGCCCGATCGCAAGGCAACAGGCCGTCTCATCTTTGAAATGAACCGGATCTCGGAATGGATTCAGCGGCAAATTGATATCGCTTCCAGAATTGACCCCGACCGCGGGCGGTTTATTGAAACCGATATTGACGATACACAGGATAGCATCTCTATACAAAACGTTGTTCAGAGGTTTCAAACAAACCCGGAGTATGAAATCTGGATCTACGACCGGATACAAACACCGCAGAATGAACCGCTGATTTTTATTTTTGGAAGTGATTTCGAAACCGGTGAGTTCAGAATGCATTCAAGTATCGATGATTTGATTCCGGAACGCGCTTATTTTCCTGACAGCAGGGATGATGTAAGTGAAATAAATTTTGTCAGACAGGGTTTGTCTCCTGCATTTATGCTGCAGATGATGTACTATCAGCAACTCATTGAAGTCGATTCTTATTTTGAAAACAGGCTCACCGCAATGAAAGATATGCTTATCGATCAGAGTTACTCACCCATCGACGATATAGATTTGCAAGCGCGTAAAATAAGCAGAGAGATTTTAAACATCCGGGAATCACGGGCACCTCAATTTCAGTCTGAACTGGATGATCTGATGATAAATATCCCTGTAAACCTGTATCAATATCGTTTTCTTGATGATGAGAACCGGCCCTTCCTGGTAAATTTCCTGGAAAGTGTTCCTTTTAATGCCCTGCAGCAGGATATCATGCATAACTTCAGGGCTGATACAACACAAAACTTTCAGGCAGACAGCAATCTCCTGCAAAAATATCGCATCAGCCATTCAGTTCAGGTTTATGGCAATGAATGGCAAACGCTTCAGAGTTTTTCCGACAGCCTTACAATCACTGAAGAGCAAATCCGGAGCCGCGAATATGTCCGATCGGTTTTCAGGACTCCTCATCGAAACAGAAATCCGGTCGCCGGATCCGCAGAACTGATTAATAGTGATTCCGAAACCGATTTTATTCATGAAACAACCTTTCCCTCCGAGCTGCGGGGAGTTGGAAGCATCCGGGTAAGGCAGCCTGCTCCTTTAAACACAGATTTGGAAATGTTTGAGGTGAGTGATCTTGTTCTCGGGTTCCAGCAGAGAGATGAAAGACCCTCCCCCTTTCCTTTTACTGTTGCGAATGACCAGATTATCCCATGGAAAGAGAATCTTGTTCTTCATTTCGAGGTCTATAATTTAGAACGGAAATTAAGCGGGTTTACAGAATTTGAACTAACCTACCGGATATTTCCCGTGGATCAAACAGGAAATATTATTACAGATCAGGAAGAATTTATCCTCACTTTAAATTTTGGAAGTGAAGACAGAAGGGTTAGTGAAAACCTGGAAATTCAGACTGCCTCGCTCCCGCCCGGCCTTTATGAAATGCATGTACTGTTTATTGATGTTGTAAACGGCCGTGAGATCAACAGGCAGCTTCGGTTTGAAGTGATTGATGAAAAATGATCAGGCAAGCAAAAATAGAGGATGCAGCAGACATCGCAGATATACATGTAGATGCATGGCGAGTTGCATATAAAGGAATTATTCCAGATTCTTTTTTGCAAAAATTATCAAAAAAGATTCGTGCGGACCAATGGGTTAAATCGTTATCAGATACTGCCAACCGGACACTTGTTAAAGTTAATAACGACTCGAAGATTATTGGCTGGATCTCTTTTGGAGTAAGCAGGAAGGATTTAAGTGCAGAGACGGGTGAAATTTATGCTATCTATTTCCACCCGGATTTTTGGGGAAGAGGATACGGCAAGCAATTACTAAAAGCGGCAGAAAAAGAACTCGAGCAGAAAGGATTTACCAAAATTATGCTTTGGGTACTCGAACTAAATAGCCAAGGCCGGGTATTTTATAAAAAGGCAGGATATGCACCAGACGGCGGTAAGCAAATCGTTTCATTTGATGACAAAAAACTCACCAAACTAAGATACAGAAAGTCTTTCGGATAAAATTTGATAATACTGTAGTAAAATCGCAGAGACATATAGTTCGGGACGCTACAACAATGAAACCTGTAAAGATGGCTCCGGGCTGTATAATGCCAATCCTTTCATATCACCAGGCCAAAGACCTGTAGCATCACAGGAGGTTGTCCAAAAAAATGGATTTGATTTATGTATGCATTACTAATTAAAACTATACTTCGTAGAACCTTCGATCCGTTAGCTGACGTACTTGTGGCAATAAACTGCTGGTTATTGCCACGAGGGCACGAAGACTCAAAGCAACACGAAGAACTTATACGATTAACCATAAACAAATCAACATACTATCCATTATAAATCAATATATGTAACAGTTACAGTTATTATCCGTACCTTGTTGTTCACTTTTAAGCCACGCTTTAAGACGTGGCTTTTTTCATTTAATCCCGTTTATGACATTTAAATCACTGGAGCTGACAGAATCTATCCAAAAATCATTAAGAGAAGAGGGATATTCTGAGCCCACACCCATACAATCTCAAGCCATTCCAATCGCATTAAAAGGAAAAGATCTCCTGGGTTGTGCACAAACCGGCACCGGAAAAACGGCTGCTTTTGCTCTTCCAATTTTGCAACTACTGAGTACTGAGAACCCCAAAAGAAGTAACGGTAAAATCAGGAGCCTGATTGTAACGCCTACACGCGAACTTGCTATTCAAATCGATGAGAGTTTCCAAAACTACGGACGGTACACGGGATTGAGTACTGCCGTTATTTTTGGCGGCGTGAATCAGAAAAGCCAGGTTAAGAAACTGAAGCAGGGCGTTGATATTCTCACGGCCACGCCCGGACGCCTGCTCGACCTGATGAACCAGGGGTATATTTCTCTCTCTGATGTCGAAATTTTTGTACTGGATGAGGCCGACCGTATGCTTGATATGGGTTTTATTCACGATGTAAAGAAGTTGCTTTCTGCCCTTCCGCGGAAACGACAGACTCTTTTCTTTTCCGCCACCATGCCACCTGAAATTATAAAACTGTCGAACTCGATTCTTCAGAACCCGTCAAAAATTGAGGTCACCCCCGAATCGCCTACTGTAGAGACTATCAAACAAAATCTTTTTTTCGTGGACAAGGGAAATAAAAAGAATCTGCTGATAGATATTCTCCGGGATTCTGATATTAAATCAGCTCTTGTTTTTACCCGAACCAAGCACGGTGCTAACAAGGTGGTCAAGTTGTTAAATAAAAAAAATATAGGGGCAGAAGCCATTCACGGGAATAAATCCCAGGCAGCCCGTCAGCGTGCGCTCGAGAATTTTAAAAATCAGTCAACACGTATTCTTGTAGCTACCGATATTGCTGCCCGGGGTATCGATATAGATGAGTTACAATATGTTATCAACTACGAAATCCCGAATATTTCTGAAACATATGTCCACCGGATCGGGAGAACAGGAAGAGCGGGAGCAAATGGAACCGCACTCTCATTCTGCGACGCGGTCGAAAAGGAGTACATTCGTGATATTGAAAAATTGATTGGCAAGAAAATCCCGGTTATTGATGAACATGAGTATCCCATGATTGATCATAACCCTCCACAGCCTCCAAAACAGCAGTCACGGAAAAACGGCAGCAATAGCAGGGGTAACAGAAAAAATAACCAGGGCTCAAAAACAAAAAGCACACGTAACCGTCGCCCAAAAAGAACAGGACGATAATTTTTTGAGCACAAATTTTGGTGCATTGCAGCGCTCATATTTATACCCCGATTTGATTCGGTTACTACAGGTAACAGACGGCTAAAAAGTAACCGGATCTTTTCTGTTTCTATTTTATATGCTTCTCAAAAAATTCAAATATTCGCCGGTATTCATCATACCATGAATCCGGATCTGTAAAACCGTGAGGCTCCGAAGGATACATCATCATTTCAAAGTCTTCATTCCCTGATTGTATCAGCTTCTCCACATATTGAGCGGCATCCTGGAAACCTACGTTATCGTCCACAAGGCCATGCAGAATCAATGCGGGGCGTGTCAGGTCTGCAGCATAGGTAAGCGGCGAGCTTCTGTCGTAATGCTCCCTGTCATCCTCAGGCGTACCAAGGCGGGGCAGGGTGTACCAGGGGTTCGCGTAATAGTAATTTTTCCAGTTAGTCACAGCGCGAAGTGCTGCTGCAGCATGAAATCTTTCAGGCGCAACGCTGACAGCATAAAGAGCCATAAAACCGCCGTAACTGCCCCCGTAAACACCTACCCTTGATGTATCAATATAGTTGCCGTTATCAACGATCCAGTCAAGTCCGTCTATGATATCCTCCGTTTCAAATTTCCCCATCCAATTGGTCACATCTTCCCGGAATTTTCTTCCGTATCCGGTACTGTGCCGATAATCTACCTCAACCACAACATATCCCTGCTGGTTTAAAAACTGGTGGAACATGTATTCTCTCCAGTAGTTGTTAGACCAGCCTTTATACACATTTTGCAGTGAGCCGGCTCCGTGCACAAAAACCACCACCGGGTATTTGACGGCCGGATCAAAATCAGCCGGCTTTAATATCGACATTGATAACTCTGTTTCACCGTCGCGGCCTGTAAAGCGTATGTACTCTTCACGCTGCCAGTTTATTTTTCTAAAATTGTCCGGCACAGAATTTGTCAGTTGAATTTCACCTCTTCGCGGTCTTTTCAAATCCATTACGTAGAGATCATAGGGATCGTTAAAAAATGTTTTTGCATATACAACATAACGATTATCATGGCTTAACCTGAACTGGTACCGGTACGCCTCTTCTGTTGTCAGCATCTCTTTCCGGCCACTGTTTATATCAAGCCGGTACAGATGCCTCACTCCCAAATCTTCTTCAGTAGATGCGTAGAGAATTGAATGATCACTGAACCATTCCGCCCAGGGGATATCATACTCTCCTTTTGTGTGTTGCTTCAAACCGGAACCATCGGGATTCACAGTGTAAATATGATTCCAGTTATCTTTTTCTGATTGAAACATCAGGCGATCAGATTCAGGGGCAAATTCCATATTTCTACCGCTTAACCACCCCTTCGTTGAATCTTCAAAAACAACTGTCTCAGACCCGGTCTCAAAATCAATCACAGCTATTTGACGATGTTTCAGAGCATCATCTGACTGGTCTATAGCTATATAACGGCCGGACCGGCTTGCAGACACTGAGCTTCTGAAACGCCCGTGCCGAAGCGTATCTATAGCGATCGAATCAAGTTCAATAGCAGTAAAAGTAGTTACCGGAATACCTTTTGCAGATTCACCCGGTTTAACAAATGTGTCTACATATTCAGGAAAATAAATTGTTCTGTAATCTGAATCATCAGATTGCTGCGCGATCAGCCTCTCATTGCCGGCCCAGGCAACAACAGAATAAGCGGGACCTGCTGTATTCTTTTTTGTTATCTGGCGTATTTCCGGCCTTGTTACATCTGTGATCCAAATATCACCATCACTTACAAAAGCTATTTTTTTGCTGTCCGGCGACCATCTCGGCCCATACTCCCCCGATTGCGTTGACACAATTTTTCTTGATTCAGTGAAACCTTGATCAGAGATATATAAATCTTCATCTTTTGTATATACAATTAAAGAACCATCCGGAGAGATGATATAGTTTGTAACCGCCTCATCCTCATCAATTTTTACAGGCTCGCTTCCTGCCAGGTCCGTTTTATAAAGGCCTGCTTCGTAGTAGGCCGAATCATTCCACGAAAGGTAGATATCATTCAGGTCTGGTGAGAAACCTGAAAAGGAAGGGCGAATTCCGGGAAGCACCGGTTCATGAAAAATGTCCTTAAGTGAAAGAGTGTCCAGTCCGGATTGTGCGCCGGCACCGGGAGCTGTTATGAATAAAAGAATTACAAATAGAAATGTCTGTTTTCCGGTCATGATATGAAATGATTAATAAATATTGTCAGGCCAATGATCAGATAAAAAAATTAAATTAGCCAGCCACCCGGAATTATTTTACAGATTTTACAGGCTCAGGTAATTTTATCAAAATCTAAAAAATCTTTTCATGAAATTGTCATATTTCAGAATTAAACTGTAGCTATACTTTTACCGGATAATATCTTCATCATAAGCTTATGCATACACTAAAAAATTGTTTTTTAATTCTTCTGGTTTACCTGATATCTGCCTCAGAATTTGTTAAGGCTGAACCGCCTGACTCTATCTCTTCTTTTTCCATAAAAGGTGCCTCGGCGCACTGGATCCTGAACAACAAATTAATCTGGAACCCCGGAGCAGAAGCAAGCCGTTTTGAAATACGCTACAGCAGAACCGCCGATATTGTGATTACTGCCGGCGAAGTATCCGGCGGTATGTCCATTGAATTAACTCCCGGTGGCACTCTTTCTAATGAGCTTGCCGACAGGTACCGGCACATTGCCGATCGTCCGGTTTTCACTCTTGATGCAGGGCGGGAAGTTATTGCAGAAGCAATAAAAGGACAAATAGTTGCTATTGCCTATAATGAAAACGGAGATCCTGTTTCAGCAACACGTGTACAGGACCCCGGTGTAATCGATCAGTATTTTTCTTATGACGGTGTTTTGGGTCCCGTCTATTCCGATAATAACATCTCTCTTAATCTTTGGGCACCTACTGCCCAGGCGGTCTCTCTCAATATTTACAACAGTGAAAAGGAACTCATTGAAACCGTTAAGGCCAAAGACCAATCGCCGGATAATGGCGTATGGCGATTTTCAGGCGATAATGATTGGGACAGGATGTATTACCGGTACACTGTAACTGTGTATCATCCTGAAAATAACCGGGTAAATGAATTTGAAGTCACAGACCCGTACTCTGTCAGTCTATCCACCGACAGTCGCTACAGCCAGTTTATTGATTTGGAAAATGATGATACACTGAAACCGGAAGGGTGGGATGAAATCCGGAAAATACAACCTGACAGGTCCGACATTACACTCTATGAGGTGCATTTGCGAGATTTCAGTATTGATGATGAAACGGTTCCGAAAACAGACCGCGGTACCTACCAGGCTTTCACTTACAATGGTGAAAATGAGAAAAATCTTTCAAATGGAATGAGTCACTTGATTAAGCTGCGTGAAGCCGGGCTCACCCATCTTCATCTTTTGCCTCTGAATGATATCGCTTCAATTATAGAGGACAAAGAAAACCGGGTTGACTGGGATGATCCGTACAGCCGTTTATGTGAATTTACTTCGGAGGGCCTTTTGGCAGAGGATTGTGCCAGATATGGCGATACGCCGATTCGGGATGTCTTTGAAACTCTTGCATCTGACAATCCTGTAACGACGGAGATTCAAAAAACACTTTATGTAAATGGAGGAGGCCTTGGCCCTCATGACGGGTTTAACTGGGGGTATGATCCATACCATTTCAATACTCCAGAGGGAAGTTACTCCACCAATCCTGAAGGTATTGCGAGAATCATAGAGCTTCGCAGCATGGTAAAGGCTCTTTATGAAGCCGGGTTAAAAATTGTTGTGGATGTTGTATATAACCACACACACGCTTCAGGTTTAAGTGAAAAATCCGTGCTGGATAAAGTGGTTCCCGGTTATTATCACAGGCTGGATGCAACTACCGGCGAAGTGGAAAGATCTACCTGTTGCGAAAACACAGCTGCGGAGCATACAATGATGGAAAAACTTATGATCGATTCTATACTTCTGTGGGCCAAACAGTACAAAATTGATTCCTTCCGATTTGACCTGATGGGGCATCATCCAAAAAGTGTAATGGAGAACATACAACAAGCCCTCTCAGAGCTTACTATTGAAAAAGACGGGGTTGATGGCAGCAATATCTATATCTACGGAGAGGGATGGGATTTCGGTGAGGTTGCAGGTAACAGGATTTTTGAACAGGCTACTCAGTTCAATATGGGCGGAACAGGAATCGGGAATTTTAATGACAGAATCAGGGACGCCATCCGTGGCGGAAATTTTGAAGGCCAGGGTCGCCGACAGGGTTTTACCAATGGCCAGTATCTTTTTCCCAATAGCGAGTACAGCCAAAATGATGAGACCCTGGCTGCCTTGTTAGATTTCAGCGACCGAATCCGCGTGGGAATGGCAGGCAACCTCAGTACATATGAGTATGAAAACCGTTTTGGTGAAATTGTACGGGGTGAAAATGAAGGAATCGGATACACCCTGATACCATTTGAATCCGTCAATTATATAGATAAGCATGATAATGAAACGCTGTGGGACAATACTCAAACCAAAAATCCGGCTGAGATGAAAATGGAAGACCGTATTCGCATTCATCTGTTAAGCAACGCTTTTATCAATTTTGGCCAGGGTGTTCCGTTTTACCAGGCTGGAACAGATCTTCTGAGGTCAAAATCCTTAGATCGCAACAGTTATGATTCAGGTGACTGGTATAACGCGATTGATTTCAGCATGAAAACCAACACCTGGGCAAAAGGGCTATCAAACGCCAGGGAAAACAGGGACAATTGGAATCAGCACCGCGAATTTCTGACCAATCCCAATATTGAGATTTCACAAAAAGATATGGAGCTAACGCACCAGGTTTTCCTTGAGCAGCTGATGATACGGTATAGTTCACCTCTGTTTCGTCTTCAGACAGCAGAGCAGGTTAATAACCGTGTTGCTTTTCACAATACCGGACCGGATCAGATACCCGGAATTATCGCCATGACAATCTCAGATGGTGTCTGCACAAATAGTGATCTCGACCAATCATTGGATGGAATACTTGTTCTTTTTAATGCCGACACTACCGCTAAAACAGTATCGTTGAACCTTGATGGCATGAGAATACATACTGTCCAGACTGCCGGTAAAAACCCTCTCCGCAAACCAAGTGTGATATCAAATGGATCTTTCATCATTCCGGGTTTAACCGCAACGGTTTTTGAAAAACCTCAGCAAGACGGCCGGGGGGAGTTTCCATGCAACGAATGGAAAGGAGAAGTGAAAGATCCCGGTTCAAAAGTCTATTTTGAAAAGCCGGAAAGCTGGAGTGATGATATTTATCTTTATATGCCTGATCTTCAATATTTTGGTCAGCCTCCGGGTACACTAATGACAAAAGTAGATGAAGAGTGGTATACCCTCCAGCTTCCCGATGGCGTACATCAGGCAGAGATTATTTTTAGCGATGAAACAGGAAATAAAACCGAACCGGTTACTGCCGCGGGCAGTGGCTGTCTGGATAATGAAACCGAAACCTGGAATGATTTAAATGAGTGTAATCTGCCCGGAATGGAAGTAGCCTTCAAGAAACCGGGGAGCTGGTCTGATAATATCCATGTTTACACCTTCAGCCCTGAAAAAAATGGAGGCTGGCCCGGAGAGCCAATGAAAAATTTGGGAAATGGCTGGTACCGTTATCAATTTGAAAAAGGGGTTAATTCAACAAATATTATTTTCAATGACAGTTCCGGAAATCAAACAAACGACCTCTATCGTGAGGGAAGCGGCTGCTATGAAAATGATGCCTGGCATGATACATGTACACATTTAGAGTAGCAAAATTAAATTTATAAACAGAAAAAATGATAAAATACAAAGCGGCTGCCATTCAAATGAACAGCCAGCCTGATATTGATCATAACCTGGATCAGGCTTACTCACTGCTTAAAAAAGCGTCTGAAAACGAAGTGCGTTTGGCCGGTCTTCCTGAAAATTTTGCTTTTCTGGGTGATTTGGATCTTCGCATAAACCGGGCCGAACAAATTGCTGAAAAGGCATATCCATTTCTGAAAAGTGTTGCAAAAGAATTCAATATTTTTTTGTTGGGTGGAAGTTACCCGGTCCCTGCAGGTAGTGGCAAAACATATAACAGGTCTGTCTTATTAAATCCCAAAGGTGAAGAGGTTGCAAGATATGACAAAATACACCTGTTCGATGTAGACCTGCCCGATGGAGAAAGTTACCGGGAGTCCGACTTCGTAAATGCCGGCAAAAATGATACAGTTGTTTTCTCCTCAGACGTAATCGGTAATCTTGGAATGACAATTTGTTATGATCTGAGATTTCCTGAACTCTATCGAAAGATAATGATTGAGAAAGCAGATATTCTCTGTATCCCCTCTGCCTTCACTGAAACTACCGGCAGAGACCATTGGCAACCCTTACTTCGTGCCCGTGCGATTGAAAATACTGCCTATGTGTTTGCCCCCGCTCAGACAGGTCTGCATGGGGAAAAAAGAAAGACGTTTGGCCATTCTATGATTATAGATCCCTGGGGTGATGTATTACATGATGCCGGCAAGAGTATTGGTATGGCTATAGCAGAAATTAATACCGACAGAATCAGTAATGTAAGGCAGCAAATCCCATCTCTTATTCATCGGGTTATTTAGGTTGCAAACGGTTTCCTTTACTTATCGAACCCTTTCAGTCTATAATGAGTTCTATTAGTAGAAGCATAAATGATAAAAAAAATAATTGATATGGATAAGCAAGAAACACCCATTGAAAACAGCCCCTTTAATGAAAAAGAACTTGAGCATTTCAGAAATAAATTACACGAAGAAAAAAAGAGGGCAGAGCAAACTATAAAAGATTTAAAAGAAACCCTTGGAGATTTAAACGAGGCCGAACTGGACGAAAAGTCAAGTCTGGACGATCATCAAGGCAATATTGCTACAGATGAACTTGAAAAGGAGACGATGTATACAATGATCGAAAAAGAGAAGAAAAAAATTGAGAAGATTATTGTAGCATTAGACCGTATTGCTGATGGAAACTATGGTATTTGCCTTGCTACCGGTAAACCAATTGCTAAAGAACGGCTGGAAGCTATTCCTTACGCTCTTTATACCGTTGAAGCAGCAAACGAAATATGATCCATCATCTGAATTAGCAAAATAGATTGACCAACATGACAACGATAGCAAATCTTCAAGCGATTTTGCTATCCAGATATAATACAGAAGTAACTTACACCATAGTAAAGGCTTCAGGACATAAGCAGAACCGGGCAGCTGACACTCTCCAGGATATGTTCAAGATTCCTGCTTTTGATATATTTTGGACTATTTGGCATTACCAATAAACCGCTTCCGATCTTTCTCAGCAAGTATGTAAATCTGCCAATATCGGGATTTTTCATAACCATTTGATCAGCTTCAATATTAGCATGCTCAGTCAGCTTTCGGAGATCTCTTATTCTCTCGTCAGAACCTCTGTGATTGCCTGCAAGATCTAATATAATAAGGTCACTCTCATTTTTTTCCGCCAGGGTCGCTGCAAGTTTTACACTTTTCCTGCTTTTAGGAGAGCCGTCATACAGGGCAACTGCAACTCTTCCAATTTTAAAACCTTCCTGCAA
Source organism: uncultured Balneolaceae bacterium (assembly GCA_964449075.1). GTDB lineage: Bacteria > Bacteroidota > Rhodothermia > Balneolales > Balneolaceae > CAYVBJ01. The sequence continues at coordinate 38,758 of CAYVBJ010000015.1, forward strand.
TATCAGTATAGGCTTCTGAGACTCTGTGATGATAGCTTTGGCGGTACTTCCAAGCCTGTTTCTTTTTGTATACGACCTGCCTCTGCTTCCGATCGTAATCAAATCGGCATTTTTAGCCTCTTCCAGAACTTCCTCATTTACTGCTCCCTCAACAGATTTCCAGGATGACTGAATTTTGTTTCTTTCTGCAATCAGTTCAAAATGTTCTCTTATCTCCTTTTCAAGGTTTCTGATTTGCTCATCAACCCTGTTTTCAACAATCGCTGATATCTCACCGGTTTTTTCATCGATTTCCTGAGCTGATGACAGGCGTGATATTTTTTTCCATTCCTTTTCACGCACAAAAATACCGCTTAGGTCAGCTTGCATAAGTTCCGCAACCATTGCGGCTGTTTCAAGTGCCGCGCGGCTGTGAATTGAGCTGTCAAGTGCAACCAGGACTTCCGAAATCGTAATAGAATTTTCTTCTTTCTCACTCATGATTAATTCCTTCCATTTTCAGGAGTTACGAATTTGCGCCTGCTTGCGGCAAAATTGTTCAATTGCTGAGTAACCTTGTAATTAATCGTTTCTTCTGGATAATTACCCTCCTCATCAGGCTCACCCATCTCAATACCTGTAAGTAATTCCATACCCTGGTCAACGGTTTCAACAGAGTGAATTTGGAACTTATCTGCTTTTACTGCTTCAATCACTTCACTTTTGAGCATAAGATTTTTTTCATTGGCTTTAGGAATTAAAACTCCCTGTTCACCGGTAAGACCGCGTTCCTTACATATATCAAAATAACCCTCAATTTTTTCATTCACGCCGCCGATTGGCTGTATTTTACCATGCTGGTTCACGGAGCCGGTAACACTGAATGACTGTTTGATTGGAATATTTCCTATCGCCGATAAAAGTGCATACAGTTCAGCTGATGAGGCGCTGTCGCCGTCAATGTTTGAGTATGACTGTTCAAATACAATGCTCGCTGACAGTGACAGTGGATTATTTACAGCATATCTTTCACCCAAAAAGCCTTTCAAAATTAATACGCCTTTTGAGTGAATCGGTCCGCTCATTTCCACTTCCCTTTCGATATCGATAATCTCGCCTTTGCCAAGCTGAACACGTGCTGTTATACGGTTTGGCCGGCCAAACATGAGATTTCCAATGCCTGTAACAGCAAGCCCGTTAACCTGACCAACATTAGTTCCTTCTGTATCGATAAAGATATAATCCCGGTTAATAGACTCCTGGACCTTATCACGAAGCCTTGCAGACCGGTAAATCTTTTGGTCAATGGCTTTTTGTACATCCTCAAGTTCAACAACATCATGGTTATTAACTTCTGCCCAGTGGCTTGATTCAACCAGCAGATCTTTTATCTCATCTGTTTTTGTTGATAGTTTTTCGTTATCGCCGGCTAGACGCGCACTCTGTTCCACTACACGGCCAACGGCTGATTTATTAAAATGCAGCAGTTCGTATTTTTTAATTAACCCGGCCAGAAGCTTAGCATATAATGTCTGATTTTCATCGCTGCGATCGATTTCATCTTCAAAATCTGCTTCCACTTTAAAGAGCGAGCTAAAATCCGGTTCAAGTTCGCATAGCAGGTAGTAAAGAATTCTTTCACCGAGAAGAACAACCTTAACATTCATATCAATCGGCTCCGGCTCCAGAGATACAGTGCTGATCAGGCTGTAGGACTCCCCGAGAGACTCAATTTTAAGTTCGCCGGATTTCAATACCCGTTTCAGACTTTCCCACGCAAACGGTTCCAGAAGAACACGCCGCACATCAAGTATTAAGTATCCACCATTAGCTTTGTGAAAAGCTCCGGGCTTTATCAAATTGAAATTTGTGGTAAGAGCTCCCATCCTGGATTGATATTCAACTCTTCCGATCAGATTCTTATAGCTGGGGTTATCCTCATAAATAACCGGCACGCCTTCTGTTTCACTGTGATCAACCAGTACGTTTACCTTATAACGGTCAAGAATAGGATTTTGCGAAGCATCACCAGACTGCTGCATCTGCTGTCCGCCTCCCATCATTTGCATCAATGGATTTCCCTGACCCTGCTGACCCTGGCTTGACATTATCTTTTGAACATTTTCCACGATATCGACTTCTACATTGTCCAGAAAGTTTTGCACTTTTTCCTCTTCTGAGAATTTTTCCCGAACCTTATTAAAGAGCTCTTTTATAGCATAAGTAGCGATTTCTTTGTCGAGCTCTTTCTGTTGTTCTCGAATTTTTCTCTTATTGGAAGGCATTCGCTGGATAATTTTTTGCAGCTCCTTCTGTAATTTCTTTGTCTCTTCCTGAAGCCTTTCACGCTCCTCTTCTGAAAGATCCTGCAGATCCGATTCATCCATCAGGTCCCCGTCTTTCATCGGTGCAAATGAAAAACCTGCCGGAGTTCTTATAAGGGCAAGCCCCTTTTCCTGTGCTTTTTTCTGTAACTCTTCAAATGTTTGGTCCTGCTTTTCCTGAACATTGCTTTGAAGCGCCTGCTTTCTGTTTTGATACTCTTCACTTTCAAAGGCAGACCGAAGCGTTGGAATCAAATCTTCCGTGAGCTGTTCCATCTCTTTTTTGAGCTCAGTTCCCATGCCCGCCTCTATAAGTAATTTTTCCGGCTTATGCCGGTCATCAAAATTGTTGACATAGCAAATATCCGGAGGAGACTTCTTGTGATTTACCTTTTCTTCAAGATATTGTTGAATATGGCTCAGCTTATTTGTCTCGTTTGGGCCAAGAGCAAATATATTGTACCCTTCTTTATCAATATCTACACCGAATTCCAGGGATGACGATAATCGTTCTTGCCCTATAAATGGTTTTTTATCCGAAATTTCCTCAGTTGTATTAAAATCAAACTGATCTGTATCACAAACTTTATAAAGGTTTTCTGAACTTATTTTAGTCACGATCTTCTCTTTTTGTTAGTTGTTTATTAACCTATATACTATAATAATGAAAGTTGATATATTGTAGTTCCATTTGAGTACAGAGATGTAAGGTTTTTCCTTTCATTATTTTATCCTTAATTCGTTTGTGATATTTTAAAAATACTACCTGTTTTCCCCTCTTTTGAACGAAAATTAAATGACTCTGAATTATTGCTATAATTGATTTAAGCGCTTAACTTTATATTTAGTAACAAAAACCTCTTCTTATTTTGAAATTGCCGTTTTAAGCCCTATTTTCAAGCGTTAAAACGGCTATATAAATTTTGACTCAACCCCTATTTTATGACAAAGCAGAAAGGCTCTGACTATAAAGCATCAAATATTCAGGTTCTCGAGGGATTGGAAGCAGTCCGAAAACGCCCTGCCATGTATATCGGAGATACCGGTTCGCGCGGATTGCACCATCTCGTAAATGAAGTTGTTGATAATTCCATCGATGAGGCACTTGCAGGCTACTGTGATTACATCAAAATAACCATACATGATGACGGATCCATTACCGTTCTCGATAACGGTAGAGGCATACCGGTAGACATGCACTCTAAATTAAATTTACCTGCGGTTGAGGTTGTTCTTACGAAATTGCATGCAGGCGGAAAGTTTGACAAAGATTCATATAAAGTTTCCGGCGGACTTCACGGGGTCGGGGTCAGTTGTGTAAATGCTCTTTCCACAGAATTCAAAGCTGAAATCCACCGTGATGGCAAAATTTATGTAATGGAGTTCAAATATGGAAAAACTAAAACCCCTCTTAAGTCGGTAGGAAAAACAGATGTAACGGGCACAGTTATTCGTTTTAAGCCTGATCCTGATATATTTACGCAAACCACCGAATTCAAATTTGACATCATTGCCGAGAGAATGCGTGAGCTGGCTTTTCTGAATCCGCAGATTACAGTGGAGCTGGTTGATGAAAGAGAAGAGGATGAAAATTTGGGACATGCAGAATTCCACTATTCAGGTGGAGTTAAAGATTTTGTGCGGTACCTTGATGAATCACGTGAACCGCTAATGAAAGAGCCGATATTTATCCAGGGTGAATTGGAAAATGTACCGGTCGAACTGGCAATACAGTATAACAGTACCTTTACAGAAAATGTACACTCCTATGTTAATAATATTAACACCAAGGAGGGGGGAACTCATATATCCGGTTTCAGAAGAGCGCTAACGCGTTCCTTTAAGAACTATGCGGAGAAGAACAACATCATCAAGTCAAATAGTAAAATACAGGTATCCGGTGATGATTTTCGGGAGGGAATGACAGCTGTACTTAGTGTAAAAGTTGCCGAACCTCAATTTGAGGGACAAACCAAAACAAAACTTGGCAACTCAGAAGTACAAAGCGCTGTTGAAATTATTATCTATGACAAACTCTCTGAATACCTCGAACAGAATCCAAAGATATCCAAAAAGATACTTGAAAAAGTAATTGTTGCTGCTGAAGCACGTGAAGCAGCCCGTAAGGCACGTCAGCTGATTCAGCGTAAAAGTGTTATGAGTGGCGGCGGATTACCGGGCAAACTTGCAGACTGTTCCATAAAAGATCCTGAACACTCAGAAATTTACCTGGTTGAGGGTGATTCAGCCGGGGGATCAGCAAAAATGGGAAGAAACAGAAGCTTCCAGGCAATTCTTCCTCTTCGCGGTAAGATTCTTAACGTTGAAAAGGCAAAAATCAACAAGATACTTGAAAACAAAGAAATTCAGGCCATGATAACGGCCCTTGGTACCGGCGTTGGTCACGGTGAAGAAGATTTTGAGCTTGAAAAACTGAGGTATCACAAATTGATTATCATGACAGATGCTGATGTAGATGGCTCCCACATCCGGACACTTCTGCTTACTTTTTTCTATCGATATATGCTTCCTCTTATTGAGGGAGGCTATGTCTACATTGCTACCCCACCCCTCTATCGAATAACATCTACCAGGGGGCAGATTGACTATGCGTGGGATGAAGACGGACGAGCCAAAATTGTTCGGCAGCTAAAAAAAGAAAAGAAGAAGTTTGATGTCAGCCGTTATAAAGGCCTTGGCGAAATGAATCCAAGTCAGCTTTGGGAAACTACGATGGACCCTGAAACCAGAACCCTGCAACAGGTTACAGTCGAAAGTGCAGCCGGGGCAGATAAACTCTTTTCGACGCTGATGGGGGGCGATGTTGAACCCCGTCGTGAGTTTATTGAACGCAATGCCAAATACGCAACCCTTGATATCTGATACTTAAAATAAATCTCATCTATACATAATTTCTATTTCTACTGATCTATGGCAAGTGAAAAAATTATTCCAATTACTATTGAAAATGAAATGCAGTCGTCCTATATCGATTACTCGATGTCGGTCATTGTTTCACGCGCCCTTCCGGATGTTCGTGACGGTCTGAAACCAGTTCACCGCCGCGTTCTCTATGGTATGAGTGATCTCGGCATGCTGCACAACAGGAATTATAAAAAAAGTGCGCGTATTGTCGGTGAAGTTCTCGGTAAGTATCATCCCCACGGAGACTCTGCTGTTTATGATACAATTGTAAGAATGGTTCAGGACTTTTCACTTCGATATCCCCTGATTGACGGCCAGGGTAACTTTGGTTCAGTAGATGGCGATTCTGCTGCAGCAATGAGGTATACGGAAGTACGTATGCAGCGCATTGCTGAAGAGATGCTTACGGACCTGAATAAAGAAACTGTAGATTACCAGGACAATTTTGATGATACACTGACGGAGCCAACCGTACTGCCGTCAATGCTTCCGAATTTACTTTTAAACGGCTCATCCGGGATTGCTGTGGGTATGGCTACTAACATGCCACCGCATAATATCAATGAAGTAATCGATGGAATTGTTGCATATATCGATGATCACGATATAGATGCAAAAGGCTTGATGGAACACATCAAAGCGCCTGATTTCCCTACCGGCGGAATAATTTACGGTTACGAGGGTGTTAAAGAAGCCTACGAAACAGGTCGTGGCAAGATCACTATGAGAGCCCGTGCAAGTGTTGAAGAGATGCGAAATAACCGGGAGCAGATCATTGTTACTGAAATCCCCTACCAGGTTAATAAAGCAACACTCATTGAAAAAATTGCGGACCTGGTCAACAACGAAAAAATTACTGAAATCTCTGAGATCAGGGATGAATCTGACCGTGACGGAATGCGAATTGTTATCATGCTGAAGCGCGGATCCAATACCGGTGTTGTTCTGAACCAGCTGTATAAGTACACTCAAATGCAGCAAACGTTTGGTGTCATAAACCTGGCTCTTGTTCAGGGACGCCCCAAGGTTATGGCTCTCAAAGAGTTGATTCAGCATTTTGTTGAACACAGGGTTGAAGTCATTATTCGGCGCACTATTTACGACCTTGATCAGGCAGAAGCACGCGCCCATATCCTTGAAGGACTGAAAATTGCCCTCGATAATCTCGATGAAGTTATCAAAACCATACGCGCTTCCAGTAGTCCCCAGGAAGCCAACCGTGAGTTGCGTCGTAAATTTGCACTTACCGATCTGCAGGCAAAAGCTATTCTTGACATGCGCCTGCAAAAACTAACAGGACTTGAAAGAGATAAAATTGATCTTGAGTACAGGGACATTGTTGAAAAGATTGCTGAGTTCAGAAATATACTATCTGACAGAAACAGGCAAAATGAAATAATTAAAGAAGAGCTTGCAGACCTTAAAGGCAGGTATGGCGATGAGCGGCGTACACAAATTGTCTATTCTGCGGATGATTTCAATATCGAAGATATGATTGCGGATGAAGATGTTGTAGTCACAATTTCCAATAAAGGGTTTATTAAGCGAATGCCAGTTAGCGGTTACCGCAGACAACGGCGCGGCGGTAAAGGAATGAAAGGCACCACCACGAAGGATGATGAATATGTAGAACATCTGTTCGTAGCCACTAATCACAACTATATTCTCTTTTTTACTGAAAATGGAAAGTGTTACTGGTTACGAGTCTATGAAATTCCTGAAGGATCCAGGTTATCCAGGGGGCGTGCAATTGTAAACCTAATCGATATTGATAAAGATGACAGTATACAAACCTTTGTTCCGGTAAAGACTTTGGATGATGATGAATACATCAATAATCACTTTATCATTATGGCCACGAAAGAAGGCCTTGTCAAGAAAACCGTACTTGAGGCGTATAGCCGTCCCCGCAGAGATGGAATCATTGCAATTAATGTTAAAGAAGGTGACAAATTACTTGGCGCATCCTTAACCGATGGTGACAGTACAATTATTCTCGGCAACAAAAAGGGCCGGGCAATACGGTTCAGCGAAGATGATGTTCGTGACATGGGCCGCAACACCTCGGGTGTTCGGGGCATGAAACTTTCAAAAGATGATGAACTTGTTGATATGGTCGTCATCAAAAATACACATGAAGCTACTGTATTGGCAATTTCCGAGAAAGGATTTGGAAAACGCTCATTGGTGGATGACTATCGAGAGCAAAGCCGCGGAGGAAAGGGGGTCATTACCATGAAAATCACTCCAAAGACAGGAGATTTAATTGCATTGAAAGAAGTTTCTGATAAAGATGATCTTATGATTATTACAGAACTTGGCAAAGTAATCCGGATGCAGTGCAAGGGTATTCGCACGATGGGAAGAAATACACAGGGAGTTCGAATCATGCGCCTGGATGAAGAAGGAAAGATTGCTGCAATTACACGAGTAGTAAATGAAGACGAAGATGAGGGCGAAGCTCCCATTGTGACCTGATAACTCACTCTGCTAATCTCAATAAATAGTTACACTTTCTAAGTTTAACCTGGAAGCTGCATTTTTTCTGATTAGCTGTATTTACTATCTATTTTTAGATTTTTACGTAGATTTAAATGAATCTATGTAATAAATCAAAAATATATTATTAAAATATATAGAATGCTATATCAATATTAGTTATATATAAATCAATTATCAGGTATTATCTAACATTTGATTTAAAATCAATTTTCTTTTTCCAATAAGTTCATTGGGCGATATAACTTTTACCTTCTTTCCAAATTGAAGAAGCCATTCATTAATGTAGGCAAGATTTTCAAATTTCAACTTTACCCTAAATAATTTAGGATTTATCTCAGTTGAGTTTAATATTTTAGCCGGTAGATTTGCCTTAAATCGCTTAAATGCATCTTCTTCAATATCTACTATTATTATTTGAGAAGTGCTCTCAGAGCGAAAAATAAGGTCTTCTACGTCAAATTCCCTATCCGGATCAAAATTTTGATCCAATATTTTTAAATTTGTTATGCGGTCAAGTACAAAATTCCTAAAATCTTCTCTTTTCTCCGAGTAACCGATCATGTTCCAGTGATCCTTGTAAAAAACTAGCAAATACGGCTCTACTACTCTATTCGTTTTCTCTTCAGTATATTTTGAGTTATAACTAAATTCGATTTTCTTATTTTTTGAAATAGCGCTGCTTATTTCATACCAGCTGCCACCCTTTTTCTTTTCAGAACCAAAATGCATAAATGGATCTATCACCGTCCGGTTATCAAGCGAGTTCATATACTTTTTCAAATCACCGGGTAATACATTTCTGATTTTGATCTCAACTCCTTTTGCATCGTCAACAAGTTCTTTATCAACCTGTGATTTAACAAAATTTAATCCCACAAGTATGGTAGCGAGCTCCTTTGAAGTAAACATCAATGGGGGTATCCTGTATCCCGACATTACTCCATAGCCACTGAATTCATCCCACGTAACCGGCACATTCACCTCCGATAATGCCCGCAGATCTCTGAAAATTGTTCTTCTGCTAACTCCAAATGTTTCAGCAAGCTGATCTGCTGTTAATTTTTTCTTTGACTCCTGTAGCATCAGAATCAGTTTCATTCTTCGCTCGGAGCTTTTCATTCTATCCATGTTCTAAGATTTATTTTGCCTGATGCCGTTAATTATTATAATGAATTTGATTTATTTTTGGTCAACAGTATAACTCAACACTTCACAACTGCAATACACTTATCTGCATAAAATTTATATTTTTCACCAAACTGAAAAGAATGCAAGTCTGAGCTTAAATGCTTTACTTTATTTATTTCACTGATAGCATCACTGCAACCTTTGTAAAAAACAATTTCCTTGACCTGTTTGTTTTTCACCATTCGATATAGAGAGGCAATTTCAAAGGCATGTTTTGTTACAATCAAAAAAGGACATTTGGGATCTATCTTCTCGACGGAGCATGATTGAACTTCTGCGTTTGAAAGATTGAGATCTCTGGCTATTTGTTTAACCGCCATTGTTTTTTTAGCAACAATATCATTCAGTATAAATCTTTTCTCAGGATATATGATTGAAAGCGGGATTCCGGGTAATCCGCCACCCGTGCCGGCATCAACAATGCAATCTGAACTATTCAGCAACCCCATGGCCGCCGGTAACAATGAATGAATTACATGCTCTCTCAGCGTTTCACGTGAAACGTTCCTGCTTACCAAATTTATTTTTTGATTCCACCAAAGAAGCAGATCTATATATTCCTGAAGCTGCTCTTTGTTATTTTTGAAAAGTTCAATGCTACTTCTAAGATATTCTGGTCCTGCTATTTTTGGTGATGCTGATTTATGTTGTTTCACGTGAAACACGTTGAGTTAATTTTTAAGATAAACCATCAAAACTGCGACATCACTTGCTGAAACCCCACTGATTCGGCTGGCCTGCCCTATCGTTTCAGGTTTTATCCTTGACAATTTTTGCTTTCCTTCGGTTGATAAACTTTTAATTTTATTATAGTCAATAGCCTCCGGGATTGCAGCATTTTCTTTTTGAATGATTTCTGCCACCATATCAAACTCTTTTTGAATATAACCGGCATATTTAATCTCTATCTCAACTTCTTCAAATACATATTTATTAGCAGAAATCTCCTCTGCTTTCAATTTTAAATCCGGATCAGCGTCAAGAAGATCATTCAAACCTACTTGTGGTCTCGGTATTAAAGATTTAGCTTTTACAGGCTGACTAAGAGGTGTAGTACCAAGTTTTTTGAGCTTTGAGTCTACTGTTTCCGGCCTGATTGTGTAGTTCGATAGCAAATCATGAAGTTTATCAATCTGGTCTTTCTTTCTTTGGAATATCTCAAACCGCTTATTATCAATTAAGCCAAGCTTATGCCCTATTCCGGTTAACCTCAAATCAGCATTGTCCTGACGTAATAAAATCCTGTGCTCTGCTCTTGAGGTAAACATACGATAAGGTTCTTCAGTACCCTTATTAATTAAATCATCAATAAGAACACCAATATAAGCTTCAGATCGTTTTAAGATAAGCGGAGATCGTTCTCTCACTTGTAAAGCAGCATTAATTCCCGCCATTAAACCCTGGCAAGCAGCTTCTTCATATCCTGTTGTGCCATTAATTTGTCCGGCAAAAAAGAGACCACTTACAAGCTTCGTTTCGAGAGTTCTCCTTATTTGGTAAGGCGGAAAATAGTCGTATTCAATCGCATAACCAGGCCGAATCATGACAACATCTTCAAATCCTTTTATAGTTCTCAATGCTTTATACTGAACATCCTCAGGAAGAGATGTTGAGAAACCATTGAGATACATTTCATATGTATTCCAGCCTTCAGGTTCAAGAAATAGCTGATGACTGTCTTTGTCACTGAATCGATCTATTTTATCTTCTATACTTGGACAATACCTGGGTCCTATTGATTTAATCCTTCCCGCAAACATAGGACTTCTGCTAAAGCCGGTTTTTAAAACTTCATGTACCTTAACATCCGTGTAGCCGATCCAGCAGGTTAACTGATCATCCAGGGCTGGTAATTTATCTGTCATAAAAGAAAATGGGGAGGGATCTTCATCGCCATATTGGATTTCCAGCAAATCATAATGAATTGTTCTTCCATCAATTCTTGGTGGGGTTCCCGTTTTTAATCTTCCTGCTTCAAACCCAAGCTTTTCCAATGATGCAGATATCCCTACAGACGCACGATCTCCAGACCTGCCACCACCAAATTGAGTTTCTCCAATATGGATAACTCCATTTAAAAACGTTCCGCTGGTCAAAATTACAGATTTGGAATAAAATCTTTGACCGGATTGTGTGATAACTCCCTGAATACTTTTTCCGCTTTCATCACTGATTAAATCAACTACATTATCCTGCCGAAAATAGAGATTCTCTTTTGATTCAAGTTGTTCCCTCATAAGTTTTGAATACATAGCCCTGTCGCTCTGACACCTTGGACTCCACATAGCAGGCCCCTTGCTTCTGTTAAGCATACGGAACTGTACGCCCGACTGATCACTGACCAATCCACTCAGACCACCAAGTGCATCAATCTCCCGGATTAACTGACCCTTAGCCACACCGCCCATCGCAGGATTACATGACATTTTAGCTATCGCATCAAGATTCATAGTAATTAAAAGTGTCTTTGCACCCATTTGCGACGCAGCACCCGCTGCCTCACTACCTGCATGGCCTGCACCAACAACAATTACATCGTATTGAGTTTCGAAGTTTATCAATCTACTACTATTTTAGTTTTTAATATATCCCGGTTCACAAGTTACAATTTTTTAGTAAAATGAGTTTCTCCATCTTCTGCACTAATTAATCTGAAAAGTATCACCAAATAATTTGAATAATTTGATGAATCAAGCCATATTAAATCTGCAATCAGTTAATGATTAGAATAAATACTCTTATCCTTTACCAAAAATAAAACCTGCTATGAGTAACAATAAACTAATTAACCTGTTAAATATTTTTGCAATTACATTTTTTACTGTCATCTGCTTTCCTGTAATCGTCTCCTCTCAGAGCACAACACTTTCTGAGCTCGATATAAATGATCTTAGCCTTAGAAATATCGGGCCTGCTTTTAACGGGGGAAGAATTGCAGATATAGATTTTCATCCTGATAATGATAATGTCTGGTACGTTGCTGTTGGCTCGGGTGGTGTTTGGAAGACAGAAAACGCCGGAACAACATGGAATCCAATTTTTGATAGCCAGGTTTCATACTCTATAGGCTCGGTTACAATTGATCCAAATGATCCGTCAACAGTATGGGTCGGTACAGGTGAGGATGTCGGAGGCCGTCACGTAGGCTATGGTGACGGGGTTTATAAAAGCATGGATGACGGAAAGACCTGGAAAAATATGGGCCTTGAAAACTCTGAACATATTTCAACAATTATTGTCCATCCGGATAATTCAGATATTGTATGGGTATCTGCACAAGGGCCGCTTTGGAATAGTGGCGGAGAAAGAGGATTGTATAAAACCACTGATGGAGGTGAATCGTGGAATAAGATTCTTGGAGATGATGAATGGACAGGCGTAACAGATATAGTAATGGATCCGAGAGATCCGGACGTTTTATATGCCGCTACCTGGCAGCGCCACAGGACAGTTGCAGCATATATGGGAGGCGGACCCGAAAGCGGTATCCACAAAAGTATGGATGGAGGTAATACATGGCGGGAACTGAAGACCGGATTACCAACTTCGAACATGGGCAAAATAGGCCTGGCAATTTCACCGCAAAATCCCGATTACGTTTATGCTGCAATAGAACTGGAACGGAGAACCGGCGGTGTTTATACCTCAATGAATCGGGGTGAGTCATGGCAAAAAATGTCCGATGCCGTTGCGGGCGGCACAGGCCCCCATTATTACCAGGAACTATACGCCTCCCCCCACCACTTTGGCAGGCTATATCTTGTTAATAATGTGATGCTTATCTCTGATGAACATGGCGAAAACTTTACAAGAATGAATGTGGACAATAAGCATGTAGACGATCACGCTATTGCCTTCAAAAATAATGACCCCGATTATATACTCGTGGGAACAGACGGAGGCTTATATGAGACCTATGATCACACAAAAACCTGGAGGTTCATCCGTAATTTACCCTTGATGCAGTACTATAAAATATCAGTTGATGATGAAAAACCATTTTATAATGTATACGGAGGCACGCAGGATAACGGCTCGAACGGCGGACCTTCAAGAACCGATAATGAGCATGGAATCAGGAACGCTGACTGGTTTAAGACCCTTGGTGCTGACGGCCACGATTCTGCAACAGAACCGGGTAATCCGAATATTGTTTATGCTGAAACTCAACAGGGTGGTTTACACCGTGTAGATCGAAAAACAGGCGAGCAGGTTTTTATTCAGCCACAACCGGGTGAAAATGAAGATTATGAACGATACAACTGGGATGCTCCTATTGAGGTAAGTAGTCACGATCCTAAAAGGCTCTATTTTGCATCACACCGGGTGTGGAGAAGTAATAACAGGGGTGACAGCTGGACACCGATATCGGGGGATCTGACACGCAACCAGGAGAGAATCGAACTGCCCATAATGGGCAGGCAGCAAAGCTGGGACAATCCCTGGGATGTTCTTGCAATGTCGAACTACAACACAATTACCTCCCTGGCTGAGTCACCCCTGGATGAAAACCTGGTTTATGCCGGAACGGATGATGGCCTGCTGCAGGTCACAGAAGATGGGGGCGAAAACTGGAGACGGATAGACCTGGAAGATATTAAAGGTATCCCTTCAACGGCATTTGTAAATGATATTAAGGCCGACTTGTATGATGTAAATACGGTGTACGTTGCACTCGATAACCACAAATATGGTGATTTTTCGCCCTACTTAATCAAAAGTACAAATCGGGGAAACTCCTGGAGTTCAATAAGTGGAAACCTGCCCGACCGTCATTTGGTATGGCGTATGGTACAGGATCATGAAGTGCCTCAACTGCTTTTCGCGGCAACTGAATTTGGCATATTCTTCACTCTTGATGGCGGACAGGAGTGGGTCAGACTGAAAGGCGGGGTGCCTACAATATCTTTCAGAGACATTGAGATTCAAAAAACACATAATGATCTCGTAGGCGGTTCATTTGGACGAGGTATATTTATTCTGGATGATTACTCTCCAATCAGAAATTTAAATGAAGAGACCCTTTCTCAGAATGCGTTTCTCTTTCAGCCCCGGGATGCATTTTGGTATATTCAGAAATCTGTAGTTTCGTCTCAGGGGGATAACGATTACAGGGCCGATAACCCGCCTTTTGGGGCCCTGTTCACATATTATCTGAAAGAGACAACTAAAAGCAAGGAGGCAATCCGAAAAGAAAATGAGAAGCAGATCGCTGAAGGCGAAGATATCCCGTTTCCAGGCTGGGATGAACTGGAAGAAGAGATCCGGCAAAAAGGTCCGTTTGTTAAAATAATAATCAAAGATAACAATGGTAATGTAATCAACAGGATTGAAGGGCCTGCCGGTAAAGGGTTACATCGAATCAACTGGAACTTACGGCACTCTTCAAAAGGATTCATAGAGCCCGGAGAAAGCATCAGCGGCGGCAATGGGTTTCTCGTAACTCCTGGCACATACAGCGCAACTCTTGTTAAAATTGAAGAGGGTATCACAGAAACACTCTCTGAGCCTGTCGAATTTGAGGTCACTCCTCTTAGAGAGGGCACGCTACAGGGAGCCTCTTATGATGAAATAGCAAGCTTCAGGGAAGATGTTGAATCTTTCCAGCAGCAATTAGGCAGAACATCCAGGCAGCTTGAGAAGCAGATTGACAGGATAGAAGCATTTCAGACAGCTCTTAACCGTGCTGAAAGTGAAGATTCTGAACTGTACCGCCGAATTCACAATACAAGGATGGAGTTACTTGAAATGAATGAAGAGATAAGTGGAAGTGAAGCCAAAAATCAGATCGGTGAGAAAAATCCGCCAACACCCGGATCACGCATGTTTACCGGGTTTCGGGCTTTAAACACAACCTACGGTCCAACTGATCTTCACAAACGAACGGTTGAAACCGGTAAGCGGGAACTGGAAAGCTTGCAAACAGACCTGAACAGGATCATTAACACTGTAATACCGTCTATCGAACGTGCCCTGAGTGAAATTGATGCACCCCCGGTTGAGGATACAGGCAACTAAATTGATATAACTGATTGATAAATTTACAAAGCATATATAGTGAGGAGTTCCTGGAACAGTGGAAAGAATCCATAAACAGCAGTGATGAATATGCAAGCCACGGTTCATCCTGGAACGACCCGGTGGTACTTAAATTCAATCCGGTTCCTGATCCTCTTCGGAAACAAAACCATCATGGTTATTTCCTTGATCTTGAAGACGGAATGTGCAACTGTCTTCGTTTTTCAACTGAAGAGGATGAAAAAGAAGCGGGCATCATCATTACAGGTGATAAGAGTACCTGGACGGGACTGTTGGCGGAAAAAAAAGATCCACTGTTTTTAATAATGAAAGGTGACCTGAAAATTGAGAAAGGAAGCCTGATGAAAATTACCGGTCAGAGAAAATCTGCAGCTGCACTTCTTAAGGCAGCAGCCGGTATAAATGAAAGAAATCTTAATACTGAATCATCTCATAAAATTAATGAAGTAAAAACAAAGAGTGCTTTTACGTCCGGAAAAAGGGAATATAAAACTACAAAATCGGGCCTGGATCATGAGAGCTTCCCTATGCAGTTGTTCCAAAAATCAAAGAAACTCGGAATATGGAATCCATCTGACATCGAATTTGAAAACGACAGGATGGATTGGCGTTCGTTAGATGAAACAGAGCAGACAGTTTTGCTGCACCTCACTTCCCTTTTTATGGCCGGTGAAGAGGCCGTAACTTTGGATCTTCTTCCTCTTATCCGAACAGTGGCAATGGAAGGACGGATTGAAGAAGAGATCTATTTTACCTCTTTCCTCTGGGAAGAGGCCAAACACACAGAATTCTTTTCGCTCTTTACTGCATCAGTACTCCCGTTTCAGCCTGATTTTCAACAATTCCACGGACCATCCTATAAAAAAATATTTTACGACCTTTTGCCTTCATCCCTTTTGAAACTGGATGAAGACCCCTCACCTGCTAACCAGTTGCGGGCATCCTTTACCTACAATATGCTTGTGGAGGGAACCCTTGCCGAAACGGGTTACGAAGCTTATTATCAGATGCTCGAAGAAAATGACTTGCTGCCCGGACTGAGAAAAGGAATCGGATTGCTGAAAAAAGATGAGTCACGACATATTGCCTTCGGACTCTACTTTTTGAAGCGAATTCTGAAAGAAAATCCGCAACTGCAAAACATTCTGGAAATTGAGATGCCCAACGCAATCGATGATGTGATTCAGTTGATTCATGAACTTTTTGAACCATACGATCCAATGCCTTTTGGCCTGGAACAAGAGTGGTTCATTGAATACGCCGGAAAGCAGTTCCAGGCAAGGATGGAAAAGCTGTTGGTTTGAGAAGTATCTTGAATGGATGTTCTTTATAAAAAAAGCCGGCTTAATGTGAATTAAGCCGGCTTTTGCGATCCGGACGAGATTCGAACTCGCGACCTCCTGCGTGACAGGCAGGCGTTCTAACCAGCTGAACTACCGGACCATACAATTCCTTCAATCTGTCAATCTTTTTCTGACCCGGCGTTCGAACTCGAGATCTTCCCGATGACAATCGGGGCGTTCTAACCAGCTGAACTACCGGACCATACAATTCCTTCAATCTGTCAATCT
>CAYVBJ010000015.1:55385-72214 GCA_964449075.1 uncultured Balneolaceae bacterium
GAGATCTTCCCGATGACAATCGGGGCGTTCTAACCAGCTGAACTACCGGACCATATGTTTCTTCAACCTGTCAATTAAACTATGAACTATCTTAAACTTCGACAACTGATTTAAACTGTAAATCAGTTTTCAGAACTCTTTAAATAATAGTTAAGATAAAGAGCTTTACTGTCAGATGTCAACAATCTTGTGAGATTTTGCTAAATAATTTTGAGTTGCTCCTACTTTCCCCGAATAAAACCTTAAACAGACAAGAGTTTGCTCAAACTATTTATTCAGTTCAGTCTCTATTGAAGCAATTATATCTTTGCTATTAGGTTTAATTTTACTTCGGAATCTTTTTACCAGCTCACCATCTTTATTGATAAGGAATTTCTCAAAATTCCACTTAATATCACCGGTAAAACTTTGATTATCCTGTGTGGTAAGAAAATTAAATAACGGATCTATATCATCTCCGAGCACAGATACTTTCGCGGAAAGTGGAAATGTCACACCATAGTTAACCTGGCAGAATTTCATAATTTCTTCCTCGGAACCCGGTTCCTGTCCTCCAAAGTTATTTGCAGGAAAACCCAATATAACAAGTCCTTCGTCTTTATAGGTTTGGTATACTGACTGAAGCGCCTCATATTGTGGTGTGTATCCACATTCAGAGGCTGTGTTGACGATTAAAATGACACTTCCTTTGTAGGCTTCAAGGTTCAGATTTTCACCGTCAATCGTTTTTATTTCAAAATCATGAACTGAAGCCTCCTGACCGGCGTTAATACTCATCATACCTATTATTGATAAAATTGTGATAATGGTTTTCATATTTTCTTTAACTTGATTGATTAGATAACCTGAACATTGCTTTTAATCATTCCATATGCTTAAATATACTAAATTTTTTTCGTTCTCATTTTTAATGATTTGTATTTTGCTTGTCATACCCACAAATGTACAAGCTCAGATGTTTTCAATCGGTGACACTGAAGAACGGACGGTTCGTCCACCCGGTCTTTATTCAATGATCGGGATAAGTCTTGATTTTGCTGAATTCTCTTTTGAGGGATCAGGCTTAAGTGATCGAGACCGGCTCGACTTTACAGATAATGTTTTAAATTTTAAATTTGAAGTGCCTGGTCTTGATATTAATATCGGTTTAGGCGGTTCCGTTACAGGAATGAGCGACAACAGTTACGTGAATTTAAGAGGGCTTCTTTACAACAATTTTAATATCAAGCGATCATCTTCATTCCGGATTGGTATCCCACTTCAAATTTCAACAGATTTTACAAGGGTGAATAGTGATTTTACTGATTTTGAATTTGAACAGACATCGTTTTCAATCGGTTCGGGTATAAGTTCTGCCCTGAGATTAAATGACAGGTTGCAAATAACCGGGCGTTTTACGCCTAATGTGGGCTTCAGTGCATCCAGAGGAGCATTTTTTGGCGGCACTCTATATTCAATGCAAGGTATTCTCAGGTTCGTCATAGATGATTTTTTTGGAAATAACGGTCTTGCCATCGGGTACGATTTTGATTTCAGGGATTACGACGTAGATGATGATCGTTTTGATAATCGCTATATTGGTCATGGGATTACAATTGGATATATTTTTTAATTACAGCTGATGAAAACTGAAAAATTGCTACTTGAATTTGAAGCCCTTTGTGAACAATGTGGCTATGAGATCAGAAAAGAAAGGGGTACTTTCAGAGGAGATCAGTGTGTTATTGAAGGGGATAAATTGATTGTCATTAATAAAAATAAGCCTGCTGAGTCGCAAGCGGGAATCCTTGCACGTGTACTTCAATCAGCTGAGCTGGATGATCTTTTTGTTAAACCGGTAGTTCGAAAACATCTTCAGGAGTTGTGGGACAGAATTGATAATTTTGAAAATGAGTAACCGATCGATAACCCGTCTTACATAATTATTATATGTTAATTACTTTTTTAGGTACCGGGACATCAATGGGTGTTCCGGTTGCCGGTGGATTTGGAGAAAAATATCTGGATGGAGACCCAAGAAATGAAAGATATCGCTGTTCAGTGTGGGTGCGGACTGAAAACTTGTCCATCATAATAGATACCGGGCCAGAATTTCGTCTTCAGACTATAAGATCCGGAATCAAACATATCGATCTCTTACTGATTACTCATGAACATATGGACCATATCGCCGGACTGGATGATGTCAGATCTTTCAATTATGCCCAAAAAGACTCCATACCTCTCTACAGTACTCCAAAAGGAATCAGTTCTATTCGCTCACGATTCGATTATCTGTTTGGTGAGAAAAAATATCCCGGGTCAGCAAGTTTTGAACTGAATGTTATAAAAAATCCCCTGGAAATTGGGAATGACAGGATCACTCATTTGCCTGTATCGCATGGGAATGTTTTGGTTTATGGTTACAGGATTAATGATTTTTCTTATGTAACAGATGTAAAAAACATACCGGAAAAGACGAAGGAGTTAATCAGGGGTTCTAAAATATTGGTTCTAAGCGGCCTTCGATGGGAACCACCTCATCCTACCCATCTTACCATTCCTGAGGCTGTGGAATTAGCAGAAGAGCTTCAGGTGCCCAAAACCTACCTTGTACATATGAATTCATATGTAAATCATTCCAAAACAAACAAAAGACTACCTTCTCATGTTCAGCTTGCTTACGACATGCTTGAAGTTAGTATATAGAATAAATACAAATTGAAGTAAATTTTTACTCCTCTCTAAAATACTCAACTGCTTTTTTTACATCCTGGGCCTTTTCAAAACTGCATACCAATATACCGTGTTCTGTCTCAACCACGGCAACATTATCTATTCCAATTACAGAAACAGGTTTTTCGCTGTCGCATTGTATCAGATTGCCTCTTGAATCTTTGACAAAAACATTTTTTGCTTTTACTGCATTTTGACCCTTGTCTTTATCAAACAAATCATAAACAGCTTTCCAGCTGCCTACGTCGTTCCAGCCAAACTCTCCCGGAACCACACGTACATTTTCTGATTTTTCCATTATTCCGTAATCAACCGAAATAGAGGGGCACGCCTGGTAAAATTGATCAATCTCTTCTTCTATATTATCAGATGCTGATAGCTTTTCTGTAAGTTTAAACACTTCAGGTAAATATGTTTTGAAAGCATCCAGTATCACTGATGTTTTCCAGACAAACATACCGCTATTCCACAGGTAATCGCCGGATTCTATAAAACGGTTTGCCTTTTCCAGGTCAGGTTTCTCCGTAAAATGTTTTACACCATACACAGATTCGCCCAATACGTCAGTTTTATCGTCTTTATCAAAATTAATATACCCATAACCGGTTTCAGGATGGGTAGGTTTAATCCCGATAGTAACCAGGCACTCTTCCTCAAGTGCAGTTTTAGCTGCCCTTTTTAAAATATTTCTAAACCGTTCAGGATTTGTAATATGATGGTCTGCCGGTAATACGGTCATCACGGATTCCGGGTCTTTTTTATGAAGGATGGCTGCGGCTGCAGCAACACAAGGAGCGGTGTTTTTAGCTACCTTTTCACCTATAATCATTTCATTTGGCAAACCGGGCAGTTGTTTTTTAACAATTTCAACATAGTCTGAGTTTGTAACAACCATACATGAATCTGAATCAACGAATCCCTGCAAACGGTTTACCGTTGCCTGTATCATGGTTTCCTCACCAAATAACTTCAGAAACTGTTTAGGCATCTCTTTAGTGCTTTTTGGCCAAAACCGGGACCCAACGCCCCCGGCCATGATTACTGCATATGTCATCCGGATATCCTGTTCGTTTTAATTATTCTTTCTTATTTAATGGTCTGAAAAAAATTACGACCTGACCGGGAAATACTCCGATTTTGTCAGGGTAAAGCTAAAAACTGAACCTTTATTTGGTTCACTTTCAATAGTAATTTTTTCTCCGTGAGCTTCCATAATATGTTTTACAATCGAAAGCCCCAATCCCGTTCCCCCTTTTTCACGCGACCTGGATTTGTCAACTCTGAAAAATCTTTCCGTTACCCTCGACAAGTCTTTCGACTCAATGCCTATGCCGGTATCTTTCACTTCAACATTAATTTTATCAGGTTCATGAGGATGTTGCTCTACGTTAATTTCTACATGTCCGCCGGGACGGTTATACTTGATGCCGTTTTCAATGAGATTGATTAAAACCTGCCGGATTTGGTTTCGGTCGACCCTGACCTGAAGGTTTTTATCAAAATCTTTGACATGTATATCCACATTTTCTTTTTGTGCTTTGTACTGAAGACTCTCTACAACATCTGAAATAATCTCCCAAAGATAGATATCCTGCAGGCTCGACTTCAATTCACCGGTTTCAAGTTTTGATATCTCCATCAAATCTTTTGTCAGGTAAATTAATCGGTTTACGTTACGCATTGTTTTATTTAAAAAGACCCTGTTAACCTCACTATCTTCTAATGCACCATTTAACAGGGTTTCCACAAATCCCTGGATAGCAAATATAGGAGTTTTTAATTCATGAGATATATCTCCAATAAATTCTTTCCTGTAGTTCTCAATTTTGTTTAACCTTTGTATCTCTCTTTCAACTGTTCTGCTTGCTCTCACCGATTGCTTAACAAGATAGTCGAGCTCATCTTTCTGATCACTATTCAGATTTGCATAGTCCTCGAATCTTTTTTTTGTGATATTTTTAGTGATTTTTTTCAGGGCACCGAGCCTGTCGCTGTGAATCCGATAACTGATAAAATAGACTGTAATTCCTATCAGAAAAGCTGCGGACAGTGACAAAATCAGGTTTGTCAGTAAAGATGAGTCTGACAATAAATTATTAAGCAACAGTAAAATTATAGCTGAAAGTGCAGTAGTTACTCCTGCAATCCGAAATGAGAGTGGCGAGAAATATTTTCCTTTTGAAAAATCTGCATTCATTCTTTAAATCTGTATCCGACTCCTTTCACTGTTTCAATGTAATGATCACCAAGCTTTTCCCTGATTTTCCTTACGTGTACATCCACGGTTCTGTCCACAACATATACATTATCTCCCCACACTTTATTCAAAAGTTTCTGGCGATCCAAAACCCTTCCCTTTCTGCTTGCAAGATAATATAACAGTTCAAATTCCTTGCGGGGCAACTGAAATTCCTCCTCTCCTTTTGTTACAATATAGCGGTCTTTATCAATTTCAAGGTCATGAACCTGCAGCTTATTAATCTTTTCTTCTGTTTCATCAAATCTTCGCAAAACTGCTTTAATTCTTGAAATCAGTTTTGTTGTGCTGATCGGTTTGGTAATATAGTCGTCGCCGCCTTTATTAAGCCCTTCCACCTCCGTTTTTTCATCACCGCGGGCAGTTAGAAAAATGATTGGAATGTGTTTAAGCTTGGGATCCTTTTTCATGTAATCGCACACTTCAATACCATCCATTTTTGGCATCATTATATCGAGCAGAACAAGGTCTGGATTGTGCTCTTTTGCCATTTGAATCCCATCTTCACCATTCTCAGCCTTAAGAACATCAAAGCCTTCCTTTCTTAAATTATACTCTATAAGATCCAGTAAATCCTGTTCATCATCTACAACCAGTACTGTTTTTTTATTCACTTTAAAGACAAAATTTAATTTTGGTTAATAACATAACATAGTACTAACGATACAAGTGAATAGAAAATATAATGGTATTAAGAAATCATTACCTGTTCAGGTTTACTAAAGCTTTTTTAACCAGAGACGATACACCTTCACTTTTATCTGAATCTTTTAGTTTCATCACAGCTTTTTCGGCATCCCTTTTCTTAAAACCGAGCGCTTCAAGTGCGGATATGGCTTCTTCTCTTATGTTTGAAGTAGCTGTATCTCCGCTTTCAGAAACTGCTACAGAATCACGGCCCTCAAAAAGTTTGTCCTTCAGTTCCAGTACCATGCGTTCAGCTGTCTTTTTCCCAATACCCGGTATGCGTGAAAGTGCTGCGATGTCTTTTGTAACAATTGCTTCAATAAGCGCCGGGGCCGGCATGCCCGAAAGAATTGTCAATCCTGATTTTGGGCCGATTCCCTTCACCGTTATTAATTTTTCAAAAAGATTCTTCTCTTTCTGAGACCAGAACCCAAAAAGCCTCTGATCATTTTCTGTAAAATGATGGTGTACAAGTAACTTTATCTTGGTACCTGCTGAAGGTAAATTTGTAAGTGTCTGGTTTGAAATCTCAAGGCGATACCCGATCCCCCCGATATCAATCACTGCTGCACCGTCTGATTTATCTGCCAGTTTTCCCTCTAAATATGCAATCATACAAAGTTATTTACCTTTTACACGTTCCGGATTATCAGCTACAAACGCAGACCAGCTCGATTTTCTGTTATTCTGATGCATTTTCCTGGAACCTGAAAGTTTAGCTGTACTGCCGAGGTAAGTATAATGACACCAGGCCACGGCCAGGGCATCCGTTGCATCTGATTGCAATTTTTTAATATCGGTTCCGACAATTTTATCCAGCATATATGCAACCTGCTCTTTGCTTGCATTTCCATTACCTGTTATGGATTTCTTCACTTTCTTCGGATAGTATTCTGCCACCTCCAGCCCCTGGTTCGAAATTGCCAGCAATGCAGCAGCCTGTGCCCTGCCAAGTTTCAGCATCGCAAGAGGATCAACACCATAAATTGGTGTTTCAACAGCACAAGTAGTAGGTTTTTCCTTCTTGATCAGATCCGATATATTTTCAAAAATTGTCTGGAGTCTTTTTGTGTGATCCTCCTCTTTATACAATTGTAAAACACTACACGTTTCAACAGTCAGCACGCCATTTTTTTCAGATAAAATGGCATAACCCGTATGCCGTGAGCCCGGATCAATACCTAATATTTTGTGAGCCATTTGGGTTTACTTATATGATGCATATTTCCAGAAAAGAGAATGAGTCAATTACTACTCTTCATCTGCGTAAAGCTTTGCGAGCCCTTCTATCATCTCCTCGGAGATACCGGCTGTTACAAAACCACCATCATGATAGAGATTTTGCATGGTAACTTTTTTTGTAAGATCAGAAAAAAGTGTAACACAATAGTCTGCGCATTCGTCAGCCGTAGGGTTGCCCATCGGTGCAATTTTATCTGCAAATGTATACATCCCGTCGAACCCCTTTATACCGGAACCTGCAGATGTTTTGGTTGGAGCCTGTGAAACCGTATTTACACGAATGCCTCTTTCTGCAAGCCTGCTTCCGTAATTCCTTGCAATACTTTCAAGCAGTGCTTTTGCATCATTCATATCGGTATACTTAGAAAATATTCGCTGAGCTCCAATGTAACTCAATGCAATTACACTTCCGCCGTCATTCAATATGCCGGCTTTATCTGCATGATTTAAAATCTTGTGAAGTGAAATTGCTGAAATGTCAAGAGTCTGATTATACCAGTTGTACTCAATATCAGTATATTTTTTATTTTTCCGGATGTTGGGTGACATCCCGATTGCATGCAAAACAAAATCAATCGCACCGTGTTCTTCTTTAAGACTATTCATTAACTCTGCCACATTCTCCTCATCACTGACATCACACGGGAATATCCTGGAATTTGTTTCTTCGGCAAGCTTATCGAGTGCACCCAGGCGAAGGGCTATAGGTGCATTGGAAAGTGAAAATTCAGCGCCCTCACGGTGGCAGGCCAATGCAATGCGCCAAGCAATACTTCTTTCATCAAGCGCGCCAAAAATAATTCCTTTCTTCCCTTTAAGCAATCCAAAACCTTTCCGATCCGACATATATGTATCTATTTCTTTACGTTTTATTTAAGAGTCAACAGCCCAAAATAACACCTAAACCCGTGACATTGAAATACAAAAAGATGCTTTTTTTGAAGATATTGAAAAATTATCCACATTCTATGTTGATAAGACAATTATATGTCCGTATTTTTTGTGACTTTGCAACTTGCGAAAAAGCTATATAATAAACTATGTTTGAAGATCTCTCATCAAAACTTGAAAAAGCGGTTCAGTCTCTGAAGGGTGAATCCAGAATCAGCGATGTAAATATTGCTGAGACAGTGCGCGAAATACGCCGTGCTTTGCTGGATGCTGACGTAAACCTGGAGGTTACCCGAAAATTCACTGAAAAAATTAAGGAAAAGGCACTAGGTGAAGATGTATTAAAGAGTGTGAATCCTGGTCAGCAATTTACCAAAATTGTATTTGATGAACTTGTAAATGTACTTGGAGAAGAACGAGCTGATTTAAATGTCTCCCAAAAACCGCCAACAGTTATTCTTATAGCAGGTCTTCAGGGATCCGGTAAAACAACTTTTGTTGCAAAGCTGGCGCGATATCTTAAAAAAGAAAATAACAGAAATCCAATTCTCGCGGCAGCTGATGTTTACAGGCCTGCTGCAATTGACCAGTTAAAAACACTTGCGTCGCAAATAGATGTACCGGTATACTCAATAGAACAGAAAGATCCTGTTCGGGTTGCCAGGGAAGCTGTTTCAATGGCTAAAAGTCTTGCTCTCGACACGGTGATTATTGATACAGCCGGCCGAATGCATGTCGATGAGAAGATGATGAATGAAGTTTCCGATATTAAAAAAGCTGTAACTCCCGATGAAATTCTTTTTGTTGTTGATTCAATGACAGGTCAGGATGCTGTAAATACAGCCAAAGCTTTCAATGAGAAAATCGATTATCACGGTGTTGTACTGACCAAACTTGACGGTGATACCAGGGGCGGAGCAGCCTTATCGATTAAAACCGTTGTTCAAAAACCAATTAAGTTTGTAAGTACCGGTGAAAAGCTTGATGCATTATCACCTTTTTACCCTGATCGTATGGCTCAGAGAATTTTGGGCATGGGCGACGTGGTTTCTCTTGTAGAAAAAGCCCAGCATGAATATGATGAAGAGCAAGCTCAAAAACTTCAGAAAAAAATACGCTCTGATAAGTTTGATCTGGAAGATTTTCTGGAGCAGATTCAGAAAATTAAAAAGATGGGCGATTTTACTGACCTGGTAAGCATGATCCCGGGTGCAGAAAAACAACTGAAAGATAAAGATATTGATGAAGATGCTTTCAAACCGATTGAGGCTATTATCTATTCTATGACACCGGAGGAAAGAAAAAATCCGGATCTGCTGAATGGAAGCCGGCGGCGAAGAATTGCAAAAGGATCAGGCACAACTGTTCGTGAAATTAATGATTTAATGAAACAGTTCGACCAGATGAAAAAAATGATGAAGACAATGTCGAAAATGGGTAAGATGGGCCGCGCTATGCAGGGTCTGAAAAACCTTCCCATTGGACGATAAATACAGATTGATAAAAAACAAAAATACACAGGAGTAAATCATTGATTAAATTACGCTTACAACGAAAAGGACGGAAAAAAAGGCCTTTTTATCACATTGTGGTTGCCGATAGCCGGTCGCCTCGTGACGGACGCATTATTGAACGGGTTGGCCGTTTTGACAATGTCAGCGAAAAAAAAGAACTGACATTCGATGAAGATCGAATTATACATTGGCTCAAAATTGGAGCTCGTCCTTCAGAAACGGTTCGCAGCCTTCTGAAATCAGAGGGAATACTCTATAAAATGCATCTTATTCGATGGGGTAAAACTGATGAAGAGATAGAAGCAGCGCTTGAAGAGTGGAAAAGCCAGCGCGAAACCACAGAACCTGAATCGGAGAAGGCATCACGAAAAGAGCGTGAGAAAGAGCTGCTGAAGGCCGAAGAGAAAGAATACAAAAAACAGCTTGAACAAAAAGCCGCTGAAGCTGCTGCCGCTCTCGAGAAAGAGAAGGAAGAAAAAGAGAAAAAAGCTGCTGAAAAGGCAAAAGCTGAGGAAGCCGAAAAAGAAGCAGAAACTGAATCGGAAGAAGTTGCTGCAGAAGTCAAAGAGGAAGCTGTTGCTGAACCCGAACCTGAGGCTGAAGTAAAAGAGACCCCGGAAGAAAAAACTGCCGCTGCCACGGAGCCGGAAAGTAAAGAAACCGGAGAAACTGATAAACCGGTTGAAGTTAAGAAAGAGCTTCCTACTGAAAGCAAAGTAAAACCGGAAGAGACTGAAGAAGCTAAAAAAGAGGAAAAAACAGTAGCAGAAGGGGCTAAAGAAGAAAAAACTGAAACTGAAGCAAAAAAACCAGAAACTGCAGAAGAGGAATCAGCTTCATCTACAGCTATGAATGCGAATGAAGCGATTGATCACATAAAAAATACACCTCTTGAACAACTCGAAGGATTTGTCGGTGAAGATGAGGAACGTGTAACCGTACTTCGTGCCTGGGAAAGCAAACAGTCTGAAAAAGAATAAATATTTAAACCGGTATGGCTAAACCAGCTAACAGCCGGTTTGTTGAAATTGCCCGGTTCGGCAGACCGCATGGTCTTGAGGGTGAGTTAAAATTGTTGCCGAATGATTTATTTGATGTATCGCTGATTAAAGAAAACCGGGTTATTCGTTATTTGAATAAAAGAGGTGATCTTGTTCCGGCCCGTGTAACTAATCTGAGGGTCGAATCAAAAGCTAATCAGCAAACGTTCTTTGTAAAACTTGATATGATCAAAAACCGGAATGAAGCAGAATCATTCACCGGAAAAGCACTTTTTGTTGAAAAATCTGAAATACCCGTTTCTGAAACAGAAAATGTAACTGATATCTTTGATTTTATAGTGCAGTATAAAGGAGATAAAATAGGAAGAGTAACAGACCTGTTTGAAAATCCAGCTCACACCATTATTGAAGCTAATACAGAATATGGAGTTCTTCTGATTCCCTGGGTTGATGAATTTATCGATTCAATTGATACCGATAAACAGATACTCTTGTGTAAAAATCTTAACCAGTTTATTGAAGAATAAGAATTGATGCGTATCGATATTATATCAGCAGTTCCTGATCTCTTGCAAAGCCCGCTGAACCACAGTATCATAGGCCGGGCCAGAAAAGAGCATATCGTTGACATTCATATTCACGATCTGCGGGATTATACAGAAGATAAGCACAGGAAAATTGACGACTATCCGTACGGTGGTGGTCCCGGTATGGTGTTATCACCCCAGCCTATATTTTCCTGTATAGAAAAATTAAAAGAGGAACGGAAATATGATGAGATCATTTTTACTGCACCCGATGGCGATCTGTTTGATCAAAAATCGGCCAATGAATTATCAGTAAAAAAAAACCTTATTATGTTATGCGGCCATTATAAGGGAGTTGACCAGCGGGTAAGAGATACACTGATTACCAAAGAGTACTCAATTGGAGATTACGTATTATCCGGCGGTGAACTTCCGGCACTTGTTATTACTGATGCAATTGTTCGCCTTCTTCCGGGATCTCTTGGAGATTCCGAAAGCGCGCTGACCGACACTTTCCAGGATGAATTACTTGAAGGTCCGGTTTACACAAGACCGGTTGATTTTAGAAATATCAAGGTTCCCGGAATACTGTTATCCGGCGATCATAAAAAAGTTAAACAATGGAAGTTTGAAAAATCATTGGAATGGACACGTAAAAAACGCCCTGAATTATATAAAAAATATAAAAACGAATCATAACGACCCTACAAGGTAAATTACTATGGACAAATTAAAATTGATAGAACAGACAGTGGTACACGACAATATTCCCGCATTTACTGCAGGCGATACTATTAACGTGCACTACCGTGTACGTGAAGGTGAAAAAGAACGAATTCAGCAATACCAGGGTATTGTGCTAAACGACAGGGGCAGTGGTGCAAATAAAACCATTACTGTTCGTAAAATATCCGGTAATATTGGTGTTGAGAGAGTTTTTCCACTCTATTCTCCTTTTATTGCCAAAATAGAAGTGAAAAAAAGAGGAAATGTTCGCCGGGCCAAAATGTTTTATCTTCGTGAAAGAACGGGAAAATCAGCCCGTATTCGTGAAAAAGATACTCGCAACAAGGGCGTACAAAAGTAATTTCTCATATTTACTATAAATTCCGTGCTGCTTCTTGACTATACGATCAGCAACCATCATCTGAACCTGAAGCCGGGTGCGGTTATTTCATAATAAATCACCATTTTTAAAAAATAATCTGGTATGATATTAATACTTTTTGGACCTCCGGGTGCCGGCAAGGGAACACAAGCTGCTTTAATTTCAGATCACTATAACATACCCCATCTCTCAACGGGTAATATCTTCAGATCTGCAATAAAAAATGAAACGCCCCTGGGTAAAAAGGTAGAATCTATTCTTGATGACGGAAAACTGGTTCCTGATGAAACTGTTGTCGCTCTCGTAGAGGAGGAAATTAAAAAAGAGAAATATCAAAATGGCTATATCCTTGATGGATTTCCCAGAACTGTAGATCAGGCTTCCTCTTTTGACCAGATACTTGAAGATAAAAATGAATCGATTGATCTTTTTATTACACTTTCCGTACCTGAAGAAGAGCTTATAAAAAGAATTCTATCCCGCGGCGAAGGAAGAAGTGATGATACTGAAGAAAAAATAAAAACCCGCCTGGATGTGTATGAGAAAGAGACTAAACCAGTCAGAGATTACTATAAAAAGAAAAATCTTGTTGAAGAGATAACGGGTGTCGGCGATGTTGAGGAGATCTTTCAAAGGATTGTGTCCAAAGTTGATTTGTACACCGGCTGACAGGACAAAGATAACCTCACCTCTTATCCCGGCCGTGTTAATGATCCAGAATCTCAAGTATTATTCTGCAGACATCCGTTATGGATTCTGCCTGTACAGCAGAGTAGCGGCTCAATCCTGAAATAATCAGCGGAACCGGGTTCCTGGTATGCGTTTTTATTTCCAGATTTTCAAGATTTCCATGATCACTGCTTACAATAAGTATCTGGTCCTCTTTTTTCCTTTCGTTTATAGAAAAAAGAAAACGGTCAAGTTTTTCAAGAACCTGGAAAGCAAATTGTTCACTTTTTTTATGCCCGGCTTTGTCTGTTAAGTAATATTCATACAATACAAAGTCGTACTCATCTGATACCTTCAGAATCCTTTCTGCAGCTTTTTCCGGTGTAATTTCAGGTATGTTAATACCAAGCATTTCTCTCCATGACTCCTGGGTTATACCTGCAGTTAAAGCTCTCTCTTTAATTACATCATGCAGTCGATTCAACTGAAGTCCGGCAGATTTTGCCATTAACGTTGTACAACTCCACCGATTCTTTTTTTCTGATTTCTCAAAAAATATATCCGGATAAGCATTCATAAAATGGGATGTATATCCTTTTGAAAGTACCTTTTTAAAAATACTTTCATTTTTCAATAAAGGCCGTATTTTGGAATGCGGATATGGCCCGAAATGACGGCCTATCACCTTTGATGCATTAACACCGGTAAACAGAGAAGTTTGACCTGTACCGCTTTGAGGCAGGCCGTCCACATCAAGATTTGCATCAATTTTAAGATGGATAAGCCCTTTTCTTCTAATCTCCTTAAAATTATTAGTTAGCCCCGAACCATTACTTATTTTGTTGAAGAATGAGAGATTTTTATTGGTAAAAGGATTTTGCTTATCATTTTTTCCAAATCCGATCCCATCGACAAACACAAAAATAACACCCATCTTACCTCTCAAGTATTAAGGTAACCGGACCGCTATTCACCAGTTTAACATCCATCATAGCCGCAAATTTTCCCGATTCAGTTTGCAAACCGGACTCTTTTAAAATATCAATCATTTTGTTGTACATCGGCTCTGCTATATCGGGTGAGGCTGCTTCTGTAAAACTTGGCCGCGTACCCTTCTTTGCATTTCCGTAAAGTGTAAATTGTGAAACAACCAAAAGGCTGCCACCAACTTCACGGACTGATTTATTCATTTTCCCTTCCTTATCTTCAAAAACTCTCAGCTTTATAATCTTGTTACACACCCATTTCAGGTCTTCTTCAGTATCGTTTTTATGAAAACCCGCAAACAGTAAAAGCCCTTTATAAATCTGCCCGATTATCTCTTCACTCACTCTTACGGAAGCACTGCTGACGCGCTGAATAACAATTTTCATATGTGAATATCTTTGTTAATAATTCTCTATAAGATGTGAATTAAACAGACAACGATAAAATTTTGAATGTATTCCACACTCATTAACAAATAATATCTTGTATCAACAAATAATGATCATCACTAACACTCGTATAAAACATTATCCTTATGTTATGTCTGGTATATGTGTAAGTGTTGATTAGTTAAAAATAAAAAACCTTATTTACTAATTTTATTACACTTACTATTCACAAAGATATTCACAAAATTTTCCAATCAAGGATAAGGATGTTTATAAAAAAGTTATAAACATATCCACAGCTACCTACTACAAATATTAAAAACTCTAAATTTACTAATTACAGTTATTACCTGTGGATAACTAAAAAGATTATTTCTGTAAATGGATATATAAAGTTTCTATATTTAACAGACCAATCAAAATAAGAAAGCACTCGTGAGCAAAAAAGGATTTACATATAAAGATTCAGGCGTTGACATCGAAGCAGGTGAAACACTGGTTCAGTCCATAAAAGATGTTGTTAAAGAGACACATACGCCATCAGTTCTTACAAATATTGGTGGTTTTGGAGCTTTATTTGCACCTGATCTCTCAGATTTTAAAAAACCTGTGTTTGTAAGCAGTGTGGATGGTGTGGGAACAAAGTTAATTGTAGCGTTTAAGTCAGGTAAATACGATACAATAGGCCAGGACCTTGTTAATCACTGTGTGAATGACATAGCTGTCTGCGGAGCTGTTCCGCTATTCTTTATGGACTATTTTTCAACCGGTAAATTAAACCAGAAAGTTGCGATTGATGTAATAAGAGGATTTTCAATAGCATGTAAAGAAAATGGTGTTGCATTAATAGGTGGTGAAACTGCAGAGATGCCTGATATTTATAAAGAAGGTGAATTTGATCTGGCAGGAACCATTGTGGGAATTGCGGATCATGATCAGCTTATTAACGGTAATGATATAAAAAAAGATAATATTATTATCGGTTTTAAAAGCAACGGTCTGCATACCAATGGTTATTCATTAGCACGGAAGGTGTTATTCAGCAAATATAAGATAGATGACTATATTGATTTACTCGGCATTTCACTATCCGAAAGCTTGTTACAGATTCACAAATCCTACCTCGATATCATAACTAAATTAAAAGGAATAAAAGGTGTTAACGGATTTTCTCATATAACCGGGGG
Organism: uncultured Balneolaceae bacterium; assembly: GCA_964449075.1. Classification (GTDB taxonomy): domain Bacteria; phylum Bacteroidota; class Rhodothermia; order Balneolales; family Balneolaceae; genus CAYVBJ01. The sequence goes on from CAYVBJ010000015.1 coordinate 70,560, forward strand.
TGGTATCATTGGAAATACAGAGAGAATAGTACCGGGTGAAAGGAATATAAAAATTGATTGGAATAGCTGGAAAAGACCCGAAATATTTAAGCTGATTCAGGAAACAGGAAATGTGCCTGAAGATGATATGAGAAAAACCTTCAATCTAGGTATCGGACTTGCAGCTGTTATTGAAAGTGATTCCCTGGATGAAGTAACCGGGAAGATGGAAAGTATAAACGAGGAGTTCTTCAGAATAGGAAAAATAACATAGCACAAGAATTTAAAATTAAGATATGAACCATGCCTAAGGTAAAATTAATTGAAATAGCACACGGTAGAAGCGGAGACAAAGGAAACGGAAGCAATGTTGGTATAATTGCGCGCCACCCGGACATCTACCCTTTTTTAAAGGAAAAACTGACTGAAGAAAGGGTGAAGAATCATATGAAACATATCTGTAAAGGCAAAGTTGAAAGATTTGAAATGCCAAATATAGATGCTTTAAACTTTATTCTGCATGAAAGCCTTGGAGGTGGTGGTACCGTTTCTTTAAAACTCGATGCCCAGGGAAAAACGCATGCATCTACCCTTCTGAGAATGGATATAGATGTGCCTGAAAATCTTTTGGAACTGGTTTAGAAAAAAGTTTTAAACCCTGTTTATTTCTAATGATCTAATTGGAATAAACAGCTTCAAACATTTTCTTCAACAAACCTGATGGGAATATCAACCCGGGTTTGATTCCAGGCTAAGGACATTATAGTTTCCACACCTGTAACTTCAGAAAAAGTTATCGTAAACGATTCAACAACAGTTTCAGAGAATTCAGAAGGAATTTCAAAGCGCAGATAATCATAAGATTCATCGTAATTAAATGCTCCCCACTGGCCAAGTTTGGTATTCAATATTACTGTCCATTCATCCTCTTCAGGGATAGAAAAAAGAGTGTATGTACCGGCCTCAACCAAATTGCCATTCATTTCAATATTTTTGGTTACTGTCAGCTCGGTTGCTTCGTTAGCACCGGTGCGCCATACTTCTCCGTAAGGTACAAGGTTACCGAAAATTTCTCTTCCCCGCTTTTGTGGCTGACCATAAACAACTTTCAAATAGGTATCACCCATTTGAACAGCACTGATTGCGATCGGACTTTTTCGTGCATTTACAGTAGTTGAATCAGATTGGTTTGTACAAGACAGAAGAGTGATAAAACAGATTAAAACAAGTGGTGTATAGATTATTTTCATAAGAGATTTTTTTAAAAAGTGCCAAACATGAATGTATAATCATTTCTTGAAGGTTCAAACCCAAAAGATAATCCTATATCTATCGACAGGTTTGACAGACGAAAACGACTTCGAATTCCGGTTCCAACAATGGTTCTGGACCTGTCTGAGATCAAAGAAAATGAATCTTTGCTCAAATCATTCACTGTTTGTGAAAAAAGAACAATATATATATTCGAAAGATAGAGTGGTAATAAAAAACCGCCATCGTCAGGATGAGTGAGAGGTATGGTATACCTGGCTGAAAGAAATGACATTTTATTTGATTCGTTGAATACATTTCCTGAAAATGAATCCGACACAAGGTTCTGGTTATTAAACTGAGGTAATAAGGTTTGAGTCAAAAATTCAAAACCTAATCTGAGGGATTGATTTGAATTTTTTATT
>CAYVBJ010000016.1:0-437 GCA_964449075.1 uncultured Balneolaceae bacterium
GGCGGCGTTGACATCGAACGAGGCGGAGGTGGCATTGGCCACACCGGCGGGAGCGGCGTCAAATGTAATGGAGTAGGATCCGGCGGTTTCGATTGTCAGGTTTGAAAATGAGGCGATCCCGGAGGTGTTGGTGGTCGCTGAGGTTGTGGAGCCGGCGGTGAAACTGCTGGCCGACAGTGAAACGCTGACGCTGATTCCGGAGACGGGATTTCCGCCTGCATCGGTTACTTCCACGGCTGGTGCGGGCGAGATGGCCGCTCCTGCGGTGGTAGCCGAGGGCTGGGTGGATACAGTCATATCGGAGGCGGACCCGGCCTGAAAAGTAATGCTGGGCGTATCATTGAGCAATGTACCATTGACATTGACAGATACAGAGACTGTCTCAGCAGTATTGTCTGAGACTGTAAACCGGTAAGTGCCTGTGGTAGTGGTTTCAT
>CAYVBJ010000016.1:537-5708 GCA_964449075.1 uncultured Balneolaceae bacterium
TTGAATTGTTTCCAACTGTTAAACTTGTCGGACTGGCACTCACATCAGATGCAGAGGCACTAATACTGCCTGCCTGAAAAGTAATACTGGGCGTATCATTCAGCAATGTACCATTGGCATTAACAGATACAGTGACTGTTTCAGCAGTATTGTCTGAGACTGTAAACCGGTAAGTGCCTGTGGTAGTGGTTTCATTCACAGATGATCTGGTTGCATCACCGGTGAGATTAATTGTGAAATTGCTATTTGTCAGACCTCCGATTGGATTGCCGTTGGAATCTCTGAGCTGTATGGTAACGGTTGAATTGTTTCCAACTGTTAAACTTGTCGGACTGGCACTCACATCAGATGCAGAAGCACTAATACTGCCTGCTACAACATTAAACCCGTTAGAAGTATCATCAATACTTGTATTCTGATTATCCGTGGCCGTAATGGTTCGGTTGCTCCCCGTACTTGTGACAGTAACACTTGGACTGGCTACGCCACTGCTAAAGTTTGCGGTTGTTGGAGAAATTGAACCGGCGGTGGTACTCAGATCGGCGGTTCCGTTATAGCCTGTAGCAGTATTGCCATTGGCATCTCGTGCAGTGATGGTGATACCGAATGACTGCCCGGCGGTTTGCGGACTGCTGATATTTGAAATAACATAAGATGCAATACTGCCTGCACCCACCTGGCTGGTGAATGGACTGCCTGAAATTCCGGATCCGCCGAGAGTAATTGTCACCTGGTCAGTTCCTGCATCAGTTGGTGTGTAACTCGTTAAGTAGGTTCCGTTGCCATCATCAGTAATCGTAGCGATAGCTGCCCCTGCATTGTCACCACTGACGCTTACCGATAAATCAGATGCAGCGCCTTCCACGCGGTTGCCAAAGGCGTCTTCAACAGTGATGTTGATGCTGGTTGTCTCTCCTGCAGTTCCATCGGGGACGGTAGCAAAGGATTCCCCGGGATCACCGGCAGCCGCTGTTACATTAAAAGCTTGTGAAACGGCATTATCAGCAACACCCACTGCATTAAAAACGAGCGTATAGGTTCCGGCTGTATTAAATACAAGATTATTGAAAGTGGCAATGCCGTTTGATCCGGTAGACACTGTCAGATTACCGTTGTCAAATGATGCCCCGCTTTGTTCGCTCACAGAAACTTCAACGCCTTCAACCGGGTTGCTCAGGTCATCGGTTACCAGTACAGAAGGCGGACCTGCAATCGATTGCCCTGCAGTTGTTTGAAGAGGTTCCTGTTGAATCTCCACATTTGCGGCATCGCTGGTTGAGACGGAACTCGTAAACGGACTGCCAGAAATAGGTAAGCCATTCAATTGAATAGTTACTTCGTCAGTGCCGTTAGAAGTAGGTGTATAACTGGTTGAATAGGTGCCATTTCCATCATCTGCAACCGGCTGAACAGTAGCCCCGCTATTTGCGCCGCTTATACTTACTGATAAACCGGATGCAACACCTTCTACACGATTGCCAAAGGCATCTTCAACCGTAATGGTGATTTGTGTAGGATCTCCGGCGGAACCGTTAGGAACTACGGCAGTGGTATTTGACGCATTCGCGTTTGCTGGAATGATCGCAAATAGGTTTGAAGTCACATTATCTACTCCTGTTCCGGCAAAAATGATGTTATAATTGCCGGTCTCTGTGATGACCAGGTCACTGAATACAGCATTTCCGGAACTGTTTGTCTGAACGGTAAGTGTTCCGCCGGAAAATACCTGCCCGCTCTGCTCACTTACCGTAACCGCAAATCCTTCCACACGGTTTCCAAATACATCTGTAATGCGAACTGACGGTGGTCCGTTGATAGGCTCACCTGCTACAGTTTCTGCAGGTTGCCCGGTGATAATCATCAAGTCAGCAGCCGCTGCTTCATAAGTGATTGTAACATCCGGAAGATCCACTCCGGTCGCATTTGTGGTAACCGTAACTTGCTCGGCGGTATTATCGGTTACTGTAAACTGGTACGTGCCTGTGGCTGGTTCACTGACCGATCCGGCAACCGCGTCTCCGCTGGCTGTGATAACGAAGTCTGAATCTTGCAGTCCGCCAATTGGATTATCGCTGCCATCACGCAGCAGAACGGTGACCGTGGAACTGTTGCCGGCCGGCAGTGTTGCCGGATCGGGAGTGACCGTTGAATTGGCTGGACTGATGTCGCTGGTGATCACTTCACTGCTGAACGGACTGCCGGAAATTGGACTTCCGTCCAGCGTAATGGCAATATTGTCAGTGCCCGCATTTGTAGGTGTGTAAGAGGCAGTGTATTCTCCGGGAGTAGTTGTTTCAGCGGCTGCCGGGGTTGCGTTGTTGTCTCCGCTAACAGTGATCGACAGCTGCGTCTCCGCTCCGTTCACAGGGTTGCCAAAGGCGTCCAGAACAGTAATTGATATTTCCGTTGGTTCCCCGGCTACTCCGTTTGGTACACTTGCTGACGTGTTTGAAGCAAGAGCCTCTGCGGCTGTCACGTCAAAAGTAGCTGAGTTAACGTCAGTCAATCCGGATGCACTTGCTGAAAATGTGATAGTATACCCGGTTCCGGCAGTCTCGGTAATCAGGTTATCAAACGCTGCGGTGCCATCGCTGCCGGTTGTTGCAGATGTGATACTGCCGGAAGTAAAGGCTGCACCGTTCAATGTTACGGATATACCAATTCCTTCAATCGGATTGCCCTGGTCGTCCGTAATTTCCACAGCGGGAGCCGGTGTTACGGCCACTCCGGCTGTTGTTTCTGCAGGTTGCTGGATAATCACCATTTGTGACGGCTGACCAAGCTGAGCCGTTGCGGTAAATGAAACAGGTGTTTCGATACCGGCAACTGCTGCGTCCACGCCGTAGGTACCCGGAGTGTCACCCAGAGTCAGCAGGGCAGAGGCTTGTCCGGAAATATCGGTCGACGTCTGCGCCTGGCTCAAGCTTTGTCCGGAAGCTCCATCGGGTGACTGGGTGATTGAAAAGTCAACAGTTTGTCCCTGGACCGGATTTCCGAACTGATCGGCTACCTGCACCAGGAAAGATTCTGCAAGTGTTTGTCCTGCAGGTGCTGTTTGATTATTTCCTGACACAATTTCTGCTGTAGCGGCTACATCCGGGAGGAACGTAATGGAAGGTGTGTCAGAAAGAGTAACACCATCTGCAACTACAGTTACTGTAATTTCTTCAGCGGTGTTATTTGTAATGGTTACCGAATAAACTCCGCTATTTCCATCCTCGGTAACTTCACCGGCTTCTGCATTTCCAAGATCATTCAGTACAATTGTATCAGAAAGGCCGCTTACTGCATTGTCCAGATCATCGCGAAGAGTAATGGTGAGTAGCGTGCCGGTACCTGCTACAAGTTCAAGCGGCTCGGCTGTTACAGTTGAATTTGCTGAGCTCACATCACTTGTTGTGACAGTGCTTGTAAACGGACTGCCACTAATTGGTGTTCCGTTTACCGAAATATCGATTTGGTCTGAACCTGCGTTAGTTGGTGTGTAGGCTGCGCTGTATTCTCCCTGAGTATCGGTTTCAATGGCTGAGGAGTTGGCACTGTTGGCCCCGCTAACAGTGATTGATAGCTGTTCTTCTGCACCGCTAACAGGATTGTCAAATTCATCAAGAAGTGAAATAGTAATAGTCGTGGTTTCACCTGCTACGCCATCGGGTACCTCTGCGGTACTGCTGGCAGGCACGGCAGCTGCAGCAATCACATCAAAAGGCTCTGATGTGATATCTGTTACGTCCGGGTCGTTTGTACCAAACGTAAGTGTATAACCTGCAGAAGCTGTTTGAGTGCTTAAGTTATCAAACAGGGCGACACCGTTTTCATCTGTTGAAACCGTAGTAGTGCTGGTGGCAGTAAAAGCGTTATTGTTCAGGGTCACAGTGATATCAGCTCCGGAAACCGGATTTCCAAATCCATCAATAAACTCAACTTCCGGGGCAGGAGAAATTACAGTGCCGGCCGTGGTTTCCGAAGGTTGTTGAGTGATACTCAGTACGGATGCTCCGGGCTTCTCAAACCGGGCAACAATAGCTTTATCCTCGTCCATCACTATGGTTGCGGGATTTTCGCTGCCTGTTAAATCACCAAGCCATTCGATAAATTCCCATTCAGGACTTGGATTAGCAGTAAGTGTAACCTCATCTCCCTCCGTGTAAACTTCTAAGTCTGGATCAGCATCAACGGTTCCTTCTCCCTGGATTTGAACATCGAGTGTAAACTCCTGAATCTCTATTTGTTCAAAAACTGCGGTTACATTTTTTTCTTCATCCACAACAATTTCAACAGGATTTTCACTGCCTGTTAGATCTCCTTCCCAGCGGTCGAAGAGCCAGCCTTCGTCAGGGGTGGCTGTCAAACGTACCGTTGATATCACAGTTTGAGAAGATGGTTCAGCTTTTTTGTTTTTTTCCTGGTTTATAATTTGTTTATCGAGATAAACACTGCCGGTGTCTGAACTGGCTTTATCAAATGTGTTGCGGGTATCATTTGAGGATTCAATTTCAGAAGATTCAGGAGGAGCTTTCGCAGGCGGGGATTCCTCAACCGTCTCTTCAGCAACAAGCTCTTCCGTTACGGTTCCCTCCCCTATGATTGTAATATTGAGCGGAAATTCAATCTCTGCAAAAAAGGCATTAACAATTTTATTACTTGAAAAGACTAATGTGTCAGGATTTGTATTCCCTGATAAATCCCCACCCCATCGTTCGAAAATAAACCCTTCAGCAGGTTCTGCGGTAATTGTTATGGTTGAATTTTGAACAAACTCACCACCGGATGGTCTGACAACCCCACCTCCTTGCGGTGAAACATTTGTCGACAATGTGAAAAAATCAGGTACAGTTTCATCAAATCCACTGTCAGTTGAGTCGCAACTGAATGTAAATACTGCAATCAGAGAAGCGATAAAAAATAAAAATTTCCTCATATTCCACAACCCCGGGATCATTTAAACAATCATTCTTTAATACTGACTGTAGCTTATTGAACTTAATTTAGCTACACGTCAGAATATAAGAGTATATAATTAAAAAAATTGATAGCTGAAGCCTAATTAAGATAATCTAATTAAGCTTTTGTTGTTATGACGTCCGACATTTCATTTTCATTGCGATAATTAAAATTGATTCTATTTCATTGCAGAAATTGTTTTATTTTTTGGCTGACAATTACCAGAA
>CAYVBJ010000016.1:5808-68818 GCA_964449075.1 uncultured Balneolaceae bacterium
TTGATTCTATTTCATTGCAGAAATTGTTTTATTTTTTGGCTGACAATTACCAGAAACGAAATAGCTAATGAAAGTTAAAGTAATATTTTGGTTTCTTATTGCCTTTGCCGGAAGCTGTACGCAACAGGAAAAACCTGAGGAGAGAGACAAAAGCATGCATATGACGGACATGCATAGCAGCAGAATTTCATTAGACTATGAAGGAGTATATTACGGTGTTTTGCCTTGTGCCGATTGTGAAGGAATCGAGACGGAAATCACGTTAAACGAAGATTTAACATACAAAATCAGGTCCAGGTATCTGGGGGAAAGTGACAGTACATACATCAGAGAAGGTGGTTTTTCATGGGACAAATCCGGATCAAAAATCACCCTGAAGAATATTGACAACACTATAGGATCCAACAGGTACATGGTTGGAGAAAATAAATTGATAAAGCTGGATATGAGTGGAAACAGAATTGAGGGAGATATTGAATCTGAATATATTCTTCAAAAAGAAACTGCGAGAAATGCTGAAAATTTTCAGAATAACTAATAACAATAATCGCGCGTTTACTATATATACGTAAAAGGTTTAATGCGATTTAATGAATAAGAAAACATGAAAAAGCTACTCTTAATTTTTTTACTTCCGTTTTTTACTTGTCATTTATTGGATGCTCAAAATATAATTGACCGTTTTGAGCCGGCAAACTGGTGGACGGAAATGAAACATAATGAAATACAGCTGTTGGTTTATGGCGATAATATATCGTCTTATAACCCGGTAATTGACAGTGATATAGTATCACTGGAAAAAGCAGTCAGGGTTGAGAACCCCAATTACCTGTTTTTGTATGTTACGATCAGTGAGGATGCTGAACCATCAGAGGTAACATTTTCATTTTATGATGATGATAAGATTGCTGAAGAGTATGCGTTTGAACTGCGCCAGAGAGAACCGGGCAGGGCTGATATAGACGGATTTAATTCTTCGGATGTAATGTACCTGATTACTCCGGACAGGTTTGCAAATGGTAATACTGAGAATGATGAAATACCGGGAATGAAAGAGAATCTGAATAGGTCTTTTAAGGGCGGAAGACATGGCGGTGATATAAAGGGAATATCGGATAACCTGGACTATATATCTGAGATGGGATTTACTGCTATATGGCTGAATCCTGTGCTCGAAAATGATATGCCGGAATATTCCTACCACGGTTATGCAGCTACAGATTTCTACCAGGTTGACAGGAGATTCGGGTCAAATGAAGAGTATAAAAAACTTGTTCAGGATGCAGGGAAAAAGGGGATCAAAGTGATTATGGATATGATTGTAAACCATTCCGGCTCAGAACATTGGTTTGTAAAAGATCCCCCGGCTTCCAACTGGCTGAATTTTCAGGGTGAATTCAGACAGAGCAATCACAGGCACAATACAGTTCAAGATCTCTATGTATCAAACTATGATAAAAAACACTTTTCAGATGGCTGGTTTGTGGAAACCATGCCGGATCTGAACCAGCAAAATGAGCTGATGGCTGATTACCTGATCATGAATACACTTTGGTGGATCGAATATTCCGGAATTTCGGGAATCAGAATGGATACCTATCCCTATCCGGATAAAGATTTTATGAGTAAATGGACCTGTGCGGTAATGTCGGAGTATCCTGAGTTTAATATTGTCGGTGAAGAGTGGAATAATAATCCTGCAATTGTATCGTACTGGCAGGCAGGCAAGAAGAATCATGATGGTTATACGTCATGTCTGCCAAGCCTGATGGATTTTCCGCTGCAGGATGCACTGGCCAAGGGATTGACTGAAGGTGAGCAGACCTATGGAAGCGGGCTGATAAAAACCTATGAAATGCTTACTATGGATTTTCTGTATGCCGATCCCGGGAAGCTGGTGATATTTCCCGACAATCATGATATGGATCGTTTTTTTACACAGGTAAACAACGATTTTGATCTTTTCAAAATGGGGATGGCTTACACGGCAACAATGAGAGGCACACCACAGATTTATTATGGAACTGAAATACTGATGCACAACGATGATGATCCGGGTGACCATGGTATCATCCGGACGGATTTTCCCGGTGGCTGGCCCGGCGATGAAGTAAACGGTTTTACCGGAGAGGGGCTTTCTGACAGGCAAAAAGAGGCACAGGCATACATACAAAGATTACTCAACTGGAGAAAAGAGAAAGAAGTAATACACTCCGGCAAAGTGATTCATTTCGCTCCTGAAAACGGAATTTATGTCTATTTCAGGTATGATGATTTGGAAAAAGTGATGGTCATTCTGAATAAAAATGAAGTTCAAACAGATCTTAAACTAGACAGGTTTGCCGAAATGCTGGATAATCATTCAACAGCAAAGGATATTATGACCGGCCGGAGTTATGATCTGGAGGGATCAATTACTCTTGACAACAGGGGAGCCTATATTTTGGAAATCAAATAACTCCTGAAGATGTAACAAGTTGTTCAAGTACATTTGAATCTGCATAAGATTCTACATAGTTTTTTACCGCCGATTTCTTTTTAACCACAGAGTTTCACAAAGGTATGCACAGTACGCCGGCTGACGGAGAGTTATTCATTACCAATGGCAGGATCCAAAATACTGTGCGACTCTGTGCAGGACACCGTGTTACACTGCAGTTATATCTCTGTAATCCATCCAAAGCCGTACAGTTAGCATAGGCTGAAAAAATCTTACAACCAGGATATCTTTGCATATCCTTTGCGTAATCTTTTTCATAGCGATCTTCGCGAGAAACAGGAGGGGCTTCACGCAGAGCACGGGAAGATTTGCACAAGGCCCGGGGAGAAAGATCAGATAAAATAATTCCAGAAGTTGTTATCTCTTTGAATAAATTGCCAAATCAACATTTTTATTACTGCCGACTGCCGACTGCCGACTGCCGACTGCCGACTGCCGACTGCCGACTATCCCGACAAAACAAATCCTCAATCATCTATCAAGCAACTGATCCGGATTCAATCCTGATAACTCTTCTGCAACGAACTTTCTTCCTTCCCGGATCATCTCACCGTCGAGATAAACATCGGCCCCGATGCAGACAAGATCCCAGTGAATATTGCTGCTGTTACCATTGGGTGCTATCTCGTAATCATTTCCAAGGGTTAAATGATTTGAGCCATATATTTTCTCATCAAAAAGAATATCATACATCGGCTTCTCAATGACCGGATTGAGCCCAAAGCTGAACTCACCAAATTGTCTTGCACCGGAATCGGTATCCAGTATCTCTTCCAGTGCACTGTTATTTGAAGAATCAAAATCAACAACAACACCGTCCCGTACTTTCAGTTTTACAAATTCAAACGGTTTGCCCTGGTAAACTGAGGGCGCATAGGTAATCTCACCATTAACTGACGCGAGAACGGGTGAGGAGAAAAGCTCACCATCTGGGATATTTCGCTTGCCGAAACAGGGAATCCAATTCTGATCTTTTACTGAAAATGAAATATCAGTTCCCTCTCCCTTCAATTCGATAAGATCTGTTTTCCGTAATCTTTCTTCTAGCGGTTTCATTGCTTCTTCCAGCTTTTTATAATCAAACAGACAGGCATCAAAATAAAATTTCCGAAAGCGTTCTGTTGGCATTTTCGCATTCATGGCGAAAGCTGCTGATGGATACCGCAGCACACACCATTTTGTACTATTCACTCTCTCCTCGAAATGAACAGGTTTCAGAAACTGCTCCGAATAGGCTCTGTTCGCCTCTTTATCTGCATCGGATGTCTCATAAATATTTTCAGCACCCCGGATTCCAATAAATGCGTCCATCTCTTTCATTAATGGCAGCTGATCAGCTGTTGCCTGGATTTTCCAGAATTCTTCGTTCCCGTGTTCAAGCAGCATTCGATTGATCTCAGGATCTTCAATCTTAATAAAGGGGTTTGCCTCCTTCTCTCTTACAGATTCAACCAGAGCACGCAGTAAACCTGTGCCGTTGAACCCGATAAGTTGCAGCATTACGTTTTCATCTTCCTTCAGTTCGATACTGTGGCTGAGTAGTTTCTCTGCCAGTTGTTTGTCTTCAGTGCTGTACATGAGTTTTTGGTTTTTAGTTTTGCAGGAATTTTATTGAGTCAGTTACTTTTAAAACTAAGAAATTCCCCTCACGAGAGGAGGAATGTGCAGACATGACGTCCGCAGGACAATCAGGACAAACGAGGGGTGTGTCCCTGAGTACAAGCAGATTTTCTTGATTCTGAGCCATGGTTAACCATTTGAGGAATACACCCCTTGTCAGTCAACAAGCCACGACAAGTCGTGTTTTTGACTAACTTTCCCCTCTGAGAGGGGATTATTTTCCTGTGTATGGATTCTGAAAAATAAATCTCATTAGCTATGAGCCCGACAGCCCGGTTTCTGAATATTATCTAAATTTATTCACAATATACGTTTGTGAGTATTGATATTTCTTTGTTACCTGAGAGCCGGGGCAGGTTCCTGGCCTTTGGCATATTCTTCTATGGGCACACAGGTGCACATCAGGTTGCGGTCGCCATAAGCATCATCAACACGGCTTACAGCAGGCCAAAATTTAGTGAACTTAAGATACTCAACCGGAAATGCGGCTTTTTCTCTGCTATATGGCCGGTTCCAGTGGTCGTCAAAAACAACCCTCATTGTATGGGGTGCATGTTTTAAAACATTTTTTTCCCTGTCTGCCTCACCGTTTTCAATTTCCCTTATTTCATTTCTGATTGCAATCATAGCATCACAAAAACGATCCAGTTCAGCTTTAGATTCACTTTCTGTAGGTTCAATCATCAGAGTTCCAGGTACAGGGAAACTCATAGTAGGCGCATGGAAACTATAATCCATTAAACGTTTGGCCACGTCTACGGCATCAATTCCTGCAGATTGTTTGAAACTGCGCATGTCAATAATAAATTCATGAGCTGATCTTCCGCTTTTGCCGGTATACAAAACCGGGTAGTGATCTTTCAGTTTGTCCTTTATGTAATTTGCATTCAGAATAGCGTATTCGCTTGCTTTTTTCAGGCCACCGGCTCCCATCATCCGAATGTATGCATGCGATATGGGCAAAATACCCGCACTTCCGAAAGGAGCTGCTGCAATTGCTCTCATTGACTCTGACCCGTTTGTTTCTACTACAGGATGACCAGGGAGGTAAGGTATCAGTTTTTTTACCACCCCGATCGGCCCCATACCGGGTCCGCCGCCGCCATGAGGAATGCAAAATGTTTTATGCAGATTCAGGTGACAAACATCAGCCCCGATCAGTGCAGGACTTGTCAATCCTACCTGGGCATTCATGTTGGCACCGTCCATATAAACAAGACCGCCATGATTGTGAACTATTTGACAAATTTCCCTGATATCCTCTTCAAACACTCCATGAGTTGACGGATAAGTAACCATGAGTGCAGCAAGATTATCCTTATACTTTTCTGCTTTTTCACGAAGATCGTCGGGATCTATATTTCCCTGTTCATCGCACTTGGTAACAACAACTTCCATTCCGGCCATTACAGCACTTGCAGGATTGGTTCCGTGAGCCGATGACGGGATAATAGTCACATTTCTGTTGTGATTACCATTTGCTATGTGGTAAGACCTGATAACCATCAGACCGGTATACTCGCCTTGCGCACCTGAATTAGGCTGCAGGGAAATAGCATCAAAGCCTGTTATTTGTTGCAGCCAACCCCGTAGTTCCTTAAACAGAACCTGGTATCCTTCTGTCTGGTCTTTTGGAGCAAAGGGATGGATTTTGGCAAATTCGGGCCATGTAACCGGTATCATTTCCGTTGTTGCATTCAGTTTCATTGTACAAGAACCGAGTGATATCATTGAATGTGTCAGATCAAGGTCCCTGTTTTCCAGGGATTTCAGGTAGCGGAGCATCTCATGTTCCGATCTGAAATTGTGAAACACCTCATGAGTCATGAATCCGGAGGTGCGTCGGAGTGAACCGGGAATCTCAATCTCTGTGTGCCGTGCCGCCTCCTCAATATTAAATTGATTTGATGTATTTGCAGCAGAAGCAAAGATTTCCAAAATTGTTTGCACATCTTGCAGTGTTTTAGCTTCATCGAAAGAGAACCCGACTGTTTCTTCACTATCGTACCGAAGATTCACATTTCTCTTTACTGCCTGGTTACGAATTTGATCAGCTGTGGCCATACCCTGAAGGTCAACAGACAGAGTATCAAAAAAGTGTTTGTTCACAATTTTAAAACCAAGCTGTTTCAATCCTTTGGCTGCAAGTGCTGCAAGCCCATGTATTCTGGATGCAATTTTTTTTAAGCCTTCGGGTCCGTGATAAACTGCGTAAAACCCTGCAATTACAGCAAGAAGAACCTGGGCCGTGCAGATATTTGAGGTAGCTTTTTCCCTGCGAATATGTTGTTCACGGGTTTGAAGAGCCATTCTGAATGCGGGATTCCCTTCAGCATCTCTGGTAACTCCAATAATGCGTCCGGGTATTTTCCTTTGAAAGGTTTCGCGCGTAGCAAAAAATGCGGCATGTGGCCCCCCGTATCCCATGGGAACGCCGAACCGCTGAGATGATCCGACAACAACATCAGCGCCCATTTCTCCGGGTGGCGTCAGCAGTGTGAGACTCATCAGATCGGCGGCAACCATGCAGTATATGTTATTTTCATGGGCAGCTTCAATTAAATCACTTATATGGTGCAGGGAGCCGTCAGCACCCGGGTATTGTGTAAAAATAGCAAAGACGGATTCGCGGGTCACATCCGATTCCCGGAGATCGCCAACTTCAATTTTGATCCCGAGAGGTTCTGCCCTGTTTTTTAAAACATCAATTGTTTGCGGGAAACAGTTGTCGGAGACAAATAGTGTATCAGCCAGTTTTCTCTTTTTCCCTTTCCTGGCATCAAACAACATAGCCATTGCTTCTGCTGCTGCAGTAGCCTCATCAAGAAGAGAAGCATTGGCAATGTCCATCCCGGTAAGGTCTGTTACTGCTGTTTGAAAGTTAATAAGGGCTTCAAGTCGTCCCTGCGCTATTTCAGCCTGGTAAGGTGTGTAAGCTGTATACCATCCGGGATTTTCCAGGACATTTCTGAGTATCACTTTGGGAAGTGTTGTTTCATAATATCCCATACCAATAAAAGAGCGGAATATTTTGTTTTTTGAAGCCGTTTTAAACAGGGCATCAAGATATTCTTCTTCACTCAGTTCAGGAGGTAAATCTAGTGATTTCTGCATTTTTATGCCGGGTGGAACTGTTTCATCGATAAGCGATTCAAGTGAATCGGAATGTATAAATGAAAGCATTTCATTTGTTTCATTCTCATCCGGACCAATATGTCTATTGGAAAAGTGTTCGGGTTTAAAATCTATGGGCATCAAGTATTATGATTAATTCAATAAAAGTGTGATTACAGCCGTTTCAATTGATAATTGATACTGGCTGATATAAACAGAGACCAATTTGTTCAGCCATTTCATTACCTTTTATGCAATTTTAATAAAGCTCAGTGGTGCAACAAAGTTTTTTGCTTCGGTGTTTCTTAGAAATAGTAAAAAGATAAGCTTTTTAAAAGGACACTACATAGAAATTGTAACGAGATTTTACGAACTTTCCGTTTAATTTCTTGTTTTAATTTTGTACTGTTTACAACTTCAATAAATCAAACCGAAAAAAAACAGATATGGATTCAGTGTATAAAATTTTAGGGATTATTTTTTTACCGCTTTTTTTGGCAGTTTCGTTACAGGCTCAGGACCAAAATAATATCACCATCAAAATTGAGCCTGAAAATGTTAGTCTCCAGGTGGGAGAAGAAGTTCAGCTTAACGGGAAAGCATATGCAGCTGACGGCACTGTATTATCTGATTCCCTGTTATATTTCTCAAGGGCACGACAGTCACTTGCTGTTACAAGAGAGGGACAGCTCAAAGCCATGCAGCCCGGCAGTTACTCTGTTATTGCAATTTACATGGACGCAAATAATAACAGGATCATGGATTCATTTCCGGTAGACATTGTATATCCGCCGCTAAAGAGTATCTCTCTTTTAAATGTTCCGGATAAAATGTACACGAATACGCATCTGGAAGTGGAGACAAAGGTCACGGATGAAGCAGATCTCACCCGTGAAAACGTAGAATTAACCTTTTCAGTCAACAATGATAAAGCCAGAGTGGGTTCATTTGGACTGCTTGAAGCCATGGAGCCGGGTAATACGACACTGACAGTTTCAGTAGATGATATCCGCACTACCAGGGAAATTGAAATTCTTTCCAACCCGGTTGCTTCTGTAGAAATCCAAAACAGTGACACTGAAATTCGAACGGGGGATGTAATTCGCGTCAATGCGAAAGCTTTAGACAACCGGAGCATGGAACTGAATGATGTACCGGTAACTTATTCATTTACCTCGCGGCCTCATGACAATCTTGGCAATGCAGCACCGGCACAAATTGCTGAAGACGGACGATTTGTTGCAAATGAACCCGGATTTTATACACTGATTGCAAAGAGCGGAAACGAAACAGCCAGGCAGACGATCAGGGTGGAACCGAGAAATGTAGAGCGCCGCCTTGAACTTGTAGGGCACGGAGCGGTTCTGGATGTACACACCTCCGATCTTTGGGTATGGGAAGGTGTTGATGGCCGCGATTATGCCATCACAGGAACCTGGGGAGCCAATGGTGCAGCCTATTTCTGGGATGTAACCGATCCTTCGAACATGACACCAATTGATACGGTTGTGGTGGATGCCCGTACAGTGAATGATGTAAAGATATCTGAAGATGGAACGCTTGCAGTTATCACAAGAGAAGGTGCTTCTGACAGGCGAAATGGAATTGTTATTCTGGATGTCAGGAATCCGCGAAATGTAGAGGTGATATCTGAATATGATGAAAATCTTACCGGTGGTGTGCACAACGTATTTCTCTATGAAGATCATGTATATGCCGTAAACAATGGCCGCCGCTATGATATCATCAATATTGAAGATCCTGCTAACCCTTACACGGTAAGCAGATTTGAACTTGACACTCCCGGTCATTCTATTCATGATGTTTGGGTGGAAGATGGAATAGCCTACTCATCAAACTGGCAGGATGGAATTGTTGTGACAGATGTTGGGAGTAACCGGAATGCCAATACGCCCGAAGGACACGAGTTTGGTGTAGGGTCCCCCGAAAATCCTGTTAAACTTGGACAGTATGCCTACCCGAACGGGTGGAATCATGCTGCATTCCCGTTTAAAAGTGAATCGACCGGTGATTTTTATGTAATAGGCGGTGATGAAGCATTTCCAAATGGTCTTCCAACACGCACCAACCCGGTTAAGCCTGCCGGATGGATTCATTTTGTAAAATTTGATGGCTGGGAAAACCCTGATGAAGTGGCGCGATACCAGGTTCCTGAAGCCGGAACACACAACATGTGGGTAAAAGGTGATACACTTTATGTTGCCTATTATAACGCCGGTCTGAGAATCGTTGATATCTCCGGTGAGCTGATGGGTAACCTGTACGACCAGGGTCGGGAAATTGCAAGATTTGAGCCCAATCACCCGGATGCATTGATTCCGAATACGCCTTTCTCCTGGGGGCCGCAGCCGTATAAAGGCCATATTTTTGTTTCGGACTGGAATTCCGGTCTTTGGGCTTTTAAACTGGTTGAAGAAGAAGAACTTTAATTTGAACCTTTTGATAATTTAGTATCATGCGAAAAAGTATAACACTTTCTATTCTGATTTTATTGATATCCGGCGGGTTTCAGTTGGCTGCTTCTCAAACCTATTACATATATGCAGCTGCTGAGTCGGAAGATGAAATCTCACTAATTTCATTTGATGCATCATCTAATAACGGTGAAGTTGTCAAAAACATTGAGGTTGGTGAATTTCCGACGGAAACAGAGGGTCCTCACGGTATGCGAATGGGCCCGGATGACGGTTACTGGTACTATACACTTGCTCACGGTATTCCTTACGGTTATCTCTATAAATACAAAGCAGGCACGGATGAAAAAGTTGAACGTGTTCAGCTGGGTATGTTTCCTGCAACGTTTGATTACTCTCCGGTTACCGGATGGTTCTACATTGTTAATTTTGACCTTCACGGAGATCATGTACCGAGTACGGTTTCTGTAGTAGATCCGGTTGAGATGGTTGAAATTGAACAGATTGAGACCGGGGTGATGCCGCACGGAGCCCGTATTTCTCCGGATGGTCTCAAGATGTACCATGCATCCATGATGACGGATGAAGTGATTGTACTAAATACTGTGACGCTTGAAATTGAAAAGAGAATATCTCTTTCTGAAGAGAAACATCAGATGAGCAATCATGACCATGACACTATGATGCATTCATCAGATGACTCCGGAAGTGGAAGTATGGATCACAATCCGGTTGCAAAGCCTACCTGGGTACACCCTCACCCGAGCAAGCCTTATATCTATGCAGCTGGAAACGGAAATGATACAATCTATGAAATCAGTACTGATAGCTGGGAAATCACGAATGAATGGAAAACGGACAAAGGTCCCTACAACCTGGAAATAACTGCCGACGGGAAATTGCTTGTTGTTACTTATAAAGGAGCCGGACGAACAGGTATTTGGGATATTGAAAGCGGAGAAGAGCTTGCGAATCTCGAAAACAGCCGAAAAGTGACTCACGGAGTTGTAATCAGCCCGGACAACCGTTATGCCTTTGTAACTGTTGAAGGGATCGGGGGTGAAGCCGGATCTGTGGAAATTGTTGATTTAGAGAAGCGGGAGATAGCAGATGTGGTGGAAATCGGTAAACAGGCCGGCGGAATAACATTTTGGAAGATGGAGTAAGTAAAGCCGTTTTTGAATCTCCGGGTGTTACACACTTAAGGGAAATCAGAGAACTTTCGCAATGGCTTTAACCTTGCCTCAAAGTATCACAAAAAAGATTACAAGAGTTAAAGATTTCATAAGCCTGTGTAATCTCAGTGCACGATCAGGAACTTCGCTTCGGTAACGGGGTGGTTTTTCTAATGATCACCTCAGACTGTATAATTTTGTTATAAATTAGCTATGACTAAAATTTTTATTTAACCAATAAAGTTCATTACATTGACTTTTTGATTTAAATAATTGCGCTATGGAATTTGAAATTGTTAAAGAGTGGTTTTTTGACCTGGGTCCAATCACACAGGCCTTTATGGGTGGTCTTTTTACATGGGGACTAACAGCTCTCGGGTCTGCAATGGTATTTTTTACACGGGGTGTGGGATACAAGCTGCTTGACAGCATGCTTGGTTTTGCAGCTGGTGTAATGATCGCTGCAAGTGTATGGTCTCTTATACTTCCCGCCATAGATATGACAGAGGCTATGGGGGGAATCGGATGGATTCCCGCGGCAATCGGTTTTCTTGTCGGAGGCCTGTTCCTGAGAATTTGTGATGCTTATCTGCCGCATTTACACATAGGTCATCCAAGAACCGAAGCTGAAGGGATGGAAACCAAATGGAGAAGAGTTACTCTTCTGATCCTGGCTATCACACTTCACAACATTCCTGAAGGGCTGGCAATCGGTGTGCTGTTTGGCGCCGCGGCAACAGGAATTGATCCAACCGGTACAGCCACGGTTATGGGAGCTGTTGTTTTGGCACTTGGAATCGGGATCCAAAATTTCCCGGAAGGGCTTGCGGTCTCCATGCCGCTGAGAAGAGAAGGCGTGGGTATGGGGAAAAGTTTCAACTACGGTCAGTTGTCGGGAGTGGTTGAACCGATATCAGCGATCATCGGTGCCGCAGCGGTTATATTTGTTCAGCCTGTTCTTCCCTATGCACTCGCGTTTGCTGCGGGGGCCATGATCTACGTGGTGGTGGAAGAACTGATTCCGGAATCCCAGCAGCACGGAAATACGGATATTGCCACGTTAGGTACGATGATCGGATTTGTGGTAATGATGGTGCTGGACGTGGCTCTTGGATGAAACAACTCATACTTCCTCCCGCCGCATTACTGAATTAATTCACCGGTTTGACGAGCCTGGTAGATCAGATTTCCTTCAGTTATTGCATATATAGGTGTAACTGGCAGTCCGGCTTTTCTAAGTGCGCGGGCAGTCCAGAGATTGGAAGTATTTGGCACATAATAGAGTCCGTAAGCTTCAAGGAAAAGGCTGTCTCCATATAGACCATCGGTAACATAAACAGCATTGTTATTGTCATCTGTTTTAATTCTTGACGCAAGGAATTCAGCCAGTTTCTCCATTCCTTTTTCAGAAATTTGAATTCTTACAATTTTACTATTTGGAAATTTTGATGAAACCGGCACATCAAATCCGGCAATGTGCACAACGCTGGGTGTAGGCCAGAGTGCTGCATTGAGAAGTTCTGCCAGGCCCGGATCGGGATGCGGATAGTAGCCAGCATCTCCCCATCCAAACTCAAGATAACGGGTACCCGGTAATTGCTCAATAGTTGGCAGCCAGGGTTCTACAAGTGCAGTTTCTGTAACAATTCCTACATGCCAGCCATGACTTGTTACGTAAATAATAACAGGTCTTTCAGATTCATCTTCCGGATAGAGTTGAGAAACCGGCCCCAAACATGAAGAGAATAAAAATAGAAAAGATATCAAAAAACAGCTTGCTTTCATTTTACTGCTGATAGATGGAATAATTTATGATCGCTTGTAAAGTATAGTTGAGGCCACATCTGTCCAAAACGTTTCATTTAATCCCTCGGGTTGCGATTTAACATACTCAAGTGTTCGGTATATCAGTTGCAAAGTTAAGAATTTTGACTGAAAAGAAACCCAGGGGAGTGGTTAAACACCAATAGCCCGACACAAATACATGTACGGGACAGGCACCGGTTGCTCATTTTTTGAACGCGAAGCGAAACCCGGTGAAAAAATGCGATTTCAATCAAACAGAACTCTGAATGGATTCAACAATCCAGACTTGACTGTTCAACCCACTTACGGGGTTGAAAGATTGTACGCCGAAATCCAACCCCGACTCCGTCGAGTCGGGGCTATTATTGTTAAACCCCTGTTCGGGGTTTGACTTTTGTAATTACATAAAAATTGCCCTGAATCATTCAAAAACAGTAGTTATTAGTAGATTTTTAAATGTTCTGGACACCTTAAAAAAGGATATTGTCAAGGGCACCTGTGAGTTGAGACATACAATAATAACGGGATGAATTATCTTTCCTTATTTTGAGGTTTTAATATTGTAATGATTGTGGTGAAATAGCAGACAACGCCCTGCTAAGTACAGCTTTTTGCTCAGTATTGTTTCTCTCTGTCTGCTTCAAAAAGCAGTTCTATTCCCGACAACATTCTCTTGTAATTCTCAACAATAATTTCTGCTGCATCTTCGGCGACAGTGAGAGAGGCAATATGGGGGGTGATAAGCACTTTATCCCGGCTCCATAGCGGGTGAGATTCAGGTAACGGCTCTTTTCTGAATACGTCAAGTGTTGCACTTTTAAGAATGTCCATATCAAGAGCATAGAGAAGATCTTCTTCTACAAGATGCTCGCCCCGTGCCACATTCACAAGATGGGAGGGGGATTTTAGTTTTTTAAAGAGGCCAAGATCAAGGATATCTTCAGTTTCACTCGTTAGTGGTAAAAGACAAACGAGAATATTGGTTCTGCTCAGAAACGTATCGAGATCATTTTCCCCGTAAGATTTGGCAAAGTTGATTTTTTTTTCGGACTTAGACCAGCCGCATACATTCCAGCCATGCTCTGCAAGCATTTCAGCCACAAACATCCCGATTTCTCCCAAGCCCATCACACCGATAGTCAGATCATCCCGTTCCTTGTTTTTACGTTTTTCCCATGTTGCTGTTTTTTGATTGCGATGGTAAAAAAAAGTATGTCTGATGATATTCAGAGCATCGGTTTCTATATAATCAAACATCTGACGGTTTAGCGAAGGAATGACAACCCGCGTAATTTTCACATTGGCAGGAACGGATTGATCGTTAATCAGATGATCCACACCGGCTCCAAGAGAAGAGATTACCTGTAAATTTGGAAATTCCTTAAACAAATTTTGAGGATGATCCCATGCAACTGCAAAATTGACACGCTCTTTATTTTCAACCGAAGGCCAGATTTCTATATCCAGATCACCATCCAGCGACAGCATAGCCTCCCGGACCGGCTTCATATTTTTGGTTTTTGAAACAAGAAGGATTGACAAAAAATAAAGAATTAAGAATTAAGAATTAAAAAAATTACTGCGAAGCCGGATCAGGCCCGAAAAAACGATCCGACAAGCGTTTTTCATTCACTCTTTTCCATCCGGGATTCTTTAACATTTCCGGATTTTTGGATGCAACTGTCATCTCTCTTTTTCCGAGTGCTCCCGGTGCTCTTGCAACGTACCAGCCGGCTTCAGCCATAGCCGCTCTCGCTTTTGATGCTGCTCCGTAGGTTATCAGTCTGACATCAGGGCTGCTTATGGATTTTAACTTTTGAAATACCGGAACACTCCAGAGTTCCGGGTTAACATCCGGTGAAAAAGGATCATGGAAAATGTAATTTACCGGGTTCTTCGGAATAGCCGATGGCAGATCTTCAAATAATCCGATAAAGAGATGCAAAGTAAACGATTTTGATATCTCAAACAGCTTGAGTCCGCGCTTTTGACCGGCTTTTTCAAATATTTTTTCGAGAAGATTTTCGGAAGCAGTGGTCTGCAGAAATTCACTATAATTTAGTTCTTTGGCAATTGATAACGGAATCGGATCTTTTTCAGCAGCTGTGTAATGGATTTTCGATTCAGAATTTAAAAGATCTCTGTATTCAAGCAAGAGAATAAAATTGAGCCCGGTTCCAAATCCTGTCTCAAATAACCGGATCGTTTCACTTTTTTTCAGTGATTTCAAAATACCGGAAGTTTTGAAAAAAACATGTCGGCTTTCAGCAATGGCCCCATTCGGGTTGTGATAGTGCTGGTTAAAAGATTTTGAGAAAACAGTATGCGAACCATCTTTCGTAGGAATTATATCAAAATTCATAATTCAAAATTCAGAATTAAAAATTAATAAAACAGGCTTACTTTTATAATCAACCGCCTGATCTTTTTCCGTAATAGATTTTTGTGGGAATGTGAAGTTCAAAGGTTTTCATAATTTCTTACCTTACGCCTTGATTTCTAAATTTTCTTAAACAGGCCAGATGTTCTTTCATTTCGAACAAAATCACCTGTCAGAAGATAAATTAAAATTTGTTTCAAACGTAAATAACGGAGAAAATCCGTTGAATTATTAATCAGTGAAAGCCAAAAAACCGGGAACGTTCAAGTATGCAAAATATAGAACAGATTTTAAAAGATAAGGCCGAAAAGCATTTCGACTATATGGTTCAGGTTCGCAGGCATCTGCACAGAAACCCGGAGATCAGTTATAAAGAGCACGACACAACTGAATTCATCCTGGATGAGCTGAATAAAATGGGCATCCCTGCCGACAGGCCGCTTGCAACCGGTTGTGTTGGTATATTAAATGGCAATGGTGAACGTGAAGATGGGGTGATTGCTTTAAGGGCTGATATCGATGCGCTGGCGATGGAGGAAGAGGGTGATCATAAAAAAGATTTTATGTCAGAAAGACCGGGAGCAGCACACTGTTGCGGCCATGACGGGCATACCGCCATATTGCTTGGCACAGCAAAGATACTTTCAGAACTTAAGGATCAGATTAAAGGGAAAATCGTTTTTATATTTCAGCCGGGAGAGGAGACACTGCCCGGGGGTGGCAGACTTTTGAGTGAAACCGGCTATCTGCAGGATCAGGGAGTCCGGGAAATTTATGGGTTACATGGAAATCCAAACTATAAACCTGGACAGGTAGCGGTAAAACCGGGCCCACTGATGGCCCGGCCCGATGAGTTTGAAATAGAAATACTTGGAAAAGGGGGGCACGCTGCCGCTCCGCATGAAGCAGTTGATCCAATTGTACTATCGGCCCAGATCGTTAATGCATTTCAATCTATTGTAAGCAGGAGTATTAATCCGACGGAACCGGCTGTTGTAACCATCGGCAGGATTACAGGCGGTACAACCTACAATGTAATTCCTGCTAAGGTGAGTATGATAGGTACAGTCCGAACTTTTTCGCAAGTTACGGCTCATATAATCCGGGATCGTATGGAAGCTATTGTAAAAGGAATCACTGAACAGGCAGGCGGATCCTATAAATTTCAGTTCAATGAAGGGTACCCTGCAGTGGTGAATGATGAAGAGGTAACGGAAAAATTTATAGTGAAAGCAAAGAAGATGGCAGGAAACGGGAATGTTCTTGAAATCGAAAAACCTGTGATGGCCGGTGAAGATTTTGCATTTTATCAGCAGCACTTTCCGGGCACATTTTTCTTTTTGGGATGTGGGAGCGAGGAGACGGGATCAGTGTGGAGCTGGCATCATCCGAAATATAACATAGATGAAAAATGCTTTTTAACCGGGGCATCACTCATGTCATCACTTGCACTTACTTTCGAATAGTGTGCATCATTTACAGGCTGTACCTCCGTATTATATTCTTCAAAAGTCAGTTATTCTGCAGAGTGCACACTAACTATCCAATTCTTGTTTTTTTTGTTAAAATACTAGAATCAGGTAGTTATATGAACCATGAAAGACAGTTCAAGAGAAACAATTTCCTTTTCATTTAATTTAAGATTACAATGGAATAAATTTAGAAACATTTGTTTTTTTATTTAATTAATTCCCTAAGTTTAGATTACATACATCAATACCGTCATTTTGAAATTTACACCACTCAGAGTTACGCTAATCTACCTCATTTTTGCCGTCATCTGGATATTTGCATCCGATTACCTGGCTGAGATTTTAACAAACGATTTCAGTGCTTATTCATCGGTTCAGACATATAAAGGGATTTTTTATGTCTGCTTCACCGCACTTATACTCTTTCTTATGATGAAGAGTTACGAAAATTACATTGCAAAGAAAGAGAGGGAATTTGAAACCTTAATTCATGATACATCAGCTGGAATGGCTGTGTTAAGAGATAAAATGATTGAGAGTTCAAATGCATCTTTTCAAAAAATCTTCAAATTGGAAAACAGAGATCAGGATTTAAAAATCACTGACTTTTTACAGAGAGATGACAAAAATCGATTTCTTAAGCTGATTCAGGATAAAATGGACGCAGATACGTGGGAAAGCGCTGAATTCCGGTTCCAGCTGGCAGGTGGTGAGCTGATTTGGGTGATGGTGACAGCAAGAAATATTGAACTGGATGGGAATCAGCGAAAGTTGCTTACGGTTGAGGATATTACAGAACGGAAACAGTTCCAGATTTATACAGAATTATTGCTTGAATTAATTCTCTCAATTGATCCGGTCAAAGATTTAAAGCAGGCTTTGGATAGTGTGTTGATGAATATTTGTGAGCGAATCGACTGGGATTTTGCTGAAGCGTGGGTTCCCGGAAAAACCAACAGTGACAAGCTGGAAAGAGTTATCTGCTGGGCAAGGGATATACCCGAAATAAAGGAATTTGACAAAAAGTGCAGAAACTATTCGTTTTTTGTAGGTGAAGGTATCCCGGGTTTGGCAGCAAGAGAAAAAAAGACCCGGTGGATAAAAAATTTATCAGAACATGATATGTTCGAGCGAAGAGACATGATTGCTGAATCGGGTCTTAAAACAGCGATTGCAGTTCCGGTCGTTGTTGACCAGGATATATTTGCTGTTTTGATGTTCTACTCAATTCTTGAAATTGAGGAAGATCCCTCACTTATTCGTCTTTTATCTGCGGCTGCGAATGATATCAGTGTAAAGCTAAAACAGAAAAAAGATCAAAAAGTAAGGGCAAAAGCCGAAGAAAATCTAAAGCTTGCACTTGAATCGGCAGGAATGGCAACCTGGCAGGTAAATATCAAAACCGGGGAAGTTGATAGCTCCAATACCTTTTCGGAAATGCTGGGTTTCAAAAACCGCCCGGTTAATGATGTTGAATCACTGTCAAAAAACATAGTCAGGAAAGACAGGAAAAAAGTCGATGAGGCGTTCGAAAAGTCTTTGAGAGAAGTTGTCCCGTTTAATGTTGAATTCAGAGTTCAAAAAGCGGACGGCACAATCAGCTGGCTTTGGGCGAGGGGAAAACCGATATTGGAAAATGGGGCGCTTACCTTCCTTAGAGGTGTTACCACGATTATTAATCAGCGAAAACAACTCGAGCAAAAACTGGACAGAGAAAGAGAATTCCTTGACCAGTTGTTTAAAAATCTTCCGGTTATGATCACAACTTATCAGCCCGGACCTGATGTTCTGGAAGTGAACAGTGAATTTGAGAAATTGACAGGATACTCCTCAGAAAATCTTGAAAACGTGGATGTGATGGAGGCTGTTTATCCCAATCCGAAAGAGAGGAAAAAGGTTACAGATTTTATGTCAAATCCAGGCTCCGGATGGATGGATTTTAATATGCGAACTAAATGGGGAACCATTGTAAAATCGACATGGACAAACATTCAGCTATCTGATGAAACCCTGGTTGGGATCGGAATTGATATCAGGGAACGGGTTGAAAGAGAAGAGAAATTGCTGGAAAGTGAATATATCCTGGAAGAATCACAGAAAGTAGCCAATCTTGGTTCTTACTATCTTGATCTTGAAACACATAAGGCAAGGACATCAGTTGTGCTGGATAAAATTTTCGGAGCTCCTGAAGATGATCCGATGACTCTTGAAAAGTGGGAAAAAATGGTTCATCCTGATTTTCAGCATGTGGTTATGGAATTTAAAAATGCCCTTGAGTCTCAGACAGCCTTTAGTTCCGAATATAAAATTGTAAGACAGGATAACCATGAAGATCGATGGGTTTTTGAGAAAGCCGAGATAATACGCGATCAAAATGGAAGCACAAAAGCGATGATTGGTATTATTCAGGATATAACTGAATATAAAGAGCAGGAGGAGCTTCTTGTCAGGCAACAGGATCGACTGAAACAAGCCCAGAAAATTGCAGGGGTTGGCCACTTTGAGTACAATATTGAAACTGGCAAACTGGAATGGGGAGAGATGGTATTTGAACTGTTTGGACTTGATCCCGAAACATTTGACGTCACTCCCGAGAATTTTTTGGAAAGGGTACATCCTGAAGACAGACAAAAAATGAATGAAGCGTATGCGACAATTGCTGAACAGAAAGAGATGGACCTCAGTTACCGGGTAATAAAGCCGGACGGGACAACAGGACATTTTCAGCAAAATGGTTCATTTCAATTTGGTGAGAATGGAAAACCATATATAGTATCAGGCACAGTTCTGGATATCACAGAGCTGAAAAAAGCAGAGAATGAACTTCGCGAAAAAGAATATTTTCTGTCAGAAGCACAATCCGCCGCACGAATCGGAACCTATTACCTGGACTTTATTACAGGCGAAGCCGAGATTTCAGATATAATGCGAGAAATTTTGGGATTTTCAAATATGGATCCCGTAAACATTGACAGATGGAAAGCAGTTATTCATCCTGATGACAAGGAACGGGTAATAAATTATCTTGAAAATGAAGTGATCGCTGATGGAAAGCCTTTTGACCTGCAATACAGAATTATCAGGGAGTCTGACGGCCGGCTGAGGTGGATTCACGGAATAGGTAAACTGGAATTCAGTAGCAGCAACAACCCTGATGGTATGATTGGAACCATCCAGGATATAACCGGGCAGAAAGCTTATGAGCATGAACTAAGGGAGATGGTTCATATTTTTCAATATGCAAATGTTGGAATTGTAACAGGATCTCCGGATGATGAGAACCTGCACCGGATGAATAAAACATTTGCTGAAATGTATGGATATACAGTAAAAGAGCTATCGGGGAAACCAATCAAAACAGTTTTTGCACCATCATATAAGCACCGGGTTAAAGATTACATTCAAAAGGCACACATTGAAGGAAATTTTATTGCTGAGGTGTCGCATATGAAAAAGAGTGGAGAGGAGTTCCCGGTATTAATGAGTGTTCAATCGGTAAAAACCCCGGAGGGAAAAATAGATCGCAGAATTATTTCAGTTCAGGATATATCCGAATTAAAAAATATTCGGGATAAACTTGCGCTGGAGCAGGCCCGGTTTGAATCAGCTGCAGGGGTGATCAGTGATGTTATATGGGATTTTAATGCAGTTACCGGTGAACTTTGGTGGAGTGATGGCATAGAAACTGTGTTTGGTTATGATCGTGAAGAAATTTTAAATGATGATGAATTTTGGAAGAAACATATTCATGAGAAGGATCGTGAAAGAGTACTTCTTACGATGAAACAGGCCGAGGAGAGCGAAGAGTCCGAATGGAACGAGAGCTATCGGTTTATGCACAGTGAGGGTAATTTCAAATATGTAGATGACAGTGCTTCCATTATTCGCGATGAGGATGGAGAAATTGTTCGTATTATAGGCGCAATGGTGGATAAAACCATAGAAAGAGAGGCGGAAAAGGTATTGAAGCAATCGATGGATCAATACCGGCTTCTATTTGAACAAAGCCCCATTCCAATGTGGATTTATGATTTGGACACCTATCGTTTTTTGGAGGTGAATGATGCAGCAATAAGTAAATACGGGTACACGAAAGATGAATTCTACAATATGACACTGTTTGATATTCGTTCGGATGAAGACAGCCCCTATTTCAAAAGAAATCTTTTAAAAACGAAGAATTCTGCGTCCAGTTTTGTGGAAGCGAAACACCTGACGAAAGATGGTAAAGAAATGATCATCGAAATATCTGCTTCAAATATTATCTACAAAGGTGAAAAGCAGCGGCTTATTGTTGCTAATGATATAACACGTCAGCGGAGAGCTGAAGAAACCAAACTGAGAGCTCTTGTAGAAGGGGAGGAGAAAGAGAGACGCCGGGTTGCTAAAGAGCTGCATGACGGACTGGGGCAGTACCTGAGTGCCGTGAATATGAATTTTGAATCTCTCGCGGAGGAGATACAGACATTTAACAGGGATGAAAAAGAACAGTTCATCCATGGATTGGCACTTTTGAAGCGAGCAATGCAGGAGACAAGAACGATATCTCAAAATCTGATGCCAAAAGCGATTGAGGATTATGGTCTTGCACTTGCTGTTGAATCTCTTATTGATGATTTGGAAAAGAACACCAAAATTGAATTTCATTATTATCAAAACATCAAAGATCTGCTGATTCCCTATAACATTCAGATAAATTTATACAGAATAATCCAGGAAGCAGTGAACAATGCCATCAGGCATTCAGAATGTCAAAAAATCCACATACAACTTGTGGAATCCGAAAATGATATTATATTATCAATCGAAGATAATGGTGTCGGATTTGTGCCGGATGAAGCAGCAGAAAGCGGCTTGGGTCTGCAAAGCATGGAAACCCGTGCTTCGGCAGTATCAGGAAAGTTTGATATATCAAGCAGAACAGGAAATGGGACAATTATAACTGTGATTGTTCCGCTTTAAAATCGGAAAATGATATGGCCAATATACAGGTATTACTGGCAGATGATCACAAAATTGTTCGGGATGGTCTGAAAATGATGCTTCGTTCACATCCCGGTATCGATGTTGTTGCTGAAGCTGAAAATGGCAGCGAAGCTGTGTCAGTACTGGATTCGAATACGGTAGATCTCGTCATTATGGATATAAATATGCCAGAAATGAACGGGATTGAAGCAACAAGTAAAATTGTAAAGAATTTTTCAGGGATTAAAGTACTTGCGCTCACTATGAGTAATGATGACCAGCATATCCGTCAGATGATTCAGGCCGGTGCATCAGGGTATATTTTAAAAAGCTCGGGACGTAATGAGCTGATTATGGCTATTGAAAATATTATGGAAGGCAAGCACTACTTTAGTGATGAAGCCACAAAAAGTATTATGATGGATCTTGTTACCAATAAGGGCAAGACACATAAAGCGGAACCGGACGTTCATATAACCGATCGTGAAATGGAAATCCTGGAACTGATTCTGAAAGAACTTACCAACAATGAGATAGCTGAAAAACTCTATATTAGTCCGCGGACCGTTGATGCTCACCGCCGGAATTTACTTCAAAAAACCGGTGTCCGTAATACGGCTGGGCTGGTTCGTTTCGCCATGAAAAAGAATCTGTTTCCGGATGCCGGGTAAAAACTAAGTATCAACAGATTCTCCGATACAAAACAGTTATAAATATCTCTTAAGGTGCAAAAATCAAGGCACGCTTTTAAAAAGAGGTATTGCAAAGAATTCAGGCAGTGCGTTAAATTGTACAAGAACATTTATGATAAGTAGCATCAATAATCCCGGGATAAAAAAAAGGGTAAAGCGGTAACCGGCAAGCTTAAGCTTTTCTGCCAAATTAACTTTACCCAGGTTATCCTTTCTAATAATAGAACCATCCGATTGATCGAGGCCAAGTCTTACCATATCACCCCAATGCTTTTTCCCCTTGATGAAGTCCAGAACTCCTTTAAAACGCCACCAGGCATGAATTTGTCTGTATCCAAAATTCTCAATAAAAGCAAATAGTGTTAAAATGGAAATGTTTTTACCTGTTGGATATCTTCTGAAAATTGTTTCTTCACAGATCAGTGCAGATATTGATAAAATTACACCAAGTAAAATAGCAACTGTAATAAACAATAAGGCAAATGTTTCATTGAGATTCCCGGTAATTAGTAATCCCAAAAAGTAAGTATATCCTGCAATTTCAATAACAGGGCCAAGCAGTTCAATAAAAACAAAATAGGGCATTGCAAGAAGCCCTAATCTGCCGTAAGAAGAATTAAAAAGCATTTTTTTATGTCTCCATAGTGAATCTGCAAGACCTCTTTGCCATCTGTTACGCTGCTTTGAAAGATCGTTCCAGTTTTCAGGTACTTCTGTCCAGCATACAGGTTCAGGCAAAAATTTAATGCTGTAATTCTTATTTTTTTCACGAAATCGTCTGTGAAGCCGAACAATCAGCTCCATATCCTCGCCTACGGTGTCATGTGCATATCCTTTTACCTCAATTACAGCCTGGCGGTCAAAAACACCAAATGCTCCCGAAATAATTAGCAAACTGTCAAAGAAATCCCAGCCAACCCTTCCAAAAAGAAATGATCTGAGATATTCGACGGTTTGTACCCTGGCCAGATAATTTTTAGAAACGTTGACTTCTTTTACAATATAATTTTCAATTGTACAGCCATTCGCAATTCTGACAATTCCTCCTGCTGCAATAAGTTTATCATTTTCGATAAATGCTCTGAGCATTTTTTTAAGTACGTCAGGATCCAGAATGGAGTCAGCATCTATCGAGCACAAAAGTTCTTTTGTTGATACATTTATACCTGCATTCAAGGCATCTGCTTTTTGCCCGTTTTCCTTGTCAACAACAATTAAATATTCATAACGACGGGATCTGTAAACATTCCGGATTGGTTTATGTTCTATCGGAAGATCTTCAGGTACCTGAACAGAATAAAGCTCGAAATGTGACTTTAGTTTACCCAAAGTATTGTCTGTGCTGCCATCATTGATAACCACAACTTCAAAATCCGGGTACTGAAGTTGAAGAAGAGCCTCAACCGAATCGATGATATTAACTTCTTCGTTATAGGCCGGTGTTAGTATACTGATAGATTTATATAAATCTGACTGAAAAAGTCCTTCAAGATCAAAAACTGTAAAGTATTTTTGTTGTCTTCTTATATAAAAAAACGATACACCAACTAATATGATATATATGCTGTTTATAACAAAAAAATAGCTTATAAAAAACCAATTTATAGATTCAATAAAATTGATACCATCACTAAAATATGTTATTAGAAAATCAATCATTAATTATTACATGCTTTCTTTAGTCATTTTAATTATATCTGATACTGATGTATAATATTTTAAATTAATATTTGATAAAATATCTTTTTCAGAAATATTATTATTTAGTAAAGATTTAATACAATTTTTCTGAATTCCGGTTTCGCCATTTTCTATAAGACCATAGATGGCAGATAAATTATTTTTGCCACCAAATGCAGCAAGAGTTTCAATTGCAGCTAATTGTATGTCATAGTTTTTGCATTTCAAAAAAGAGCGAATAACCGGCGAAGTTGTGATATTAAATAAATCTTTCTGAGCATTTATCAGAGCATTTAGTATTTTTACATTTTCTTTGTCAATATTTTTATCTGATATTAAATCTGCAAAAAATTCACTTAATTGATAATAGCTCATCTCCGTAATTCCCTGAATCAGAAGACTTTTATTTTCATCCGGGATTTCAGCATCGAGTATCAGACCTTTTAAAGCCTCAGCTTCCTCCTCTTTTAGACTATTATCCCTGCTTTCAAACTTATAGAGTAGCTCAAGAAGACCCATTTTAGAAATGTTATTCTTTTTAGCAATTTCTTTAAGAGCCTCAGCTCTAATTGAGACTTCTCTGCTAGCCATCAATGCAGATGCCGCTGAAAAAGCCAGCAACCTGTTTTCCGAGTTTACAAAATCTCTTAGCTTATAAATTATCTTTGGATTGATAAGCTGTGTAAACCGAAAGTAATTACAGGCTTTTATCTGTATTATTTCATTATTAGACGTTAGCTGATTGAGGTGATAATTGTAAATGGGTTCAATTAAGAGAAGTTCTTT
This sequence comes from uncultured Balneolaceae bacterium, assembly GCA_964449075.1. GTDB lineage: Bacteria > Bacteroidota > Rhodothermia > Balneolales > Balneolaceae > CAYVBJ01. The sequence continues at coordinate 30,434 of CAYVBJ010000016.1, forward strand.
AAGATTTTTTACTTCGTCTCCGTCTAGGTTTTTTAAAAGACGAATCACAGTTCTTTCAAATACTGCATATTCAAGATTTTTGCCTGTAAAAAAAGAGAGAATGTTCTCTTTGGAGCTGCTATCTTCAAGATAATTTAAGATAAGAGGGTAAAATGATTCTTTATAAGATTCAGCGAGGCTTTCCATTTTTCGGTGCCTTAGTCTCATTCCAAGAGAGACAAAAAAAAGTGAAATTGTCATAAAAAAGAGAAGAAGAGTCACTATCCCTAACAGGGATATAGAAAAATTGGAATAGAAAAAAAAGAAGCCCGGATCAGATTTAAATATCACAATTTTAATGCTTTATTAACTCTGATGATTAATTCATCAGCTTTGAATGGTTTTTCCATGTAATCTTCTACACCAAGATTAAATGCTTTTTCTTTATCTTTAACTCGAACTGTTGCAGTGAGCATAATCACTTTTGTTTGCTCGATGTCACTATCATTTCTGATCTGTCGCAATAGCTCAAAACCGTTCATACTTGGAAGCATAACATCAAGTATTACGAGGTCCGGGTTAAATTCTTTAATGGCACTTAAGCCTTCAGTACCATTGTTTCTGACTTCAAACCTGTATCCATTTCTTTTTAATTTAAATTCGATCAGTTTAGCGATAGCTAAATCATCTTCAATAAGCAGTACCAGAGGTAATTCGGATGGCATTTAATTAATATATAATGAGAGATAATAATTAAGAGATTGCTTAATTATAAGGTTTACAGATATAATTAGGAAAAAAATTATAATAATTTTTTTACATTTCTGAAAATGTATAACTTATCGTTCTAAAAAACTATGATTGCTATCGTATTTCAATTCACAATAAATTGTATTAAATGTTTTATTATTAAAAACCAATAAATTATTGAAACAAAAAATATTTCATACATCATTTATTATTTTGATTTTATCAAGCTTTTTGATAAAACCTGCAATGGTGTACTCACAACAGATACAAAATGTAGACAAGGCATTTAAAGAAGCTCGTGAACTTGCTTTCGAAGGCAATAGAAAAGAAGCCAGGAAATTAGCAAGAGCAATTCTTGAAATCTCTCCTGACTATCACGACGTTCGTATTTTAATAGCAAGAACTCACTCATGGGATGGTAATTACAGTATAGCACGACCAGAGCTTGCATATGTACTTGATAAGAACCCCAATTATAAAGATGCTTATTCTGCTCTTTTAGATGTTGAGATATGGGATGAGAAATATGAGACAGCACTGTTTGTTGCAGAAAAGGTAACTAAACTATATCCTGCCGACACCATTCTGCTACTTAAGAAAGCCAATGTCTACTCAAAACTCGGTCAGTACGAGCGATCACTTTCAACTCTTGATCAGGCTGAAACTCTTAATCCTGGCAACCCTGAGGTCAGATCAATGATGAAAAGCATAAAAATTTCCAGGTTAAAGAATACAGTCAGTATATCTTATAACCGCGATTGGTTCGATCAGATATTTGATCCATGGAATACAGGTTTTGTACAATACTCGTCGCCAACCCGTTTTGGAACAATCATTGGAAGGCTTGGTTTCGCTGACAGATTCGGATCATCCGGCTTTCATCCTGAAGTTGATTTCTACCCTTCAATAGCGGAAGGTGTTTACGGATATGTAAATTTTGGATATTCTAACAGCTTTCTGTTTCCCGAATTCCGCAGCGGCGCTGAGCTGTTTTTTCGCCTGCCCCGATCGTTTGAAGCCTCAGCAGGGTTTCGGTTTTTAAATTTTTCTTCCGGTTCAGTTACTATTTTAACCGGAAATCTTACCAAATACTGGAAGAACTGGATGTTTACCGCCCGCCCTTATGTAACACCGGGTTCCGTTGGTATTTCACGATCCATTAATTTTATTACCCGGCGTTATCTCACTAATGCGGACAATTATCTTTCTCTGAGAGGAGGGTTTGGCTTTTCACCGGAAGAACGCCGGTTCCAGGATGTTTCAGGGGATGTTTTTTTTGTGAAATCATGGTTTATTGGAGCTGAGGCTGAGAAAACAGTCAGTTATAATCTTATCGTGTTTGGCGCGCTGACATTCACAAGACAGGAGTTAACTTTTGACCCTGGTAATTTTAATTCAAGTTTTGGACTGAATACCGGGTTCAGGATAAAAATTTAATTTACCTGAAGGCGTTGTTTTAGCTTCAGTGCTTTTTCATGTTCAGGATTGATCGAAAGCAACTTTTCCAACGTGACGACAGCCTCCCCGATTCTTTCCAGAATCCATAGTGCACGGGCTTTTCTGTATAAAAGAGAACTGTCATCTGTTTTAAATTCAAGTCCTGTATTCACCAAATCCAAAGCTTTTTGATTTTCACCGCTCCAATAACTAAGATCAGCAAGTGCCGCATAACTATCGGCATAATCAGGTTTTCTGTCGATTACTTCTCTGAAGTGTAGCTCTGCTTTGTCGTATTGCCCGTCCCACCCGTACGTTCTGCCGAGTAAGAGCCTTGCGTCATAAAAACCGGGACGTTCCCTCAAAACAACCCGCAAAATAGTTCTTGCATCTTCGTAGTCGCCTCTGTAGGCAAGTTTTTGAGCCTGGATGAATAGCTCATTGGATGTGAGGTTCCGAAACTGATTATTATCCAGGAAGCGGTAGTCGGCCTCAATTTTCTCTCTCATGGCTATCTGCTCATCAGCAACAGGCATTAGTTTGTTTTCAGTTGTCACGTATTGATTTATTTGCTTATACTCTGCGAATTTTTCGTTTGTTTCAGAAAAGAGGCTTCTGTCGAATACTTCTTCAAGTAACATACCTTCTTTTAGGTGGAAAAGCCGGGATTCAGAAAGAAACAGATCATTTGATAAGTATTCGGCCAGCTGATTTTTATTTCTCATAAGAGCAATATTTTGTGAAGAGGCAAAGGATCTTTTCATGTCTATTTGATTTCCTATCCAGTGACTCTTTTCCGGAACATTCAGATTATACTGATTGTGCAGGAATGCAAGCAGAGAAGGAGTTACTTCGTTATGAGATGAAACCGAGTGAAATTCAACAGGTTGTTTAACTTTGGGAGAATAGATCATGAAGGGTACATAGAATCTGTCGATCAGGTTTTTATGCGGAATCGGCGCCAGGCGGTGATCTCCGGTAATAATGAAAATGGTATCTTCAAAATCATCTCGCTTTTTATATCTGCTGATTAGCTCATTGACGGCATCGTCCGTATAGAGAATAGCCGCAAATATTTTTTCATATGTCTCTACCACTTTTTTTTTGGAACTATCAAAATCCGGACTTTGGGAAATCTCGCGTACCCTTTGCAAATATTTTTGCTGGTCACTTATGATAAATGGTTCATGCAGATTAAGCGTAAAAAATATATCAAGCCTTGGAATATCCGAATCCAGTGGATCCAGGAAATCGAAAGCCCGTTGAAATGTCTGTTTATCTTCATATCCCCAGGTGAATCCGGCTCCTATTTCTTCCATTTTCGTATAGTTGTTGTTGAAACGGTTAGCATCAACAATCAGATCTATATTCTGCTGTTCTAAAAAGATGTTTACATTATCAAAACTACCATCGTACCCGCAAAAATAGGTTGTGCGATAGTTATTATCTCCAAGAATCCGGATCAGAGATTGATGGTCGGGTGCCAGCGGACCCATTTCCAAAAACCCTTTTTCTCCAACAGGAAGTGATCCGAACAGGGATGGAAGTAATCCGAATGACCGTCCGCTCGTGCTCAAAAAATGTGTCCAATAAAGACTTTCATTCGCGAGGGAATCGAGGTATGGTGTAAATCCTCCGTATGTTGCATTTGGTTCCATAAAAGAACCACCAAAACTCTCAAGAATTATAAATACGAGGTTTGGCGGCCGTTTACCGGGTTCTATGTACCCGGCAAACGGATTCTTTCCAAGGTCGGATTCTCGAAAAAGAGGATACTCTTCTCCGGAATATGGTTCAAATGATTGGTGCTGATTAAAGTAACGGTAACTGTCTGCCGCAAAAAAGACAGATTTATTTGATATGAGGTTATAGTTGTTTTGATCTTTAAAATCAGTTTGATCAGGATATGTAAATGGAAACAGAATGGCTAATATCAGAATAGAGATAAGTGCAATCCGGCTTATTCTATCATTATGTTTTCGTTTTACCAAGAAATACCAGGCAGAAAAATAGACGCAAATTACCAGAAAGTAGGGCCACAATATGTTAATACCGATATTTACCGATGTATGAATTGTATTACTTGTTTCCTTGATGCTATACGCATATAAATCAGCACCCAGTGGCAGCAACAGTTCGATGAAGTATTGTATTAAAGCGGTATATGAAAGTAAAAAAAGAGCTGATAAGAAAAAAAGTACCGGGCGAATCATCGATTCCCGGATATGAAGAAGTATGTATGAGACAAATAGTAAAATAACTCCAGAAAATCCGGCAAATGTGAAGTCTGTTACCATGCTTTTTAACAAATAAACATCAGCTTCAAGTGATAAATAATGAGATGTAGTGACAGAATGAATTTCATATATCCTGAGAAGTATTAGCGAAATTATTAAAGAATATATAAATGGCAAATAGGCATAAAGCTTTTTGGCAGTTTGCATATGCGAAAAAAGTTATAGAGTTCTGCGAAAAAAATTCAATAAAACGAAATTTTTAATTAGGGTGTTTTTGAATAAAATGATCAAACTACTGAAACTTCTTTTCGAAAACATTTCTCCAACTAAGTAAAGATATCCATGCAATGATAAAGTTACATTTTGAATAAATTATGAGATTCTTCAGAAGCTTTTTTTCATACTTATATTAGATCTATAAAGGATAACCTTCTATTGAAAGCAAAAATCATAGGTACATTTAGATAGGTGTATTAACTTATTAAATTATTATGATTTTTAGGTTTAAATTGTGATGATATTGAATCCCGACTGCTTTACATTGAAGAAAAAATGGATGGTAAACTCTTCTTACTAACTTCTGGCAGTTTGCGTAAGAGGATGCTTGAACGGGTTCTGGATGAAGCATGCGATCATCTATACAGTATAAACTCACTTACGATTGATGAGTTAAAGAAGTGTAAGTTGAAAAACGGCATCAATTTTATTTTTCTCGATTTGCCTAATATGCGCGGAAGTGCAATAGATATCATATCTGAGGTAAAGCTTATTCAGCCGGATGCATTCGTTATCGGAATTCACTTTTATCTGAATAAAAAATTGATTCAGCCTCTCATGGAAGAAGGGCTTAACGGATATTTGTTGTATAACCCTATAAAGCAGGATGCCAGGAATGCAATGAATGCTATTAAAGGCGGACAAAAATATTTACCCCCAGAACTACAATGAGATACAGAGGTTTAATTTGAGTAGGTGTTATTACATACGTATCAACTCATATAAATAAGAATCAAATAATTAAGTATTTGACGTCTGATATTTTTGAGTGGATATTCCCATATTTATAAATTCAAAGAATTCTCTGAACGGAATTTGAATTAATTGAAAATCGATAGTTTGGTGTCATCTGCATGAGTCAACTTACCAATAACTCTTTTGAATCCGGAATTCTGGATGCACTTCAGGCGATGATTTGTATTCTGGATCGTGATGGCAATATCATATATACGAACAGATCCTGGAATGAATACACGAGTAAAAGCAAGGGTCTTATTGGTGCCAATGAGTCGGCCGGAAACTATTTTGAGATGTGCAGGAATGCTGTTGATAAGGAAGATGACTATGCACTGAAAATTATTCTTGGAATCAGAGAGGTTCTTGATGAGGCCAGGGAAAAAGTTTATTTAACCTATTCAAAAAAAGAGGGAAAAAGAAAGAGATGGTTCAGTGTCACCATTACTCCCCACAAGATGCATGGAGAGGGCGTGATATTAACATTTGAGGACATCACCTCAAGTCTCAGGAAATCAGAAGCTTTACGGGAAGCTGAACAGCTCTATCGCCAGCAATTTGACCAGAGTATAGCCGGTATTATCATCGGCACCCCGGAAGGTGAAATTATTGATGCAAATCCCTCAGCTTGTTCTATTCTGGGATACAGCCGGGATCAATTAATTTCGGGAGGCAGAAAAATGATTATGGACATAAATCATCCTCAAAACAGACTGGCTTACCAGATTCGAAGTGAAGATTCAAGATTTGAAGGAGAAAAAGTTTACCTGCATAAAAGCGGCCGGGAAATTCCAGTGGAAGTTTCATCTGTTTTATACAGAGATCAAAATGGGCAAGTAATTTCAATTAATAATTTCAGAGACCTTTCTGACAGAAAAAAAGCCGAGGATGAATCAAGAAGAGAACGGGATTTCAGGAAAGCCGCAGAATCAAGTATACCCGGCACTTTCTTCATCCTGGATGATAAAGGATCAATGATTGAGTGGAATAATGCTTTTAGGGATGAATTGGGATATGAATTGAACGAAATCCCGGGTATGAAAGCCATTGATTTCATAGCCGATCATGATAAAGTGAAAGTAATGAAGATTATCCGGGAGGTTTTCGAAACCGGAGAAGGTGAAGTTATTGCGGAAGTGAAAACCAAACACGACGGACTCAGGTACCAGAGGCTGCGGGGGAAAAAGTTTTCGGCAAGTGAAGGTGAGTATTTGGTAGGTACCGGGCTCGATGTAACAGAATTGATTCATGCAGAAGTTAAAAGAAATGAAGCGCTCGGGATGCTGAATCAGCTTTTTGAAAATTCACCCATCGGAATTGTTATGGTAGATGATGAGGACAGCATTGTGAAAGTGAACTCTTCATTTAAGAAAACGTTCGGTTTTGCCGATGAATTTATTGAAGGTAAAAAGCTCGATGATTTAATAACCCCGGAAAATAAACGACAAGAATCTATACTGAATTCCGACAAGGCTTTTCAGGGCTTTAGCCTGCAAATGGAGTCGGTCAGAAAGAAAAAAGACAATACGGAAATCCCTGTAATGATAAGTTCTGTTCCCATTATAAATGATGATGATGTGATAGCAATATACGGTATGTATGTTGACTTAAGTGAGCAAAAAGAGCTGGAAATGCAAATTAAAAATTTGCTTGAAAGTGAAAAAACAGCACGCAGAAATGTTGAAAAGGCACTTCTGGAAAAGAATATACTTTTGCAGGAAGTTCACCACCGTGTGAAGAACAATATGGCAGTGGTTACAGGCTTGCTTGAACTTCAAATTATGGATGGTGATGATCCTAACGTTATAAAAAAGCTGCAGGAAGTGCAGGGTCGTGTGTTTGCCATAGCTAAAATACACGAAACGCTTTACAGTGATGAAGAAGTAGTTGATATCAGGTTTGATAAGTACCTGAAATCTCTTCTTGTTTCTATTCCGGTGCTTCAGTACCTGGATAACATCTCGGATGCGGTAAAACTGACAACAGATGAATTTACGCTAAACCTCAACCAGGCTGTTCCGGCAGGTTTGATTATTAATGAGATTCTGAGTTCATCTATAAATGAAAAGAAAGCTGAAAATCACTCTCTTATAGAAGTGAATGTAAAAGCTGAGGATAATATGGTGGAAATATCACTCAGAGGTGTTTCTCTGAATACAGAGTATGCCAAAAATCGATTCGATTCAGATAAATTTCAGTATAAATTGATCGAAATTTTATCTACTCAACTGGAAGCTTCTCTGAATATTCACGAAAATGCCACAAATCAAATAAAAATAACGTTTAAAAAGGCTGCAATAAAGGGTTCGAGCAGCAGTATTTTAAAATCTGAGGAACTTGCATAAATGGTTAACCAAATAAACGAAATCCCCGATAATTACAAGGTTTTGATTGTTGAAGACGATCTGATCCTGAGTATTGCGCTTTCGATGATGCTGAAAAAAATTGGTTTTAACAATGTTGATAAGGCACCGGGAGCAAACGAAGCCAGGAAAAAAATTATGGACCTGAGACCCGACTTATTGGTAATGGATATTAACCTTGGCCCCGGCATTACAGGAATTGATTTTGTAAAAGAAATCCAGGAAAATTACCCGGTAGATGTTATCTATGTGACCGGAAATTCTGACATGTTCAATCGAATGCAGGCGGGAGAGACCAAATACCTCGATTACCTGACAAAACCTGTTACTCCTGCAGAATTAAAGAAATCACTGTCAAAATTGTTTAGCACAGTTTAAAAAAATGATTCAAATGTGATTGATTGTCAATCTTTTTCTGTTTAATTAGTAGAAACTGTTTTATAAAAAGATGAATTCATCTTACATGATTACTATGTCCAGACAATTATTTCCTCAGACAACTGTACTGTTTCTTTTACTCTTTGTTGTTCCGCAAATTGCTCTCTCTCAATGGAGTGTGGCAGGATCTTTCCAGCTTCAGGATGAAGATCCATCCGACGGTTTTGGAATTCATGTTGAACGTGAATTTCTTAAACCATTGCCAATTCTCGATATTCGCTTGAGAGCACACGGAAGCAGAATGGGAGAGGATGTTGATATTGACCAAGGGGGAAATAGTTTAACTCAAAATATAACCACGTGGGATTTTGGTCTTGCAGGTGTTGCCGGCGTCTCTTCAGGAGTTTTACGCCTCTATTCCGGATTTGGCGGTGGGTACATGAGCATCGAAAGTGAAGCGGAAAATATAGACCTGTCTGACCCGGAATTCTTTGATGTTATCGGCGAGGTAGATGACAGTAGTTTTTTCTGGAATATAATTGCCGGGTTTGAATTTACCCCGGTTCCTGTTGTGAACCCGTTTTTTGAGTACCGTTACATAAGCATATCCGATGACGATAATTTTGGTTTCAGCTCAATCAACCGGCTCTCTGTCGGGTTTACATTTGATTTTTAAGCTGAAGCCTATACTATCAACTCTTTAAATTACTTTAGAACAGCTTTTCATAAAAAACTTGTCTGCGTTAAAGAAGGCTTTGCATCCTGACACTTCGCAGGAAACAAAAGAACCGCATTATTAGTTATAATATGGATACTGTTATTTTTTTGAACAAACTTTTAAAAAACCCATTAATTATGAAAAACAAATTACTTGCATACAACTTTTTCCTATCGGCTCTTCTGTTTTCAGCGTTGATTATATTTCCCTCCGCTGCAAACGCCCAGTGGAGTATCGGCGCATCCTATGAAAACCGCACGGAAGACCCGACGAACGGTTTTGGCGTCCGGGTTGAAAGAGAAATACTTGATATTATACCGATTGTGGATCTCGGGCTCCGGGCTCACTTCAGCTTTTTCAGTGAAGAAAATACAATTCAGCCTGCGAATGTTGATGCGGATTTTGAGAGTTATGACTTCGGACTTGCCGCAACCGGCGGTGTATCTCTTGGTCTTTTTGCTCCATATGTAGGTCTCGGAATCGGCAGTGATAACTTTCAAATTGAAAGCAGTCAGGGAGACCTGGTTGATGAATCCAATTTCTATTGGAATGCTTTCGGAGGAGCCAAAGTTACGCTGATCCCGTTGCTGTCGCCATTTATTGAATACAGGTGGACACAGCTTTCAGGAACTGATGATATCGGGTTTGATAACTATGGAAGACTTGCGGTTGGAGTGTCTCTTAATTTTTAAACCTTGTTTTTTTTTATTTAATTATAAGTTGAAAAGCGGTTAGTTGATCTGGCCGCTTTTTTTATAGGTAAGTAAAGTATTCGATAATATTAAACATTTACGAGGTCAGAACGTTAACCTGATGAACAAAATAGTAAAGTCTACGATAATTGTAATTAATTGTTGTAAATTATCATGTAAAACAGAGCGAAGGTATTGAGCAGTATATATATGGCAAATGTTGGAACATATAAAAAAAAGGATCTTGACAGTGTTGAACTGAGTGTGGCAGCTGAACACGAGTTAAAAAATCTGCTTGATCTGAGCCATGATAACCTGGATCAGACAGATGATGAAATGGTTGTCAAGGCTTTTAAGCTCTGTTATGATTCTCATAAAGGAGTTAAAAGAGCTTCGGGAGAGCCATTCTACAGGCATCCTGTTGAAGTTGCCAAAATTATGGTGACTGAATTTAACATTGATGATGAATCGGTTATTGCATCTCTTCTCCACGATACGGTGGAGGATACAACGGTATCTCTTGCTGATATCCGGGAACTTTTTGGTGTGGTTGTTGCCCAGCTGATAGATGGGTTAACAAAAATTACAGGTGTTTTTGAAAGTCATGATACAAAGCAGGCTGAAACTTTTATGAAACTCCTGTTATCGATGGCAGAGGATATCCGGGTAGTGCTCATAAAATTCGCTGATCGTCTGCATAATATGCGTACGATCAAACATTTACCTCGTCAGAAACAGCTCAAAAAGGCAACTGAAACCATGGAGCTTTACGCACCTCTTGCTCACAGGTTCGGCCTCTTTAAAATCAAGAATGAGTTTGAGGATCTGTGTTTTAAAGTGATCGACCCGAACAGCTACAAATTTATCGCAAGAAAACTCAGGGAGAAGAGGGAATCGAGAGAAAAATTTATTGAAGAGTTTATGAGTCCGGTCAGGAGCGAACTTGAAAATCAGAATTTTAATTTTGAGATAAAGGGACGTTCAAAGCATATCTATTCCATCTATAACAAGATGCAGACCCAGCAAAAACCATTTGAAGAGATCTATGATCTTTTTGCTATTCGCATCATCCTTGAAGATCCTCATAAAAAGGAAGATTGCTGGCGTGTTTACTCTGTAATCACCGACTGGTACACTCCGATCCCGAAACGGTTTCGTGATTTTATATCGGTGCCCAAAGCAAACGGATATCAGTCGTTGCATACAACTGTGATTACGAAAAAGGGACGTAAGGTTGAAGTGCAGATACGCACACGAAAAATGGATGATATAGCCGAGAGAGGCCTTGCTGCACACTGGAAGTACAAGGAGGGTAACAACTCATCGGGCCAAAGCAGTGAACTGGATAAATTTGTCCATTGGGTACGGGATGTTCTGGATAACCCAAGACCTGAAGCAGCTACGGAATTTGTAAAAGATTTTCAGCTCAATCTCTATCATGATGAAATTTATGTATTTACACCGGATGGAGAATTAAAAACTCTTCCGAAAGGAGCATCCTGTATTGACTTTGCTTTTGAGATTCACAGTGAGATCGGTGAAAGAGCGATGGCAGCAAAAGTGAATGGTAAAATGGTTCCGCTTCGGCAAAAACTTCACAGCGGAGACCAGGTGGAAATCATCTCGGGCAACAAAATTAATCTGAATCCTGACTGGATGGAAGATGTGGTTACCCATAAAGCCAAAGCGCGGCTGCGGCAGTTTATTAAACAGAAAGAGCGAAAAATTGCAAAACAGGGGCGCGAATTATGGGAAAAAAAAGCTGGGCGTAATAAAATTGAAATATCCGATCAGGAGCTGATGAAAGTAGCCCACCGCCTGAAGTTTGAATCAACACAGGAACTTTTTTATGACATTGGAAAAGGCGCATTTGATGTCGAAAAGTTGGTTGATGCTGTAAAACAGCTGAAAGGCAAAGGACGGATCGACGATCAGGACTCCATGGAAGATCTGAATAAGATGTCGGACGAAGAGATCCAGGAGAAATATTTAACAACGGCTAGAACGGTTGGTGACAGAAATGCACTTCTGATTGAGGGTGAAGTTTCAAACGTAAAATACAGTTACGCAAACTGCTGCAACCCGATACCCGGGGACGACGTGGTTGGATATATCAGCCGGAACGGCGATGTTAAGATTCACAGGTCCAAATGCAATAACGCTCTTCATCTTATAAAGACCGACAGCGAACGAGTGATCGACGTTACATGGGCTAAAAATATCGACAGTCAATTCCTCGGTGCAATTAAGGTAATTGGAGAAGACAGGGTAGGACTTGTAAATGATCTGACCGACATCGTTTCGAAATCTCTTAAAACAAATATGAAAAGCATTAATGTTGGAAGTGAGGGGGGGATGTTTGAGGGAATTCTCACAATTTACGTTGAAGATTTGAGCCATCTTGAAAAAATTATTCAGCGCCTGGAACGTGTTGAGGGAATAAAAACGGCTACCCGTTATGAGTGAAAAATAAATTTGCTTTGAAACAGTTACTTAACAGATATCTTATTAAAAATCAGATATTTCAAAGTTTGTAAAAAATCAAAATATAAATTTACGTTCCTCTTATATTTAAGCCCATTTGCAAATAAATTACATATCTAAAACAGAATCTAAATAAAGACAAATCAAATGTTTACTTACACAAAAAGAGACCTTGTAAGAAAGGTTGCAGAATCACAAGATGTACCTTTAAATCAAGCAGAACCATGGGTCGATGCCGTAATCAATTCAATCCGCGATACACTGCTTGAAGCAGATCCCACTTGCAGAATTGAACTGCGTGATTTTGGAGTTTTTGAAGTGAAAGAGACAAAAGCAAAGCCGAAAGCACGAAATCCGAAAACAAATGAAGTAATCTATGTGCCAAGGCACAGAAAAACTCATTTTAAGCCGGGGAAACGGCTGAAGAACTTTCTGAAGCAGCCCATGGAAGAACTTGAAAACGCAGACAGCTAAGGAGTCGTTATTTTTGGAAAATTACGGAAGACTGATAGGGGTTGATGTTGGTTCCAAACGTGTTGGATTAGCAAGAACTGATCTGTTGCGAACTGTAGCTAATACAGTTGGCACCTACAGTCCGGGAGAATCCCTGGAAGAACTTGAACGGCAAACCAAAGAAGAGGGGCCGGTCAGCGGAATTGTTGTCGGCTGGCCGCTGACTCCGCAAGGTCATGCAACTGATGCAACAGGCCTTGTTCGTGCATTCATAAAAAAAATTGAATTGATCCTGCCCGACCAGGAAATCTTTACAATGGATGAGCGATATTCTTCTAAACAGGCCGTTCAGGTTATGATTGATGCCGGAGTACCCAAGATGAAACGACGGAAAAAGGGCAGGGTCGATCAGGCTGCTGCTGCCATTATACTCACCAATTTTTTGGAATCAAATCCTGATTTTTGATTATGGCTATACTTCCTATTGTGACCTATAACGATCCGGTACTCAGGAAAAAAACAAAGCCGGTTACTGAAAACGGCATCGAGTTGCAGGAATTAATCGATAATATGTTTGAAACCATGTATAACTCGAATGGGGTGGGGCTTGCTGCCCCGCAGATCGGCAAATCTGTTCAACTTTTTGTTACCGATACCGATGAAATGATAAATGAGGATGAAGGTGAGAAAAAGTATGGTCCTCTCGTTTTTATAAACCCGGTGATTGACAGCCTGGAAGGTGAAAAGGTGAAGTACGAAGAAGGCTGTCTGAGTATACCGGAACTCAGAGACGAAGTTACAAGACCCGAAATTGTTACCGTTTCGTACTTAGACAGAGAATTTAACAGCAAAAAATTTATAGCAACGGGCTGGATGTCTAGAGTTATACAGCATGAGTATGATCATTTGAAAGGAATTCTTTTTATTGATCACTTAAGTGCTTTTAAACGCCGCCTTCATAAAAAAAAGCTTCAGCAGATCGACAAGGGCCGGCTTGAAACAGATTACCCGCTTGTGCCAAGAATCTGAAAGCATTTCGTATTTATTTCGGTCTTCAGAATGGTTACATTTTGATAGATCCAATAAATAAATAGTAAAATGCGTATTGTATTCATGGGCTCTCCGGAATTTGCTGTACCGAGCCTGGAAAAACTGGCAAATTCACAACATAACATCCTGGCGGTAGTAAGCGGGCCCGACAAACGCCGCGGAAGGGGAAGTAAAAAAGAACCTACAGATGTTAAAAGAACTGCACTTGAACTTAAACTTCCTGTAATTGATGTTGTGGACCTGAACGACAGCCAGTTTCAGGACGAGCTAAAAGAATTGAATCCCGACCTGCTTGTAGTAGTAGCCTTTCGGATATTACCGCGTGAAATCCTGGATATTCCGCGAAAGGGATCCGTCAACCTTCACGCTTCTCTGCTTCCCAAATACCGCGGTGCCGCCCCGATTCATCACGCAGTAATGAATGGTGAAACAGAAACAGGCTGTACGGTTTTCTTTATCAATGAAAAGGTAGATACCGGTCTGATTATTGACAGAAAAAAAACATACATAGCTCCCGATGAAACAACCGGAGAGCTTTACAAGAGGCTGAAAACACTTGGAGCTGATCTGTTGCTCGAATCAATAAATAAAATTGAAACCGGTAATTATGAACCGGTTCAGCAGAACCACAGCCAGTCCTCACCGGCACCAAAACTCTTCAGAGAAGATGCCAGGATTGATTTCAACATGTCCGGCCCGGATGTTCACAACAAAATCAGGGGTCTGAGCCCTTTTCCGGGTGCGTGGTGTATGTATGAGGATAAGAAGATGAATTTATATCGCTCAGCAATTGGTCCTGATATCGATTTAAAGCCTGGGGAACTGGCATTATCGGACGATAAACTATTGGCCGGCTGTAAAGAGGGGACAGTTGAACTTATTGAAGTTCAGCTTCCGGGAACAAAACGAATGAGCGGGCGGGAATTTGCCAATGGTTATGAGCTGAAAAAACTAGTCTGATAAAGTTTACCAACTGAAAATATGATAGAAACTTTCACTGAAAAGTGAGTAAAAAGAGTTGATTTATAACAATATATTTAAGATATAATGGTCGACTTGAAACAGAAGATAAATTATCCCCAAAAAAATATTTTATAAACATGGAGCTTCCCAAATTTTTACAGGCGGCAAAAGACGGTAATCTTAATGAAATCAGAAAGTTACATATTGAGGGTGCTGATCTTAATCAGGTGCACAAAAATGGCGCATCGGCACTAATTTACGCAGCAGAGAACGATCATTTTGATGTGGTTGAATACCTTGTGGAAAACGGGGCAGATCCTGCATTGACAACAAAAATGGGTGCTACTGCGCTGAACCGTGCTGCTGAAAACGGCAACACGAAGATGATCAGCTATTTGCTTGAAAAAGGAACACCTGTGGGTGATCTTGCGCTCATAATGGCCGCCCGTGAAGGTCACGCTGATGCTGTGAAATTATTAATTGACGCCGGTGCTCATGTAAATGCTCAGCAGCGGTGGGGCCATACTGCATTGATGCTGGCTGCCCGCGAAGGCCACAGTGAGGTGGTAAAAACACTTCTGGATAATGGAGCAAATGTTCGTCTGAGAGATAAAAACGGGGAAACAGCACTGAATATCGCACTTGATAATGACAATTCTGATATTGTTATGCAGCTTCGCAGGGCAGGAGCAAAACCGGTGGTAAAGAAAAAGAAAATCGAGCCTGTTGCTGAAGAAGATGAAGATTCTGATGGCAGTGATGAAATCGATGAGTTAATCAATAGTGAATCAGATGAGATCCCGGAAGATGTGGATTTGGATGATTAATAAATTTTGGTGAAGAGCCTGTCGGGCAGCAATAATAAAGAATATTGCCGTGACAAGGTATTCATCATATAAAAGCCTCATCCACCCACTGCCAAAAACAGGGGGGATCTCTCTACTCCTCCCGGCAGAAAATGAAACTAAAAGAAAAGCGCTTTTATTCATCTATGTAACTAAAAAACAATATCTTTTTCTTCTCTTTAATGGAATGAATGCGATATATAAGTTATTTTAATGAATAAATAACTAAACTGCTGAAAGGCAGCAAATTTAAAAAAAAAGAGCAAAAATAGAAATGGCAAAAATTAAAGTAGGAATCAACGGTTTTGGACGAATAGGTCGCCTGGTAGCAAAATCTATCATTGAAAATTACAGCGACAAAATTGAATTAGTGGGAGTGAATGATCTGACTGATGCAACCACCCTGGCTCATCTCTTTAAATACGATTCGGTTCACGGTACATACAAAGGTGACGTAAAAACGGATGGTTCAGATCTCGTAATAGACGGTCAAAAAATTAATGTATCTGCAGAAAGAGATCCCGCCAGTCTGAAATGGGGCGAACTCGGAGCCGAAATTGTGGTAGAATCAACCGGCCTTTTCCGGAAAGCAAAAGATGCTGAAAAACATATCACAGCAGGTGCAAAGAAAGTAATTATATCTGCCCCGGGAAGCGGTGAAGGCATTAAAACCATCGTACTCGGTGTTAATGATGATGATATTGATAAAGATGCAACTGTCTATTCTAACGCCAGCTGTACAACAAACTGCCTGGCACCAATGGCCAAAGTGCTGGATGAGGCTTTTGGTATAGAGAAAGGATTCATGACAACCATTCACGCATATACCGGCGATCAGCAAATAGTTGACGGTCCGCATAAAGATCTGAGACGGGCACGTGCTGCCGCTCACAACATTGTACCAACCACTACAGGTGCAGCAGCAGCAGTTGGGCTTGTACTGCCTCACCTGGATGGCAAACTGGATGGCGGCGCTGTAAGAGTTCCGGTTCCCGACGGATCACTGACCGATTTCACAGCTGTGGTTGAAAAAGATGTGACCGAATCTGATGTTCTCAGTGCTTTTAAAAAAGCAGCTGATGGTCCCCTGAAAGGAATTCTGGAATACAGTGACGGTGCATTGGTTTCTACCGATATCATCGGTAATTCTCACTCATGCATCTTCGATAGCGGTCTCACGAAAGTTGATGGCAAGCTTGTAAAAGTAATCGGATGGTACGACAATGAAGCAGGATACTCTGCCCGTACAGCCGAACTTATTATCAAGATCGCCTGATTGTTATCTTCATAAAACAAAATCAAAAAAACGCCGGGTTTTAAAAATTCCCGGCGTTTTTTATATAGGTCTAAGGTGATATCCTAAAAAAATCAAGTTAAACAGTGGCCTCGAAACGACAGTGTGGATTCTTTTGTACTTTTCGTATCAAAGTTAATTTGGAGACTAAAACATTCCCCTCTCGAGAGGGGAAATGTGCAGACCTGACGTCCGCAGGACGGGCAGGACAAACGAGGGGTGTGTTCCCGGGTACAAGCAAATTTTGCAGATTCGGAGTTATGGTTAACCAATCGCACAACACACCCCTTGTCAGTCAATAAATCACGACAAGTCGTGTTTTTGACTAACTTTTCCCCTCTCGAGAGGGGATTTCTATGTTTCAGAGCTATGCTTAACCGTTCGTATCAAACTACTGCTCCTTAAAACCGGACAGCTCTTCAAGAGAAATTTTTTCTTCGTAATAAGCTTTACCCACTACTGCACCGTAAAGGTTTTCCCGGCTCAGTTCAACAAGATCATCCAGGGAGGATACACCGCCGGAGGCGATCCAGTTCAGTGACGGAAACTCTTGTTGCAGATTCCGGTACATCCTCACATTCGGCCCCGACAACATGCCATCACGGCTAATATCGGTAGAGAGAACTGTTTGCAGGCCCGCATCGATCATAGGAACCAGGAAATCACTCAGCGGTTCGTCTGATGTTTCAAGCCATCCGCCGTAAGCCATTTTGCCATCTTTGAGGTCTAAACCAAGGATGCAATTCTTCGGGTAATCACGTATTGATTGCAGCCACTCCTCTTTTTTCTTAACAGCCATGGATGAACAGATTACACCGGTGATTCCGGCGTTCAGCAATTGCTCGATATCCTCTCTTGATCGTATTCCGCCTCCTGTTTGAACAGATATCCCAAGATCATCAATAATTTCACGGATGATGGAAAGATTTTCAAAATCTCCTGATTTTGCACCATTTAAATCAACAATATGGATGTGATTGAACCCCGCTTTTTGAAAACCGGAAGCTAACTGAACCGGGTTTTTACTGTAGACAGTTTTTTTTTGATAGTTGCCTTTCTGGAGGCGTACTGCCTCACCATCGAGCAGGTCAATCGCGGGAATGATTTTCATGTTTTGGCCGGGATATTAGTGATGATTCTATTTGCAGTGAAAGATAATCAAATTTCACTGTCTTGACAGAAGATGTTCAATCTGTTCAGCTGTTTTTGCTGTCTCAAGAGCCGTAAACGGATCGAACAATGACTGGGTATTGAGGTGAATAGATTTCAAAAACTGAATAATGGATATCTCGGCAGTTTTGGATGCATCAAATGACTTTCCGGTGCTGTGGAAGTAGCCATTTTCATTTTTCGTCACTTTCACGATTTGCGTTGAAACATTGCAATCGAGAAGCTGATTGTTTCCTGTTATAATTCTCCGGTGGGCATGATCCTTTCCGGCAGATAAATAGAGCAGGGAAGCTGATCCTCCGTAGGTGAATTTAATAAAGAGCTGAATGCCATAAGGCACCTCATCTATCGAGAGCAGGGCAGGATCAATGCGATTGATTTTAGCCCCCATCCAGTTCATAATAAATGCGAGTTCATCTACCCAGTGATCGCGGAACCCAATGGATGAAGAGCGATAGTCCGACCGGCTCTCTTCTTTTAAAATCTGGATAAAATCAGGTTTCTTGACCTGTTGTTTAAGCCATAAGGTGGATGGAGCCAGTGAGGGCCAGTGCGAAAATTGTACATGAACACCGGCCTCCTGTGAGGCGTGATATATCTTTTCAAGCTCTTGTATGTCTGATGGCAATCTTGAAACCAGGTAGGTGTGATATCCCCTGCGGATCAGTTCCAAAAGAGATGAACAGTTCGAACTTGTGTCGTCAATTAAAATGCAGGCATCAACATTTTTAATTTCCTGGATTTTCGGAACAATTACTACCTCTTCAATGGAAGATAGCGTCCTGAGATGTTTTTCCCAGGTGAGAGCACGCTTTGCATCACCGATAATACCTATTTTCATGGATTGATATTAGAACAGAAATTATAAAACCCGAAAACCCAAGGATAATAAAAAATATTGAATAATTTTTCTCACTAAAGATGCAGTGTCTCTTTCAGGAATACAAGAACTGAGAGTAAATATTATTCGGGCATAATCAGTGCCAGAATGAAATAGAGAAGCACCATGGTACCAAAGGATGAAAATACAAGGATAAGAAAGAGGATACGAACTATGGTTGAGTCCCATCCCATGTATTCAGCGAAGCCGCCGCATACACCGGCAATCATCTTATCGGTACGTGATTTTTTTAGTTTTGCTGGCATATAAATGTCCTTTTATCTCAACTTATTTTGTAATTACACCTGATGTGTACGCAGTGAATCGAAAAAGGTTACAATCTTACTAAAAAAATCCTGCAAATAAAATATTTATTTCGATGCTGATCTGCTTTTGCTTATGAAATTGAGATTAGAGATCTGCAATCGCTGAAATGCCTTTTCCGTCAGCTAAAGCAGACGGCAATAGATGGCGAGATAAGGTCTTGATTCTCTTCAGATGTTTAATGATCAAATACATATAATTTGTCGCAACTATAGTCTTCACCCTTTTTAATTGCTGACATATATATCTGGTTGAGAAACTTTTTTAGTGAGATAATTTCTTTCAAACTGCCTTCCATTGCCGTCTGCTTTAGCTGACGTAGTGAATAGCAGCTCCCCATCTCCGGGGCTTTAGCCTATTACATTGCTTTGAATTATTTGCAGATAGAGTAAATTCCGGCGCTCTTTTTAATCTGTTCATTGAGATTGTTCAGACAGGGTAAAAGTTTATTCTTCCCGGTTTAACTGAAAAACAAATGGCAGACTGAACTGTACCCTGACAGGTTCTCCGCGCTGATAGCCCGGCTTGAATTTGGCTTGCTTAACAGCGTTCAATGCTTCCTCATCAGCACCGCCGCCGATCCCGCGGATAACCCTTGGATTTTCAACATCGCCATTTTCATTTACAATAAACTGAACATACACCCGGCCTTCAATGCCCGCCTCCCGCGCTTCCTCCGGGTAGCTGATCTTTTTCTGTAGCTCAGCAAGTCCGCCAATCAGTTCAGGCATCTCTTCGACAACTACAAAATAATCATCTTCCTGGGGACTTACACTGTTATTGATTGCACTGGTATCAGGCATTTTTAATCCAAAAGTGTCAAATGTTTTCTCCATTCCCGGTGAGTTTGACTTAAGACGCACAGTAATGGCACCGTGTTCGGCGCGATCCCCAAATTTTTTGACTGCAGACTCTCCCTTATATACGTTAATGGACTCTATATCCTCCGGATGAATTTGTCTCAGCTGTTCCATTTTTTCAAGGTTACTGTCAGTTGCCTCGGGATCGCCCATAAAAAGTGTGATTTCATGATGTCCGCGGGTTCCCTCCACGTCATAATCAG
The DNA here is from genome assembly GCA_964449075.1 of uncultured Balneolaceae bacterium. Lineage (GTDB taxonomy): Bacteria > Bacteroidota > Rhodothermia > Balneolales > Balneolaceae > CAYVBJ01. Next base: position 50,525 of record CAYVBJ010000016.1, read on the forward strand.
CCATCATATTCAGATCTTCATCATCCAGAATATTGTGTTGTTGTAAGTCCGTACAGGCCATAAAAAGCACAAGACTTATTAAAACTGCGCTGAAAGAGGTAAGACTCAGTTTTGACGGAATGTATCGTTTTGTTTGGTTTTTCATCATGTCTACTCGTTTTTTAAGGTTGGAAGTTTCACGAGCCATACCTACGGCTGATGGTGCAGCAGCAGATTGCTCAAAATTATTGAAAGGGATCAGTTCAAGTAGTACGGACGCGTAACTTTTTTTCGAGATACTTGAATCAGACAGTACATGGCTGTCGATCCGCATTTCACGATAGTCGAGAATTTGCCTGAACAGGAGATGAATCAGGGGATGTATCCAGAACAGGGTTCTCGTGAAGATCAAAAAGTGGTGAACAAGGTAATCCCTGTGCCGGATATGCATCAATTCATGACGTAGAACTATATTCAGCTTCTTATTATCTCTGAAAATTGACTTCGGAAGTATAATCACGGGCCGGCGATGGCCAAACGTGAAGGGAATCAGCGGTGCATCCACTATTCCCAGGCGAACCGGCTCTGTTGAAAGAGCAGCGAGTTTACGGTTTTTTACTGAGACACTTTCAAACGTATGAATACTCTTCAGGGCAACAGACGAGGTAAGTTTGCAAAGCCGGAACCTCTCAAAAAGGTATCCGGAAAGCAAAAAGAGAAACCCTGCACTGTAGAAAACTCCGAAGAGGAGAGTAATATTTGCAAAATTCAGGAAAGAGGAGCCTGCAGCGCTATTGGCAGAGAGGGTTATTTCAAGCGGTGACTGGATGACAAGAAGCTTATAAGCAGAAAGAGAACTCTCAGACTCTCTTTGCAGCCATTCTGCAAATTCGATCATCCCGCTCATCATCAATCCGGCGGGTAGAGCCAGGAAAAGCCCAAGTCTGATGTGGTATTGGAATTGAGCGTGCATTTTTTCTGCGTACCTGAGAGCAAACAGAACAAAAATTGCAACTACAGTCCATATAAGCACCGGGGCCCAGGCAAAGGCTGCGGCAGAGATAAACTGTTCACTGACTCCGGCTACATCAAACATGATCAGTCCTCCATTTCATCAATTGATTTTCGGATGTTCTCCTTCTCTTTTTCGCTCAGTTGTTCACTTTGAATCAGGGTTTGAATCAATGCAGAGGAGGAGCCGTGAAAAACTTTGTCAACCAGCCGGTTAATCAGGAAAAAGCGCACATCATCGGGTTGTTTTGCCGGACTGTAGATGTAAGCAAGGCCTTTTTTATCGTACTTTAAATATCCTTTATCGGCCAGGTTTTTCATAACGGTCATTACGGTTGTATAAGCAACTTTTCTGTTTTGCAGAATTCGTTCCTGCACGTCTGCTACAGAAGCTTCGCCTAAGTCCCATACATGATGCAGGATTTCCATTTCAGTTTCGCCAAGAGGTGTAAGTGATTTTCGCATAGTTCTAAAACTTATTTATTTAGTATTAATTAAGTAGTTTTAATTTTAAAAGTCAAGAGAGTTTTGATTTTTTAGTTTATTAATTATCCAGCCCATTAATTGATCGACATCATTGCCGAAGTAGATGGCATTGGGAGAGAGGCGGCTGAAAACTGAGAAATCCTGCTCTTCAAGGCATATAAAACCGGTTGGTTTACTGGATTTAAGTGCCAGGGATGCCTCAGATATAGTTCCAAGACCCGTGCCGCAAACAATTACGATATCGGAAGAGAGTATATTAATGATATTTCTCGCACTCCCAAATCCGGTTCTGATGGGGATGGTTACAAAGGGTGAAATATCTGTTAAATCAGCAGATGGAAGTACTCCGATAACGATTCCGTTTTCAGAGGCAGCGCCCCGGGAGGCCTCATGCATCACCCCGGTTTTTCGTCCGCCGGTGAGAAGAATGCAGTTCTTCATTGCGATTTGCCGGCCAATTTCAAAAGCTGTTTTCAAAACATCATCAGAATCCGGATTTCCCGGACCCATGACGCCTATGATTGGTCTTCTTTTCATTCTTCCGTTTTATTCTTTTTAAGATTATTTGGAATGAGAGATGAGAGTAAAATAGCACAGCTTGTTTAAAAGTAAACAGAAAATGAGATTGCCGCTCATTATCCTGAAAGGATAGAATAACAATAGCCTGCAGCAGGGCGCTCCCTCGATTCCATCCCGGCAGGACCAATTTTAGATAACTTAATTCTGAACAGGAAACTGCCGGGATTGCACTCGGGATGATGGGCATTGCGGTAAAAGGAGGGCGGCGTATCAGAATCAGAGTTGCACAAAAAATATACCACGCCGCCGGGGTATGTATTCTTAACCGTATGCGTGGCAATAAATTCTTTCTCACTCACTCACTATCCTGAAAGGATAGAACAACAATAGCCGCGGGTGCAACCCGTGGAAAAAGAAAGCACAACAACACACATCCCGAGGCAGAAAACCTGATCAACGCTGTGATCTGCATCGAGGGATGGCGGGAAATACCTGCAAAAAACAACCTTTCCCCTGAACCATCGGGTTCACAATCCAAAAATTGGCAAGTTAAACAACCGATGGTTTGAGAAATGCGCCAACTTAACCCCCCGCTGAAGCGGCGGGCAATGGATGTTGTCGCATGAAGATCTGGCCAAGTGGAAAGGTCAGTTTTACGGAAATGTAATTTGAGTCTGGTTCAATGCAAGTCATTGCCAGTAGCCTGAGATCCCTCGATTCCACCCCGGCAGGATCAATTTTAGATATTTTAATTTTGAGCAGGAAACTGCCGGGATTGCACTCGGGATGACAAGCATTGCGGTAAAAGGAGGGCGGCGTATCAGAATCAGGGTTGCACAAAAAATATACCACGCCGCCAGTGTATGTATTCTTAACCGTATGCGTGGCAATAAATTCTTTCTCACTCACTATCACGCTCCGGAGGAGCACCCTGTTTATAGAAACAGGCATGAACATAAAAGAGAAAGGCTTCATAGAAGCCACCTGAGAGGCCTGGCTATGAATATGATTTGGATGTGAATGGATCGCTTCCCACAGGCAGGTGGCTCCTGACGGAGCCTGGTGGTATAGCGGCACTTTTCATTTTCTATAAACAGGAGGCTCCCGCGGAGCCGGTGCAGCAAAAAAAATTCAATCACTAATCAGCGAATAACAAACATTCAACATTTCAACAGTTCTGCGTTTCATCCAAACCCTGGTCAATACTGCGAGGACCCGGAAAACCGCCGGGCACACTCGCAGGTTTCTCTCAGTCTCCCCTTCACTCCCTCACTCCCTCATAAAAATGAGCGGGAACGAACTCTGCAGATTATTTTTTAAATGAGAGATGCCACGAAAATATCTATCACATATCGACAACAGAATTGACAGGCCGGATCTGAGCAATTTCAATAAGGCTCTCTTTATTTTGCACGACCAGCTGAACCTGGATGTTTTTCCCGATTGGGTTCAGAAGGAAAAACCACTTTTAATATTTTTAGAATCAGGTGAAAAAGGGAGAGAACTTCCCCATCACAAAAAAAAAGCTGTTTTTGTGGTGAGTGCCATGCGCCATTTTGCCATAGAATGCAGTGAAAAAGGATTCCCTGTTCTATACCATTCAACAGATGGGCACTTCGACGATGGTTTAGAGGAATTCATGAAGGATTTTACGGGTGATTTTATCTATATGACTCCGAATGAGTGGGATACCCGTGAAAGATTGAATAACCTGAAGAGTCACGATTTCAATGCAGTTGTAAAAGAGATACCAAACAATTTTTTTCTTGCGGACGCGGAGAGATGGAAAGAGAAGATCGGGTCCGGATACCGAATGGAGTATTTTTACAGGGAGATGAGAAAGCAGACGGGATACCTGATGGATGTGGATGAACCCATTGGCGGTGAGTGGAACTACGATAATCAAAACCGGAAAGCACTGCCTGAAGGTTACGAAGTCCCCGCGATTCCAGATGTGGATCCAGACGAGATTACCCGTGAAGTTATTGAAATGGTATCAGACTATTTTCCCGGTTCATTCGGGGAAATAGATAATTTCAAATACGCAGTTAGCCGGAAACAAGCCCTGGATCTGCTGGATAACTTTATTGACAACAGACTCGCAGATTTTGGTCCCTATGAAGACGCAATGGCAGCTGGTAAGCATAAACTCTTTCACTCACAGCTCTCTGTTTATATGAACTGCGGACTGTTGCTTCCGGCGGAAGTGTGTGAAAGAGCTCTGAATGCGTTCAAAACCAAAGAGAATGTTCCGCTGCAATCTGTTGAAGGATTTATTCGCCAAATTATCGGGTGGCGGGAATACATCAGAATCTATTATGAAGCCCTCATGCCCGGTATACGTCAGGCAAACCATTTTGGGTTCACGGAAAAACTGCCGGCAATGTACTGGACGGGCTCAACAGAGATGAAGTGCATGACGGAATCGGTACAACCGGTTATTGAAGAAGGCTATGCGCATCATATTCAGCGCCTGATGGTGCTCAGTAATTTCAGTAATCTAACGGAAACCGATCCGCGGGAACTGAACAGATGGTTTTGGTTTGCTTTTACAGATGCGTATGAATGGGTGGAGCTTCCCAATGTATTAGGGATGAGTACATTTGCTGATGGTGGTATTCTTGCATCAAAACCGTACGTATCAAGCGGAAATTATATTAATAAAATGAGTAATTACTGTAAATCGTGCAGTTACAGTGTCTCAAAGAAGACAGGAGAGAATGCCTGTCCCTTTAATTATCTCTACTGGAATTTTGTTGACAACCAAAGGGAAACATTCAATGAAAGCGGAAGAGTAAGCTTTATGGTATCAATGTTTGATAAGAAAAGCAGCAGTGACAAAAAATCAATTAAACAGTCTTCTGTAAAGTTTCTGGAAAATCTGGAAAGATCCTGATTTAAAAAGCTTGTTTTAGTTGTATACAAAAATATTAACAACTTTTTGAAAAATAATATTTAAGATATTTGTGTACAAATTGATGAAAAGCAGCCGGTGAAACACGCATTGTTATTATTTTGAATAAATGTGATAAATTTTTAAGAACATGGAAGCGTTTCCATAAAGCATTCTCATATTTTCTGAATTTATTATTCCAAAATAAAATAAAGTATTCAGTTCAGTTATTTATTAAAAATAATAAGATATACATCAAAATAATTAAATTATTAAGGTAAATTCATTATATCTGTAGTTCTAATTAAATCAACATCAAGAGACAATAAAATTTGTGTTAAAAATTTTTTTATGTGGAAGGGCTTTTTTATTATACAAACATCGTAAGATACACTAATCCTGTAGTTCTTTATCAGGGGTCTGCAGGTGTGCACCAAAAATCAAAATTAGATTAGAGGAATCATAATATGAATGGACATAGGTTACAGAAGAGTGCGCTCTTCTCTTCATATGAATCAAACCGGTCAAATACCGGTATGAATAGTATGGTAAAGAAAGCGGTACAGTTTCTTCTTGCTCTCTTAGTAGTAGCAGGATGGAGTTTTAGTACGGCAATTGCGCAGGATCGTATTGAAGTAACGGGTACGGTAACGGATGCATCCGACGGATCATCATTACCCGGAGTAAACATTACAGTGCAGGGAATGCCAAGTGTGGGAACAACTACAAATCTGGATGGTGAATACAGTCTGGACGTGCCTGCAGATGCAAATGTATTGATCTTCTCATTTATCGGGTTCGTTCGCCAGGAAGTAGAAATAAATGACAGAACTACAATCGACGTAGCGCTGGAACCGGATGTTCAGCTGCTTGATGACGTAGTAGTTGTAGGTTATGGTACCCAGGACCGGAAAGAGATTACCAGTTCTGTTGCCAGTGTAAAGTCAGAAGATTTTAATAAAGGAAATATCCAGGATAGTCAGCAGCTGCTGCAGGGAAAAGTTTCCGGCCTCCAAATTACCCGCCCCGGCGGTGACCCGAATGCAGGTTTTAATATTCGTCTCCGCGGGCTATCAACCATTGGTGCCAATACCGAACCGCTGGTTGTAGTTGACGGTGTAATTGGTGCTAATTTTGATACAGTTGATCCGAATGATATCGAGTCAATTGACGTATTGAAGGATGCATCTGCCTCTGCCATCTATGGAACACGGGGTGCTAACGGGGTGATTCTGATCACAACCAAATCCGGTACAATAGGTGCGGATCAGCCGGTTTCTGTCAGTTACAACGGTCAGTTATCTACCAACTTTATTGAAAACAAGCTGGAAGTACTCAGTGCAGACCAGTTCAGAGAACTTGCTGCATCGAGAGGCACACCTGATCTTGACGAGGGCGCAAATACAGATTGGTTTGACCTTGTGACTCAAAACGGATTGACACAGACCCACAACCTCTCTGTATCCGGTGGCAATGCATCAACCAGTTATCGTATTTCAGGGAACTTCAGAGATGTGGATGGGGTTCAGGAAACAACGGGTAACCAACAGCTTAGCGGTCGTTTGAATTTGACTCACCGTGCGCTTAATGACCGACTTACTCTTACCGGTACAATTTCAATTGTTAACCGGGATGAAGAGAGGGGATTCGGAGAAGTTTTTCGTTATGCAGCTGCATTTAACCCGACTGCTCCTGTTTTTGATGAGAACTCAGCTTTCGGCGGTGGTTTCACAGAAACACAGGGTTTTGATATGTTTAACCCGGTAGCCATCCAGGAACTCTCCCGGAATGTTGCCGAACAGCGCCGGCTTGTGACCTCACTGCGATCAGGCTATGACTTTAGCGACATACTCCCAGGCTTTAGCGCAGAGCTCTTCTACTCGCTTGAAACATTTGACGAGACACGCGGCGAGTTCTACTCTCAAAATCTGAAGTTCAGAGGATTTGACAGAGGAGGTTTAGCTACCAGGCAAGATGTAAACAATAAATCTGAACTCTTTGAAACCACAGTAAGGTATTCAAATAGTTTTGATCGACTACGTGTTGAATCTGTTGCAGGTTACTCTTTCCAGGAATTTACTGACGAAAACAGGTTTATTTCGGCTGGTGATTTTATCACAGATGCTTTCAGTTTTAACCGTATTGATGCAGCCCAGGACATCCCTAATGGAATTGCAACGGTGAACAACTTCAGAACCGAAAGCCGTCTGATTGCAGCTTTTGGGCGTGCAAACTTCACCTTTGATAATACCTACTTTTTGTCTGGATCGTTTAGAAGAGAAGGATCTACCCGTTTCGGAGCAAACAATAGGTGGGGAAATTTCTTTGCCGTAAGCGGTGGTGTTGAACTGACCAATTTGATTAACATTCCGAAAGCGAATGAGTTTAAAATACGTGCTGCATTTGGACGTACCGGAACGCAGCCTGCCCAGAATGGCCTTTCGCAGCTCGTATTTGGACCAACAGGCAACAACTTTTTTGTTAATGGTGAATTTATCCCGGTATTCGGACCTGTAAGAAATCCAAACCCGGATCTTCAGTGGGAAACCAAAGAGGATATAAATCTTGGTCTTGATTTTGCGTTTCTCGATTCCCGTTTAACCGGGGCTATCGATGTTTACAGAGGTGATACAGAGGATGCCATCTTTGAATTTGACGTTCCTGTACCTCCCAATATTTTCCCGACACAGTTTGTGAATATCGGGGAATTGAGAAATGAAGGTATTGATGTTGCAATGTCGTATGAAGCCCTAAGACAGCAAAACCTCAACTGGACAACAAGCGTTACTTTTTCAACATTTGATACTGAATTGAGATCACTTTCCAGCGGCCAGTTTGATTTCGGTGATCAGCGATTTCTTGCTAATATGGGTGCGCCCGGTCTGAACGATACAGAATTGATCAGAGTTAAGGAGGGTGAATCAATTGGACAGATTTGGGGTCCCAAATTCGTTGGATTTGATGAAGATGGTGGCTGGTTATTTGAAAATGCCGATGGCGATGTTGTTGGCGCTGATGAAATTACACAAGCTGATGGCCAGGTATTGGGCAACGGTCTTCCTGATTTTGAGCTCGGCTGGAATAACACAGTCGGATACAAAAACTGGGATTTCAATATGTTCTGGAGAGGATCCTTCGGGCATGACCTGGTGAACTCTTTTGGTGTATTCCAAACGAATCCAACCGTAATCAGCCAGAGAAATGTGACTGTAGATGCTTTAAATCTACCTGATCTAAATGAATCACCCCAGTTTTCAAGTCTCTTTGTTGAAGACGCGAGTTTCTTTAAACTTGATAACGTTACGCTCGGTTATTCGTTTGATTTGGGAGCAGATGCCCCGATTCGTCGATTACGGGTATTCGCATCCGGTAACAACTTACTGGTGATTACCGGCTATAACGGAATTGATCCGGAAGCCAGGTTTGCAGATCCAGGCCCAGCAAGCAATGGTGCTTTTGACGGCGATCCTAATCTTTTGGCACCTGGCATTGAACGGCGAAACCAGTGGTTCACTGTCCGGCAGGCAACAGTCGGCGTTAATATTGACTTTTAATCAGAGGTAAATAGAATAAGATGATGAATAATATTAAATCAATAAAATTAGCAGGTACGGTACTCCTCGCAATGCTGATCGGCTTCGGCTGTACAGATCTTGAGGAGAATTTACCGAGTGAATTAACGGCTGATCAATTCGGCCAGAGTGAAACGGAAATCATATCTTCCATTGGAGAAGCTTATACAATAATGGCAGGTAACTGGGGATCCCACAACGGACTGTGGTCAATCCATGAAGTTTCATCTGATGAAGCTGTGATACCCCAGAGAGGCCAGGATTGGTTTGATGGCGGTCTCTGGCTCAGAATGCACCGTCATACCTTCACACGAGACGAAGGTGCGATTAACAATTCCTGGGCTGCGCTTTTCCAGGGTGTAAATACATCGAACAGGCTGATCTTTACACTTGAGTCAATTGTTGAAGAGGGTGGATTATCCCAGGATCAGGCAGATGTCTTCATTGGGGAACTCAGAGCTGTGCGGGCATTCTACTATTTCTGGTTACTGGACACCTTCGGTAATGTTCCTATTATTGAAGATTTTGAAACAGCTCCGGAAAGTCCACCAAACAATCCTGACTTTGCCCAGGGAAGACAAGAACTTTTTGATTTTATTGAATCCGAGTTACTTGATGTTGCAAATCTTGTAACGGATGATGTAGCTTCAAGCTATGGACGGTTAAACAAATTTGGTGTTCATGCACTTCTTGGAAAGCTGTACATGAACGCTGAAGTTTATACCGGCACGCCGCGATGGCAGGATGCGATTGACCAGTTTGACATTGTTATAAACTCGGGTGAATACTCACTGGCAGGCAGTTACTTTGAAAATTTTGCCATTGAAAATGCCGGTTCACCTGAAAATATATTTGTGATTCCGTATGACGAGGTTTTTCTATCTGGTTTTAATCTGAACCAAATGACCCTTCACTATGGCCAGCAGTTTGAGTTTAACCTGCAGCAACAGCCCTGGAATGGTTACGCATCTACACAGTCTTTCTACGAATCATTTGAAGATGGCGATGCAAGAAAGCAGGGATTTCTTGAAGGACCAAGATTTGATCCGGGCGGCGACCCTATACTTGACACAGATTTATTAGGTGTTCCCGCTGATACAGATCCTGCTTTGGTTCTCACACCTGAAATAAACGAATTGGAACCGAATGCATGCCGACAGTGCGGTGTCCGGTTTGCCAAATTTGAAATCGCAAGTGGTGAACTTCCTGAGAAAAGCAACGACTGGCCACTCTTGAGATATGGAGATGTACTGCTTTCCAAAGCAGAAGCCCAGTGGAGGCTTGGAACAGGTAACCCGCTTCTGGTTGTTAACGATATACGTGAACGATCAAATGCAGAGCCTCTTGATGCTTTAACAGCCGAGAATCTTTTGGCAGAGCGCGGGCGTGAACTTTACCTCGAGATGTGGAGACGACAAGATCTGATTCGATTCGATGGTCAAAACGGTGGAACTACAGCCTTTAACGATCCGTGGGATTTCAAAGATGTGTCTGACCCCAATGTAAATGTTTTCCCGATTCCGAGAGAACAGATTGAGGCTAATCAAAACCTTACACAGAATCCGGGATTTGAATAAGTCTCCGAATTAAATACTTAGTTTTAAAAAGGCCGCGATTTATCGCGGCCTTTTTTGTTTTATGATCTTTCCGGATGTCCCGGTTTTGAATTCAGGAAATAGGTCTAACATTTTCATCACATTCTCCGAATAATTTTGTAATCGTTTTTTTTTCATTTTAAACAGTACAATGCATTCATTCTAAACTGTTACGATATGAAGAGTTTCTTTAAAGTAAGAAGATTAACGATAGTGCTTTTGATAATGTTTATCGGACACGGCTGTTCAGATCTTGACGAGAACCTACCAAGCGAATTAACAACGGAGAAATCAGGTCTGAATGAAAAAGAAATAATAACTTTGATCGGTGAAGCTTATACCATCATGGCAAATGAAGGCGGGTTGGGAAGTCACAATGGACTCTGGGCCATTCATCAAATCTCCTCCGACGAGTTTGTGTTTCCAACGAGAGGTCAGGACAGGTTTGATGGGGGAATTTGGCTCAGAATTCAGCGACACACATTCACCAAATACGAGGGCGCAATAAATAATGCCTGGGGATTGCTCTTCAATGGTGTAAACACATCAAACCGATTGATTTCTTTGTTTGAGACAATGGCTGCAGAGGGGGATCTTTCACAGGCAAAATCAGATCTCTTTCTTGGTGAACTCAGAGCACTCCGAGCTTATTACTATTTTTGGCTGCTTGATACATTTGGCAATGTTCCTATCGTAACAGATTTTGAAACAGCTCCGGAAAGACCTCCTAATAACACTGACTTTGACAAGGGAAGGCAAGAACTTTTTGATTTTATTGAATCAGAGTTACTGGACGTTGCAAATCTTGTAACGGATGATGTAGCTACAAGCTATGGAAGAATTAATAAATTTGGGGTTCATGCACTGCTTGGAAAGCTCTATCTGAACGCTGAAGTTTATACCGGCACACCGCGATACGAGGAAGCTATCGAACAGTTTGATATCGTAATCAACTCTGGTGAATTTTCATTGATGGGAAATTATTTTGATAATTTTGCAGTGGAAAATACCAATTCAACTGAAAATATTTTCGTTATACCGTTCGACGAAGTATTATTACCCGGTTTTAATTTAACTCAAATGACTCTCCATTTCGGTCAGCAATTTGAGTTCAACCTGCTAGAGCATCCATGGAACGGCTATGCATCCCTGCAGTCTTTCTATGAATCGTTTGAAGATGGCGATGTCAGAAAGAACGGGTTCCTTGAAGGACCAAGGTTTGATACAAATGGAGACCCCATTATGGATAATGATCTATTGGGCATCCCCGCTGACACAGATCCGGCTTTGGTGCTCACACCTGAGATCAACGAATTGGAACCGAATGCATGCCGTCAGTGCGGTGTCCGGTTTGCCAAATTTGAAATTGCAAATGGGGAGTCACCTGACAAAAGCAACGATTTTCCACTATTGCGCTATGCCGATGTTCTGCTTTCTAAGGCGGAAGCCCAGTGGAGACTTGGCACAGGGACACCACTGTTGATTGTTAATGATATCCGTGAACGTTCAAATGCGGAACCTTTTGATGAGTTAACCGCTGATAACTTACTGGCAGAACGTGGCCGTGAACTATACCTTGAAATGTGGAGAAGGCAGGACTTGATTCGATTCGATGGCCAGAATGGCGGAGTTACTGCATTTAACGATCCATGGGAATTTAAAGATGTATCTGACCCTAATTTTAATGTTTTCCCGATTCCGAGAGAACAGATTGTGGCTAATCCAAACCTGAATCAAAATCCGGGATTTGAATAAGTCTCTGAATTAAAAATTTAGTTTTAAAAAAGGCCGTGATTTATCATGGCCTTTATTCTTTGTGCTATTTTTAGGTATGAAAATAGCTATATGATAAGTTTGATAACTTGTATACTGAAACAGGAACATCCCTGAAAAAGGTCGTCAGTAACAGCGTAGGGTGAAACCCTGTGGAACAAATGAACCTCTAAATACAGTCAGCCACGCTGGGGGTGTTAGCCGAATGCTGAACAACATTCTCAATCAGCACACGATCTTTCCAAGTGTCCAAGTTTTAAATTCAGAAATGCAGATCTATCTTTTTTGTCACCTTTACAGAAGTAATTTGTAATTGTTTTATTTAAATTAAACTATGAGATGCATTCATTCTAAAGTGCTACGATATGGAGAGTTCTTTAAATATAAGAAGACTATGGATAGTGCCTTTGATATTGCTGATCGGTAACGGTTGTACAGATCTTGAGGAGAATTTACCGAGCGAATTAACGGTTGATCAATTCGGCCGGAGTGAAACAGCAATCAATTCTTTCATTGGGGAAGCTTACACAATTATGGCTGGAGATGGCGGATGGGGAAGCCACAATGGATTGTGGTCGATCCATGAAGTCTCTTCTGATGAAGTAGTGATTCCCCAAAGAGGCCAGGATTGGTTTGACGGCGGAATGTGGCTAAGGATGCATCGCCATACCTATACCATGGATGATGGCGCAATAAGTAGGGCATGGGGATTGCTCTTCAGGGGTGTATATACATCGAACAGGCTGATCTTTACACTTGAGACAATCGTTGAAGAGGGCGGACTTACGCAGACTGAGGCAGATACCTTCATTGGGGAACTCAGAGCTGTTCGGGCATTCTACTATTTCTGGTTACTGGACACCTTCGGTAATGTTCCTATTATTGAAGATTTTGAAACAGCTCCGGAAAGTCCACCAAACAATCCTGACTTTGCCCAGGGAAGACAAGAACTTTTTGATTTTATTGAATCCGAGTTACTTGATGTTGCAAATCTTGTAACGGATGATGTAGCTTCAAGCTATGGACGGTTAAACAAATTTGGTGTTCATGCACTTCTTGGAAAGCTGTACATGAACGCTGAAGTTTATACCGGCACGCCGCGATGGCAGGATGCGATTGACCAGTTTGACATTGTTATAAACTCGGGTGAATACTCACTGGCAGGCAGTTACTTTGAAAATTTTGCCATTGAAAATGCCGGTTCACCTGAAAATATATTTGTGATTCCGTATGACGAGGTTTTTCTATCTGGTTTTAATCTGAACCAAATGACCCTTCACTATGGCCAGCAGTTTGAGTTTAACCTGCAGCAACAGCCCTGGAATGGTTACGCATCTACACAGTCTTTCTACGAATCATTTGAAGATGGCGATGCAAGAAAGCAGGGATTTCTTGAAGGACCAAGATTTGATCCGGGCGGCGACCCTATACTTGACACAGATTTATTAGGTGTTCCCGCTGATACAGATCCTGCTTTGGTTCTCACACCTGAAATAAACGAATTGGAACCGAATGCATGCCGACAGTGCGGTGTCCGGTTTGCCAAATTTGAAATCGCAAGTGGTGAACTTCCTGAGAAAAGCAACGACTGGCCACTCTTGAGATATGGAGATGTACTGCTTTCCAAAGCAGAAGCCCAGTGGAGGCTTGGAACAGGTAACCCGCTTCTGGTTGTTAACGATATACGTGAACGATCAAATGCAGAGCCTCTTGATGCTTTAACAGCCGAGAATCTTTTGGCAGAGCGCGGGCGTGAACTTTACCTCGAGATGTGGAGACGACAAGATCTGATTCGATTCGATGCTCAGAATGGCGGAGCTACAGCCTTTAACGATCCATGGGATTTTAAAGATATATCTGATTCTCACTTCAACGTATTTCCGATTCCGAGGAACTCGTTACAAGCAGGTAGTAACCTGAATCAGAATCCTGGTTACTAAATATTCGGAATTACAACTCTGTTCCAAAATATGATTTTCAAGGTTTTCACTGAAACAAGGCTATAGCTTTACATTAAAAGCAAATATAACGTTTTTGTCACATCCCATGAAGGAATTTGTAATCATTTTTTTTATTTTCATATTAAACAATACAATGCATTCATTCGAAACTGTTACGATATGAAGAGTTTCCTGATAAGAATTACATTAATTTCCACAATCATACTTTTTTCATCGTGCTCAAGTGTTGACGAAGATCTGCCCTCCGAAGCCCCTTCTCCCACTTCTGCAGATGAGATAATCTCGCTAACCTCTTCTGCATACATTCCGTTATCGGAAACGGGAGCTTATGGCGACTTTGTAAGTTTGCTGATGCTGAATGAGCTCAGTTCCGATGCAGCTGTTTTTCCGGTAAAAGGAGGGTTGGAACTTTTTGGCGGTCAAATTTGGCAAACAGTCCATACGCATACCTATGACAATTCAGACACTGCTCTTTTCAATATTATCTGGAATAAACTCTTTGAAGGAGTTGCTGAGGCTAACAGAAATTTAAAAATCTTGAATGATATACGTGCTGAAGAGAATAACGATCTTTCAGTAATCGATCAGTTTATATCGGAAATGAGGGCTGTGAGAGCTATGTACTATTTTTTACTTCTCGATACATTTGGAAATGTACCTATTGTCACTGAATTTGAGAATGAAGCTGAACTGCAGTCCAACAATCCCGATTTTAATGAGGGCAGAAGAGAAGTTTTTGAATTCATTGAGAGTGAATTACAGGAGTCATTAGATACAATCAGTGATGATGTGACGGCAACTTACGGTAGAATGAATAGGTTTGGTGTTCACTTTCTGCTTGGGAAATTATACCTCAATTCGGCGGTTTACACCGGGAATGAAAGATTTCAGGATGCCGGGAGTCATTTTAAAAGTATCAGCGAATCCGGAGATTTTACATTGAGCCAGGATTTCTTTACCAATTTTTCTGTTCAAAATGAGAATTCGCAGGAAAATATTTTTGTAATTCCCTTTGACAGTGAAAATCTGAGGAACATGAATATGCATATTGGTACTCTTCATCCGGCTCAGCAAGAAGAGTTTCAGTTGAGCATACGTCCAAGGGGTCATGCTGCGGCAGTGCCTTCATTTTACAGGCTGTTCAGTGAAGATGACATCCGGAGAAACGGGTTTTTAACCGGTCCCCGATTTACCCCCGATGGCGAACGGCTCATTGATCCGGAATACATTACGGAAGATTGCGGGAAGGATGAGAGCGGACCGGAAGTAGTGTTAACTACAGACATTAGAGAACTTGCTCCATGTGCCGGATTGGAAGAGGGCGCACGATTTGCCAAATTTGAAATTGAAATTGGAGGTGGGTTTCATGCCAGCAATGATTTCCCGGTATTTCGATATGCAGACGTGTTGCTGTCTCGCGCAGAAGCTCTTTATCGTCTTGGTAACAGCGGCGAAGCACTGACTCTTGTAAACCGGGTGCGTGACCGTGCAGGTACAGAGCCGTTATCGGTGCTGAATGATGAAAACCTTCTGGCTGAACGCGGGCGGGAACTCTACCTTGAAAACTGGCGACGGCAGGATCTGATCAGGTTTCCCGGACAAAAAGGGGGAGAAACCGCATTTAACGATCCCTGGGATTTTAAAGAGACCTCAGAATCATTCCGCAATGTATTTCCCATACCGCAAGCAGCAATACAAGAGAATCCAAACCTGAATCAAAATCTCGGGTATTAGTATCTGTTGAATGAGCCTGTTTATCCGTCAGCTGACGGATATTGAAACCTGATCTGCTAACCCCGGGTGCAACCCGGCGGGAAATATGGATCAAGAATAAACACAACCCCGAAGGGTGTTGAACTGACTCTTCCCGCCCATCCCTCGGTATAGATCATGGCGTTGATCAGGTTCTTGCCTCGGGATGCGGGTTGTTGCACTATCCGTATCCACGGGTTGCACCCGCGGCCTGTCCCGTATCGGACATTGACGGATTGGGGCTATTCACGTTCAATCCTTTCAGGATATGCTGAACAGACAGACGTTTATTTTGAATTTATCCTCTGCCATCATCCTTACCCTTCCTTTGCCCATGTTTAATCCGACGGGACATGGTCTACCGCATTGATCACATGAATCGGCTGACGGATGAACAGACCATCCTTTTCCCGATAAATTCTCTCACCGGATTAAATTCGGTGAGTTTCAACTGTATAAAAATCAGATCATTGATAAATATATCTTTCTGCAAAACGCGCTTGTTCAACCCTTTCAGGGTTAATTATTGAATCCTGATCTGCTAACCCCGGGTTTCACCCGGCGCTATTAACGTTCAATCCTTTCAGGATTGGTTGGGGGAATAAGATTTTTTCAAAAATTTCAATTTGAATATGGGGAATATCTATAAAAAAGATCAGTTAAAACATGGAGTATAGATTTTGCAGTTCATTATATCGGCTTAAAAAGTAAAAAAGCAATTCTGCAATTGATAAATTTACATTCATAAGTAAAATATTTAAATCTTATCGCTTTTACAGCGCGCGAACCCCGAACAGGGGTTCAACAACAATAACCCCGGGTGCAACCCGGCGGGAAAATGAGTCATGAATAAACACAACCCCGAAGGGTGTTGAACTGACATTATTTTGTGCAGTATTCTCTCTGTATTATGAATCAAAAATGGTTGTCTGTAAATGAAAATCGATCTTCAAAAACGAATCTCTTTTTTTTGACTCTTCCCGCCCATCCCTCGGTATAGATCATGGGGTTGATCAGGTTCTTGCCTCGGGATGCGGGTTGTTGCGCTATCCGTATCCACGGGTTGCACCCGCGGCCTGTCCCGTATCCGACATTGACGGATCGGCGCTATTAACGTTCAATTCTTTCAGGATTGGTCGGGGAAATAAGATTGTTTTTGAGCATATAAATTTACAACAGAAAAACCCCGAACAGGGGTTCAACAACAATAACCCCGACACAAATGCATGTGCGGGAGGTGCAACCCGGCGGGAAAAATGTGTGCAAAAAAAAACAACCCCGAAGGGTGTTGAACTTTCAAATAATTCAATAAACACATTTATGGTTTTCGTGATAAGTTTCTCTTATTTTTCTGCGTATGAATTACTACGGAATAATCTTCTTTTTTGCATTTCTGATTCTTATTCAAGCCTGTTCTGTTGATGGGACGGAAGAATCCAATTCTCTTTTCGAAACCATACCACCTTCACACACAGGAATAGATTTCGAAAATAATCTCTTTCCGACGGAAGAGTTCAACATGTACGTGTTCCGTAATTTTTACAACGGCGGGGGAGTTGCTGCAGGAGACATAAACAATGACGGTCTTCCGGATATTTTTTTTACCGGAAATATGGTTTCCAACAGGCTTTATCTGAATAAGGGAAATTTTGAATTTGAAGATATTACCGAATCGGCCGGCCTGCTGTCAGATGGACAATGGACTACCGGAGCCAGCTTTGTGGATATTAATGGAAACGGGTTACTGGACATCTACATAACCAAATCCGGTCCCCCGGGTGGTGAGCGACGTCACAATGAACTTTTTATCAATAACGGGGATCTTACCTTCACAGAAATGTCCAAAGAGTATGGATTGGATGAAGTTGGTTTGTCAACCCATGCAATCTTTTTCGATTACAACGGGGATGGTTTGCAGGATCTGTATCTCCTGAACAACTCATTCGATCCGGTGGGCGGCTATGAGAATATCACCGGGGAAGACAGAAAAATACCTGATCCGGAAGGAGGGAGTAAGCTGTTCAGGAATAACGGAGATTTTTTTACAGATGTAACGGATGAAGCCGGTATTTACAGCAGCCGCATTGGATTCGGGTTAAGTGCATCCGTTGCCGACCTGAACCGTGACGGCTTGCCGGATATCTATGTGGCTAATGATTTTTTTGAGCGCGACTACCTCTATATGAACAACCGGGACGGTACCTTCCGTGAAGTATTGGAAGAGCAGATGAATTCCGTCAGCCTCAGCTCTATGGGATCAGATA
Source organism: uncultured Balneolaceae bacterium (assembly GCA_964449075.1). Classification (GTDB taxonomy): domain Bacteria; phylum Bacteroidota; class Rhodothermia; order Balneolales; family Balneolaceae; genus CAYVBJ01. Next base: position 68,330 of record CAYVBJ010000016.1, read on the forward strand.
TCGCAGACCTGACAAATGATGGCTGGCCGGATATCTATGTGGCCGATATGTATCCCCACACAGAAGAGAGAAAAAAATCCAAAATGCATTACGAGACATATGAAGAGTATCGAACCAATATTGAGAAGGGGTTTCATTATCAAGTCACCCGGAATACCCTGCAGCTGAACCGCGGTAATGGTTCCTATTCTGAGGTGGGTCGCCTGGCCGGTGTGGAGGCCACCGACTGGAGCTGGGCGGTTTTGATGGCCGATTATGATCACAACGGATTCAATGATATCTATATCACAAATGGTATTTTCAAAGATCTGCTGGACCAGGATTATATCAATTTTATGGCTGATCCGAATGAAATCCGCGGCATGATCCGGTCTGACAGAGATGATGTGATATTGACACTTATGGATAAAATCCCCACTGAACCGATCTCCAACTTCCTCTTTTCGGGGCAGGGCGGCCTGCGGTTTACGGAGCAGGGCGATGCGTGGG
>CAYVBJ010000017.1:0-333 GCA_964449075.1 uncultured Balneolaceae bacterium
TCTGCATCTGATGTGAGTGCCAGTCCGACAAGTTTAACAGTTGGAAACAATTCAACCGTTACCATACAGCTCAGAGATTCCAACGGCAATCCAATCGGAGGTCTGACAAATAGCAATTTCACAATTAATCTCACCGGTGATGCAACCAGATCATCTGTGAATGAAACCACTACCACAGGCACTTACCGGTTTACAGTCTCAGACAATACTGCTGAGACAGTCTCTGTATCTGTCAATGTCAATGGTACATTGCTCAATGATACGCCCAGCATTACTTTTCAGGCCGGGTCCGCCTCCGATATGACTGTATCCACCCAGCCCTCGGCTACCACC
>CAYVBJ010000017.1:433-67202 GCA_964449075.1 uncultured Balneolaceae bacterium
CGCTCCCGCCGGTGTGGCCAATGCCACCTCCGCCTCGTTCGATGTCAACGCCGCCAGCGCCAGTTCCCTCAGCATTGAGAACGGCAATGGCCAGACCGGTACCATCAGCCAGCCGCTGGCCGAGCCGTTTGTCGTACTCGTTACCGATGAGTTCGGCAATCCCGTCCAGGGAGAAACGGTCACCTTTTCAATAACAAATTCTCCCTCAGGTGCCACCGGGCAGAGCCTGAGCGCCACTTCACCGACCACAAACGCCTCGGGACTGGCCTCCAGCACACTCACTCTGGGTGATACCACCGGTGACTACACCGTCAGTGCCACCGCCGCCGGACAATCCGTTACCTTTACAGCTACCGCTCAGGCCGGGTCCGCCTCCGATATGACTGTATCCACCCAGCCCTCGGCTACCACCGCAGGAGCGGCCATCTCGCCCGCACCAGCCGTGGAAGTAACCGATGCAGGCGGAAATCCCGTCTCCGGAATCAGCGTCAGCGTTTCACTGTCGGCCAGCAGTTTCACCGCCGGCTCCACAACCTCAGCGACCACCAACACCTCCGGGATCGCCTCATTTTCAAACCTGACAATCGAAACCGCCGGATCCTACTCCATTACATTTGACGCCGCTCCCGCCGGTGTGGCCAATGCCACCTCCGCCTCGTTCGATGTCAACGCCGCCGCCGCACAGGCCTCTGCCACAACCGCCAATGTGCCCGACGGCACGACCGGTGAGATTACCACCATCACCATTACCGTTGAAGACGCCTTTGGCAACCGCGTGACAGGTGTCGCTTCGGATTTATCGGTAAGCGTCAGTGGCGACAATGCAGGTGCAACTGTTGATCCTATTACCGACGATGGCAATGGAATCTACTCAACCGGCTACACCCCGACAAACACCGGCACCGACCAGGTAGCCATTGAGCTTAACGCAACTGCGATTCCCGGAAGTCCGTTTGAAAGTGTAGTGAACCCCTGAAGTTAACATCTGAATAGTATTTATAACTCAGTAATTAGAACTATTACCGAGACATGCTTCTTGAATAGTGCCAATTACTCTACCCCACCCAAGCCTCCGCATCTTCATAAACTTCGGCAAATTCGAGGTGGTTACCGTCTTTGCTGACGGTAGCTTCAAACTGTATTTTTTGATCTTCATCTTCGCGCCTGATCAGGTGTTTGGCAAGCTGATTTACGATCTGAGTCTGGATCACCCTTTTTAAGGGACGGGCTCCATATACCGGATCATATCCGCGGGCTGCCAGCCAGTCTTTCACTTTATCGCCGACTGTCAGTACCACGTTATTTTTCTTAAGCATTTTATTCACACGCTGCAGCTGGATATCTGCAATTTGCCGGATATGCTTCTGATCCAGCGGATGGAAAATGACAATATCATCGATACGATTCAAAAATTCAGGCCTTATCGCTTTTTTTAACTGACCCATTAACTGGTTTTGCAGACTCCTGTATGTTTCATCATCCATGGCTCCGTCACTCTTCTCAATCTCTTCCGAAATCAGGTGCGAACCAATGTTGCTTGTCATAATCACAATCGTATTGGTGAAATTGACAGTGACACCTTTATTATCTGTCAGCCGTCCGTCATCCAGAACCTGGAGCAGAATATTGAATACATCAGCATGTGCTTTTTCGATCTCATCAAGCAGTACAACCGAATATGGTTTGCGGCGGACCGCCTCAGTCAGCTGCCCCCCCTCTTCGTAACCTACATAACCGGGAGGTGCTCCAACCAGCCGGCTAACGCTGTGTTTTTCCATGTACTCGCTCATGTCGATCCTGATCATGGCATTTTCATCATTGAACAGGAAATCAGCCAGTGATCGTGCGAGTTCCGTTTTACCCACACCGGTTGACCCCAGGAACATAAACGATCCGATCGGCCTGTTTTCATCCTGCAGACCCGCGCGGGCTCGGCGTACTGCGTCAGACACCGCTTCAATAGCCTGGTCCTGCCCAATAACTCGTTTGTGAAGTTCATCTTCCAGTTTCAGTAATTTTTGCCGCTCACTGGTCAGCATTTTACTCACGGGAATACCTGTCCATTTGGATACGATATCAGCAATCTCTTCCGCTTCCACCTGCTCCTTCAGAAGTGATCTTCCCTCCTGCACTTCATTCAGCTTGTTTTTGGTCTCCTCAAGATCTTTTTCTAGCTGAACAATTGTACCGTAACGCAACTCGGCTACCTTTTCATAGTTTCCTTCCCGTTCCGCTTTATCCGCCTGGTTGCGGGAAGTCTCAATTGCCTGTTTCAGTTCACGTGTTTTCTGAATGAGGTCGCGCTCCAGGTCCCACTGAGATCGCATTGATTTTCGCTGCTCTTCAAGGTCAGCCAGTTCTTTCTGAATACTTTTCAGCTTGCTTTCATCTTTTTCCCGTTTCAGTGCTTCACGTTCTATTTCAAGCTGACGAATCTGCCGTTCAATGCTATCCAGCTCTTCAGGCATGGAATCGATCTGCAGGCGCAATCGGGAGGCTGCTTCGTCAATCAGATCGATCGCTTTATCGGGAAGAAAGCGGTCGGATATGTAGCGGTGTGAAAGCTCTGCTGCTGCAACAATAGCTGCATCCGTAATTCGCACCCCATGATGCACTTCATACCGCTCCTGCAGTCCTCTCAGAATTGAAACTGTATCTTCTATATTTGGCTCACCCACATAAACCGTTTGCAGGCGTCGCTCAAGTGCTTTGTCTTTTTCTATATACTTACGGTATTCAGTAAGTGTTGTAGCACCGATAGCATGAAGTTCACCCCGTGCCAGAGATGGCTTCAGAATATTAGCAGCGTCCATCGAGCCTTCGGTTGCACCGGCTCCAACCAGAGTGTGAATTTCATCAATAAAGAGGATAATCTCCCCATCAGATTCAATCACCTCTTTTACAACGGCTTTCAGGCGCTCTTCAAATTCACCGCGAAATTTGGTGCCGGCAACAAGAGAGCCCATATCAAGAGCAGCAATTCGTTTGCTTTTTAATCCTTCCGGCACGTCACCGCTTACAATCCGCAGGGCCATACCTTCTGCGATCGCCGTCTTACCCACGCCTGGTTCACCAATTAGCACCGGGTTATTTTTTGTTCTTCTGGATAGAATTTGCATCACACGCCTGATCTCCTGGTCACGCCCGATAACCGGGTCCAGCTTATTTCTTTCAGCTTCTTCATTCAGATCGCGTGCATACTTCTTAAGAGCGTTATAACGGCTCTCCGCATTGGGATCATCCACTTTCTGACTGCCGCGGACATCTTTCAGCACCTGCAGAATCTGAGTCTTTGTAACACCATGGTCTTTCAGAATTCTTCCCGCTTCATTTTTGGACAATGCAATTCCAAGTAATACATGTTCAGAGCTTATGTATTCATCTCCCATTTCAGTTGCCTGTTTTTGAGCAGTATCAAATACCTCTTTAAGATCATTTGAGAGATACTGACCTGATACAGATGCTCCTTTAACAACCGGCAGTGTTTTTATCTCTTTATCGACTGCCTCTTTCAGCTTGGCTGCAGGTGCGCCCAGCTTATTTATGATCGTGATAACTACGTTATCTAAGTCACTGAGCAGGGCTTTTAAAACATGTACCGGCTCTACTGCCTGATGATTTTCATTTTGCGCCAGTTCCAGTGCCGACTGAACTGCTTCTTGTGCTTTTAAAGTAAATTTATTCAGATTCATAATATTCAATTGATTTCTCTTTGATTAGTAGAGATACCAATATCATACCGAATTGAATTTTGTGCCTGCTTGACAGATTTAGTTACCGGTTCTATGACTATTTTACCCCTCACAATTCCTTTTATCTCTTACTGACAATTTTTACTGACAATTTTTTCAAATCCATACAAAAAAAACCCGGCCAATGATCCATTCTGAAGAATGTGAAACATTAACCGGGTTTCGAGTATGGTTTTTTGATAGATAGGCTTTGTCGTTTCTCAACGACAAAAGGCTCTATTGATATGGAGTTTTACAGTTTTTGTGCTTTAACTGTACTATTTAGTTGTAGATGTTTAATATCAAGATCCTATCGGGCAGCCAGTTGATCAGCTTTCAGCTTGTTTTCCAGGTAAGTGAAGATCTCGTTCTGATTTTCAACATCCAGGAATTTTACCAACTTCTCAGTGGAATCAAATTCGTTTTGATTCTTAAGGTATGAGAGAGTCAGAAAAGCTTTGTACCTGATTATATGGTTGTTGCCTTCTCTTACTTTATTGATCAGGGCATTTTCAATCTCTACTGATTTGAATTCCGGGTATTTTACCTTGAACTCAACTGTATTGTAAAGGATCGATTCTATAACACCTGAATTTTCTGATTTAAGACTGTAGAGAATACCCGCTTCCATTTTTTTGAAGAGGTCTTTTTCAACTTGTCCTGTTTCAACTGTTGCCAGTGTATCAGAACCGGTGTTACTTGCTATTGCGTTACCCGCAAATTGAAATCCTGCGATGAGCAGTGCTGTTACGATTGATTGTTTTAATGTTTTCATCTTATGGTTGATTGATTGATTTATTGTTTGAATTAACTAAATGAACTGTCTGTTCATTGAATTCGATACAAACTTACGCCTATTCTATTTTTAAAGTCAAGATTTTGTCAATCTCTGAATACTCTTAAATATTTTTTAAAAGTGTCATTATTACATACTTTTTAAATGAAACCCCTTTCAATATTTTTTAATTAACAATTAATTAATACTGATTTCATATGAAGAAATCATTTATTTGCTATATCATGTAAAAAAGCGCTTTTATATTTTCATTTATTAAAAAATCGCTTCCACGATTATTATTCATATTTTCTATTTTTCTGACAAAAAATCATTATTAAATAATCATTAACATCAAAAAGCGCTTTCATAGTTATTGTCTATTTACCTGATAAATCGGCCTCAGTTGCTTCATTAAAGCCGTTTTTCTGAATTTTGAAAAAATCATTCCATTTAATACCCATTGGTCTGAATTTTTTTCATGACATGTTTAGAAATAATTTGTGCTTTTGTGTTCTATTTATGAACATTATTGAGAGTGGCTGATCGTTTATTGGCCAAATAAATGGAAATGAAATAAAAAAGAGAGGTAATGATCATGGAAAGGAAATTTTCAAATGTCACAATTGAAGTAACCAGGGGAGATATTGCCAATCAACCCGATATGGATGCGATCGTAAATGCAGCAAATGCCCGGCTGAAGATGGGCGGCGGGGTTGCAGGTGCCATTCACAGTAAAGGAGATCCTGAACTTGAAAAAGAGACACAGCCACTTGCACCTATTTCACCGGGCGAAGCGGTAATTACAAGTGCGCCTAATCTTCCAAACAAGTATGTAATCCACTGCCTGGGCCCGGTATACGGGCGTGACAAACCGGAAGATAAACTGCTTGCCGATTGTTATCGCAATGCCCTGAAAAAGGCAGACGAATATAATATTACTTCGATAGCTTTTCCGGCTATCTCTACGGGAGCATTTGGATATCCGGCAGAATCTGCTGCTCGTATAGCATTAGAAACAGTGATGGAGACGGCCCCAAAACTGAAAACCGTTAAACTGGTTCGGTTTGTGCTGTTTGGAAAATCAGATTACGAAATTCATGAAAAAGTTCTTAAATCACTCTGAGTTTCATTCAGATAAAAGATCAAGGACTACACGCTATCGTTTAATACCTGCTTATAAATGGCCGGCATGTTGAATTTCTGAAACTCTTACTTCCCATAAATTTCATTGATAACACCTGCTATGCGCACACCGGCCTGAAGCAGTCGTTTTTCTACCAGGTCAAAATTTTTATACCTGTATTCGTAGCCCAGGCGGTTATTTCTTGAAATATCATAAACCTGGTGACGATACGATTTTGACTCCTGTGCCCACTCTCTCACCGTTGCGGCCTGCCACTCACTGACTTGTTCATCGGTCGGATGGTTTATCTCGCTAGCCAGTTCAGTATAACTCAGCTCTCTCGATCGTATCATATCACTGTCCCAGACACGGTGCAGATTGGAAGAATCTCCCATCCATTCAACGCGAACGTCATTCCCTCCCCTGTCATCTCCCGTACCAACATGAAGAGGCTGATGGATATCACCAATCATGTGAATCACCATCTTCAGTTTTTCTCTCTCTTCCGTTACAGTCAATCCGCCTGCTTTCAGTTCACCAATCAGTTTTTCGAGTGCCCATATAATATCCCCGTTCGGATTTTTTTCAGTTACATCATAGGTTTTTCCGTCAGGAATGGTTACCCAGTGCCAGTCATTGGTATAATCATAATCATCATCTGAACGGATATCATCCATCCACACGCTTGCCATCGCCAGAGATTCATTCCCTAAAATTCTCACCATTTCCATCCTGGCTTTTTCATTTAAATGCATTTCGGCAATATCACCGGTTGTGTAATGTCCGATTTGTCCCCATTTTGAAAATTCACTGTCAATAAATAAAAAAGACAATACTATTAGCAGAAGCTTCATATAACCACTCGTTAAATTTTTAAGATTCTGGTTGTTTTATACATCACCTTACAATAACCTGTACTATCAAAAGTAAGGATTTATCTTAAACTGATCCTGAAATTTCGTAAATAAAGAGTAAGAATTCTATCTGGATACCAGGCAAATATAGAACGGTTTTATGATCTATGAATTTTTAAATATTTTCTTTTTCGTTTTTCACACAGTGCTGATTCTTTTTAATCTTTTCGGATGGATCTGGAAAAAAACGCGCCTGCTGAATCTCATTTCACTGCTCTTAACACTTGGTTCCTGGGTTATCCTGGGATTTTGGTATGGCTGGGGGTACTGCCCCTGTACCGACTGGCACTGGAAAGTGAGAATGGAGCTGGGATATTATGACATGCCCGCATCATACATTAAATTCCTTGCCGATACTTTTACCGGTATGGACTGGAGCAGGGTATTGGTTGATTCACTGACAGCAGGCCTTTTTGCCATCGCTTTTATAAGCTCACTTGCAGTAAACATCAACGATTTAAGAAAAAAATGATGAGAAAATCACCTTTTCAATTAAACAGGTTCAATCAATTCCTTTTCCTGGTTTCGGGGCGAATTTACCTTTTTTGAGACGGGATAGTACTCTATACCGTTATCTTCATAAGGCAAAAGGATCTCTTTGAGGGCTTTGGTATCGTTATTCGCAGGGTCCAGCCAAAAAGAAAATTCCTCTTCATGCAGAATGGCCGGCATCCGGTCGTGCAAGTTACTGACCGTTTTATTGGCATCCGTAGTTATGATTGTAAAACTATTGATCTTCTTCCCGCCTTCTCCCTGCCATCTTTCATAAATGCCCGCAAAACTCATAAAGGTTTTATCCGTAAAGGTGATGTAATATGGCTGCTTGCCATTTTCCTCTTTCCTCCACTCATAAAAACCGTTCGCGGGCACAATACAGCGTTGTGAAATAAATGGTTTGCTGTAAGATTTTTTCTCTGTTATCGTTTCCTGTCTCGCATTAATCATTGAATATTTTGGATTTTGATCCTTAGCCCAAAAAGGAATCAGTCCCCATCTGAATCTGTCGATTATACGCTCAGATCCTTTTCTGAATATTACAGGCATCTCAGTTGTTGGAGCTACATTATAAATTGGCTCGAAAAATAATCCTTCTTCCGGTTCCGCCAAATAGGCTTCACTTAACTCATTCACATTTGCTTTTAAAACGTATCTTCCACACATTCTATAATAATAATTTGATAATGATCAGCCAGGTGATTCTTCTTTAATAAATGATTATATAAGAAAATTCACTTCTTTGAAAGAAAATGAAGAGGAAGATTTTATTCCGGGAATAAAATACGGTTTACATATATATTTATATTGATTATCTATACAGAAACTTGCTATCAGGAAAATGTCATTTTTTAAAACGATTTTAGTCCCCACTGATTTCACGCAGAGATCTGAAGTCGCCTACAGGCATGCATGTGAAATTGCTGCAAAAACAGGCGATACGGTTTGCCTGTTGAATGTTGTTGAGCCACCCTACGAATTCCCTTCCAGGCTGAATGAAATCATTGAGAGCCGGAAAACCATAGCGTTGGAAGAACTCGAATCAGTAAAAAATGGACTTAAATCAGTAGAAAAGTTTAGTCATATCGACATTGAAGTAAGAATAGAAACCGGTAAAATAATTTCTACCATTTTACACCAGATCAATAAAAAAATGCCCGGGCTTGTAATAATGGGTACAGGCGGTGAGTACAGCCTGAAAAATTTAATTTACGGAAGTATAACCAATTCCATGCTTTTGAATTCCCCGGTACCTGTACTGGGGATTCCGGCTAATACAGACTACAGACCCGTTAACTCATTTATTTTTGCCACAGATTTAAGAAAACATGATCTGAAAATTATAAAATGGGTTCAAAACCTGGCTTCAGCACTTGGCTCAGAATTTCACGCCATTCATATTGATACAAATGATCATGAAAAGAGCACTGCTGAATTTGAATCACGGTTGAAAAATGAAGTGTCAGAAAAAAGTATTCTTGAGGTTAGAAAAGGAGAAGACTTTTTCAGCGGAATGACGTCATACCTGGTGAATACACAGGGTCAAATTATTGTAATGCCCCGTTATAAGAAAAAATTTATTGAATGGCTGACCTCCAAAAGCTCAGCGAGAGAAATTGCTCATTACGGCCGTTCTCCTTTATTAATGATTCCCGCAGAGTGAATATCAATAATCTGCTGAAGACCGAAACATCATAAATTCATTGATGTTATTCATGTCGATAACACCTTTGATTTCGCCATTTTCCACAACTGGAAAAAAATCATTTTGACTGACTCTTATTTTGCGATAAATATCTGTCAGTTTTTCGCTTGCCTTCAACTCTGTAAAATCTGTTTTCATAAATTCCCTGACGGAAACATTCTTGCCTCTGTTTCGCAGCACATCATTTATGTCTGAATGTTTTACGATACCTCTCACTTTTCCGTTTTCAGTTACAACAAAATCGCGCTCGGTTCCGGCAATGATGAGATCAACCACATCATCAACCGTACTATCCGGATTTAACTCTGTAAAATCGGTCATCATCGCCTCCCTTACTTCGTGATCTTTCAGCAGCGACATTTGCTGAATCATTACATTCTCACCCTGCGCTCCGAACCAGACAAAAATTGCAATCAAAATGAGAATAGGATTGTATAAAAGACCAATGATAAAGAAAAAGAAAGCAAGCATCTGCCCCAAAAGTGAAGCCGCCTGGGTTGCTTTTACACGGTCAAGTTTTGTTGAAAGAAGAGCCCTCAGTACACGGCCACCATCCATTGGAAAAGCGGGAATTAAATTGAAAGCAACTAACAATATGTTCGCAGAGAGCAGAAAGAAGAGAAAGTTACCGGAGTTAACCATGCTTAAAGACTCTTGCAGAGCCTCCGGGTCCTGCTCTAAAAATGACTCCACGGGTATGAATAAATACAATATGATAGCTATACCAACATTTACCAGCGGTCCCGCAATGGCAACTAAAAACTCTTCCCATGGATTTTCAGGCATCTCTTCGAGGCTCGCAACACCGCCTATTGGCAGAAGCGTTATCTGCCGAGTTCCGATATTAAATTTCCGGGCAGTAAGTGCATGCCCGAATTCATGAAGAACCACACAAAAGAAAAGGCTAAAAATAAAAAGAATGTTCCACATCATGCCGGTGATGTCGTTCCCTCTTGAGATATCCAGAAAAATAATCCAGACAATAATAAGCCAGAAACTCCAGTGAATCCGTACTTTTATTCCGGCAAACTTTCCAAGTGTGAGTGATCCTTTCATAATCTGTTCATCCCCCTTCTCTGTCTAAATTAATTATACTTTATTAAAACTAACTTACTCAATGCAAGATAGTTAAGCCACTTTACTTATAATTTTTATTTAGATATTCTTAAAAGAATAATAGTAACTAATAATTTATATTCAGCTTTAAACCGGTGTTTAAGAACCGTGCATCTCTTCATAGTCCTGCATTGATGCTTCAATAACTTTTAAGGCCTGGTCTCTGTCATATACACGATCTACCTCTACATCAGCCTGCTGTCCAGGAATCAGTTTATAGGTTGCAAAATAATGACGCAAACGTTCAATCAGTACATCAGGCAGATCAGATATCTCCTGTATATTGCTATAAAAACTGTCGTTGTCTAAAACAGATACAATTTTATCATCCGCTTCACCCCTGTCAATCATATGAATACCTCCCACAACCCTGGCACTAAGTATTACTTCCGTTCGGTCTATGGGTCGCTCACTGAGTACGCAGATATCAAGAGGATCACCGTCACCAACTTCGGTTCCAACGGCAAGATTTCCGACCCTCTCACCGCAATATGTTCTGGGGATAAAGCCGTACAATGATGGCGGCAGCGAGGAGCTGCGCTGAGGACGGTCAACCCGCATATACCCGGTTTTCTTATCCACTTCATATTTGATCATATCAAATGGGGTAATTTCAATAAAGGCGTTTACAATTTCGGGCGGATGATCTCCTGCTTCAAGGCCATGCCAGGGATGAGGTCGCCACCGATAAAAAGGGGTTGGAAAGCTCACGTTTCTGTTTTTTTAATAATTACACTTTTTATTTAATAAGTTAATTCTAAATTTCAATTTTATGAATTATTAATTTTTATTGCATTACCGCATTCAATTTTTCGAGATTTTCTTCAACGCGTAGCGCCTTGATTACATCATCAATTTCACCCTTCAGAACTTCATCCAGATTGTAAAGAGTCAAATTTATCCGGTGATCAGTGATGCGGCCCTGCGGAAAATTATAGGTGCGAATCTTTGCGCTGCGGTCGCCTGTCGAAACCTGGCTTTTTCTGTCGGCCGCACGTTCAGCCCGTATTTTCTCCATTTCCATATCATACAATTTTGTCTTGAGCATCATCAGGGCTTTCTCCTTGTTTTGATGCTGCGATCGTTCCTGCTGACATTCAACAACTACACCGCTGGGTTCATGTGTAAGCCGTATGGCCGAGTCGGTCTTGTTTACATGCTGCCCGCCTGCACCGCTTGAACGAAATGTATCTACCCGAACATCACCCATATCAATTTTAATATCAACATCATCATTTACCTCCGGCAAAACAGCAACCGTGGCGGCCGAGGTGTGCACTCTCCCCTGTGATTCTGTCTCAGGCACACGCTGAACACGGTGTACACCGCTCTCATACTTCATCTTTCCGTATACCTCATCACCTGAAAGTTCGAATACAATCTCTTTGAATCCGCCCATATCCCCTTCCTGCACATTTAATATATCCATTTTCCATCCTGATTTATCTGCATAACGGCGATACATTTCAAAAAGATCCCCTGCAAACAGTGCTGCTTCATCACCCCCGGTTCCCCCGCGAACCTCAACGATACAGTTTTTCGAATCATCAGGATCTTTCGGAATCAGCTTGAACTTGATCTGCTCTTCAAGTCTTTCAAGCTCAGATTTAAGCTCTGCATTCTCCTCCCTGGCCATATCCGTAATCTCCGGATCTTCATTCAGTTCAATCAGTTCGTTGTTCCCCTTTAAATTCTTCTTAATTTCACTCCAGCGATCAAAATCATCAACCAGTTCCTTCAGGGCAGTATGCTCCTTTGTCAATTCTGTATACTCCTTCGGACGATCATAGATAGCAGGGTCAGCCATCGCCTGATTTATTTCATCATATCGCTGCTTAACCTGCTTTAACTTTTCTTCAATATCCATTTTGTATAATCTTTTTATATTCAGATTTAAGATATGGAATTTGTATGAGAGGTGAGAATCTGTATAAAATGCGATTTCATTTTTAACCGGGGAACAGCAGGAATATAAAATTGTGTTTATCCATATATTAACATTCGAAAACGGATAAATTTCTAAATTTATAATCAATAAACCGATGCCCAAAGTTGTACAGAAACTTGATGATTTTGTCAATCTGACAGATCCTGAAAAAAACCAGATTTTTAATATGTCTCAGGCTGAGGCGGAAAAAATAATTTCAACCGGAAATCCTGAAGATATTCGCAAAATTGATGGTAATTATGCAATTGTTACCAAAAAAGATCAGCAGGTTTATATGGCACGATCCATCGGCCGCCCGATGAGATACTTCATGGCAAAACAGGTAGCAGGACCGCTTCTGATTGTTGCTGACAGGATTGATGATATTTACAGCTATTTGAAAGAGTCAGACCTTCATCATCAATTCCGCCCGGATTACACACGTATGGTACCCGCCCACTATGTTACAAGGCTTGATGTGATCGGCTGTCCTGATCCCAACCCCGATCACAAACGATACTTTACACCACAAAGGGAATCAATGAATTCTGACCTGAATGAAATCGGAGAAGCATACATTTCGGCCATGGCAAATGAGTGCTCTAAATGGCTGGATATGATCCCCAATGATGAACCAATTGGTGTTCTTTTCTCCGGGGGTATTGACAGCGGCTCCGTTTTCCTGACACTTTATGATCTCTTATTAAAAAGAGGTGAATCACCGGCCAGATTAAAAGCATTTACACTCTCTGTAAATAACGGACCTGATGCAAAGCAGGCATACAACTTTCTTGACCAGCTTGGTCTTGGAATGTTCCTTGAAATTTTAGAAGCTGATTTCTCTGATTTAAATTACAAAAAGACTATAGAGGTTATAGAAGATTACAAACAGAGAGATGTTGAGGCAGCAACAATGGCACTGGCTCTCTGTAAAAAGATCAGGGAAAGGTACCCCGACTGGAAATTCCTCGCTGATGGCGACGGCGGGGATGAAAACATGAAATCCTATCCGATCGAAGATAACCCTGAACTCACTATCCGGAGTGTGCTGGGCAATCCGCTGCTCTACCATGAGGGATGGGGTGTTGACAAAATTAAACATTCACTTACTTATTCAGGCGGGCAGAGCCGCGGTCATGTTCGGGTTTACGCAACCTCAGACAAATACGGTTTTACCGGGTTTAGTCCGTATACCCTGCCAAATGTGATCGAAGTATCGGAAGGGATTCCATTTATTCAACTCACTAATTGGAAACATGAGGAGCTATATGCTCTGAAAGGAGATATTGTTCAGCGAGGTATAAAGGCTGTAACAGGATTCGACATGCCCGTTTTTCCAAAAAGGCGCATGCAGCATGGAATTGTTGATATGGATGACTTCAAAAAGATATTCCCTGAAAATGAAATGGCGTACAGAAATTATTTTATGTCTCTCTATTCATAAAAACCCGCGTCGATATTAATAACATGACAAAGGCTCAATGAGATATCGTTCTACTGATCATGGTTAGATAAATATGCTGAATGTACCTGTTACGAATAAACAAGTTGTGGAACTGCGACCCGAAAAAGGGACCACAGATCCGATGCGACCCAACTTCTTTTTGAACGAAAAAGAGCTTCAGGAAGATGGTAATCTAAAATCTGTGAATACCATTTTTTTGACAAACAGGGAGTGCCCCTTTAAATGTGTGATGTGTGATTTGTGGAAACATACACTTAACCGTTCAACTCCTGCAGGTGCAGTACCGGCCCAGATTCGCTATGCAGCAGAAAAGCTGCCGGACGCTGAAGTTATAAAACTCTATAACAGCGGTAATTTTTTCGATGGAAAAGCAATTCCCCGTGCCGATTATGAAGAGATTGCGGAACTAATCAGAGATTACGATCATGTGATAATCGAAAACCATCCAAAACTGATCGGTCCGTTCATTTCTGAATTTCAGAATTTGCTAAACGGATCACTGGAAGTTGCCATGGGCCTCGAAACCATTCATCCGGAAGTTTTACCTAAACTGAATAAACAGATAACTGTTAAAGATTTCCGGAGAGCTGTGAACTTTCTGATTACTAAAGGTATTTCTGTCAGGGCTTTTATTCTGCTGAATCCGCCATACCTTACTGATGTAAATGAAAATATAGAGTGGTGCTTAAGATCCATCGACTTTGCTTTCGATACGGGGGTTTCCGCCTGTTCTGTAATTCCAACGCGTGACGGGAACGGTATCATGCAAAAACTCCGCGAAACCGGTGATTATGTTCCGCCAAAGTTGTCGTCACTTGAATCAGTTGTTAATGAATCAATGAAACAGGACAGAGGAAGGGTTTTTTGTGATCTGTGGGACCTGGAAATGTTCTCTAATTGTGACAAATGTTTTTTAAAGAGAAAAGATCGTCTCCAAAAAATGAATCTATCTCAAAAAGTTCTTCCTGAAGTTGTTTGCACATGCTCTGCTTGACAGGAATTTTACAATTTTGCAGGAATTGAAGTTTTAATGATAAAACAGATGCGGGAAAATCAAACGGATTTTTATGATTATTTAATCGCTGGAAGCGGATTTGCAGGATCCATTACAGCAATGGCCCTCGCTAATTCAGGGTATCGTGTCTGCCTTCTGGAAAAAAATGAGCATCCCCGGTTTGCTATTGGAGAATCCTCTACTCCGATCGCAGACATGATACTGAGAGGTCTCGCAGATAGATATAATCTGCCATTTCTAAAAAAGTTATCCAGGTACGGCGAATGGCAAAAAAATTACCCGGAGGTCATATGCGGACTTAAACGCGGGTTCAGTTACTATCCTCACCAGTCCGGAAAAGAGTTTGAAAGTGACCGGTTTCACAGCAATGAGCTTCTTGTTGCCGCAAGTGTAAACAACCGGAATTCCGACACAAACTGGCTTCGAAGTGATGTAGATCATTTTTTAGTCCGCCAAGCTGAAAAGACAGAACTGGACTATTTTGATAATACCACTGTTAAGAGTGTAAAACGAATCAAAAATAAAAATCTGTGGACAATTTCTGCTGCCAGAGATGCTGTTCAGATGCAATTAAAATGCAAGTGGATTATTGATGCCACAGGTTCACCCCTTTTTTCTGAAACATTTTTCGGTACAAAATCCTCGGCATCCGGATTCAGTACAAACTCAAGAGCAATCTATACTCACTTTGAAAATGCCGGGCTATGGAATCAATACCTTGAAGAGAGAAATTTTATCACTGATGATTATCCGTATAATCCTGACGATTCTGCACTGCATCACATCACAGAGGAAGGATGGATATGGATGCTTCGGTTTAATAATAACCTGTTAAGTGCCGGATTGGTTTTTGACTGCAATAAGGATGAATTTCCCCGGTATGATCCTGCAAAAAAAACCTGGGATTCCGTAATTCAAAAATATCCTTCGCTCTTTGAGATATTTTCAAACGCTATAATTGCCGGTCAGCCCGGCAAGTTTTATAAAACCTCGCGCCTTCAAAGAAAACTGAATAAAATTTATGGAGATGGATGGATCGCGCTCAATCATACTGCCGGCTTTGCAGACCCTCTCCACAGCACAGGAATTGCACACACGCTTTCAGGTATCGAAAAAGTACTGAACGTGTGCATAAACGTGCAGGATGAAACGGAGAAGAAAAAGTACCTCAAAAAGATGGAGGAGGATTTCTTTCTTGAACTTTCATTCCTTGACACACTCATTTCCATATGCTATCAGTCAGCAGGGAATTTTAAACTTTTTAAAGCGGCCGTCATGCTTTATTTCATAGCAACCATCAAATATGAAAGCAGCAGGCTAAAAGGGAGAACACCAGAAACCTTTCTCTGCGCCGGCGATTTTGAATTGCAAAAACTCGCTGAAAAAACAGCGCGAGAAATCAACTTTTTTTCAGCCGGTAAATCAGAATTTGATATAAATGAGTTGGTATCAAAAATTCGCAGCTGGATATCTCCCTTCAATTCTGCCGGACTCATGGACCCCGAAAGAAACAATATGTATCACCACACTGCAGTTAAATTGTAAGGCTCTGTACGTTTGCATACTGTCCGGATCAGCTGACTTTTTGAAATGCTTTTTTCGTTAAATCGCAGTTTTTTGCTTCGGTTCATTCAATCTTATTCTTACTTTCAATAATGCATAACCGCAAAACTCCATCACTACTGTTTTTATCATGAAAATATCTATCCCTGCAAATTTTAAAATTGGATTCCTGGGAGCAGGTCAGCTTGCCCGAATGTCGTCACTGCAAGCCTTTCGATTTGGCATACAGGTTGCAGCCTACTCAGATCGTTCCGAAAATGAACCTGTTCAGTTTATGACACCTTATTCCTCATCAGGCTCTTTTAAAGATATTGAATCAATGGCTCAATTTGCAGCAGGCTGTGATATAATCACGCTTGAAAATGAATTTATTGACTCTGAGATCCTGGCAGCAGTTCAGGAGAAGAGCGGAACAAAAATTTTTCCATCACCTGATAGCTTCAGGCTTATTGAAAATAAATTGATTGAAAAGCAGACCTTTGAAAAAGCCGGTATACCGGTAACTCCCTATACTCTGATTCGTAACACCACCGATTTAAATACTTTTGGCTCAGAGCATGGCTGGCCTTTTCTCCTTAAATCTTCCAAAGGCGGATATGATGGTTACGGGAACATGAGCGTCAAAAATTTAGCGGATGCTGAAAAAGCATTTAGCAAACTTGGCGGAAACAAGGGGCACGACATTATTGCAGAAGCATTTGTGGATTTTACCCATGAGCTTGCCGTCCAGGTTGCGCGAAACGAAACCGGGCTTGCCGTCTATCCCTGTGTTGAAACCGTTCAGGAAAATCATATCTGTGTTGCGGTTAAGGCCCCCGCTCCTGTTGCCACTGCCGTTCAAAACCGGGCCAAAGCTCTGGCCGTAAAAGCAACGGAAGCTATTGACGGCAAAGGAATCTTCGCTTTTGAGTTTTTCCTTAAAAAGAACGGAGAACTTATCCTGAATGAATCTGCCCCACGACCTCACAATTCAGGACACTATACTATTGAAGCCTGCACAACATCTCAATTCGAAAATCATATTCGCGCCGTACTTGGTTTGTCTCTCGGCAGTACAGAATTACGAAAACCCTGTGCCGTAATGGTAAACTTGCTTGGAACTCAAAATCGCCCCTCTGTTACAGAAAATATACACGACACCTTTTCTACAGAGGATGCCCACCTTCACTTATACGGAAAATTGCACTCCCGTGAAGGCAGAAAAATGGGGCATCTGACACTTCTTGGAAATGACATGGACAAAATCTACCAACAAGCTATGCAGATATCCGCATTGATTGAAATATAGGCACCCTTCGATCGCAGCATTTAAAAATATCTGTGGTATAAAGAGTCACTCTTATAAATAGTATACTTCCTATTCCACTGACACCGGCGAAATCTCTGCAAATTTCAAAAATTTAACCATGAGTACAGTTTTAAATTGTTTTGTATATTTTAAAGAGATACCTGTTGTTTAGTCTATATAATCTTTAACTACATTTCTACACATATGAAAATTTTAGTCCCTCTGGATTTTTCCGATCTCAGTTTTAAAGCTCTTCAAGTAGCGGATAAATTTTCATCCGTATATGATGACGTGAGTATATCACCATTCCATGCTCACATACCGATTTCTGAACTGGATGAACCTTACGCTTTTGGCTTAAATACCCCGGTTCATAAGGATTTTGATGAAATTGAAGCAAATATAAAAGAACGGCTTAAAGAAGCGGCCGGGAAGTATATTGATGAATCAAAACTTGGAGAGTCGATTGTGGGTATCGGCAGCCCGTCACAATGTATTATCGATATTTCCGAAGAGATGGATTTTGATTATGTAATTATGAGTACGCATGGACGTACAGGGTTTTCCAGGTTTTTCCTCGGCTCTGTTGCTGAAAAAGTACTCCGCCTCTCATCCATCCCGGTTATGGTTGTAGAAAATGAATCTAAAGTGGATAATTTTGAAAAAATACTGGTCACTACAGATTTCTCAGACAATGCAACTATTGCATTTCCCTATGCTGTAGAGATTGCCAAAAAAACGGGAGGGCATATTCACCTTGTCCACGTACTGAGCTTTGAACAATTTGAGGCTGATGAGAAAGATACCTCCTTAAAACAGATCCGTAAGGAGAGAATGAAAATTATCGAAAAGGAATATTTTCATCAAATTTCGGACCAGGTTACATCTGAAGTTATAGTATCTCCTGACTCGCCCCACGAAGAACTTTTGAATCATATAAGTAAAAATGATTATAATCTCATCGTTATGTCTACAGTTGGCAGAACCGGGATTAATTACCTGATGATGGGAAGCACAACAGCAAATGTGGTGCGTCATGTTAATAATGCTGTACTAAGCATTAACCCAAAAAAAACTACTGAAAAAGAGGGTGATGAAGACGAGGATGAGTCATAAAATCTTTAATAATATGAAAAATCGATTTTCCGCTCATTTTTCTGCATTTAATAGAACAGCTTTTATTGCAAAATAGCCATTTAAGCAGCCCGGTTTACAGATAAGATATTCAACCGGGCTCAGGCATGAGCTACCTCTCTCAGTAAGCTATATATGATCTACAATTGATCATTCTACTGATTCATTTGCTCTTTTCTCTCTGAAATAACTCCAGACATCGAAAGTATCAATTGCAAGAGAGATTAAAATTGTAATTGCCAGCACTACGAGATATTGATAAAATAATCCCGCGGTTTCTCCTAAAACGGCGAACATGTATACGATGAGTGGCAGCCAAAAAATGTGCCCCAGGCCAAGAATTTTGGTAAACCCAAATTTGGAATAGAGGCCCATCATCAGCATAGATGAAAGCAGAAATGTTACAACGATAATCTTTGCAAGGAACTCCTCCCAAAAAATTGCCGCTGCCATATTAATCAACATCATATAGAAAACCCACACTACCTCATACAGTGGTCTTTTAAGCAGATCTGAAAAAAAATATAGCGGATTGGTCATGTGAATACTTTTTGACAATTTGTTAAAATTATAACCGGAATCCGGAAATAAAGAATTTATATCGTCCTAAAGAATCACATTTTTATCATATAACTAATTTCAACTCTCTTTTCAGGTAACTCTTTTATCTACAATTTCAATCTCAATGTAGCCAGCACCTGCAGCCGGTCTACACTGCGGTCAGCAACTTCAGAACTGATATTGAAATTTTGATCTTCGAAATCATAAACAGTAGAGGTTTCATCAAAATTTATCAGTTGAGCACCGAGGTCAAATTCAACTTGCTCTGTTAAACGAGCGCCGAATCCTGCAGAAAAAAGATCCCTGTCATCCCTTCCTCTTTTAAACCTGGAAGGCTGATAACCATAACCAGCCCTGAGAGTAAACATTGGATTTACATCATATGCAGCGCCGGCGCGGAAACTCCAAACATCGTCAAAAGTGTCAGATATAAACCTGTTTTCAATTTGTTCATCTTCAAATAGTTCGTCGTCACTGAAATTAATCCTGGTATTGCTGAACTGAACATATTCTGAAGAGAACGAAAAAGTAAATCCGGATAGATCATCAACAGTAAAACCAAGTCCCACCCTTGCCGGAAAAGATACACTGTATGAGAACTCACCAAAGAGATCATCTTCAAATTCCACCCCGTTGTCCATAGTTGTCAGTATTCTGGCATCAAACTCTTCATCAATATTTAATCGCGTGGGAAATGTGTAGCTGCCTCCGATATTTAACCAGGGCATCATTTTATAAATTGCACCCACCCGTGCCCTGAATCCTGTCATATCTGTTCTTACTTTATCCGAAAGTAAAATTGAGTCCACATCGGTATCCCCTTCGCCATCATCATCTGTATCAATAAAATCACCATCAAAATCATTTAAATTATCTATTTCAAGAAATGTTCTGTCAAATTTAAATGTCCCCGATGTGGCACCAAGACTTAGCCCGATAAACAAGTTTTTCTGAAACTCGGTACCGATGAAGCCGGAAAATTCTCCTGTATATCCGCTATTGGTTATCTCAGCCTCCTGACGAATACCGGGAAATGTTTCAAAGCCAATTCTGAATATCGATTCAAGAAATGTCTGTTCAACATCTCCGTAATCAATTGCAAATGTATTAAAAGCGATATCCTCAAACGTATTTCCCGGTATCTTAAACTGATCTGTTATTGTACTGTTCGTATTTCTGCCGCTGACAGAAAGTGCACGGTTAAAAAATGACTGCTGATTAAACCCGCCTCCAATAACAAAACTGCCCTGTTCGGTTGGAAGTTTGTAGATAAACCCGATATTGGATAGAGTTGTCTGAGTATCTGAAAGATTCTGTGTATTCCCAAGAAACCGGCTGTCTTCATCTACCCTTCTAAAAGCAAATCCTGCTTCCAGAAAACTGTCATCAAACATGGCAACGGATGCAGGGTTATCCAGGAATGAGCCAAATCCGGAATTGATGGCCATGCCGGGTAAAATCATGGTTACCGGGTCGTAAGCACCTCTCTGATCACCAAGTAAAATCGCCTGGTTGCTGAACAGCAATGGATTATTGTCATTTTGAGCTGTCAGAGGCAGCGCAGCGGCAAGAAAAAGAACAACAGTGATAAGGTTTTTTCTGATTGACATACGTTTCGCCTTTAATTCTTGTTAGGTAACTCAGGAATGCTATTTAACGTTTTTTGATAAAATTCCACTTTCCAAGCAGGTTCCGCAGAGGAGCGTTTTTTAAAATTCATCTTACCTCCGCGGAATTCTCAGTGAGAGACCGTGCCTACCTGTCTCTTTTTGATGAACTTCTGCTTCGTTTGGATCCTTTGCTTGAAGATTTTGATGAACCCGATCGCTTCACAGTTCCCCGGCTCGAAGAGGATCTTGACGACCGGCTTACGTTACCACGGCTGGAGGAAGACCGGGATGACCGGCTCACTTTGCCACGGCTTGATGAGGATCTTGAAGAACTTTTAACAGTACCTCTTCCGGATGAAGACCTGGAAGATTTCCGTACAGAACTTCGGCTGGTTGACCTGCTTTTTGTTGATCTGATCCCTGTTTTTCGGGAACTGCTTCGAACAGCACTTCTGATTCTTGAATTGACAGGTGCTTTTGACCTGATACTTGACCTTGAACCTGAAGATCTGATTGCGGAACGTGTTCTGAGTGTCGCGGATCGTCCGTTGCTTGAGATGCGGGACCTTCTGTCGGTTAAGCCTGTTCTGCCTGTACGCCGCACATCACGCCTGATTGCAGAGCGTGTCCTGCTGTTTACTACAGTGGTGCGCTTGCCCTGTACATTTGTACTTCTTGCATTGTCTCTGATTCTGCGATCACGGGATGTTCCACGGGATGATAATCCGGAAGATCGAACCGTTCGGGTTCTGTTAACTCCTGATCTGCTGTGAACAAAGCCGCCGTGATGTACAAATCCACCATGAAAAAAGGGCCTGTAGAAACCAAATCCAAAAAACGACCCATATGGATAATGAAACCCTGTGTAATAAGGGTATCTGTGATAGCTGTGACCGAAGTGAAAACTCAGATGAAACCCGGAATAGGGATAGTAATGATTATAGGCCACCGGGTAACCATAAGCTGAATGATGATAGAACGGGCTGTAAAAACCAGTGAATGCATGAGACGGATAACCATAACCATAATAGTTGTCTACATAAGTAATTCCTGATGCCTGATGACCTAAAACTGCCTGATTTTCTCTATAGTACTGGGCGGTTTCATAGTCTTTAAAGTAATATGACTCCGCATCTACCCATCCATCTTCGTATCCATCTTCTACACCGTCTTCATAACCTTCAAGGTAACTCTCTTCATCTGCTACCTCCACAACCCGTTCATCTGAAATGCTTTGCACCGGTCTTTCAACTGATTGCGATTGCCCTGTATAAACCGAAGGTTCGCTTTTATCAACACTTGTTATCCTGTGTTCATGAACGGTTTGAAGCTGCGTGTAGCAACCTGTGGTAAAAAAGGCGGCGACCACGAACAATGCTAATTTTTTAAATACTTGCCGTTTCATAATTTTCCTCACTGCTTTTATGGATACTAAATAGTTTTCACTTGTAAAATAATTTCATTCATACTACTAAAACATCACATATTCATGTGATGCTGATCATTTAAATTTCACCCCGCAGCGACTTTGCAATCACCTCTGCTTTTGAGTTAACGTGCAGCTTCTTGTAAATATTCCGTATATGTGCCCTTACAGTATCAATGGAGATATCAAACCGGTCTGCTATTAACTTGTAACTGAGTCCGTCAACCAGGCCGTTAACAATATCCTGTTCCCTGTCGGTGAGCATACTTTCCTTTTTTTCTTTAGGTGCATTTGTCTCACTAAAATGGGTGATAACTTTCCTGGCAATTTGAGGAGACATTGGTGCACCTCCCTCCATCAGTGTCTCTATCGACTCTTTTATTTCAGGAAGAGATGTGTGCTTGAGCAGATAACCGGATGCTCCTGCACAAAGCGAATCAAAGATTTTGTGAGAATCATGATAGATCGTGAGCATAATGATTTCTGTTTCGGGATAATCCTTTTTTATCAGGCTAATTCCCTCAATGCCCGACATGCCCGGAAGCTGAATATCCATCAGCATTACATCCGGAACATCATACTCTTTCAGGTATTCGAGCATTTCCTCAACTGAATCAACAGCAACAGGACATTCCATATTCTCCTGCATATCAAGATATCGCTGAATCAGATCTCTGATTTTCTTATTGTCTTCCACGATTCCGATTTTTGTCATAGTTCTGAGTGTTAAAGTGTTCCTGTTACAATTACACTGAAACCGTCACTGTTTTTGAACCGGGTGGTTGCCCCGATTCTTTCAGCTCTCAGTTTCATATTACGAAGTCCCTGGCCCGATTTTCGATGATCTGAAATCTCGCTTCCGTTATCGTCTACACAAAGTTTCAGTTCATCATTTTTTAATGTAAGCTCAACTTTTGCTTTATCAGCGTTTGAGTGTTTGGATATATTGTTCACAGCTTCTTTAAAAATGAGATAAATATTTTCTTTTACATGTACGGGAAGTTTTTTATCCATTTTGAGCTCCTCAAAATTATAGTGAACTTCGATTCCTTTTCTTCCAAGAACATTATTGGCATAATCCTGCATGCGATCCGTTAAATCACCAATGGTATCATTCCTTGCATCAATCGACCAAACAATATCATCCAGGCTTGATACAATTTTCCGGCTGTGATCGCCAATCTGCTGTAGCGTCTTCTTTATACTGTCAGAAACCTTACCGGTCTGTAAAAAATCGGTCTGAAGAGCCAATTCAGTTAACGAAGATCCAACATCATCATGTAAGTCACTTGCAATTTGCACACGCATGCGCTCAATTTCAACCAATTTCCTGGTTTTCCAAAATTGGTAGATCATTACGATGATGCCTGTAACAAGCAGCAGTATAAAAAGGATGAACCACCAGCTCATCCAGAAGGGAGGCAGAATCTGAAACGAATAGGATGCCGCCTGTTCACTTGGTATGCCAAAGTGATTGTAGGCCCGAACCTCAAATCTATAGCCCCCCGGCGGAAGTGATGCAAAACGGACATTTCGCCCGCCGGCAATTTGCCATTCATTGCTCAATCCTCTAAGCCTGTACTCGTAAGAGACCTGGTTGGGTCCGTCATAACTCAATCCTGTAAAATTAAATTCAACAAAATTCCTGTTGTAATCGTATGTCGATTGATTTTTTTGCGCCGGTTTGCCGCCCGCAATTACCTGGTCTAAATGAATTACCGGCGGATGGTTCTGAAATTTTACTTTATCCGGGTAAAAATGAGTGGCTCCTTCGACCGTTCCCAGCCAAACAGTTCCGTCAGAAGCGATCAAACTCCCTCCTGCGTTCATCTCATTCGAAACAAGACCCTGATCCTTTGTATACATATTCACAGACGTCAGAGCTTCACCAAGCGACTCCGAAGCCAGGTATTTCTCCGGATTCAAATTGTACAATCCCTTGTTTGTTCCCACCCAGTAGTTCTCATCATGATCCTGGAATATAAAATAGGCAATGGTTTGACTTTCGGAGTTGTACCTGGAAAGTGAAATGATATTTCCATCGTTAAATTTAGCGATCCCATTGAATGTTGAAAACCACAATTCTCCTTCATGATCGCTCATAATTTGAATAACGCCATTATTTGGCAGGCCATCCAAAACCGTATAATTTCTGAAATTTACTCCGTCATACATGCTTACACCGCCATAGGTAGCAAACCAGAAGTTACCATCTTCAGTTCTGACAATTTTCATAACTGTGTTGCTTGCCAGTCCGTCATCTTCCGTCAGATTTTTTAAGGAATTTCCATCATAAATAAAAATCCCGTCATTATAGGTAGCAATCCAGATTTCACCGGTTTCAGGATCCTGGTAAAAATCCCTGGCCATACGGATATTTTCAACTGTATCCGGTATAGAGATAATTTTTTCATTTCTCATCAGGTTTATTCCATTCCTGGTACCGATCCACAAACTGCTGTCAGCATCAAAAAAGAGAGTATAAACTTTTTCATCCCTCAGTCCGTCCGCGCTGTTGAAGGCAGTAAACTTATCTTTTTCATTTTTAATTATGCCCCCGCCATAAGTTGCCATCCAAATATTCTTTTCTGCATCTTCTGCAAAACCCGTCACAATATTGTTCGAAAGGCCATTTTCAACAGTATAATTTTTGAATGCTTCACCGAGATACATTTTTATTCCGCTGCCAAGTGTCCCGAACCAAATATTATCTTCCCTGTCTCGTAAAACTGAATATACAACTGTTCCGGGAGCGCCCTGTTGCAGGGCATACATTTCAAACTTCGAGCCATCAAAAAAAGCAGCGCCCTCTTCTGTTCCAATCCATGCGGTTGTATCAGAAGTAAGCCGGATTGACTGTATGCGGTTACTCCATAAGCCATGTTCGTGGTTGTAGACTTTCAGTGATGACCCGTTGTAAATTGCCAGGCCTTCCCTTGTGCCAAACCAGATATTCCCGTTATCTGAAATATCCATAGTCCGGATTCTTTCTGCCGGCATTTGATCCCGGAATCTGAACCTGTCAAAGTTTCCCTCTCTCAGTGTTGTAACACCATTTCTTGTTGCAAACCAAAGTGTGCCATCCTCTGTTTCGATAATGCGCCTGACGTGATTATTTGAAAGGCCATTTGTTTTTGTGTATTGGATCAGTTCATTGTCGTCTGTGAGCACCCAAACTCCGGATCCGTCGGTTGCAATCCACTTCTCACCCCTGCTGTCTTCAAAAAAATCAGTTATAGAGTAAGGGTCCAGGTTTTCGAGTACATCCGGGGTAAATATTGTATCGTTCTGCATTATACTCACACCTTCCGTGGTGCCAATCCACAGAGTTCCATCCTGATCCTCAAACAAGGTATTTACCTGGTTACTGCTGAGCCCGTCCCGCTCATAGTATGTTGTGAAGTCATATCCGTCAAATTTGTTTAAGCCGTAACCGGTTGCTATCCAGATAAACCCGTGGCGGTCTTGCAGCAAATCATGAGCAACAGATTCACTGAGGCCTTGTTCGATAGAATAGGTTCTGAAGGGCATTATCTGTCCATTGCTTTTCGAGGGAGAAAAGAGCAAGAGAAAAGATATTACAGGTATGAGCAACAGATAACGACACATGCAGACAATCTAATGAATCTGACGGATTAGACCAATCGCATCATCATGCGGGCATGAATATCAGAGCAAACCAAATCTTAAGAAATAAATTAACCCAGGTAGGCTCTCAGGGCAGCACTTTTGTTATGGTGTCGTAATTTACGAAGTGCTTTCTCTTTAATTTGCCGAACTCTTTCACGCGTTAGGTCAAAACGTTCACCGATCTCTTCAAGTGTAAGCGAATGCTCTCTGCCAATTCCAAAATAGAGCCTGATAACTTCAGCTTCCCTTTTAGTAAGTTTTGAAAGTGCACGCTCAATCTCAACCTTAAGCGACTCTCCCATCAGGTCGAAATCGGGATCAGGTATTTCTTCATTTTCAAGAACATCCAGAAGCCGGTTGTCTTCTCCCTGTGCAAAAGGTGCATCAACCGAGAGATGGCGCCCGGAAATTTTAAGAGTATCTGCAACTTCGGATACGGTCATCTCAAGACTTTCAGCCAGCTCAGCTGCTGAAGGCACTCTTTCATACTCCTGTTCAAGTTTGGAAAGCTCTTTTCCAATTTTGTTAAGGGCTCCTACACGATTCAGCGGAAGCCGCACAATCCGGCTTTGTTCAGCAAGTGCCTGAAGTATAGACTGACGAATCCACCATACAGCATATGAGATGAATTTAAATCCGCGCGTTTCATCAAAGCGTTTTGCCGCCTTGATCAGTCCGAGATTTCCTTCATTAATTAAATCACCAAGTGATAATCCCTGGTTTTGATACTGTTTTGCCACTGAGACAACAAAACGTAAATTCGCTTTTGTTAAATCTTCAAGTGCTCTCTGTGAGCCCTTTTGTATCTCTTTTGCCAAACGAACTTCGTCATCTGGGGTAATAAGTTTTTCTTTACCTATTTCGTGCAGGTAACGATCTAATGATTCAGATTCTCGAGTTGAAATTCCTGAGCTTTTTGCCACGGATGATAAATATTTTAGTTAATAATATGTGCTAATTGTGATTTGCAATCTTCTAACGGACGGATACCCCAAATGTTGTCAAATTTTCCTTCCATAGTATTTTCATTCAAAACAAAATAAGATAATAAAACTAATTGTAAATTTGAAAGGTTCAGTTGGATCTTTGCCAATCAATTTATATTTCAGGCTTTTATTTACAGTATTGTTTTCTATTCCAATTATAGAAAAGAAGTTCCGGGAAGAGAATGATTTATATGAAAGTAACTGAGAATCGAAGCGGACACATCACTGAATGTGTCTCTGATTCCAAGGGATTCGCCGGAATTTCTCTCTTTATTGACAACCATTAACGGAACAAATTCCCGGGTGTGGTCAGTGCTGTCGTCACATGGGTCGTTACCATGATCTGCTGTAATAATTAAAATATCCTGATCACGCAGCTTTTGAATAATAGACGGCAGCGCTCTGTCAATCTCTTCCAGGCATTCGGCATATCCTTCCGGATCCTGACGATGCCCGTAAATTTGATCGGTATCAATCAGGTTTGTGAAAACAAATGCGTTATCAATAGATGCACCCATCAGGCTGAGAAGCTGTGATATACCCTCAGCATTACTTTTTGTTCTGCGGTATTGTGTAAATCCTTTTTCAGCAAAAAGATCGACCACTTTTCCGATGGAATAGACCTTTATATCATTCTGATTTAGCAGTGATATAAGATTAGGCTCCGGAGGCTGTGCGGAAAAGTCATGCCGTTTATCAGACAGACGCTCAAAAGATCCAGGTGAACCATAAAACGGCCGTGCAATTACTCTTCCAACAAGATGATCACCTGTCAGAACATTGTTCCGGGCGATACTGCACATTTTGTACAATTCGTCAAGTGAAAATTTATCAACATGGCAGGCAACCTGGAAAACACTGTCAGCCGATGTATAGACAATCGGATTCCCGGTTTCCAAATGTTCGTCACCATAGTCAGCAATAACTTCGGTTCCGGAATAAGGCAGATTGCATAAAACACCATCCACCCCGGTTTCTGCACAAAATGAATCAATTACGGCTTTCGGAAAACCATTGGGATATGTAGGAAACGGTTTTTCAAGATGTATACCTGCAATTTCCCAGTGTCCGCTGGTAGAATCTTTACCGCCTGACACCTCTCTCATCTTCCCCCAGTCTGCCAGTGGATTCCGGGTTGGTTTAACAGAATGAAAATCGCTGATATTACCAAGACCGATTTTTTCAAAATTAGGGAGTGAAACATCCGTTTCAAGGCTTACATGCCCAAGTGTATCGGTATTCAGATCTCCATAGACATCAGCATCTTCCTGGGCTCCTACGCCAAGCCCGTCGATAATCAACAGATACACGGTAGCCATATTTCAGATCCTTAAACTTTTTTTCTGTTCTCCTCTCAATGCATCGGAAAGTGATTTCTTTGCCCTGGTGATAATATCATGTGCTTCTTCATCACCGGGGTCAATCTCAGTTGCTCCTGTACTTATTTCAATAGCAATATTCCGGCCATCATTCAGAGAAACAGGTTTGCTAAATTCATTATAGATCATCTTTATCCAGTTTTCATGATCTTTTTCTGATCCCTGGATGATATAGGAATAGACATAATCCGATCCAAAACCGATATAGCCCGTTGTGCCAAATCCGGAGGGATTTATTTTTTTAATTATAAGTTTCTGAATTTTTCTGAGATCCTCAAGCCTGTAGCGGGACCGCAGTGTTTGCATGTTATCAATTGCGACATAACCGAACCAGCTTCTCGTATTATCAAGGTTTAACCGGTCAATATTTCTCTCCAGGGTTTTTTCCCATAAATCAGGAATAAAGTTACCATAATCGGTTGTCAGCAAATCTTGATCGACTGGCAATTTTCCAAGGTTAATTTGTATGGCAAATGATGCCATCCGCACAAGATTGGATATTTGATGTTTTGTAGATTCCTTAAAAACAAGAGGATTTACATCGTTGGCAACCAGTACGCCGTGTCTTCTTTCATTGATCAGCAGCGGAACTGCATATGTTGCTCCCTCAGTTTTATTTTCTGATCTTGACACCTGCTTCGGATTTTGATTAAAATGTATTGCAAATTCCGGTATTCCCTTATGCAAGGCGTCATAAGCAATGGTTTTTTCTTCAAGAGCAAGACCAACAGGCGGTGAATAATTCGAAAATTTAGCTGTCAGAACATTTACCCATGATTCCATTCCTCTTGCTAAAAAAGAGGCGCTGCCGGTTGGCAGCAGTCTTTGAACTTCAGTCAGCATCTTGTCTATGATATCAACCCTGTGCAAGCGGGGAGAAATCTTCCTGAGGCCTTCCTCATAATCAGTCCAGTTCTGCTGGTCCTTGTACAAATCAGTGAGCTCCAGGTATGTATTAAGTACATTTGTTATTGCGTTTTTATAAGCAGATATCTCTTGTTCACATTCACTCGAATCCAGCTCTTCGTCTGTTTCAATGCAGGTAAGTGCTACCGTCTCACCATTATTTTTAAACGGCACAACAGTTATATATTTGACAGGTACAAAGTCGTAATAGTGTTTCAAAGAAGATTCGGGCAGATCTTTGCCAACAACTAACTGCCGGATATGTGACAGGCCAGTGAACGGTTCCAGGAAATGGTTCTTAAATAGCGCGCGGTCCTGAAACATCACATTTGGCAAAGTGGTTGAGTTTGATTCAAGTACAAATTGCTCTCTCGATCTGTTTACCCAGTTTAAATATACGGTCTCGGCGTTTAGCGATTTTCTGAACAGATAGACGATATCATCCAGCAGATGTTTAAATTCCCGAAGTGCCTTATCTTCACGATTTCTAATCATAAACTGTTATTTTTTACTTATCCGGGTTGCAAGTTGTTCAGCTTCATCAATCATGGATTCAAATATAGTTAAACCTCCTTTCCAAAAATTTGGATTTTGAATATCAACTCCAAGTTTTTTTACAAGTTTGTGAGGCCAGTCGGAACCGCCGGCCTCCAGCAATTCAATATATTTATCTTCAAAACCCGTTTCACCTTTCCGGTACTGGTCATATAACGCAAGAACGAGCAATTCTCCAAACGCATATGCATAAACATACCCCGGTGTGTGAAGAAAATGCGGAATATAGCACCACCAGATTTTGTATTCATCTGTAATGGTAACTGAATCTCCGTAAAGATCTTTCTGGGAACTAAACCACAATTCTGAAAATTCTTCCGATGTAAGTTCTCCTTCACTCCTTCTCCGGTTGTGTATTGAATCTTCAAATCTGTTCATCGAGATCTGCCTGAAAACTGTTGCAATCGTATCATCAATTTTTCCAATAAGCAAAGCCAGCTTCTCTTCCGGGTCATCAAGGTTATTCTTAAGTTTTTGAAAAACAAGCATTTCTCCAAACACTGAGGCCGTCTCAGCAGTGGTTAATGGTGTGCCTGATTGCAGCTCACCCTGCTTGCGCGAGAGGTACTGATGTACGCCGTGCCCGAGTTCATGTGCCAGAGTCTGCACATCCCGGATTTGACCGTCGTAATTCATAAAAACATACGGGTGCACCGATGTAACTGTGCTTGCTGAATAGGCACCGCCTCTTTTACCCGGTTTAATTGCAGCATCAATCCATTTTTTTTCAAAAAATTGACCTGCTATATGTTTCATGTCCGGGTGAAATTCACCATAGGCTTCAAGCACCATGTCAGCGGCACTGTTCCATGAAATTTTCGTTTTTGTTTCAAGCAGCGGAGCGTAGCGGTCATAGTCGAAAAGCTCTTCATAACCCAGCAGTTGCTTCTTAAGTTTGTAATATCTTTGAACAAGAGAATAGCTGTCAGTAACGCTTTGTATCAGGGTGTCAACTGACCGGTCATCAATTTGATTTGACAAGTTTCTTGATGTAATCCAGTTATCATACCCCCGTAATTTATCATTTGCAGATTTATCAGCCAGAACGGTATTGAATATAAAAGTCAGTGATCTGCTTAACTCGTTGAATTTTTTGGTAAGGGATGCGTGTGCCTTGCGGCGTACATCCCTATCACTGTCGTGCAGTTTACTGAGAACCTGCTGTTCGGTTAATTTCTCTCCTTCAAGTTCAAACCTTGCTGCTCCCAATGTCTCGTCAAAGTAACGGTTCCATGCTCTTCGGCTTGTAACTGATTTGGCGCTCATCACCTGCTCGGCCTGTTCAGAAAGAGTATGTTTTTTGTACAGTCGTGAAACCTCCAGGTAGTGCCTGTAGGATGTTAATACCTCATCATTAATCAACTCGTTCGCTTTTTCATCATCCATATTCAGCCATTCCACATCAAAAAATACCAGCTTTTGACTGATTTCAGCCCCGAGTTCACTGGCTTCCTGCAGCAATTTACCCAGCTTGGGATCTTCAGTATTTGTGGACCACAACAAGTGTGCATAAGATCCGATTTTATGAGCTAATTCTATTATTTCCTCATACTCTTTGAGGGCCTTAAACATTCTTCCGGCATCAAATGACGACACTTCACCCTTGTATGTGCCGGCAAAAGTTTCTGACATGTTCCGGAGTTTCTGTTTATCACTTTTCAGGTCAGGATCCTGTGTTGATTTATATAAGTCTG
This sequence comes from uncultured Balneolaceae bacterium, assembly GCA_964449075.1. Lineage (GTDB taxonomy): Bacteria > Bacteroidota > Rhodothermia > Balneolales > Balneolaceae > CAYVBJ01. The sequence continues at coordinate 31,435 of CAYVBJ010000017.1, forward strand.
ATAAATCCCAGTTAATATCCTCGGCACCAGTCTTATGCTTTTCTTTTATTGCCATACTGCTGAATTTAAAAGTTCATTTTGCGGTTGAAATATAATGATTCAAAACCCCTCTTAAAATTGATATTTGACTGTTTTTTTAACGGGATGAATCAAGATAATGTTCATCGTTTTTTTACTTTTTTATGGTTAATTTGTTGGTATTATCAAGCTTTTAAATATCAGATCATAATATTTGGAAAAATTGCGGACAATTACAGTTTTTACCGGTGTTGAGTGATCTGAATTGCAGATATGAATACCCCGTTCACTAATTTAAAATTTAAATTAACAGTTTTCTATTTTGGAATCCCTTGAGTCTGTATTCGGTCCCAACTCCGCATTAGTTGAAGAACTCTATAACCAATACCAGGAAGACCCGGAGAGCGTACCGGATCACTGGCGAACTTATTTTGATGAGCTTGAAGGCAAACCGTCTGAAGCTGCTAAAGAGCCTGAAGAAGAGCCACCTGCTGAAGTTAAGAGAGAGGAACCCAAAAAAGAACCTGCAAAGAAGAAGAAACCGGAGTATGACATTCCGGAAGATGCAGAAGTTGAAAAAATCAAAGGGGTTTCTGCCAAGATTGTAGAAAACATGAACGAAAGCACCGAGGTGCCCACTGCTACTTCACTAAGGGTGCTTCCGGTTAAAATGCTTGTCGAAGATCGTGCAATTATTAATCGTCATCTTCTACAGCGCGGAGAACCAAAAGCATCCTTTACCCATTTTATTGCCTGGTCAATTATTAAGGCATTAGAAGATTTTCCCAACCTCAACTCTTTTTATGCAGAGATAGAGGGAGACCCTCACAGAATAAAGCCCGCACAGATAAACCTTGGTGTTGCAGTGGATGTACAGTATAAAGACGGTTCGCGGAACCTTGTTGTGCCGAATATTAAAGCTGTGGACAAGATGGATTTTAAGGAGTTCCTGTATGCATATACAGAACTCATCGATAAGGCGAGAAGCGGTAACCTGGAAGTCAGTGATTTTCAGAATACCACCATTAGTATTACGAACCCGGGAACAATCGGCACGGTTTCATCCGTACCACGGCTAATGAAGGGGCAGGGTACCATTATGGCTACCGGTGCAATCAATTACCCGGCCGAATACCAGTCGATGTCTCAGGAAGTTCTGAATCAGCTTGGTGTAAGCAAGGTTATGACCATGACCTGCACATACGACCACAGAATAATTCAGGGCGCGGAGTCGGGCTCATTTCTCCAAAAAATTCACCAGCTGCTGAACGGTGAGGAAGATTTTTACGACCGGATCTTTAAAGACCTTGAAATTCCGTACGAGCCGCTTCCGTTCGGCCATGATAAATTTGCCGGACAGTTAAGCAGCAAAGCCAATACTCTTGAGCAAGACAGGCGTGCGATTGCCGTCTGGCGCCTTATAAATATGTACCGCATGCGTGGTCATGTACTTGCCAATATAGATCCGCTTGGAAATGACTCCGGACACAGCCCTGAACTTGATCTGGAATATTACGGATTGACACTTTGGGATCTTGACCGTGAATTTTACTGCGGCGGATTAGGCGGAAACGAAAGTTCTTCTCTTCGAAACATCATCACCCAGCTGCGTGATACCTACTGCAGAACCATTGGTGCGGAATATATGCACCTGCTGGATCTCAAAGAGCGGGAATGGCTTCGCGAGCATATGGAGTCGACAACCAATACCCCGGATCTTACCAAAGAGAACAAGGAGGAGATTCTGCATAAATTAAATCAGGCAATGGCTTTTGAGCAGTTTTTGCACAAAAAATATATCGGCCACAAACGATTTTCACTCGAAGGTGCTGATACCCTGATTCCGATGATGCAGTTTTTGATTGACAGGGCCGGCGAATATGATATTAAGAAAATGTTCCTTGGGATGGCACACAGAGGACGGCTCAATATCCTTGTGAATATTATGAACAAACCTTACCAGAAAGTATTTGCGGATTTTGAAGGTAATATAGATCCGGATACAATACAGGGTTCAGGAGATGTGAAATACCATCTTGGGGCAAAAGGCGAATGTAAAACCTGTGATAACAAAACCATTCAGCTTGAGTTAATGCCTAATCCAAGCCACCTCGAGTCTGTTAATCCTGTGGTTGAGGGAGCCGCCAGGGCTACCCAGGATCATCTGGATTCAGAAAATCCCGAAAAAGAGATTGTCCCGGTTCTGATGCACGGTGATGCCGCTTTTTCCGGCCAGGGAGTAGTGGCAGAAACTTTGAATATGTCGCAGTTACGGGGCTATGAGACAGGCGGAACCATCCATATTATTATAAATAATCAAATTGGCTTTACAACATTGCCTGAGGATGGACGATCAACAGAATATGCGTCTGATCTCGCCAAAATGATACTTGCTCCCATCTTTCATGTGAACGGGGATGATCCTGAAGCTGCTGTACACGTTACAAAAATGGCACTTGATTACAGACAGAAGTTTGGTAAAGATGTAGTGATCGACCTTACCTGTTTCAGAAAACATGGTCACAACGAAGGCGATGAACCTGCCTTTACTCAGCCCGGTCTCTATAAGGAGATCGACAACCATCCCACAGTGCGCGATATTTACATGAAAGAGCTGAGACGCAAAGAAGAGTTTACAGATGAAGAGATGCAGGCTATCATTGATGAATTTGATGAGCTTCTTCAGAAAGCATTTGAAGACGCAAAAAGCGCACCGGCACTTGAAGTAACTGAAAAAATGCTCGAAAGAGGAGAAAAGAGACAGGAAGATCGTGCCAGCTTCCCGGATACCACTTACCCTGTTGAAGAGCTTAAAGAGATTGCTGTTAAAATTAATACCGTCCCAAAGGATTTTGATGCAAATCCAAAACTTCTTCGTCAGCTTGCCAAGAGAGCTGAATTTGCAGAGCAAAACAAAAAGAAACTGGACTGGGGTTTCGCTGAAGCACTGGCTTTAGGTTCAATTCTGCAATCTGGCACCACCGTACGGCTGACGGGTCAGGATGCTGAAAGAGGTACATTTTCGCACAGACACGCTGTTTTGCACGGAACCAATTCCGACCAATCATTTATTCCGCTCAACAATTTAAGTGAAGACCAGGCTACATTCTATCCCTATAACAGTCTGCTGAGTGAATTTGCCGCACTTGGTTTTGAATTCGGATACAGTTCTGCCAAGCCCGATGCTTTGGTTATCTGGGAAGCACAATTTGGAGATTTCGTGAACGGTGCCCAGGTGATCATCGATCAATACATTTCTGCTTCAGAAGCTAAATGGGGTCAGAAAACTGCACTGGTAATGACATTGCCTCACGGGTATGAAGGCCAAGGGCCGGAACACTCTTCGGCCCGCCTCGAACGGTTTCTTCAGCTCTGTGCCGAAGATAATATGCAGATAGCAAATTTTACATCTCCGGCTCAATACTATCACGCCTTGCGCAAACAGGTATTGCAGGAAAAGAAAAAACCACTGATTATCATGTCGCCTAAAAGCCTGCTTCGTCATCCTAAAGCAGTTTGTAATGTGGATGAACTGGCCAATGGAAAGTTTCATCCCTTTATTCCCGACCGGGATGTGGAAGATCAAAAAAGTATAAGCAGACTTGTAATCTGCTCAGGTAAGGTGTATTACGATCTTATGAAGTTTAAAGAGGAGAATGAGATATCTGACGTTGCCATTGGCCGCCTGGAACAGCTATACCCGTTTCCTGATTCAGATATTGAAGATTGGTTTAGTGAATACAACCACTTGAAAGAGATTATATGGTGCCAGGAAGAACCTCAAAATATGGGTGCCTGGTGGTATGTATCAACAAGAATCCAAAAATATCTCCAGAAAGGTCAGGATTTAACCTATGTAGGCCGACAAGCCTCAGCATCACCTGCTGCCGGCCAGAAGAAAATTCATGAGGCTGAACAGGAACGCCTGGTTACTGATGCACTGACAACTAAATCGTAAACTACTAATTAACCTGTATCGAGCCTTCTCATCGGAGACCGTCAGGCAACCCTTTGCATATACGGCTCACCGCGTCATGACTGTGCAGGCTCTCCATGTGAACACAGTTTACAACAAAATCATGTATACGTTCGTCTTTACTCAATTCATGGTACAGAAGCCTTGCAGCATCTTCCACAAACTTCTGGTAGGCACCATTCATTTCAGCAAATGCCTGTTCATCTTCCCGTTTAACCATTACCTGTGTCTCAGTTTTCAGGGCATCGCGACACATTTCCACCATATCCTCGATGAAAAGATCTTTATTCAATTCAACCTTAATGGTTGCAACACTTCTCTGGCTGTGTGGTATTGAAGCTATTTCGCGCTCATCCCTTGCGTGTTCCGACAATTCATACGAACAGGGGCAGGCACTGCTGTAAACAAAATTAAACTGAATAAACTTTTGGAAATGATCATTCTCATCAAGAGACGCTTCAAAATTAACATCGTAGTACTGATACCCTTCCATTCCGGATCTCAGACTCTCCTGTATAACAGGATATCTGAATGAAAGTTTTATAAAAGAGGATTTTGAATCGAGATCATCTTTATAAGCTTTCAGCAGATCTGACAACATCTCCGGGTAGAATATTTTATCTCTAAATTTATAAAATGTTCGCATGATACGGCTCATATTGATGCCTTTCTTGCCTGCATCAAGACCTACATATCCTTCAACGGATGTTTCAAGAGTCAGAACCTCACCTTCAGGTGTGGGATACTTTAACGGAAGTTTGAAATTTGAGATTCCAACCTGCTGAATTGGCACATTTGCACCCTCAATCAGCGAGGCGGGACCGTTTTGCAGATCAGGGAGCGAATCCCGGTACTGTTTGGTAACGGCAAAGGCAGAATCGTAAAACCTTTTTAAATTTGTTTTTATCATAATGTGAAAATAATCTTTTTAGTTAATCCGCCGATAAGGACAATATTCTGCTGAATTTCGTTCAGTTTCATATAAGAGTACTGAATATAATACTGCACCCTCACTTGATGCATTCTCAACTTCTTCCTTAAGCTGGTGATAAAATTCTTTTACCAAATTCTCGGTTGACGTGATTTTCCCCTTCAGAAAGGGGACATCCATATTCAAATTTCTGTGATCGCACGGATCCAGTATTTTTTTACTGATAATCTCTTTAAGAATACCAAGATCTATTACATAGCCGGTATCGGGATCTGGTTCACCGGCTACTGTAACTTCGAGAATATAATTATGTCCATGCCAGTTTGGGTGATTGCATTTTCCAAACACATCGCGGTTCCAGTCTTCAGATTTATCCGGATTATGGAGTCTGTGAGCCGCATTAAAGTGGGCTTTTCGGGTTACAAATATCAAATCTTCAGGCTTTTATTGATGTTGAACGAAGATAACGATTAACCCCGGGCAAATGTTCCCCTGAAATTATTAGAAGAACGAAGCATATATGAATCATAAAATTGCTCAATTTCCTAAACTGATTTTTTATCGAATACTGTGATCCGAATACAGGGACTTTACAGAAAAATATTTTAAAGTAAATCATAGAATGCCCTGCTTCAGGCTTACAGCCTGTTTGATTGCAAAAAATATTGTTTCTTTGAATTATACAGCTATCGTATCCGAATCCGATTGTCGAAAAGATAATAGAGCACGAAACAAGCATGTGGATGAAAAAATATCATTTACACTGATACGATGATAGATTCTTTCGGGCGTCATAAGATCGAACTACGTTATTTAAAAAAAACACAGAGGCAAAAAAATGAGAGGCCCGGTTCCCCGAGCCTCTCATGTGATCAGCACACCTCACAATTGTGTGAGCTGTAAGTTTATTTGAAAATTGAAATTTACTTAATGAGTGTCAGGCTTCTTGTAAGTGTTACGGAGTTGCTCTGCAGCCTGTACAAGTACACACCACTTGCAAGATTTGCGGCATCAAACCGGATCTCATTGGTTCCGGCAGACCGAACGCCATCCACCAACGTAGTAACCAATCTGCCTGTGATATCATACACTTTCAGAGTCACCTGCTGGCTTTGTGGTAAATCAAAGCGAATAACTGTACTTGGGTTAAACGGATTCGGGAAGTTTTGCTCGAGGCGAACTTTTGTGGGACGCTCATCGAAAGCAAGTTCATCCTCAATATCTGTAAATACAGATCCAAGAATTCCGAACTCTGAAATGGCAGTCCATCCTGTTGCCCAGTTAACAGTTCCGAATGCACCTCTGTAGTTAACGGCTTCAAAAAAGTCGTCTCCTTCAGGAATCGCTCGTACATTATCAAAAGCCGGGCCATCAATAAATGGCAATGGATTAAGACCTCCATCCGGGTCACGGCTAATGCCACCCAGTTGCGGGTCAACTACTTCATTGAGCTGACCGGCTGCAAGCACTGCGTCGCGTACAAACTGCTGAGGTATAAAATCGGCCGGATCATTTCCTACTCCGAAGTTCCACCAAATGTTGTTCGCCAGGTTTAATTCTCCCGCTTCAAGACGCGCCCGGCTGTCTTCCCCGGAATCAAGATCTTCAATCGTTACACCTATCCCCGCAAACTCGGTAAAGATAGAGTTGAAGTAAAATCCACCGGCATTGTCACGGAAAACAAACGTATCATTATTTCCACCTGCGTCTGAACCGTTTCCAATGTACGTGGCATTATATATCGTGGGAGTTGCAAACGGTGTCCCGTCTTCCGGATCCGTTCCGCCATCATGCTCACCGGCACGGTCACCCTCGCGCTGTACTGCAAACCAAAACTGGCCTTTTCCGCGGAAACCCTCATCATAATCAAATGCATCATCACCATTGAATGATGCAGAAAGGAAACGGGTATTTACTGTGCCGCCAAACCACTCAAAACCATCATCCTGGTTGTTAAATACTTCCACAAATTCAATCGTGGTGCCGGAGCCTACTCCGCCCATCGTCAGACCGTTGATTTCATTGCCGGCACCAATCTCAGATCCCCCGTAGCGAATCGATACATAACGAAATACGCCTGAATCGTCTTCTTCATCACAATCAAAGGCGTCACCGCATCCGTATAGTCCCCGTGTTTCTGTGGTCGGTATTCCTTCAATAATGGTGGTTCCCGGCTCAGAGTTCAAAGATGAGTTTCCAAGAATAATGACACCGCCCCATAGTCCGTTTGCATCCAGCGGCAGGTTACCATCCAGGTTATCTGATTCAGCTGTAAAAATAATCGGCTGGGTGGGTGATCCTTCAGCAAAAATCTTTCCGCCTCGTGCTACAATCAGCGCGCTTGCATCAGCTCCTGTTCCCGGGGTTCCCTTGATTACCGTACCCGGCTCAATAAAAAGTTCCGATCCGTCCTCAACAAATACAAACCCGTCCAGGATCCAGACCGTATCACTGGTCAGTGTCTTTGATTCTCCCGGCTGAATAAAATCATCCGTCAGCATCTGCTCACCTTCCTGTAATTGTTTTACAATGCCAAGCTGGGAAATTGCTGTCCATCCGTTGATCCATAAATCACCAGGACCAAAAGCTCCGTGGTAATTCACTGATTGCAAGAAATCATCCCCGACCGGTACAGCTCTGAGATTGCCTCCTACTGCAGGACTGCCACTCTGGGGACGAGGATCCAATCCTCCGTCATTGGTACGGCTAATGCCACCCAGTTGCGGGTCAACTACTTCATTGAGCTGACCGGCTGCAAGCACTGCGTCGCGTACAAACTGCTGAGGTATAAAATCGGCCGGATCATTTCCTACTCCGAAGTTCCACCAAATGTTGTTCGCCAGGTTTAATTCTCCCGCTTCAAGACGCGCCCGGCTGTCTTCCCCGGAATCAAGATCTTCAATCGTTACACCTATCCCCGCAAACTCGGTAAAGATAGAGTTGAAGTAAAATCCACCGGCATTGTCACGGAAAACAAACGTATCATTATTTCCACCTGCGTCTGAACCGTTTCCAATGTACGTGGCATTATATATCGTGGGAGTTGCAAACGGTGTCCCGTCTTCCGGATCCGTTCCGCCATCATGCTCACCGGCACGGTCACCCTCGCGCTGTACTGCAAACCAAAACTGGCCTTTTCCGCGGAAACCCTCATCATAATCAAATGCATCATCACCATTGAATGATGCAGAAAGGAAACGGGTATTTACTGTGCCGCCAAACCACTCAAAACCATCATCCTGGTTGTTAAATACTTCCACAAATTCAATCGTGGTGCCGGAGCCTACTCCGCCCATCGTCAGACCGTTGATTTCATTGCCGGCACCAATCTCAGATCCCCCGTAGCGAATCGATACATAACGAAATACGCCTGAATCGTCTTCTTCATCACAATCAAAGGCGTCACCGCATCCGTATAGTCCCCGTGTTTCTGTGGTCGGTATTCCTTCAATAATGGTGGTTCCCGGCTCAGAGTTCAAAGATGAGTTTCCAAGAATAATGACACCGCCCCATAGTCCGTTTGCATCCAGCGGCAGGTTACCATCCAGGTTATCTGATTCAGCTGTAAAAATAATCGGCTGGGTGGGTGATCCTTCAGCAAAAATCTTTCCGCCTCGTGCTACAATCAGCGCGCTTGCATCAGCTCCTGTTCCCGGGGTTCCCTTGATTACCGTACCCGGCTCAATAAAAAGTTCCGATCCGTCCTCAACAAATACAAACCCGTCCAGGATCCAGACCGTATCACTGGTCAGTGTCTTTGATTCTCCCGGCTGAATAAAATCATCCGTCAGCATCTGCTCCGGCTGGGCTTGTGCCAGTAGCGGCAGCCCCAGAAAAAGCATTATAATTAGTGTGGAAATAACGTTCCGTGTCATAGTTTTTGTTTTTTTATTTTTAGTCGTTTTAGTTAGTGTTTTACATAGCTTCCGAATTCTGTTAAACAGGCTTAGAAGCTATAACTTACCCCTACCGAGAAAGATCGTCCGAGCTCAAATTTTTCCACCAAAAAGTCATTTCCTTTAAAGGTGTGCCCCCTTTCAAAATCCTCTTTCAGAAGATTTTTAACTGAAATTTTTGCTTTGATATCTGTCACAATTCTCTGGTCAAATACCAAGTCAACCTGGTTCCTGGAAAATTCAAACACATTCGGGGTACCGCCAACACTTACCTCAGTCATACGTTTACCGAATATGTTGTAAAAAGCGCTCAAATTGGTACCGGTTTCGGGGTTGCTATAGGAGAGATCAGCATTAATTACAAAAGGAGATTGTCCCTGCAACCGACGTGAATCATCAGCACTTGGATCAAGGGCCCGGATCAGAGACAGCTCATCTTCGGCGATATCCACATTTGACTGAGCCAGCGTCATATTAAAGCCAATGTCAAAATACTGTAGTGCTTCTGTGAGCTGATCAAGTCTTTTTCTGACTTCAAACTCGGCACCAAAAACAGTAGCATCGTTCACATTCTGAAACTGTATTTCAGGATTTGACGCACTGGCAATCGGGTTAAATACCTTTTCGATGGGGTTCTCAAAATTCTTGTAGAAGAAGCTGACTGCAAGAATTTCACCGGGCCGTATAAACCATTCCCATCTTGCATCAAAATTATCAACCCTGGTCATTTCAAGCTCAGGATTTCCCACAACAATGTTTGAGTTTACAAAGTTAAATGCAGCAAATGGTGCCATTTCTCTGAATGTAGGCCTTGCAATGGTTTTTCCGTAAGCAAACCGAAGATTCATCCTGTTACTTAATTCATAAACCAGGTTTACAGATGGCAGTAAATCCGACTCGTCAATCCTGCCTCTTGAAATCGTAGTGTCCCGGCTCTGGACTGAGATATCCGTCGTTTCAAGGCGCATACCTCCGCTAAACCGGAGTCTGTCAAACAGGTTCAGCTCAAGCATTCCGAATGCCGCTGAAGTTGTCTGATCTCCCGTGTAACTGTTGCGAATCTGGGTGTTATCGAGCAAAAAGTTTCCAAATCTGAAAAAACTATCAGTTGTACGCTCTTCATCTATCCCCAAATTGCCTGGCTCGAAGAATCCTTCTTCATCGCCATCAAAACGAATAGCGTCCTGCCTGAACTGAAATTCTCTTTCAGAAAAAACCCTGTCTTTTTCACTGTAACTACCGCCGATTTTAAGCCTCGCACGGGTGCCTACTAAATTATCAAAAGGAATAGAGAGGGCTCCGTCGAACTGGTAGCTGTCATCCTGCAAATTTCTGAAATATCTTGTGGGAACGGGATATATGGATGGACTGATTGCAAAAGTTGAATCCACCTGTCCATTTCTCTCACGTATCAACAAATCGTTGGTAAAGAATCTCAAATCGGGTTCATCCTGCTCAGTGTCAGCTATAGACGCATTCCACTCAAACCTGACTCCGTTTGCTTTCTTTGAAATAACATGATCCCCGCTAAGCTGAAATGAGTTGAGTGACTTTTCCTGGAAACTTAACACCCTGGTTTGAAATAGCGCATCATCCGGAAGGTCACGCGGAAAGGCACCGGAAAGAAATCGTCCCGTCGATTCAACATTTTTATTGAAGAGGAAGTTGAAATTAATTTCATTTTTCGGGCTCAGCTTCAGAGAAAGATTTGCCAGCCCTCCCCACAACACTTCCTCCGTACCTTTCTGATCCTGTAATCGAAAGTCGTTATTTAGCTCATCTGTACTTTCAACATTACTTGTCAATTGAAACCTGGAAGATTCACCATTGGAGTATCCATCATAATTTCTTGACTGACTGAATGCTGCTACAAGTCCGAGCGGTTTTCCAAAAATTTCAAAACGATTGCCTACAGAAACTGAAAAACTTCCATCGATTGGGGCATCAATTGTTCTGGGAGACATAACATTGCCAAATGCATTACTGAACATATCGAGCTCCATGGCTTTTTCTTCATTTGTAAATGCTTCACCTATACTTGGTATTTCGACATCCGGATCGGCAAGCATATCCGGTATTTGATGAGAACCACCATTACCACCCAAAAATCCGGTTCTTCCATCTCCGAAGAGCAGCAAATCACCCCCAAGGCCTACAGATGAGTTAAACCCTGTAGAAGCTGAAATTTGCATTTCAAACTTGTCAGGATAATCTTTTGTCTTAATGTTTACCGAGCCGCCGGTAAAGTCACCCGGCATATCCGGAGAAAAGGTCTTTGTTGTGGTTATATTATCAAGAAGAGACGATGGAAAGAGGTCAAAAGGAACTGCATTCCTTTCAGGATCTGAGCTTGGAACGGTTGAACCGTTCAGCCTGGTATTCATATAGCGATCTCCAAGTCCTCTTACATACACATATTTGCCATCTACTACAGATGCTCCGGTAACTTTTTCCATTGCATCTGCAGCATTTGAGCTGCCCGATTTACTGATATACTCAGCGCTTATAGCATTACTGACTGTAATTGCTTTTTGTCTCTGAGCAAGCAGAGCAGCTTCATTATTTCGGATCGATCTGGCAGAAACAACAACTTCGTCCAGTTCAGAGGTTTCAGGCAGCATTGTAATCTCAAGCCTGGTTACTTCACCTGTTTCAACCTCAACCTCCTCAATCACTTTGGTTGCGTAAGATATGAAACTGACTCTGAGTGTATATGTACCGGGTTCAACATCTTTGATATTAAAATTCCCGTCAAGGTCAGTGGCATCGCCCTGGCTTGTTTCTACAATCATTACGGTAGCTCCGATGAGAGGCTCACCGGTTGATTCATCTATTATTTTTCCGGTGATGGTTCCCTCGAGAGGAACACCCGGATCATGGATTGCTGCTGTAACATCCGTCCACAGAAAGAGGGCGAATGTTAAAATTAGGATTAATAAATTATTTTTCACTTTGTGCTGATTTTTAATTGATCTTATTTTGTTGATGCAAAGCTACATCAACAACATTTCAGCACTGTTATGTGAACGTTATGAAACCTTGAAGTTTATGTTAACTGAATGTTAACAGATCCGTAAATAGTTGATTTTCAAAGTTTTATTTAAAGGGTTGCTTATTCTTTTTCTGACTCTTCTCTCTTTTTTTCTGAAGATTTATTTTTTGTTTCATCTGTTTCATCAGCCGGGTTCTCATCTTCATTATTTGAAATCTTTTTCAGCGGTGATCCGTTTTCTGCAGGCTCACTTTTATTGTTACCAAAAATACCTTCCGGATAGTTGCCGAGAGGTCGATCACCCAATAAATCCCTGAGATCATGCGGGTTCAATACCTCTTTTTCGAGTAGCGTTTTGGCCATTATCTCAAGTTTATCTTTGTGCTTTACCAAGAGATCATACGTTCTCTTGTAGTTTCTTTCAATAATTTCCTGTACTGCCTCATCGATGCGTTCTGCAGTTTTTTGTGAATATTTTTTATTGAAACCGTAACTGTTATCAGGGCTTGACGAATCTTTCAGAGAGAGATAACCAAGATCTTTGCTCATACCAAATTCTGCTACCATAGCAAATGCCATATTGGTAATCCTTTCAAGATCATTCTGAGCACCGGTAGAAATCCGGTCAAAGATAATTTCTTCTGCAACACGTCCTCCCAGGAGAGCACAAATTTTGTCATCAAGCTCTTCTGCGGTCATAAGAAATCGATCTTCAAGGGGTGTCTGAAGGGTATAACCCAGAGCAGCAAGCCCCCTGGGAACAATGCTCACTTTTAACACAGGATCTGTATGTTCCAGGAACCAGCCTACAATTGCATGGCCTGACTCATGATAAGCCACAATTTTCCGTTCCCTTGGACTGATCAATTTATTCTTCTTCTCGAGACCTGCAACAACACGTTCTATCGCATCCTGGAAATCAATCATTTCAACAACATTTTTACCACGCCGGGCAGCTAAAAGAGCAGCTTCATTGCAGAGATTTGCCAGTTCGGCGCCGGCAAAACCCGGAGTTTGCGAAGCTAATAATTTCAGATCGATATCATCACTGAGTTTCAGTTTTGTTGCATGAACTTCCAGTACTTTCATCCTCCCATTCAGGTCGGGTTTGTCTATGAGAATCTGGCGGTCAAATCTGCCGGGACGCAAAAGAGCAGAGTCAAGAACATCCGGGCGGTTTGTTGCCGCCATGATGATTACTCCTTTGTCCGAATCAAATCCGTCCATCTCATTCAGTAACTGGTTCAGAGTATTTTCTCTTTCATCATTGGAGCCCATCATCATTCCTCTTCCGCGGCTGCGTCCGATGGAATCAATTTCATCAATAAAAACAATACAGGGGGCTTTTTCCTTGGCTTGCTTAAAAAGGTCCCTGACTCTTGCTGCACCCACACCCACAAACATCTCAACAAAATCAGAACCGCTTAATGAGAAAAACGGTGTGTCTGCTTCACCGGCAGTGGCTTTTGCAAGAAGTGTTTTACCCGTGCCCGGAGGCCCAACCAGCAGTACACCCTTGGGAAGCGAACCGCCAAGTTTGGTGAATTTTTTGGGGTTTTTGAGAAATTCAACAACCTCTTCTACCTCTTCTTTCGCTTCTTCGAGTCCGGCAACATCTTTAAATGAGACTTTGTTCTCAGTCTGTTTGTCATAGAGTGACGCTTTGTTTTTTCCTATGTTGAGTACCTGCTGCCCGGGATTCATACGCCGGAATATAAATACCCAGAATGCAATTAACAGGGCGATGGGTATCAGCCAAATCAGTATCCCGCTGAACCAGTCTTCCTCGATTCTGACATCGTAGGCGACCCCGTTTTCATCCAGCATAGCCCGTATTTCATCTCCCTCAAGCATTGTTGTGTGAAAGCGATTGGGCTCTTCCTCAGAAGAAATTTGCCACTGGCTGTCACTTTGAGGCGTCCGTTCTACCACTCCTTCACGAAAGGCTTTTTCGGAATATTCACCGGTAATTTCATTGGTGTTGGTGATTACAATCTCATCAATATACCCCTCTTGAACATACTCAAGGAAAGTACTGTATTTAATACGGTTTGAGCTTTCACCCGGAACCATATAGAAGTTAAATGCAATCAGTACTAAAAATAGCACCACATAGATCCAAACAGGAAATTTTGGACCTTTCTTATCTCCTTTTTGTTTCTGAGAAGGAAATTTTGAGTTTGAATTATTTTTTCTCTTGGACATCTAAAAAATTTTCAATTAAATCGTGAGCATCGAATATAAGGTTTTTTACAGAACTCTGCGTCTATATGATTAAAACCTTTTATAAAATTTAGCTGGGTTAATAACGTACCCGCTTGTAAACTTATTGGTTGCTCTGAACATCCGTTTCGATGGTAATCGTTTCTTCTGTTCCTGTATTTATTATAATTCCGCGATCGGCGTTTTGAAATCTGCCAATTACAGAAAAATCCTTACACTGTTCCGAAAGTTTTTCAACCTCTTTTTCATTCATCGAAAAGAGCAATTCATAGTCTTCTCCCCCATAAAATGCATATTTATCCACATCTTCTTCCATCTCATCTGCAACTTCCCGTGTTTTCAGCGCAATCGGAACAGAAGGTGAATAAATTTCAGCACCTGTTTCAGAAGCTTCACATAATTTTTTCAAATCTGTAACCAGCCCTTTGGTTACATCAATCATTGAAGTTGGTGTTAAATTTGTTTCTCTGAATATATTAAACATATCATCTCTTGCTTTGGGTACGAGTTGTTTCTGAATTACATATTCATAATTATCAAGATCGGGCTGAAAATATTGGTCACCGCTATCTTCCCAGAATTTTTTCTCCCTGAGTAATATTCTCAAGCCTGCCAGTGCTCCGCCAAGGTCGCCTGTTACACAAATTAAATCGTCGATTTTTCCACCATTTCGATAGGTTAAATCTTTTTCATCTGCATACCCGGTAGCAATTGTGGAAATTATCAGGTTTTGCTGAGAAGCACTCGTATTTCCACCGGTTACCTGCACATTATAATCGTGACAAGCGGAGTGTATCCCACTATAAAACTGTTCAATCATTTGCACAGAGATCTTGTTAGGAACGGCAATATTTATCATTATTTCTGAAGGTTCCGCATTCATTGCATAGATATCACTAACTGCAGCCGTGACAGATTTATAACCCAGATGCTGAAGCGGTGTATAGGTCAGATCAAAATGTACACCTTCAAGTAAAATTTCTGATGATTGAACTGTTAGTTTATCTTTTGGCGGCTCAACAACAGAGCTGTCATCATCAATTCCCCGGATTACCCTTTTTTTACTGACTCCCGAATACTTCTTCAGTTTTTCGAGTAATTTAGGATACCCTATCTCATGTATCGTTTGAAATTCTTCGTTTGTTTGGTTCATATTATAAAAACTAAAAAAGGCATATACACTTCAAGTGTAATGCCTTTTTTTAAATATTATTTGTAAAAATCTAACGGTTATATTTCCCGTTTGGTTGAGTAATTGATACGGAGGGTACCTGCTTGTCGCAGCTCCTGTTGAACATCAGTTATAATTCCAAATTCTGAGTCTTTATCAACACGAAGTGAAACAATCAGTCTGGGCTCTTCCAGGAGTTTGTCGTACATAATATTACGTATTGCCCCGATATCTTCAACCATTGCATCGTCGATTTGTACTTTGGTTTCTCCCAATCTGTTATTGGGTAACCTTTCAGGGCCGACATATACATAGCTGACCAATCTTTTCTGTTCTATCTTTTCAATATTTTCAGCAGTTGTAAAGTCGATCTGAACCTGAAGTTCCACTTCACGAAGTACTGTAGTAACCATAAAGAAAATAAGTAACATAAAGACTACATCCGGCATAGCAGATGTCGGTACTTTCTGCGATGTCTTTGCTGATTTCTTTTTAAAATGCGCCATATATTAACCTTCGTCGGGTTCTGCAATTGAGATTTTCTTGGGAAACAGCTCTTTTATCTCTTCCTGTTCAACAGAATTATCTTCGAGAGCTGAGTAAGGCACACCGAACCGGCTCATAGAAGCTTCCCTTCTCAATTCGGCGTAGGCACCCATCACTTCATCAAGCATATCTATGTATACACTGTATGGAGTTCTCCTGTCTGTCTTGATAGATACAATTGCATCATCGGGTGATTCAGAAAGATTTGGATCATTTGTCGGGTTAGCAACAAATTCTTTTACCCTATCGCGAACTTCAGATACGGATACGGGCTGATCATCTAAAAGAACCATTCCCTGAGCATTTACAAGAATTTTCAGCAGGTTTCTTTCTCTAACCGGTGGAGGTTCTATATCGTCCGGAATAGGCGGTAAAACAAGTCCAATACCGGTATCCACATCAATAGTTGTAACCACCAGAAAGAATATTAGCAGTAAAAAAGCGATATCTGCAAGAGATGACATTGGAATTTCAACTTCATCTCTTTCTCGTTTTTTAATCATTCTATTTACAATTTAAAAGTTCCGCGCATGCCAGTGAAAATGATTGAAACGATCATGATAGCCATCATTACAATCATAGTGGCAATACCTGCCCTGTCAGTAGCACCGGTAACTGCGTAAGCTACAGCAAATACAGCAAAAGGTACTGCCATCAAACCTAACTTCTTAAATTCAGATTTACCGGTTGAAACATTCCGGACACCGCCGACAATCATACCGATCACCCCGATGCCAATTAACCCAAGAGCAAGACCTATTGCTATTGTTTGAATCATTTTTAACCTCCTATAAGGTACATTAGATTATTTTTCAGCAATTTTATTCCTTGTCACTACCGGCATCTTCGGGTACAATCTGCTTGCCTTCTTTGAGCAATACAATTGAATCAATCAAAGTGATAGAACTTTCTTCCATTTCTGAAATTAATCTGTCAATTTTCGATACACAATAGTTATAAGCTACCTGCAGTATAATACCAGCCAATAGTCCACCGGCCGTTGTGAGAAGTGCAATTTTAATACCACGAGCAACGAGGCTTGGTGAAATATCTGCTGCTGCTTCAATAGCATCAAACGCCTCAATCATACCAACAACGGTACCGAGGAATCCAAGCAGAGGTGCAATAGCAATAAAGAGTGCAAGCCAAACAAGTCCTCTTTCAAGAAAACCCATTTCAATTGAACCATAGGTTGTAATTGCTTTTTCAGCGGCTTCAATTCCTTCGTCAGCCCTCATCAGGCCTGCCTGAAAAACTGATGCTACCGGCCCACGTGTTTGAGCACATAGTTCCTGGGCAGCAGGAATACCGCCTTCCTGTAATGCTTCCTGTACATCAACAATAAATTTACGTGTGTTTATATCTGCAAGGTTCAGTGTAATAATACGTTCAAGGAAAATTGCGAGACCCAGAATGAGTGCAATCAAAACGGGCCACATCCAGTCGCCACCCTCATTAAACTTTTCAACTATTACATTAAAAAAACCAGCATCTGCTCCATTTTGCAGGAAGAAGAGAGCTATAGATGAAGTCATACTGTTTACTCCGAGTTATTAGTTTTGGTTAAGGACTTTTTAAGTGATGCAAAATGATAGACCATTTCATATTAAATGTCAAAACAGGATTTAAATTTTTCGTAAAAAATAATAAATGCTGTTTTTTTAAAAAGCCCGGTTATTAAATATAAGTTATTTTCAATGCTTTAAAATGTCAAAAAACCGCACTAACTACAAGTCTCATTGTTTGAATTATATCACTTCCCGGAACTGTGCGTCCGTCATATTGCACTGAACCTCTTAAAAAGGAACTAAATCGATAGGTGCTGTTCAAATTCCAGCTTACACTTAGCCCTCTTCCTGCTCCTTCCGTGAGCTCAAATTCACCTAAACTTGACGACATACCCTGCACATTTGTGCTTTTAAGCTGTAACCTGATATTGTTTTGAAGAGCGTTAAAGAGGAAAACCCTTGTTCTGTTTTCGAAACGGATAATACTGGCACTGGCAGGCAAACCGGGTAAAAACCGGTCTTCTTTCTCACTGTATGAAATAAGTGTTTCATTTTCTGTTGACCGGTTTATAAAAATTCTTATTCCCGGTTCTATCGACCATCCTTTAATATCAAATCCTCTGCTTGCAAACCTGCTGCTCTCATTTTCATCAGTCTCGTATGTAAATGTTGATAATAATCTGACTGCGTCACTAACCTGGTACCCGCTTTCCAATTCAAATGACCGCAGCTTCTTCTGTTCACTGCCTGCTGAACGCTGAAACTGAATATCATTGCCGATAAAACTGAACCTGATATCCATTATATCCTGTTCATCCGACCAAATTAATTCCTGCCGGATTGTACGTTGGCCGTTAATGGTAGTGGCCTCATCTCGCAGAACTGAGGGATTTAGCAGGTAGACTTTCCGCAACTCTGTTTCAGTACTCGTTTCTTTTACTTCAAACAGTGAATTCCACTGTATTTGCCGCAATACCGATATAAATTTCTGAGTACCGGCATTAAAAATGTCAGCAAAATTTATTCTGTTCCTGAATCTGACATTCAGATCAATTACCGGCAGCAGGTCGTCAGAAGGTATGAACTGGCGAAGAAATGTACCTTCATTTGGATTTACTTCCGTAAAAAATTCATCGATTTGCTGAACTCCGTCCTCATTCAGATCCCGCCATTCAAACTGACCGAGTTCGGGACCAACTTCGATAAATGTTTCCTGGAGAAGGGCTCTGCGTTCAGTATTTGCCTCGTAGAGAAGTTCTCCCTCAATTCCGCCATCCCAAATTAAATAATTATTTACCGACCGGAGCAGCACACCTCTTGATTCAGGTGATTGTGTTTCACCCAGAAACGCTTCCTCTGTATTTTTTTGTCTGAACTGTACCTGGTTTTGAGTTCTGAATGCCGCTGAAGGAGCATAGGCCATACTGAATCTTTGTGTGTTACTAACCGATTCTCTTCGAATATCACCCTCGATTGCTCTCTTATCCAGCCTGTAACCAATTCCGGTGTTTACTGTAAAAGCACCTGTCTCGTACCTTAAACCTGGATTTAAATCATAAAACTCTATACTTCCGGCCAGCAGAGAATCATTCAGCGCCCTTTGATTTCTTTTTTCCGTTTCCCAGCCAAGAAATGGTGTAATCCTGCTTTTCCCTATTAAGAAATTGTATTCAGTGCTGCCAAGCTGCTTAAACCAATCGCCCTTTCGTTCTGCAAATTCATCATCACTTGAAACCCAGTTCGATAAAATATTTATCGACGGAACGTTTGCCTCACTGCTCTCCAGGTTTATCTCAGCTCTTTCTCCATCGAATAAATCTCGCTTGTTTATACCGCCTGAGAGTGTGATTGTGCTGTTGGCAGACGGCTGAAAAGATATGTCTGCTTCAGTAATCCACTCCTCTTCTTCACGGCCGGGATCATCCAGGTTCCAGATGCGGTCAAATTCCACGTCACGTACACGGTCCATAAATTCAAATTTCCGGCCCGTAAATCGCTGCCTCACCGAACCGGTAAAAGTCCCTGTCCGGTTCGACAGATTCAAACCGGTACCAAATGCATGATCCACATTGTCACCGTTACCAATATTCGAGAACCGGTTTTTATCAAAATCACTTACACTCCATTCTCCAAAAATTTCTACATTTTCATTCATTGAAAAACCGGACCTGAGTGAAATCATCTGATGATTTTTTGGAGCCTCCAGGTTAACCACAGGTTCATAACTCCCTTCACCCGGACCAACCCACTCAAAAAGCAGTCCGTTGGCTGTGCCGCCAACCCTGCGATAGCTGCCGTTACCTTCGCCAAAATTGGTAAACCGCACTCTGAATACAGCGGAGGAATCACCGGGAATATGTTTGAATACCTGGAAAGACTGCCCTTCAAAAAGAGTATCAACTTTGGCATAGGGTACAAAATCCGGATTTTCCCGGAATCCGACAGAGTCTGCCCCGCTTACAAATGTATCCTCTACCTCATCACCGAGCTCCCGAAGTAACTCAATATCGCTTTCACTCAAAGAGACCTGGGTATTCGGATTGCTGTTATCAGCCTCCCTCAGATAGGTAGCTGCAATGCTCAGTTTTCCGCCTGCCAGTTCATCGTCACGGCCTTCCGCTGCAAAAAGAGTGCGTGTAAAATTCTGTGTCAAAAACTGGTACTCAACTACAACCCTGGTCTCATCTGTAACCAGCAGGTTATTTGTGAATGTAATTTCACCAAGTGAATAGTCGATAATGTATTGGTTTTCAACTCCGCGCTGAACCTGTCTGCCATTTATAAATACACGTTCTGACCCCGCAAGAACTATAATAAACTCTTCGTTTGCATTTCCCTGCAATCTGTAGGGCCCCTGAAGCCCCTCAATGCCATTAAAACGCTGAACCCTGAATTCACCCCTTGCCACCGACATAGCGCCGCTGTAATCACCAAATCCTGTGTTTACCAATCCTGTGCCCCCTTGCACACGGCGATTTATGACTGCAAATTTACTATCGGTGAATGAAACGTCCACATCACCGAGTTCGAGCTGTGCATTTTCATTTCTGAGCTGGATAAAAACCCTGTCGAATTCACGCAGGTTTTGAGTACTGCCATCAGGCTGAATTGGCGTGGACCGATCAGTTAATGAAGCATTAATGGAGATATCATCGGTGATCTGTCCGTTTAAATCCAGGCGAAGTCCGCTTTCTAATGACAGATCCTGCCTGTTGCCAACTGTGAATCCTCTTGTAAGGCTGCCGCTCCTGTTGAGATCCACGTCGCCGAAGAGATCAGTAGTGCGTTCATTTCTGCGCGCGATCGTCAGATTATTTAGTGTGTCGGCCGCAGTGAGTGTATCTTCAACAACTTCAATGTCGCGGAGTTTATAAACCCGGTTCAAAAAACCGGCTCTCTGCATATAGCTGACAGTTACTTTCCGAAGCTGATTTATGACCGAATCGGGCAGCTGAAATGAGAGTTTGGCTGTTTCCGCATCAAAATTCCAATATCTCTCATCTATAACATTTTTATCGTCACTGATTTTCATAGATTCTTTTATCACAAAAAAATCTATAAAATAGACAGAATCATTTCTTACCGGCTCAATTAATATACTGTTTCTCAGCTCACCCTGCGCATTAACGGAATCCGCCAGCAATAGGGTAGCAGATCCGATAATCGCAGCAAATATCAGATACCAACAGGCGGTTTTTAAAGTAAAGTGATAAGCCCCGGTAATAGTTTTTCTGTTTTATTAGCAGGTTGGTAACAATATTACATATAAAAATAATTGATTATGAGTGTGAGATTTTCTGAATTAAAAATTACAAACCAGGTTCAGCGGAATCTCTTTGTTAGCCAAGCCGGAGAAGTTGCTTTAAATAAAAAGTGGGAATCATATCCAAAGGATGATTCCCACTATAAATCTAATTATAACTTACAGAATAAAAAAAAGGGTTATTGTTCGATCACTTTATTAAAACAGGGGCAGCAATATTAATCGGAACTATATCTCATCACAGTTCTGCATATTAGCATACCCGGTTTAATTTCAGAAACTACGGATCACTCTTCTTTGACTACCCAGATCTTAACCTGTGGTTTCAGATCACCAAGCAGATCAACAGTAGCCGTATACTCTCCAAGTGTTTTAACATCCTGATCGAGATTAATTTTACGCCGGTCAATAATTATTCCTTTCTCTTCGAGTGCCTCTGCTACTTGTTTGTTGGTAATGGTACCGTGAATTTTATCATCCTCGCCAACCTGTGCTGAAATGGTAAGAGAAGTTGCTTCCAGTTCCTCAGCAAGCTCTTTTGCTTTGTCTGCAGTAAGTTCAGCTCTCAGCGCAGCCTGTTTTTTAGCATGTTCAAGCTGTTTGATTGCACCCTCGGTAGCCATTATCGCTTTTCCCTGAGGTATCAGGTAGTTGCGGCCATAACCGTCTTTAACATCAACAAGTTCACCTGAACCGCCAAGATGATTCACTTCTTCTTTTAAAATAACTTTCATAATCTGCCTTTAATTTTTATCGAAGGTTTTCAGAAACGTAGGGAATTAGTGCCATAAACCTGGCTCTTTTTACTGCCGTGGATAATTGACGCTGGTGCCTGGCACTTGTGCCGGTAACTCTTCTGGGCAGAATTTTGCCCTGGTCATTTATAAAGCGATTCAGAGTATCGACATTCTTATAGTCGATATACTCAAATCCGGCTTTTGTAAATTTACACTCTTTGGTTTTTAAATGGCCCTTTTTCGGGTGGGATGGATTCTTAATCATGGTATCAAATCTTTTAATTTAGTTATCGTCGTCGGAATCTTCTTCCTCTATCTCTTCATCAAAGATTGTAGGCGCTTCTCCTTTTCTCCTCAATTCAAGGTGACGCTTCATTTTGGCATCATATTTCAGCGTAAGATAGCGAAGGATATCATCATTGATTTTCATACTTCTTTCCGCTTTTTCGATAAGGTCAGCGGGAGCATCAAAATACATGTTTACGTAGTATCCATTGCTTTTTCCATCGATGTCGTAAGCAAATGACCGAAGGCCCCACTCATCCACTTCGTCAATTTCACCACCATTGGATGTGATCAGTTCATTGACATAATCAACGATCTCTTTGAATTTTTCATCATCGAGAACCGGATTAATAATATATGTTAACTCGTAAAACTGTGTTTTCATAGAATAGATATGTTTCTTTGGTTGTTTTCTGTTTGAAAACAGTCATTCTTCACATTTTGTGAGAATAACAGAGTCAGGAAATATAAAGGAATTTAGATTAGCTTACAATTTTTAAACTTACATTTTTTCGATCAGTACTGAACAACCCGTTTCAGAGTTTTAATAAAGTACCTCTGCTTCAGTAATTACCGGAAGCAGGTATTCTTTACTTTCAAAAATCGATCTAACTAGGAAGCTCAAATACTCCTTCGAAAGTATTGGGCAGGTAATATTAATGAACCAGGAAAGCGGTGTACGAACCCGTGTAGTAACTGTTCAATAAATCCATCAGCCCATTCAGCGGAAATACAGGTTCTACCCCATAATAAATTGTTGCCACACACAAAATGAGAAGAGCATACTTAAAAACAAATCCGGGACTCTTCATTTCATACTCGCGGTGAGCCTCTTTAAAATAGAGATAAACCATCACACGCAAATAATAATAAACGCTTGCTGCACTGGCTAATACACCGATAATCGCCAGCGGAATTAATCCTGCATTAACGGCTGCTGCAAATACGTAGTATTTTCCCAGGAATCCAACGAAAGGCGGGATGCCCGCAAGGGAAAAAAGAAAGATGGAAAGCAATACACCCATCATTGGCTGTCTGAAACCAAGGCCGGCATAATTTTCAATACTGGTGAAATCCAGTTTTCTGTTGTGTTCATAATAAGCGATAACGCCGAATGCCCCTACGTTCATTAAGGTGTAGGCAAAAAGATAATAGAGAACGCCGGAGTAACCTTCGGGTGTGCCTGCTGCAAGACCTACAAGCAAATATCCTGCGTGGGCTATACTCGAGTAGGCCAGCATTCTTTTCACATTGTCCTGAACAAGGGCAATCAGGTTTCCGATGATCATTGTAATGATTGCAATTACCTGTATTATATGCGTAAAATCCCCGGCCTGCCCTTCCGGCAGCATCCTGGTTAAAACAATGATAAAAGCAACAAACGTAGCAGCTTTTGACGCTGTGGCCATGTAGGCGGTCATGGTTGTGGGAGTTCCCTGGTATACATCGGGAGTCCACATATGGAATGGCACAGCGGAAACTTTAAAGAAAAAACCGACCAGCAAGAGAGCAGATCCTGCGATAAACAGAAGTGATGGTTCCGCAGCCACTGCAATTTCAGCGAGATCCATAGTTCCTGCTGCCCCATAGATCAATGCAATTCCGTAAAGAAGAAACCCGGTAGAAAACCCGCCCAGCAATGCATATTTTAAGGCTGCTTCAGCTCCAGTTTTTTCATCTTTGATCAGCCCTGCAATTACATACAGTGCTATTGACATCGTTTCAAGACTTATAAAAAGTGTAACGAGATTGTTTGTGGACGCCAGTCCCAGCATCCCTGTGGTGGCAAAAAGCACCATGGCATAAAGTTCATTTATATGATGATCAATGCTTTCCAGGTAGTCGCGGGAAAGCGCAACACAAAAAAGCGTCCCCAGCAGGATCAGCAATATGCCAAAGG
This sequence comes from uncultured Balneolaceae bacterium, assembly GCA_964449075.1. Lineage (GTDB taxonomy): Bacteria > Bacteroidota > Rhodothermia > Balneolales > Balneolaceae > CAYVBJ01. The sequence goes on from CAYVBJ010000017.1 coordinate 55,381, forward strand.
CAGATACACCTCCATAGGCAATCATCCCGTAGAATGAGACACCGGCGGGATTAAAAAGATCTCTGAACGCAAAAAGAGTGGCAAACAACAGAACACCCAGTGTCAGATAATAAGCCAGGTTAACCTTCTTCTTAAAAGCTTCTGTTAAAAGCACCAGTAAGCCACCAATGGCAACAATAATTCCCGGCAGAAATGTGTTTAAATCATGCAAATAATCCATATGTCAATAGGTATCGTATATAGAATCTATGGCCTTAGCCAGTTTAATATCTTTGGTTGTAACTTTATCATCCGCATCGTGAGTGTTGAGGGAGATAGTAATATTGTTGTAAACATTAAATAACTGCGGATGGTGAACCTGGTCTTCAGCTTCAAATGCAATGCGAACAATGAAACCAACTGCCGACTTAAAATCCTTGAAATGAAACTCTTTAGTCAGCAAGTCATCTTTGTACTCCCAGTTATCCATTGACTTTAGTTCACTTGTAATCTGCTCCTTGTTCAGAATATCCATAAGTCAGTTTTCTTTTTTTGCATAAATTAGCCTTTCAGTGTCTTGAGAATTGATATCGTACAAACTTGTTGTCCAATCCGGTAAATCAACGGGATTTGCTTGTTGCAGAACAGCAATGCTTTTTGCCTCAGATCCCGATAGAATTGTTTCCACCCACTCCTCAGAATATTTGGTAAAATCTACCGGCCGGATGCCAATCCACACCATAAATATGACAAGAGGAATCAGCAGGGCGGTTTCCCTTCCATTCAGATCGACCAGTTTCTTGTTTTCATCATTTGTGACGGGACCAAACATGACCCGTTGGTACATCCATAACATATAAACCGCTGCCAGGATAACACCGAGAGCAGCAAGAACAGCGTACACTTTTTTATCGTACAATTCCGAAACAAAACTTCCATTCAGAATTAAAAACTCACCGACGAATCCATTCAGACCGGGCAGGCCGATTGAGGCAAGGGTTGATACCATAAACATCACTGCAAATACGGGCATAATCTTTGCAATACCGCCAAAATCTTTAATAAGACGTGTATGCCGGCGGTCATAAATCATGCCGACAATCAGGAACAGGGCCCCTGTGGATAATCCATGGTTTACCATCTGGATAATAGCACCCTGCATTGCAATCGTGTTAAATGCGAAAATTCCAAGTATCACAAATCCAAGATGGCTGACTGATGAGTAGGCAACCAGTTTTTTGACATCTTTTTGAACCATCGCCACAAGTGCACCATAAATAATTCCGATAATACCGAGAATGGCCAGCCACGGTGCAAATTCCATAAAGGCATTCGGAAAAACCGGCAGGCAAACACGCACCAATCCGTACGTTCCCATCTTCAGCATAATTGCTGCAAGAACAACAGATCCGGCCGTCGGTGCTTCCGTATGTGCGTATGGAAGCCAGGTATGGAAAGGGAAAAGAGGTACCTTGATACAGAACGCCAATGCAAATGCCAGGAACATGTAGGTTTGTTCTACAAGGCCGATTTGATATTCAGGGCCCGCTATAAATCTCCAGTCCGCTGTAAAAGTGTGGATACCCGACGCTGCACCCGCGTGATATCCAAGATAAATCAGGGCAATCAGCATGATCAGTGAACCTGCAAGCGTATATATAAAGAATTTGATCGTAGCCCTGATACGATCAGCACCGCCCCATATCCCGATCAGAAAGTACATCGGGATGAGAGAAAGTTCGAAAAACACATAAAAAACAATTAAATCAAGTGCTGCAAAAACACCAAGTGAGGCTGTTTGTAGTAAAAGGAGCATTGAATAGTAACCTGCCAGATGCTCTTTAACAGAACTCCATGAGGACAAAATAACAATCGGGCCAAACAAAGTTGTAAGCATAAACAGAAGAAGACTTAACCCGTCAAGTCCTACGAGATATTTGACATCCATACCCGGCAGCACCATCTCCCCTTCTGTGATAAACTGAGGCACAGAAGATACATCCACATTAAAATTGAGCATCAGCGGTATTGATAATAAAAAAGTTGCCGTGGTGGCAAGAAGACTTATCCACTTGATTGATTGCTCATTCCGGGAAAGTAAAATTCCAAGAATTCCCAGGAGCGGCAAATAGATTACAATGTTTAAGAGAAAATCCATAGGTCTATATGATCAAATCCATTTAGAATAACATAATAGTTAACACAAGTATCACTCCAATAACCAGGAAGAGTGCATAATTGGATACCACACCGGTTTGTATATATCGAAGCAGGCTGCCAAATAACCGCACTGTGCCCGCAATTGCATTTACAGTGCCATCCACAATCTTCATATCAAAAACAGCAAGAACTTTATCAGAAACTCTTACTGTCGGATGTATTACTACTGTTTCATACAGTTCATCAAGATTGTACTTTTGCTTCCAGACGTTGTAGAGCTCACCAAAGCGGGCCGAAAGTCTTGCATCAGACTCTTCGAGCTGATCATGTCCATATAGCCGGAAAGCAACAAATACACCCCCAACAGCTACTATAATGGATATAAACATAAGTGTCCATTCCGCACCGTGTGAGAGCACAATGGCATAATCAGCAGCAGCCGAATAAAGCCAGTCGTGAAGCAGGTTAATGTGGGCCTCTGCTCCGGTAAAAGTCTCTGCAATAAAATTGGGCACACCTATAAAACCGCCGACAACCGACAGTATACCGAGCGACCACAGCGGGATCGTCATTGTTGCAGGGCTTTCGTGCAGATATTTTTCGGAACCCGCCGCTTCAGAAATTTTTGAAGGCAGTTTAAATGTGCCATGGAATGTCCCGAAAGTTAATCTGAACATGTAAAAAGCAGTCAGAAAAGCAGTGATCATACCCACGCCCCACAAAATAATATAAAGTGCACCTGCAAATTCACCCATTCCGGCATTAAATGTGTGCATCAGGATTTCATCCTTGGAAAAGAAACCGGCAAGAGGCGGTATACCAGCAATGGCTATAGTAGCAAGTAAAAATGTTTTATAAGTAGAGGGCATATACTCTTTTAACCCCCCCATAAACCGCATGTCCTGCGGATCAAAATGGACATCTTTACCGTCTTCATGAAGCCCGTGTTCAACATGCTCCATCGCATGAATCACCGATCCGGAACCGAGAAAGAGGCAGGCTTTGAAAAAAGCATGAGTAACAACATGGAAAATAGCGGCCGTAAATGCCCCTGATCCCAGTGCCAGAAACATAAAACCGAGTTGAGATACAGTGGAATAAGCTAAAACCCGTTTAATATCGTATTGCGTAAGAGCTATTGTTGCAGCCACAATTGCAGTGAGTGCACCCACCACAGCAACAATCATCATTAACTCGGGAGATATCACAAACATGGGCGATAACCTGGTTATGAGATAGATCCCGGAAGTAACCATGGTGGCAGCGTGAATCAATGCGGATACTGAAGTCGGGCCCGCCATTGCATCAGGCAACCAGACAAACAGGGGTATCTGAGCACTTTTCCCGGTTGCGCCAATAAGCATCAGCAGTCCAATCCAGAAAACTGCTTCCGGCGTAAAGAGACCCAGGTTTCCTAAAATCGCATCATAGTTTAAACTGCCAATGGTTTCGAAAACCATAAAAATGGCCACCAGAAACGCAAAGTCACCCACCCTGTTATAGATAAAGGCTTTTTTAGCAGCATCTGATTTTGCCATGTCGGCATACCAGAAGCCGATCAGAAGATATGAACAGAGGCCAACCCCTTCCCACCCAAGAAAAAGAAGCAGAAGATTATTGCTCAAAACCAGGTTCAGCATGGCAAAAATGAACAGGTTCATGTAGGAAAAAAACTTCCAGTATCCCGGATCATGAGCCATGTAGCCTACAGAGTAGAGATGGATCAAAGCTCCCACACCGGTAACTACAAGGGTCATAACAAGTGAAAGCTCATCAATTCGATAGGCAATATCTGCCGAAAAGGAACCGGCTTCAATCCAGGTGAACAGCTTCACAATTTGTGCATCAGAGCCGGCCGAAAAATTAAAGAAAAAATAGAGGGATATCAGAAATGGAATAAATACGGCAAGATTTGCAAGGATTCCGATCAGGGTCTTCTTTTCTCTGAATGACGCCGATGCCAGTCCCGTTACCCCGTTTAGTAAGAACCCGATAAGTGGCAGCCCGATAATCAGACTGACAAGCAGTGTAACTGTGTCCATTCAATAACTTAATTTTTTGATTTTAGCACAGAGAGCTATCGCTGTAGAGTCAGCATGTATTAGTAAGATATCAAAGATACAAAAATCTATCTGAAGATAAACTGTTAAGATGGATGAGAATGAAGTTTTTAAAAATAATACAGTTTCAAATTGCAATAGTGATATCTTTTTTAATATGTTTATCCTTCAAAAAACTAACACTGCTGAACTGATGGGTAGAATCTCCGTACTAAGCCTTTTGCTCTCTTTTTTATCGCTTATGGCCTTTTGGCTTATAATGAGCGGCTTTTTTGATATTCTCCACATTTCTTATGGAATCGTGAGCGTTGCCGTGGTGCTTGCTGTAAATTTTAAACTGAAGACCCACCGGTTTTTTGAAGATGAGATGGATGACCTGCTTCATCTGCGATTTGGAAACGTTATCGTTTATATTCCCTGGATATTACTGCAGATACTTAAGTCGGGTTTCCACGTTGCTTTTATAATTTTAAGACCATCAACACCGGTGCAGCCGGCACTTTTAAAATTCCGGGTAGACCTGCCAAGTGCCCATGCAAAGATGATTCTCGGTAATTCAATTACATTAACTCCCGGAACGCTCACAATTGATATCAAGGGAAACGAGTTTACAGTTCACGCACTATCAGAAGCTTCATATGCAGGTATTGTTAATGATGCCATGCCTCGTAAAGTACGCGGCCTTTTTTTAAAAGACAGTAAACCGGTTATATCCAATGTCGAAATAATAACAGAACAAAAATCACTCTGATTTAAAAATGACAACCTTTTTCCTCTACAGTTCTGTTATTCTCACAATCATCATTGCCGTGCCGCTGGTTCGTGTTCTGAAAGGACCCACTGTTTTTGACAGGCTTTTGGGAGCAAATGCTATCGCAACCAAAACAATTGTTCTGATTTGCCTGATCGGATACATGTATGGAAGAATTGATATGTTTATTGATATTACCCTGGCATATGCGGTACTAGGTTTTTTAGGTGTGCTGGCCATTGCCAAGTTTGTTTCCGTTAATCAAAACAGTGGTAATGATGACTTCTGATATAATTTTGAATATCCAACTTGTTCTGAGCGGTATACTGATCTGCATGGGTATTTTCTTTATGCTTGTTGGAAGTATCGGTATTCTAAAACTGCATGACTTTTATACCCGTACACACGCCATCAGTAAAAGTGATGCCCTGGGAGTGATGTTTGTTGTAGTTGGACTTATTGTCTTCGAAGGCTTTACGCAAAACAGTCTGAAACTGCTGTTTATTGTAGTATTCATATTTCTTGCTAACCCGATCGGGTCGCACGCACTCGCCCGGGCAGCAATGAAAAACGGGATTAAACCCCTGTTTACTCCAGGTAAAAAAACAAATCATAAAAATTCATGATCTGGGAACTTGAGTTTGTACTCTATATTTTTCTTTTCCTGTCTGCCGCTGTAGCGCTACAGGTGAAAGATCTGCTTGTAGCAGTTGTAATGCTGACCATTTTCAGTTTTTCAATCGCCCTGTTATTTGTGGCTATGGGAGCAGTGGATGTTGGATTCACGGAAGCTGTTGTGGGTGCAGGAGTTACCGGAATCTTATTTGTAATCGCTATTTATCAAACCACACGGGAGTCAATAGATTGAAAACAATTAAATTCCTCATACTTGCCGGGTTTGCATCTGTTTTGATATACGCATCATTGGATCTCCCCTATCGCGGAGATCCGGATAATCGAATGCATCATGATCAAAGCATCACGAATACCGAAGTAGCCGGAAGTTATTACATCCAGGAAGCTTACAATGATGCAAAAACCCCCAATATTGTTACTGTGGTTCTGGGTGATTACAGGAGTATTGATACACTTGGCGAACAGGTGGTAATTTTTACAGCCGGATTGATCACTCTGCTAATTTTAAGAAAATCAAAAAGGATATGAGAAGACAGTTTCAGTCTCCCATTGTAATTCTGGGTGCCCGTTTATTGAGTCCTTATATCATGCTTTTTGGTCTTTATGTGATCTTTCATGGTCATTATAGCCCGGGGGGAGGGTTTCAGGGAGGCACTCTTCTTGCTGCATCAATTTTACTGATACGGCTTGCCGGCGGTAAAGAAATTGCAGAATTGCATATCCGTGAATTCTCTACTACACCCCTGGCTGTTATTGGTGTGATCATCTACTTTGCAACCGGTTTTACGGCAATGATTATGGGAGGGTTTTTTCTTGATTATGAGTACCTGCCAATTCCCGGCCTGGAACCGGCCTGGCTCAGAAATACAGGAATCCTGATTATTGAAGTGGGTATCGGGGTGGCGGTTATGGCTATTTTAATTATGATTTATGACAATATGGTACGGGGTGAGGACTATGCTTGATTTCTTTGTCGGACACTATGCATACTGGTTCACAATTCTTCTGATATGTACAGGCCTGTATGGCATACTGATGAAAAAGAACCTTGTGAAGAAATTAATCGGATTATCCATCCTGCAGGCATCAATCATACTCTTTTTTGTAAGTATTGCATCGAAATGGGACGCAACCGTTCCGGTTAAAGCTGATAGTATCCCGGTGGAAATCGTCTCAAATTACCTCAATCCGCTACCTCATACACTTATGCTGACTGCGATTGTTGTAGGGGTGGCAACACAGGGAGTGGCCTTTGCCCTGCTTATTGCTATTTACAACCGGTACAAAACACTCGACGAACAGGAACTGTTAGATAAGATTCAATGATCGAATCCCATATACCAGCACTCATTCCATTAACGTTTCTGGCTTTTTCGATCCTGATACCCATCTTTGGGATCTGGAAAGAGACGATCAGTTATCATTTAGCCGTTGCGGGCAGTGGTATTGCATCTGTCATCTCTGTAATTGGTTTTTTTGAATACCTGAACAGTGAACCTGTCCGGTATTTCTTTGGCGGCTGGGCTCCACCGGTTGGAATTGAGTTCGTCTATGACGGTTTATCATCATTCTTTGTTCTTGTAATAAATGTGGTTGCATTCCTGGTTTTAATCCACTCCAGGAACATCGGTGATCTTGAATTCCCCGGAAAAAAGATGCCTTTTTATGCTCTTTCAATGCTCATGATGCTCGGTTTCAACGGCATGATTCTGACCGGCGACCTTTTCAACCTCTATGTTTTTCTGGAGATCTCCTCACTTTCAAGTTATGCGCTGATCGCAATCGGGCAGAGGCAAGCTCCTTTTGCGTCATTCCGTTACCTGATTGTGGGTACAGTGGGCGGATCATTTTACCTGCTCGGAGTCGGCTTTCTCTATACGGTAACCGGCACACTGAACATAATTGATATGACAGCTATGCTGCCGAGTTTTTATACGAACTCAGCAGTAATAACTGCCCTGATACTTATGGTAGCTGGAATCGGGGTGAAAGCTGCACTCTTTCCGTTACATGGCTGGCTTCCCGATTCATATACATTTGCATCCTCCACTTCCACGGCGCTCATTGCACCCATAGGAACAAAAGTGGGTGCCTATATACTAATCCGGATAATACTCCACCTTTTCGGTGCCGACCTTTCTGATGCAGTAATCCCGGTTACAACCATTGTGGGATCACTTGCATGTGCGGGTATTCTTTACGGATCCATTATGGCTATCGGTCAGACAGAAATGAAACGAATGCTTGCATACAGCAGTGTTTCCCAGATCGGATATATAATTATGGGGCTCAGTCTTGCCAATCCCCTGGGTTATGCAGGTGCACTGCTTCACGTACTGAATCATGCTGTTATGAAAGCCTGCCTGTTCCTCGTTGCCGGCAATCTCCGTTTAAAAGAGGGACATTCCGATATCAGCAGGTTTGATGATTCATACCGTAAAAAATATCCCGGAACCATGTTTTCATTTTCAGTTGCAGCGATATCTATGGTGGGATTACCTCCGCTGGCCGGATTTTTCAGTAAGTGGTACCTGGCCCTGGGGACAATAGAAAATGAAAACTGGATTTTCCTGGCAGTGATACTGGTCAGTTCCCTGCTGAATGCCGTCTATTTCTTCAGGATTCTTGAAAAAGTTTATATGAGAAAACCGGAAGAAGATCTGTCTGAAGCAGCAGCATCAGCCACAGCAAATGTATCCGGAAATGAAGTTTCCGTAAGCATGATCACACCGACCGCAATATTTGCAATTTCTCTGTTTGTGATAGGCTTTGCCAATGCAGTTATCGTATCAGCACTATTAAACATATTTCCCTTTTAATGGATTTAGAACCGAAAATAAACTGATTAATGGAATTCTCCTACGTACCTTTATATGCGATTCTGGCTTCGCTGATTGCGGTTCCGTTTATCCTTGTGAGCTCAGGAAAACCCAATTTACGGGAATTCTGGACTATTCTTGCATCCCTGGTTAAGTTTATCCTGGTTTTAACCCTGCTGCCCGGTGCCATTGACGGCCAGACGGTTGAACTGAACTTATTTGAAATCGCCCCGGGTGTGCCGTTTCTGCTGAAAGCAGATCCATTTGGTGTCTTTTTTGCAATCATTGCTTCCGGCTTATGGATTTTCACTTCATTTTACTCCATCGGGTATGTCCGCGGAGCTGGTGAAAAGAAACAGACAAGATATTTTGCAAGCTTTGCTGTTTGTCTTTCAGCAACTATTGGTATTGCTTTTTCAGGCAACCTGCTGACATTTATCATCTTTTATGAAATACTCACTCTTGCCACCTATCCACTTGTTATTCATAAAGAGACAAAAAAAGCAATCAATGCAGGCCGCAAATACCTCGCTTTTACTCTGACCGCCGGTTTGTTGCTAATTGCTGCCGCCGGAATCACCTATTTTTATACCGGCACTCTTGAGTTCAGGCCCGGTGGAATTTTCAATGGCGTGGATCTCTCACACACTATGATGATTTCAATTTTCCTGCTTTTTCTTGGGGGTGTCGGGGTGAAAGCAGGTATTATGCCACTCCACAGCTGGCTGCCCTCTGCCATGGCTGCACCAACTCCTGTCAGTGCTCTTCTGCATGCAGTAGCAGTTGTAAAATCAGGTGTTTTCGGTGTGATTCGGGTCATCGGTTTTATTTTCGGTACGGAAACAATGGAGGCTTTCGGGCTGAATGACATCGTACTGGTACTGGCCGGGGTAACAATTATTATCGCATCACTCCTGGCATTTGCCCAGGATAATCTGAAACGCAGGCTTGCCTATTCCACTGTGGGCCATTTGTCTTATATCGTTCTGGGTGCAGCTCTGCTAACCCCGCTGGGTATGACCGGGAGCATCATGCATATTGCTGCACACGCAACTATGAAAATAACACTGTTCTTTTGTGCCGGTGCAATCTACGTGAATCTCCATAAAGAGAATATCAGTGATCTCAACGGCATTGCCAAAGCTATGCCATGGACAATGGCAGCTTTTGTAATCGGTTCAATGGGGCTCGCAGGAATCCCTCCGCTGAATGGATTTGTAAGCAAATGGTATCTTGTTTTAGGATCACTTGAAGGTGAAATGCTGATCCCGGTTTTTATTCTGATAATAAGCGGCCTTTTAAATGTGGGGTACTTTTTTCCCATTATTCAAAGAGCATACTTTCGAGAAGGTGATGAAAGTTTACGTAAATATGGTGAGGCATCGCCCTTTATGGTAGTTCCGATTATGATAACAGCTGTACTGTCACTGATTTTCGGGATATTCCCCGACCTTTTTTTCCATTTTTATGAGATAGCCGGCAACGTAGCATCAACTTTATTCAGAGGAGGATGAATCAATGAAAACATGGCACTGGATTGCTCTCGGAGTACTTACATTAATTACGCTGATTCTTGAATTTACTGTACTGGCAGATTATGATTCCCACTGGTGGAACTCCATACCCGCATTTTATATAATCTGGGGTTTCATAAGCTGTGTCCTCATCATCTATGTATCAAAATGGTTTGGTAAAATATTCCTGTTCAGAGACGAATCCTATTATGATAACTGATATCCTTTTTTTCCCGGCTCTTATTTTAATCGCAGGTGCATTCTTGCTGCCTCTGCTTTCTGAACGGGTGCGTCCTGCACTGTTTCTGCTGTTTCCCGCAATAGCTCTTGCCGGCATCTGGATGATGCCTGAAGATTTTACATTGACGATGGGTCTTTCTGCCTATGAACTCATACTTGTCCAAACGGATGCATTGAGCCGCATCTTCGGGACCATTTTTGCCATGATCGCAATTATAGGCGGTATCTATGCATATCACAATAAAAGCCTCGGGGAACAAAGTTCCGCACTTGTTTATGCCGGCGGTGCCCTTGGTGTCGCTTTTGCCGGTGACTTTTTCACTCTGCTGGTCTTCTGGGAGCTGATGGCTTTCAGTTCCTCTTACCTGATATGGGCAAGGAAAAAAGAGACGTCACTAAACGCCGGCATGAGGTACCTGATCTACCACTCTCTCGGCGGAGGTATTCTGCTGAGTGGTATTATCATGCATTTAAGTGAAACCGGCAGTATCCTGATAACCAACTTTCCGGATGTATACTCCCTTTCGTCGGTCTTGATTCTGATTGGGGTAGCTATTAACTCTGCTATTCCGCCGCTTCACGCCTGGCTGGCAGATGCCTATCCCAAAGCAACCATCACAGGTGCAGTTTTCATGAGTGCTTTTACGACAAAATCAGCTGTGTATGTGCTGATGCGAATTTATCCCGGATGGGAAATATTGATCTGGTTCGGAGTAATCATGGCACTCTACGGTGTAGTATATGCGGTACTTGCCAATGATATACGGGAGATTCTGGCCTATCATATAATCAGTCAGGTTGGATACATGGTTACCGGTGTGGGTATTGGAACTGAAATGGCACTGAATGGAACGGCGGCTCATGCTTTCAGTCATATTCTTTACAAATCTCTTTTGTTCATGGGAGCAGGTGCCGTTATCTATTCTACGGGAAAAAGTAAGCTTACCGAACTTGGTGGATTTGCCAAAAAAATGAAAATGGCTGTCTTCCTCTATATGATCGGAGCTTTTTCCATTTCAGGGTTCCCGCTGTTTAATGGATTTATCAGCAAATCGATGGTGATTCAGGGTGCAACGGATGCCCATCTTGAAGTTGTTACGCTGCTGCTGCTTATGGCTTCCGTAGGAACATTTTTACACACCGGGCTTAAACTGCCATACTTCACATGGTTCGGAACTCAAAAAAGTGAAATCACCGTAAAACCACTGCCCGTGAACATGCTGATTGCCATGGGGATCGGTGCGTTTTTCTGTACGCTCTTTGGTGTCTACCCGGCTCTGCTCTACAACTACCTGCCTTTCCCGGTTGACTACCAGCCCTATTCGGTCTACCACCTGGTTGAAACCACACAGATTCTGGTGTTTACTTACATCGGATTTTGGCTCCTTAGAAAAAAGCTGGAGGGCGAACCAAAAATTGCTCTTGATACAGACTGGTTTTACAGAAAGCCTGCTCCTTTTGTCAGAAGAGTATTCGTATCAGCACCGGATACAATTTTCGGATGGTTTGAAAACACAATACTTCGTGTAGCAAAATCACTAAACCTGAAATTCCGGAATCCTATGGCATGGCTGAATCCTTTTACAGGTCACGGAAGAGAATCTTCGACTTACAGTCCGCAGATGGGGCTGGTCATGAGTTTTATACTCTTAACTATCTTTGT
>CAYVBJ010000018.1:0-63323 GCA_964449075.1 uncultured Balneolaceae bacterium
TCAGTATCACAACATCCGAATAAATTATTAGCTCTGAATTATACTATAAACAGTTATTTGAATCAGAACTGGAAGGGTGGTATACAGGTCCGGATCTGTGACCAAAGTCATTGACGATGAAACTATTCAGAGAGTGGTTTGATGTGGAATTCAACAGTGTGATTATTGATACTGTCGACGGCCCCCTGCTGGATGATGAATTTTAAAGGGGGTTTGAACGATTTGATGGCCTCTTATAAAAGTACAACTGCCAATGGAGTGAAACGCAGTATTTATATCTGATTGATAATTTGAACTCAGGTTATCTGATATGACTCTCGAACACACTATTTACCTTGTACTCGCGGCAAGCATCTCAATACCCCTGGGGGCATTGATTTCATCAAATATTACGGTTCGTTCCTACTGCCTTAGAAACGAAATAGACAGTTTTGTCCTTTACTTCGGTGGAGGCGCATTACTTGCTGCCATTTCATTGAGCCTTCTCCCCAGAAGTTTTGAATACGTATCTATCAGAGGTGCCGCATTCTCATTTTTTCTCGGGGGGCTTGTTTTCTGGAAACTCAACTCCTGGTTAAAAAGTGCCGGCGGTAAAATGTCTAATTTAATGGGAATGATGCTCGATTTTGTTCCCGAATCCATCATTTTAGGTGCCACTGCCGCCGGAAACAGATCCCTTGCTTACCTGCTGGCAATACTTATTGTGTTACAGAATCTCCCGGAGGGGTTTGCTGCTTTCACTGAAATGAACAACAGTAAAATGAAGAAATCAAAAATCTGGCTCATCATTTTTATTTCACCACTGCTGGGTCCGATTGCGGCTTTTGCCGGGTATCTGTGGCTTTCCAATCTCACCGAGACAATCGGGGTGTTGATTCTTTTTTGCAGCGGTGGCATCATCTACCTGGTTTTTGATGATATTGCACCCCAGGCACAGCTAGAAAACAAGGATTTTCCTGCGATAGGAGCTGTGGCGGGCTTTCTGATGGGATTAATCGGAACGATGATGATTCATTGATTTTCTTCACACAGAATCGGATCACCAATCAATTCGAGAATCAGCAAATTGTCAGTTGCGCTCCCAGATTCCGAGAAGTTTTCTTTTTCCCCAAAATGAACTGATTTCGGAAACCACAATAGCTTTCTCATATATATCAATGAGGTTAAATGAGTTTCCGAACCGGCTTCGCTGGTAGGCACTGCTCACGGAATTCACATTCACAATAACCGTTCCTCCCACACGGGTTGCATAGGAGTGATAACTTGTGCCGGTTAAGATCAAATCAATTTCTTCATCCACCAGTTCACGGAGCAGGTCGCCGGCATCTTCAAGAAGACCCTTTTCTCTGCTGTGAGGTATAGGAATAATGTTATGGTGCAGAAATACCGATCGAAATTTTTGGTCAGCCTCAGTAAGATCTTTTAGCAAGGTCTTGCGTTCTGTTTCGCCTACAACACCGACGGATGAATCGTATTGGGGTGTGGAAATACCCTGAAAAAGAATATCATCATCCGTGTATTGCTGATCGAGGTCTCCGAAATTTTGGTTAAACAGGTGATAACCAAGATAATTAATATCCCGAGCGGCAGGTGTAAAAATCATTGGATAATCCAGTTTATTGATTTCGCGAATAGCACAGTTGTAATCAGCGGGGATTCCCTCTTTTACAATTCCGCCGCAGTGTATCAGTAAATCCGGGTCAAATCTCCTGATCGATTTGACCGCCTCATCGTAATGCTGTGAGAGAAAAGAGCGGCTTTGCGAAAAGTAGGTATTGGAAAGCTGAACAGCCCGGAATTCGCGATTTCCAAAATCTGAAAAGGCGCATTTGATCTTGCGATGATATTTACGCACAGTATCTTCACCGTTCAGCCGTTTGATAGTAACGTTTTTTGTGTTTTCGTCAATATCAATTGTGCAGTAGGAATTAACATCCCCGTAGCGTGTTTTGGCCGAAGAGGCGGTCCCGGCATTGATATAGACGGTATTTTCCACTTCATATACATTCGGATAGTGACGGTGTCCTGATACCACCAGGTCAACATCAGCCCTCTGAATAAGATCTAAAACATCGCCCGCATTGGCCAGCACATTTCGCTCCCTGCCGGACATTGGAGTAGGTAAAATATGATGGTGAATCGCTACTATTTTTATCGGTTTTTCGCTGTATTCGTTCAGTGCGTTTTTAAGGATGTTAAACTTGCCTCTGCCGATCCGTCCATCGTTGCTGTCTCCAATAGCACTGTTCACATAGATCACCACTGCATCGCCGCATTCAAGGACCCCGTTTTGAGGACCGATGTATTTTTCGAACAACTTGATTCCGCCCGACCGTGCATCGTGATTACCCGGAATACTTACCAGCGGACACTCAATTTTCTGAAGCATGCTGCTTGCAATTTCGTATTCATGTCTTTGGCCTTCATCGGTAGCATCACCTGTAAAAACAGCCAGGTCAAAATCTCCTGAATTTATTTCATCGATAATATGCAGCAGGTTTTTTTTCCGGAATTTTTTACCTCGTGCTGCGTGTATATCCGAAAAGTGAAATATTTTCATGTGAAGTGATTGGTTTATTATCTTGCGATGTATGTTTCAAGGCTTTGCAGGTCCAGATCTTCCAGTTCATTCAGTGTGGTTACTCCTATTGCTTTTCCCTGGTCAGTTACAATAACGTGTTTAATCTTTTCCCTGGACATCATTTCAAGCACATCCCTGACCGAAGAACTGACATCAGCAGTTACGGGGTCGGGTGTCATGATCTCCAGGACAGAATCCTTCGGAGATCGTCCTTCAGCCAGGGCCCTTTTTTTGAAATCGGTATCAGTAACAATACCGATTACCTTGCCTTCGTCAAGAATTCCGAGTGAACTGATCCGGAACTCCACCATCCGGGCAGCACTCTCCTGAATGGTTGAATCTTTATTCACACCGATAAGACGTTTGGTAATGAATCTGCGTATGGGAATATCAAGTTTCTTATCTGGCTGGGTTTGTCTTTCCATCTGTTTTCTCTTTTTGAAGGTTATCAATCAGATCGTCGACAATTTCCGTGACGGCCCGACCTATATTTGTGTTTTCGATGATTTTCGCTCCCGATTTCCTGGCTTCCTTTACAGAATATTTTTGTATGCTTCTGATCCTTTCTACTTTTTCAATATAACGCTCCGCCTTCCGGTAGCTTCCATCTGCACGGTAATGAAACCTCTGTATATGCGTATCTTTATCGTGTAAGGTAATCAGGTAGTGAAATATCAATAGCGAATTCTTTTTCTCTTCAAGTTTCAGCATTCCCGGAACCAGGTGTACGCCATTGAAAATAGTTTTTAATCCCTCCTGCTCTGTTCTTTTGATATAGGCGTGAACCCCGCGATTTACGAGACCCGCCTGGCGGCAAAATCCTACGAGTACATTTTCCCTGATGTCCGGGCCACTCAATACATCACCTGCATTAAAGCTGGATTCATGAAGCGCCGGAACCAAATCTTTAGGGAGCATGTATCGCATAACTTCACGTATCTCATCCGTTCCGATAACCCGCTGAATTCCAAGGCGCCGTGTAAGTGCGGCCGCTATTGTTGACTTACCCACACCTGCAGTTCCGCCAATCAAAATAACCAGAGGTTTCCCAAGATTTGCAATTTTACGACTGATTCTGTAACGGTTTTTTTCACTTTCAAGTCCGCGTTTTGCCAGTATTTGAGTCACTGTATCGTGAATTTCAGCTGCCGTGACGGGATCTTCTCTGTGCTGAAAATACTCTTCAACTTCTTCAACAATTCCATAGATAGTCTCGATAGGGAGACCGGTAGGAAGAATGGAACGCGCAATTATACCCTTTGAGAAAGGATAGATCTCACTGTTTTTTTCAATTTTAAGCATATCGCCCAGGTACTATTTATCTGTCGCGCATCAAATTCTATCAACAGAATTGATTCCGGAATCTTGTATGTTGCCGATGTATAAAAAACAAGATCCGGACAGGGATTCATTCCCTGAACATCAAAGCCCTGTATTTCTGCCGTTGTTAAGGGCAAAAAAAAATTAAAAAGCTATTGTTTTATTCTGTTTTCTAATATACTTTGAAATAAAAAGTACTTTGTATGAGAAAAGAACAGGATTATATTAAGGATATCGCTGAGATTCGCTCAATGATGGAGCGATCGTCCAAATTTTTGTCACTCTCCGGATGGGCTGGTATACTGGCCGGTATCTATGCATTGGCAGGAGCCTGGGTTGCGTATGACGTTTTTGGATTTCAACCGGAAGAGGTTTTTTACAGTCCGCCCGGCCTGGAGAGGGTTATTGCGCTTGCGTTGGGGATACTGACCCTGGCATTGGTTACAGCTATCTATTTTTCGTGGAGAAAGTCGGACAAAAGGGGTGAAAAAATATGGAATGTAACATCAAGACGGTTATTGGTGAGTATGGCCGTTCCGCTTCTGGCCGGAGGCATCTTAATTATAATACTCATTTCAAAAGGTCTTGCAGGATTAATTGCGCCGTTAACACTTCTGTTCTATGGCCTCGCTTTATACATTGCAGGATTTTACACAATTCGAGAGGTAAGGTTTATGGGTGTCATTCAGATTGTTTTAGGTTTGTTAAATACCTGGTTCATCGAATATGGATTGCTTTTCTGGTCCGTCGGGTTCGGCCTGGTTCACATAGTATATGGCATTTACATTCATTATAAATACGAGCGGTGAAAACAGCTGCCAATGAGTTCGATCAATGATTTACATAAAGCATTTGAAAACCGCATTCGGCTTGGAATCATGTCAGTGCTGGCCGTGAACGATGCAATCGATTTTACCTCGCTAAGGGATTTGCTTGATGTTACGGATGGCAACCTGGCCACACACCTCAGGAAGTTGGAAAAAGAGAACTTTATCGGTGTGGAAAAATCTTTCATAGACAATAAACCCAACACCCAATATCACATTACCCAAAAGGGGAAGAATGCGTTTGAAAAGCATCTGAACGTGCTTGAAGAGATTATTAAATCGCATAAATAAAAATGGACAGAGTCAAAAACAAGAAACTGAAAATTTCCCGGCTATTATCGATAATAACTGTTGCAATCGGGATGCTCCTTTTGACATACATGATTTTAGTTGAGGATGAACCGGGCGCAGTACCGCTGTTGCTGATCATCCTGGGTTTCGGAGGATATCTCATTACCCGGTCCAAATTTCGGTCAGAAAACCGGGAGTCGTGAGGAGTACTGACAAATTTTATTGAACACTTTAAAATGCAAATTTCTATTAAAAAACTGACAAAAAACTTATGGAGAACTCTCTTATGACCAAGGATCAAAATTTTTACCAGTCCATTCGTAAGCTTGCGCTTGTAACCGGGTGTATCTTGCTGATTCCCCTGATCGCTATGCAGTTAAATGATGAAGTTGACTGGAGTCTGTTCGATTTCATTTTCGCAGGCACATTGATATTCGGTACAGGATTTACCTATAAATTTATAACCAGAAAAACGATCGACATCGCATACCGGGTAGCTGTCGGTTTTGCACTTTTTACCGGGTTTTTTCTTATCTGGACAAATCTTGCTGTTGGTATTATCGGGTCTGAAAACAATTCAATCAACATGATCTATTTCGGTGTGATTGCAGTTGGGATTATTGGTGCACTCATTGTCCGTTTTCAGTCAAAAGGAATGGTATCTGTGTTGTTTTTGATGGCAGCTGCTATGGCTTTAGCAGCTGCAATCGCGTTATTTTCAGGCATGCATCAGTTGCCGGGCAGTTCTGTAATCGAAATTCTGGGTGTGAATGGGTTTTTTATGACGCTCTTTATCATTGCGGCTTTGCTATTTCGATATGCTTCGCTGGAACAAGTATTGGCAAATGCAGATACTGAGAATTAATCCGTGCGTTTGAGAATGATGTATATGATTTATAAAAAAAGTGTGGCCTTAGATCAGGGTGCTCTGTAATAGGGCTAAAGCCCCTTTGGCGGTGAAGAACCAATGCCGTCAGTTAAAACTGACGGTAATGGATTAAAACAGATCTTTGGGGACAGCATGGAATGAGGGTTAAGCGAAAAAAGTGGTTTTAGTCGCATTCGATTTGAACTATTTTCTCAGGAAAATGATAATACATCGTATTTTGAGATTGTATTTTAATTCTATGGGTCAATAACAGGATTTCACAATGAGCATTCTTTTATTTATCACCGGCCTGCTGTTTTTGATCTTTGGCGCTGAACTATTGGTGAAAGGTGCATCCCGGATAGCACTATCACTGAAAATCTCACCGTTGGTGATTGGTTTAACGGTTGTAGCATTTGGCACAAGTGCGCCGGAATTAGCTGTCAGTATCAACTCTTCACTAACCGGTCAGCAGAGTATTACAATTGGCAACGTTGTAGGCAGTAATATTTTTAATATTCTTTTTATTCTTGGCATATCTGCACTGATACTGCCTCTTACCGCTTCAAAGCAGCTGCTGCGGCTGGACGTGCCGGTTATGATCATATTATCACTACTTGTTTTGCTGCTCTCTGTGAACGGGAGTTTGAATCGAATTGAAGGGATCTTACTGGCAGCCGGACTTGTAACCTACACAACCTTTTTGATCATGAAAAGCCGCCGAGAGTGGGTTCAGGCTTCGGCAGATTCTGAATCTGCACAATCTAAATTTAACAACCCTGTTATCAATAGCCTGTTGGTTGTTATGGGTCTAGGTTTACTGATTTTGGGGTCAAAGTGGTTTTTGGACGGGGCTATTTCCATAGCTCAAGCACTCGGTCTGAGTGAACTGATTATCGGGTTAACCATCGTGGCGGCAGGCACATCCATGCCGGAAGTTGTCACTTCGGTTCTGGCAGCATTGCGAAGTGAACGGGACATCGCCGTAGGAAATGTAGTGGGCAGTAATATATTTAATGTTTTAGGTGTACTTGGTATTTCAGCAATAATTGCCCCTTCCGGGCTCGAAATTTCCGAATCATTCATTCGGTTTGATATTCCGGTAATGATTGCGGTTGCCCTGGCGTGCCTGCCTGTCTTCTTTACAGGAGGCGTGATCAGCCGTGGCGAAGGCGTGCTTTTACTGGGTTACTATATTGCCTATACGCTTTTCCTTATTTTGGCATCCTCTCACCACCATTCCCTGCCGGCTTTCAGCTCTGTGATGTTGTGGTTCGTAATCCCGATCACTTTCATTGTACTGCTGATCATCTCAGCACAGCAACTGAAACAAAGAAACACTGCCTGATTTTGATGCCTTACCCGGAAGATGAATTTTCAACCGCTACGCTTTGTCAGCTTTCAGCAGATCCCGTATTTCGGTCAGTAGTTTTTCCTGGGCAGGGATTACTGCAGGCTCAATGGGTTTCTCATGCTCTTTCTTTTTAGCCCTTTCAAACATCCTGATCATCATAAAAATTACAAATGCTACAATAACAAAATCGACCACGTGCTGAATAAATAAGCCGTAATTAACGGTAACCGCCGAAGCCTCCGCTGTAGCCTCTTGCAGTGTTAATGAGAGTTCTCTGAAATCCATGCCACTTAGCAGTATGCCCACAGGCGGCATTATTATATCGTTGACCAGTGAAGATACAATACGGCCGAATGCCGCGCCTATGATCACAGCAACCGCCAGGTCAAGTACATTTCCGCGAAGGGCAAAGGATTTGAAGTCTTTGAGTAGTTTCATTGGGTTATGTTTTTAAATTTAAATTAAAGTATTGATTTTAGAAATATGCTGTAGGTTTCTGTTTGAAGTTGTGATAATGCATGAAAAGTTGGTTATTTACAGTATATAAAATCTAAACATTCATACGCGAAGCTTGTTCTAACCATTTTATTATGAAAAGAAATATTGAATCGAACCTTTTAAAGTTATCTGTCTGTATCTACCCCCTGCTCTTGCTGGTTGTCTCTGCCTGTAACAATAGTAACGGGATGACACGCGACTCACAATCTGAAAACCTCCCTTATCGCGATGTTACCTCTTCAAACCTGCCGGGCACTGATCTTGAAGGACTGAGTATGGATGCTGCCGTCTCAGATCTTGACCAAGACGGAGATCCCGATATTGTAATCGCCAATGAGTTTGGCCTCAATATCCTGCTGCTGAACGACGGCACCGGTCTGTTTACCAATGAAAGCAGCCGCTTTCCGGACTCATCGCGTGACAGCGAAGATATCGGCATTGCTGATTTCGATAGCGATGGCAATCCGGATATTGTGATTGTGAGTGAGGATGATGAAGTGAATGAACTCTATTTCAACCAGGGGAATGGAGAATTCAGCGATGAAAGCAGCCGGCTTCCGGTGGATGGAGTCTCAAATGCAGTGGACGTTTTTGATATCAATATGGACGGGCTTCCCGACATTCTGATTGGCAACAACGGCCAGAATGTGATCCTGATTAATGATGGTGAGGGCGGCTTCAGAGATGAAACCGGGGACCGGCTTCCCTCAATTGAAGATATCACCCAGGATGTGGAAATCGGTGATATTGACGGGGACGGACATCCTGATATTCTTGTGGGCAATGAAGATGCCAACCGGGTATTAATCAATAACGGCAGCGGCGTATTTGAAGATCAGTCCGATTCACGTCTTCCTCTGCGCGATACGGAAGAGGAGACACGTGAAGCCAAACTGGGAGATATCGACGGGGACGGCGATCTCGATATCTTTTTTGCCAATATCCGGGGGTTCAACCCGGATGCAGTCCGCCAAAACCGGCTGCTCGTAAATGATGGCAGCGGGGTGTTTACCGATGTCACTGCCACTCAGCTGCCTGAAGATGAAGACCGGTCATTTACCGCACTATTTACGGACGCGGACCGCGACGGGGACCTTGACATCATCACCGGAAATGTGAACGGTAGCAATTTCGGCGGCAATACACCGTACCGGGTTTACCTGAACGATGGTAACGGTAATTTTACAGAAGAGACATCATCCATATTCCCCGAATCGATCAGTGGTCGCGGTTTTGACATTGTTGAAGCTGACTTTAACGGCGACGGTATACAGGATTACTTTTTCGCAAGCCGCGGCAGTGTGGATCAGCTTCTGTTTGGTCAGTAGCCAAAAAATAGCCTGGCCTCTGCATTTTTACATTCAGGGTCTCAAAATCAAACAATTTCCAATGGGTTTTTGTGAACCATTTTCACGATCAAAAAAGAACAAGATATGAGTCAACTTCACAAGCTTAACACAGAGAACAAAGTTGCATTAATAACCGGGGCGGCCAGAGGAATTGGCCGGGCCTGCTGCCTTGCACTGGCTGAAGCAGGCGCAGATATAGTCGCCGGTCTCCGGGACATAAACCAGGATAGTGGATTGATTGCAGAGCTGAATGAAATGGGTGTAAAATCACTTCCGGTGCAGATGGACGTATCTGAAAAAAAACAGATTGATTCAGCGGTTCTGGCCGCATCAGATCATTTCGGAAAGATAGATATACTGGTTAATAATGCTGGTATTGCTCCCGCAAACCCTATCGTGGAGTATACAGAAGAGGATTTTGACCGCACTGTAAACGTGAATCTGAAAGGCACCTATTTTACAAGTCAGGCAGTTGGAAAATTGATGATCAGGCAGAAATTCGGACGTATTATTAACCTCAGCTCTCAGGCGGGGTTTATAGCGTTACCGGATGAATCGGTTTACTGTATGACCAAAGCCGGGATTGCCCACCTTACCACATGTTTTGCAGCTGAATGGGCGGAGTATAATATCAACGTAAATGCGGTTGCACCCACGTTTATTGAAACTCCCGGAACTAAAAAATGGCTGGATGATCCGGAGTTTAAAGAGAATGTATTATCTAAAATCCTGCTTAATAAAGTCGGGAAACCCAAAGATGTCTCTTCAGCTGTTGTTTACCTGGCATCCCCGGCTGGTAATATGATTACCGGAACCACCCTGATGATTGATGGTGGATGGACGGCCGTTTAATGAATTTTTGAAACTGCACGGAAGAGCGGCAGGCAGGATAAATCATATAACGATCGGTATGAAATTTGTATATACAATTAAATATCTGTAAATCGCTGTCTGTTTGTTACGGATTTTAAGTAAGGTCTCTTTTATTTATCATCAGGCGAAACAAGACAAATAATCTTATCACCGGATTTAGGTGTTGGTTCATTATCGATAGTATATGGAGTGGCGGCCCCGGCTTTGGTAATAAGAAACATCGGAATACGCTGTTCATTAAATTTATCTTTAAATATTTGCTGGTCCATGTTTTCGGTAATTTCAACTATTTTAAAATCAGAATCCGCATTAAAAAGCTGTTCAATTTTCCCATAGTTCATCGAATTGTCAAATAATGTACGGCCTCTTATATTTTTCGGCATTTCTTGTTTTTCGGGACTATCAGGAAAATTGGAAGGTAACTGGAAAACATTTGACGATCCAAATATCCTCGAAAACCGGATAACGGATAATGAATTTACCTCATCATTCGGAGTCAGGGCGAGCAATTTGCCGATACCGTCCAGATTTATTTCTTCAATTGCAGATGGTGATAAAATATTGCCGTGATATGTATTCAAACCTTTTTTCTCTGCTTTATTGATATGGAGGCGGTTGGAGTCAGCTACCAGGACTTTAAATCCTTCTTTCTTAAGCAGAAAAGCTATTTCACGGGACCATGTGTGTCCGCCAACTATAAGAAAGCCGCGGGCAACCGGTTTGCTCACATCGAGCCAGCGAGCTAACCAGTTCGCACTTAATCCATAGAAAGCCACAGTTGCAATAATTGTAATAAGAACAATAGGTACAAGCTGGCCGGCCTCAGTATATCCTCTATCTACCAGCTGAATGGCAAACAAGGAAGCAATAGAAATTGCAACCACTCCACGGGGTGCCATCAAGCTTACAAATAATTTTTCTCTCCAGATTAATTTTGATCCAATGGTAGAAAGATAGACCGAAACCGGGCGGATAATAAAAATGAGGATAACAAGAAAAAGCAGAATGTCCCAGGTTAAAGCATTCATGAGTTCTTCAATATCAACTTTTGCGGCAAGCAAAATAAACAGAGATGAAAGCAACAGTACGCGCAGGTTCTGTTTGAAATCTATTATATGATGAATACTGACTGTTTTTTGATTCGCAAGTAATATTCCCATGAGTGTTGTAGCCAACAGACCGGATTCATGTTTTAATATATGAGCAACACCAAATGCAAGAATCACTACCATCAGAGTTACCGGATTTTGAAGAAAATCAGGCAGCAAATAACGTTTCAAAAGAAAATAGATTAACCATGCGCCCGCTAAACCAGCCAATGTTCCAAAAAACAAGGTTTTTCCGACGCTGAGCATTATTACATTTGTAGCCTCTGAAAAACTGCTTAAAATAATAACATCGAATACCAGAACAGCAAGCATAGCACCTATAGGATCAATTACTATCCCTTCCCACTTAAGTACGTTGCTAACCTGAAGGGTGGGCCGAACCTGCCTTAGCAAAGGTATAATCACTGTGGGCCCTGTAACTACAAGAATTGCCCCAAGAAGAACAGAAAGTTCCAGATCCAGATTAAACAGGTAATAAGATGAAACTGAAACAAGAATCATCGTAACCATAACCCCTATACTCACCAGTTTAGTGATGGCGCCGCCAATTTCGCGTAGTTCTGAAAACTTAAGATTGAGCCCTCCCTCGAACAGAATTATGCCTACTGATACGGAAATAAAAGGCCCCAGCAGATCACCCATCAGTATATTGGGGTTTATAAACCCGGTTATGGGGCCTGCAAGAATCCCGGCAATCAGCAATAGAAGAATTCCGGGCAAGTTTGTAACCCAGGCCAGCCACTGAGCTCCAATCCCTAATACAACAATAAAAACGATCCCAATTAAAATATGATCAGCCACCGCACATGGGTATTTTCTGTTTGATTACACTAATTACATCTTTTTCAACATACAAACTTTTCGTGGGATGTAAGATTGTAAACAAAATAAAATGTTATATACGCAAAAAAAAAGCCCGCTATTTTTAGCAGGCTTTTGAATATAAGTCTTAAAATCGTTGAGACTACTGGTAATCCAGGCTTCTTACGTTAGTTGCACTTAATCCTTTTGGTGTTTCTTCGACTTCAAATTCAACAGATTCGTTGTCTTCGAGGCCCTGGTTGTCGCCCAGACCTTCAACATTGTTTCTGTGTACGAAGATATCTTTGCCACCATCATCTGGTGCGATAAATCCGAAACCTTTTTGTGCGTCGAAAAATTTAATTTTGCCTTGTTTCATAATTGGTACTGTGTCTTATTTGTACACCGGACAGGTTGTATCTGATGAAAGGAGTTGTATTACCGCGTCTTTCCTAAAAAATATACTTTGGCAGGTGGGTTATTAATTGTAATACTTAAAGATCAGGATTATACTGCAGAATACCAACTATTTTTTTGATCTGATGAATGTAGCCACTTTGTCAAGGGGTTTTTTGGTTATGTCGGGCACTTTGGCTTGTTTGGCCGGATACCCTGTAACCAGCAACAGGTAGGGACGTTCGTTAGCCGGACGCCCGAGAATCTGGTTCAGAAAACCCATCGGGCTGGGTGTATGGGTTAACGTAGCGAGACCGGCGTGATGAAGTGCGGCGATCAAAAAGCCGCATGCAATCCCGACTGATTCTTTCACATAGTAGTGCTTCTCTTTTTGGCCGTTTTCATCGATACCGTAACTCTGAGAAAAAACGGCAATCAGGTATGGTGCAGTTTCCAGGAAAGGTTTGTGTTCATCAGTTCCGAGTGGTGCCAGCTTATCGAGCCACTCATCAGGTGCACGTTCCGTGTAGAACGCTTTCTCCTCTTCCTCGGCAGCACTGCGGATCTTTTGTTTGGTCTCTTTGTCTTCAATAACAACAAAGTGCCAGGGCTGTAAATTAGCACCATTAGGAGCAGTTCCGGCAGCCAGGATCGCATTTTCAATAATTTCAGCAGGCACCTTACGGGGCGAAAAATCACGTACGGTTCTTCGTTTCTTTATTTCCCGGTAAAATTCCTCCGATCGCTGTTTCATTTTGTTCGGCGGGTACTCCTGGTAAAAGCGTTTGTAAGAGATAAAATCAGACATAAGAGATAATCAAAAAGTTGTTAGATAAAATTCGGACCCTGAAACACGGTATTTATATTTGGTAAAATAAGTATAAAGCCTTTTTAGTTCTGAAAGAATTGACCTGGATAAATTGAAAACTTATAGCCAGAAGCACTCCCCTCTCGAGAGGGGAAAAGTATTTCACGTTAGCCGCAGGCATAGTGCAAATACGAGGGGTGTGTCTCGCGGGTATTTTGGTTCTGAATTCTGAAAAGTAATTCCCTATAACAATTCATGTGAGAAAAAAGCCCTTACTCCTCAAACAGCTCTTCATACATTTTGTAGTTTGTTTCGCTCATTCCGAGGTTCGAGTAAGTTGCCTGAGCAGATTTGTTTTCTTTTTCTACGTACAGCCTGAAACCGCAAACACCGGGCCTGTTTTTAGCCATATCATGTATTTTTCTGTACATCGACCGGTATACTCCCTTCCGGCGATAAACCGGAAGCACATAGACACTCTGAATCCACCAAAACAGCCCGTTTCGCCAGTCGCTCCACTCTTTTGTGATCATGAGTGAGCCGGCGATCTGACCATCCATTTCCGCTACGAGATAAAATCCGTATTCAGGCTTTTTAAAAAGTGATTTTACACCTGCCCGGATTTTATCCTCCTCTAAATACTTCTGCTCTGTTTCAAGAGCCATCGCAATATTGAATTGAATCAGTGTATCAGTGTCCGTTTTTTTTGCTTTTCGAACTATCGGACTATTATTCATATTGTCAGTTACTTCTTAATTCGTTCAGGGTATTACATTTCACCCGGCAGCTGCCAGATATCCACCCGGTTGAGCGCAACGTAGGGAACAGCTACCCGGTTTCGTTTTGTATCGATTCCGATATCAGCCGGACGGCCGGGAGTCTTTATGGCAATCTGATCTTCATTGTCGTGCAGAACATGAAGACTTGAATCGACCTGGCTGGCAGCCAGCATGCGGCCGCCAATGAACTCAATACCGTCATAGTTTCCCCCGCTTTCAGCGTTCATAAATTCAATATAACCTGGTGTGGCAGTGGTAATTTGGTAAAAAGTTAATCCGCCATTCCAGGGGGCTATTACTACGTCTCCTTTCGAGTTGATTGTAATTCCATTTGGCGGATAAGGCATGGTCCCCGTAACTTCCGATGGTGCTCCTTTTTCAATCTGGTATACAACAGATTTTCCGGTGTCAGTTACGTAAAGAGCTCCTTCAGATCCCATTACAATATCATTCAAAAAGCCGGGTTCAAAGGTAGTGAAGTCGATAAAAGCTATCTGGCTTCCGCTTATCCTGTCAAAACCGTGCACACCGTCGGCATCAGCAGCCCAGAGTGTATCACCGGTAATATACATTCCACGCGGAGCGTGAAGCGGATGCTCTTCCGTTCCGGTCATAAAACGCAAAGAATCAATCAATCCCTGCGGTGAAACTTTGGAGACGAAACCGTTGGAATCCCGTTCACCGCCTGGTCCGTTGAAATTAGATATGAAATAGATATCCTGATCCGGGTCATATCGGACAGCTTCCGGCCCGGAAAATCCATCGATACTTACCAAAATATCATCGGAGTCCTGTACAGTTTCCCAGGTCAGAGCAGATTCTTCAGCAGTATCCTGCTGAGTACAGGAAAAAAATAACAGTGTTGAAAAAAAGAGAAGCAGAATCAAAATTGAGTTAAAACGTGTCATAGCTAAATGTTTTGTTATTGGTATAATTTATACATTGAAAAATGAAAATTTATGTATCCCTTATTGTTCCTTTTTATAGATACTATTTCCAGCTTTGAAAAACAATCAGCCGCTGGAAATAAACGGACCCGGTTTTTGTAATGTTACTTTATTAACATCCCACAATTACTGCAGAACCTGAAGAAAATATATGAAAATCAAAATCCTGGGAACGAGAGGACAAGTAGAGACCAGCAAACCCTGGCACAGCCGTCATTCAGGATTGCTGGTTGATGAAAAACTTCTGTTTGATGTTGGTGAAGAGGAGTTTTTAAACTACAATCCGGAATCCATCTTCTTTACTCACTTTCATCCGGATCACGCATATTTTGTAGAGCACGATGAATCTGTTTCGTTACCGGTCCCGGTATATGGGCCTGAAGCAACCGATCTGCTGGAGAATGTGAATATTCTATCCAATAAAACAGAATTCGGTGATTATACCATCACCCCGATTCCCACCATTCACAGTCTGAAAGTGAAATCCCAGGGGTATATAATTGAAATAGAAGAGACAAGAGTTTTTTATTCTGCAGATATGATCTGGATTGTCAAGGACTATCACCAGGAACTTGAGAATCTGAATGCTGTTATTACTGAAGCCAGCTTCTTCCGAAAGGACGGCATGGTGCGAAGGGATAGTGAGACAGGAAAAATTTACGGACATACCGGGGTTCCTGACCTGGTAAACCTCTTTAGCCGCTTTACAGGCAGGATTATCTTTATGCACTATGGGAACTGGTTTTTGAGAGACGTTCCTGCAGGCCGAAAAAAGATTAAAAAGCTCGGGGATCGCGGACTAAAACTGCACCCTGCAAGAGACGGGGAAGTATTTCAGATTGATTGATTGCCATTTATTCCTCTGATTGCTGTGGAGAATAGAAAGAGCTTTCGCATTAGAAAAAAAGTGAACCAGGATGTGAATTAACGAATAAAGCAGTTTTTAACGGATCTCTTCGAGTCTTTCCTGTATCTGCATCAATACGGTTTTGTGTGAAAAGCGATCACAATGACCGGCCATCGGGGTAAAGATTACCTCTGCATCTGATGCGGGATTTTCTGTGTTTTCCAGGAACTTGTTGAAAGTACGTGTTGCAGGATTCAGATAAAACTGGTCCATATCACCCATCCAGATGTAGATTTTATCCCGGAGTTTGGGTCCGAGCGTGGACCAGTTCTGCTCTGCGTAAATTTTGAAATCGTATTTTTTCCAGTGTTCTGCCACTTCCCGGTCTATCTCTCCCTTTGTTGGATGAAACAGCGGTTTGGGAAGTCCGTTTTCACCGCGAGGACTGTAGAGAGCCGTGTGGGCGCTGAACTGTCCGCCTGAATTCAGGTAGGTATCAGAATCGCCAAGAACGTTTTCATAGGCGATAAATTCACGCATTGATATCATTGGCTCACCCATCGTGCTTCTCATCACCGGCCGTTCATAACCGAATTCATTGACGAACGCATTCTCATCTTCGTAAATGTTAATCAGCTGATAGTTTTCAAACTCGATGGCATCCGGACTGTAGGAAAAAACACCGTTAAAAAAATCGGGATAGTAGAGCTGCAATCCCAGCGAAACCCAGCCGCCGGTAGAGCAGCCATCCACAAAACGGGTTTTGGCTGAGTCGGTCCGCCTGTATTCCGCTTCGATATGGGGAATCAGTTCATAGATCAGGGCATGTCCATAAGGTCCGCTGTTCTCAGAATCCATCTGGTAAGAGTCGCCAAACGGACCTTCTCCATCTAAAAAAACATTAATCACGCTGGGAGCATCATCACTGCGCCACCATCCTGTAAATTCAGAATTGTTCACGAGGTTGTTTACCCGGGTGTATCTGCCGCCATATCCCGCTATGTTATACCGGATCGGGTATGATTCATCCGGATCATAATTTCCGGGGAGCAGTACAGAAGCCTTCAGGTGAACCGGTTTTTCCCACCAGGATGAGAGCGTGTCACTTTTAAAATCAACAAGGTGAAGTAGTTCAAAGTCGGCAAGCTCTCTCTCTCCGATAACCTGGTCAATGGTTACGTTCACCTCCGTGGATTCTGTAACTGAAATTCCCTGTTTTTCAGAATGTAGATTACCGGGTGCATTAATCCGCGATTCGCTTGTGTCCTGGTCCCAAAGAATCTGAATGTTGTATTCGCCTTCCGGGATATTATCGAAAGTCCACTCTGTGGTTTTTGTCCACCCGGCATCCGGGTTAAGTGTTATACTACCATCCGGACTGAAGCCGGACCTGTTTATCGCAAAGATGTGGCTCTTTCTGCCCGGAATCGGCCAGGTTTGCTGCATTGGTTCCAGCGCGGGATTTGGATTCAAAAAAACATACAATCTTCCGTCACTTTCAAACGACTCTTTAACTCCATCTGAGATCGACAGGTTAATGGTAACAGAGTGGCCGCCGTTTTGCCCGGTGGCTGTGCATCCCGTGAACAGGAAAAAAAGAAAAAGGACAGGTATAATTTTTTTCATGGAAGAAATTTTACTGAATATTGGCCAATAGAACTGATTTTTATCCCGGTTTTAGATCAATGTAAACAAAAATGATTAAAAAAATAGAAGTCTTAGATGCAATCTAAGAGAGAACAGAGAGTAAACTAAGAGGCCATCGCTATGTTATGAGTGAACAGAAATCATTAACAACAGTGGATGCTGCAGAGGTTCTTCATAAAAGACGTTTGTGGTGTCCGGAAAAAAGGGGTAATTATCATGAAAAACAGAAAACTAATATTCTTATATACGATCATTATTGCATTTGGCGTCACCCTCGCTGGGTGTGACAGTGACATAACAAGCTCGTCCGACGGCCCGGAATCAATCCAGCCAGACCGGTCAGTTACTGCAGCACCGGGCAGTGAATCTGCCCGCACAAGTGAGTCGATTGACCTGTTGAATTTATTTACTAATGAAAAAGCAGACGGTAAACTTACAATACGCAAGAAGGCAGCTAAGGGCACTTTTACATGGCAGCTCAAAACGTCAGCTTTTGATGCAGGTCATGCATATACTGTTTGGATCGGCAACTTTGATGGCACCGGCCTGGGGAACGACGGAGGCTATGGAGCCGGGGGAGTTGTGGGCGGTAATGGCATGTTCACGGCCTCGGGTAATCACTGCGTATGGCCTCTTGATCAGGATGATCCAACCGGCTTAACCGGCGGTTTTCAGCCCGGTACATCACCCGATTGTGACATGGTTGATGTGACAGAAACCGTATACTTTTTTATTCTCGATCACGGGGAGTGGGAGCCGGGAGATATGCTGGCCCGATGGGACCCAACAAGCGGAACCGGTGACCCGACTGTTCTTGAGGGGATTCTGTTCGCAGTTATTCCCTGAGGTATATTGTGGAGGCAGTGAAAAAACGGGAGGTAGCTAATTATAGCTTTTTTTGACAGGTATACTTTCGCTGGCAGGTAATAAGAACAAACCGCTTTTGCCGGAAGGCAGAAGTGGTTTTTTTTTGGTAAAAGGTGAGTATCAATTACGGCAAAGTATCCGAATTATTAATTTTACAAGAGTGTTAGGTTTATATATGCAAAAAAGTGATAAGAAAGAGCAACCAATAAAGTTAGCAAAGTTCTTTCAAGTACTTTTTTTAAAAAGAGATAAAACAAAATAACAAGGAGAATATCATGAAAAGAGTAGAAGGCAAAGTAGCTATCGTAACTGGCGGATCGTCCGGTATTGGAAAGGCAAGCTGTCAAATACTTGCAGATGAGGGAGCGAAAGTCGCTGTAACCGATATTGATGATGAAAAAGGTCAAAAGGTTGTTGAAGAGATTGAAAAATCAGGCGGAATCGCGATGTACTGGAACCTGGATACATCGGATGAAGAACGTGTCAAAAAGATTTTTGGTGAAATAGAAGAAGAATATGGTCCGATGGATGTATTGGTTAATAATGCAGGCATTTCAGGAGCGGATAAGCCGACTCACACAGTGTCCAAAGAGGAGTGGATGAAGGTAATAAGCGTGAATGTAAATGGTGTTTTTTACTGTACCAAACATGCCGTTCTCTCCATGAAAAAATCAGGCGGCGGAAGCATTATCAATCTCTCCTCTATTTATGGAATAGTTGGTGCCCCTGACCTCCCGCCTTATCACGCTTCAAAAGGTGCAGTGCGCGTAATGAGTAAAACGGATGCTCTTCTCTATGCTGAAGATAACATCAGGGTAAATTCTGTGCACCCCGGATTTATCTGGACACCACTTGTAGAAGAGCTTGGTAAAGAGTCACCCGGTGGTGCGGATGAGTTCCGGAAAGAACTGGACAGCCTGCATCCCATTGGACACGTAGGTGAACCTGAAGATATCGGGTATGGCATACTTTACCTGGCGTCCGATGAATCCAAATTTGTTACAGGCAGCGAACTTGTAATTGACGGCGGATACACTGCAAAATAAGCCTTTTTCCCGGAAACTGTATCTGTCACAGCCATGGCCGGTCAACTAATTTCCGGATCGTTCAACTGAACAGATCCGGCATGTCATATGAATATATCCCTTTTCGTCTGCTGGCGGGAAGGGGTATTTATTTTAGTCGTTAATTTGTTTCAAATTTTATAGCTTTCCTTTACAAACCAATCAGAACAAAAATCACGATAATGAATAGATTTTTATACGTTACTCCCGCACTAATCCTGTTGGGTTTTTCCATTCTGCTCAACGGCTGTACCGGCAGTGCGCCAGATGAACCGGCTGGCAGCGATACGACAGTGCAAGATCTTTTGGATCAATATACCACCTTTGAACTGAGCGCCGATCTGAGTGATCTTTCTGAGAATCAAAAAGAGATGATTTCCATTCTGATTGATGCCGCTGAAGCGATGGATGAAGTTTTCTGGATGGAATCGTATGGAAATAAAAACGTTTTGATGGATGCCATTGAAGACGAATCCATGGAAAGATATGTGGAAATTAATTATGGCCCGTGGGATCGCCTGAATGCAAATCGTGCATTTATTGACAGTGTGGGTCCAAAGCCGGAAGGGGCTAATTTTTATCCGCCTGACATGAGTAAAGAAGAATTTGAAAACTGGGATTCTGAAACAAAGGATGATCTCTACACACTTGTCCGCCGTGATGATTCCGGAAACCTGGTAACCATTCCCTATCACCGGGCTTTTTCTGAACAACATCAGCGGGCATCTGAAAAATTAAAAGAGGCAGCAGTGCTGGCGGAAGACCCGGGGTTAAAAAATTATCTGAACCTTCGCGCCGAAGCTCTGCTTACTGATGATTATCGTGAAAGTGATATGGCATGGCTGGATATGAAGAATAACGTGATTGACGTTGTAATCGGACCGATCGAAACCTATGAAGATCAGCTTTTTGGTTATAAGGCCGCTCATGAGACCTTTGTGCTGATTAAGGATCGCGAGTGGAGCGACAGGCTTTCAAAATATGCGGAAGTTTTACCCGATCTGCAGAGAGGCCTGCCGGTGGATGAGGCATTCAAGCAGGAAGAACCGGGCCGTGATTCTGATCTGAACGCCTACGACGCTGTCTACTATTCAGGAGATGCAAATGCGGGATCCAAAACCATAGCAATCAATCTGCCGAACGATGAGGAGGTTCAGCTTCAGAAAGGTACCCGCCGGCTCCAGCTGAAAAATGCAATGCGTGCCAAATACGATAAAATATTGGTTGATATTGCAAATGAATTGCTTGTGGAAGAGCAACGGGAATATGTGACATTTGATGCATTTTTCAGTAACACAATGTTCCATGAAGTAGCTCATGGCCTGGGTATAAAAAATACGATCAATGGAAAAGGTACGGTTCGTGAGGCTCTTAAAGAGCACGCATCCGCACTTGAAGAGGGCAAAGCCGATGTTTTGGGTTTGTATATGATTACAGAGCTGCGAAAAGACGGGATGGTTACCGACGGAAATATCGAGGATAACTATACAACATTTGTGGCAAGCATTTTCAGATCTATTCGATTTGGAACAGGCAGCGCGCACGGGCTTGCGAATTTGCTGCGATTCAACTATTTCATGGAAAATGGTGCAATCAGTTATGATCCTGAACAAAGCGCATATCGTGTAGAATTTGACCGGATTCAGGATGTTATCAACGATCTTTCGGCACAAATTCTAACGTTCCAGGGCGAGGGTGATTATGATGGAGTTGCAGCCTTTATCGAAAAATATGGTGTGAAAGATGATCGTTTGCAGCAATCACTGAATCGCCTGGCTGAAGCCGGAATACCTACGGATATCGTTTTTTCGCAAGGTAAAAATGTTCTCGGATTGTGATGGGGCCTGACGTTATTCTGTTGTCAATCCCCAGCTTCGTTTCAGGTTGTTAAAAATTTTTCCATAGGCCGGGTCTGTCCTGATTCCCTGAAGTATCTTGGGAAAAAGATAGTACATTGCATGAACAGGCCAGGGCCGCCATGTTTCTATCGCTTTAAACAGATTAAAAGCTTTTTCGTTTTCTCCCAATGCAGCATGCATCAGGCCGGTGTGGAAATGATCGTTTTGTCTCTTAAACTTTGCAATTACACGTTCAGCTGATTTAATATTACCGGTTTTCATTTCTGAAAGAGCCTGCAGAGCCAGGGGGCCATCACCGGTCCAGGGCACAGACAGGTTTTTGACAATTTTTCCCGCTTCCCGGTATCTGCCCCGGTGATACTGAATTAAACCTTGATAGAAGAGGGTTGTTTGCCAGGTCGATTGTAAACTATATGCCCGTTCGGCATGCTGCAGTGCTTTTTCAAGATCCCCGTTAATCAAACAGGAGAAGGATAAATTAATAACTGCTTCAGGCGAAAACGGGTCCAGTTCAACAGCATTTTTTGCGTATTTCAATGCTTCAGTGGGTTTCCCCAAAAGCTGATATAACCAGCTCAGTTTATTGTGTGTGTTGGCATGACCAGGTCTCAGTTCGAGAGCTTGTTTCAGGGCTTCTTCGGCATCAGGCCCCTTTTGTTTGCCGGTAAGCAAAAGACCGCGGGCTGCGAATGCTTCTGCCAGATCAGGATCTTGATCCAGTGCCCGGTTTATCAAATCTTCGGCTTCAAGTAATATCTCATCAGATGTTTGATGTCCGTATCCGTGAAGCCCCAGAAGTGCGAGTGCCTGTCCGACCAGAGCCAGGGAAAAAAAGGCGTCTTTATCTGCGGCTTCTCTGAAATAATCCAGTCCCCTTCTCATTCCCTTTTCAGTTCTCTGTTCGATCCAGCTCCAGCCCTGCATGTAAAGACGATAGGCGTCTATTTGACTTGTTGGCCGTTCTTCGACAAGAGCTTTCTCTTTGGGAGAGAGTGTTGCCTGTAAAGCTCCGGCAATCTTTTTTGTTACCAGGCTTTGAATCTGAAAAAGATTGTGAGCAGTGATTTTGCGTCTGAAATCACTTGCCCATAGTTGTCTGTCGTTGCGCGAATTGACCAGTCGTACATTTACCCGGACTTCCTTCTCCGTTTCCTGGACCTCTCCTTCTAAAATGTACTCTACATTCAGCTCCCGGCCGATTTCAGAAATTGATTTATTAGAGTCTGCATATTTTTTGACCGAGGTTCGTGAAATAACCTGGAGGCCCGATAATCCTGTAAGCCTTGTAACAATTTCACCGTGTATACCGCCGGTAAAGATTGATGTTTTTTCTGCTCCGATGTTTTCAAATGGAATAACTGCTATTGAGCGCTGCTGAATCTTGTCAGACCCGTTTACAGCGGCTGACAATGAGTTGGTATTTACACCGGCTTTAATTTTTTCAAAAAGTTTTACGATATCATCCGAAGGCTCCAGTTCCCACTTTTTCTTTAGTTGCTGCACAAATTCCTGGTAAACCTTTAAAGCTTCGGTGCTGTGGCCGATACGGTCAAGCAGTTTGAGCAGCCGGATACAGGCATCTTCCGAAAAGTCCATATACAGGACCGCTTTTTTCCCCCATGTTTGTGCGATGTCGGGTTTTCCTGACTTTTCCGCCTTCTCGGCTAAACTCCAGGAAGCATCGAATGCCATTTGCCGGAGCCGGTCTCTTTCTGATTCAAGCCAGTCTGTAAAGTTATTGGATACTTCTGAGACGTGGAAGCTCGTCAGCAAGTCGTCTTTATAAAGATTTAATGCCCTGGTCGGATGTCCTTCATGTATTAATTCCTCGAAAGCAAGCGCATCGCACCGGATGATATCACTGTTCAGGCTGACCTCTTCGGTTCCGCGGTTTAAAACTGATTCTTTCCCCAGCGAATTTCTTATCTGGTAGAGCATATTGCTCAATGCATTGCGCGCACTCTTTTGTGAAAATTCAGGCCAAAAAAGAGCAGTAAGTTTGTCTCTCCGGTGGAATCCACGCGGACGGGCAAGCAACAAATAGGTAAACAGAGCCATTCTTTTCGCTCCGGCTAAAA
Source organism: uncultured Balneolaceae bacterium (assembly GCA_964449075.1). Taxonomy (GTDB): domain Bacteria; phylum Bacteroidota; class Rhodothermia; order Balneolales; family Balneolaceae; genus CAYVBJ01. Next base: position 23,164 of record CAYVBJ010000018.1, read on the forward strand.
AAGAATCGCCATATGATTCATCGTCTTTTTGTAGAGTGAGTGAGCCGAGTATTCGCAGCTGTATCATGCCCATGATTAGATTGTGGTTATACAAAAAATAATCTAACAGAAAAATCAGTTCAAACAAAAACGATTCACTAAAAATGTGAGTTTTGAGCCTCTTTAAATGAGACTGCTCCGTCTGTTTTGGTGATTTTTAAATGTACAAAAATACACTACAGGTACTTACGAGTAATGGATTACTGATTGATAAAGGAATTTATAGGGTTAGTCTACATTTTAGCGGGTATATTTTTAGTCACAAAGAACAACTGAACAAGAGAATAGGAGAGAATAAGATCATGAATAAAAAAATGTTTTTATCGTAGGACTGACACAAGAAAGCGAAGAGAAATTAGAGGGGATGCCAGTATCACGAGAAGTTGATTTCCATACTGTTTTAAAGTATTCAGATATTCACGGTGGAAGAGAAATAAAAATGAATGCGCTTCTGAGATATACTGTGAGTAATATTGAAAGTGCAAATGTGCCTGTGGATGCCATTGTTTCATTCAATGATTTTCCGGCTACTCTTTTGGTTCAAATCTTTGCAAACCAATTTGATGCCAATACACCCTCTGTAGAAGATATATTTAAGTGTGAATCTCAATACTGGAAACGTATGAAGGAACAGAACATCATTCCGGATCGTATTTCCCAATTCGTTACCAATGATTTTATCGATGATGAAGCGATGGAAAACGTGCCATCTCTTTTCTTTTTCCCCAATTTTTTTGAAAGACGTTTAAAAAATGCACTGATTACTTCAAATGATCTGATTTATTTCCAAATCTGATTCAGCAAATGAAATAGTGTCGGGTATATTTTTTTATTGACAGACCGGTGAAATTTTTTCGCATTATTAAATACGGGAGAGTTTTTCTGATTGGCTGTCAATAAACCTAATGTAAAGTGTAATGCTGAACAAACTTAAAAATCTCATAAAAGAAGCCGGGCAACGGATAGAAAATTTTGATACATCAGCTTTTGATGATCCATTGGCACTACAGACAGATTGGTCACCCTTAAAAGGTGGTGGATCAAATTTCCGGACTCATAACCTTGTATCAGAAAATTATAACCGCACAGCATTTAAAGCTTCGCTTGGTGCCAAATTATTCAGTTCTGTATTTATACTTGCAGGGCTTGGGTTACCTTCTTCTCAAATCTATTCGGCATTCCAAAACGGAGGAGCAATCTTTGATGGTGGTTTTTTACCAATGCTTCTTTTCGGGTCTGTTTTTTCTATCGCAGGCGCCGCACTTTTCTATTCATATGCCAAACCGGTGGTTTTTGATAAAATCAATGGGTTCTTTTGGAAAGGGTGGAAAGCACCGGGTACTACCGCCATTGAAAATCCTGATAAACACTCTGCACGCCTCAGCAATATTCATGCACTTCAGATTATCTCAGAGTATGTGAGAGGTGATAAGAAATCTTACTACAGTTATGAACTGAATTTAGTTTTAAAAGACGGTTCAAGGCTGAACGTAATTGATCATGGCGATGTATACAGAATACGAGAAGATGCAGAGGTTCTTTCCCAATTTTTAGGCAAACCGGTCTGGGATGCAACCCGAATGGCAAGGTCCTTTTAAAAAATTGATATAATTTGTCGCCTTCATACGCATTTATTAATGGATTACGTACTGAAATTTATTTGAGAAGTGAAAATTGGCAAGAATTCTTCGCAGGGTATCCAATACATCAAAATTTTCAAAAAATACCATTTATTTTCACTATTTTTTATAATTACTAATAGAAGTGATTGTATTGATTAATACATTCTTTCAGAGAAGACCGGGATTTATTCACTTAAAAAAAAGGAGTTAAATATGAAGTTCATAACAGGTTTCACGATTTCAATTATTTCGATATTGCTTTTAGCATCTTCTGTCGATGCCCAAATATTAAAGAAGCTTAAAAACAAGGCTAAGAAAGCCACGGAAGATAAACTCGAGCAAAAAATTGACCAGGAGATCGAAAAGAAAGCGGAGCAAATGGTTGAAAATTCCTGGGATCTATTCTTTGGCACGGAGTATGATGAGTCCGGTAATCCAAAAACGTCACCATTTACGTTGAGCAGCAGTGCTAATGTAGAGGAGACATATCAATTTGACGTGGTTACCACCATGGAGATCGAGAATATCAGGGAAAAGGGCAAAAACGAACCTCCAATGCTTATGAATATGCTTTTTAATGAAGATGAGATGTATACCGGCACCAGGTTTTCGGGAGAGCAAATGGAAGGTGCCGATGGTGAAGTTTTCATTATCTATGATTTGAAAAATGAAGCAATGGTGATGCTGATGGATAGTGAGGACGGGAAATTCTCATTTGCATATGACTGGAAACAGGCCGAAGATTATGCAGACAAATTTGCTGAAATGTATGAAGATGAAGAGATGAAAGAAGCTGAAGAAATGGAGGAGACAGAGTTTCCTCAATTCAAGAAAATCGGCACCAAGACCGTTTCCGGAAAATCATGCGATGGGTACGAGTCACTTTCCGGTGATTCAAGGATGGAAATCTGGTTAACCCGGGACGAAGATCTTGGTATTCAGAGGATGTTTCAGGTGAATTCACAAGCAAAGCAGCTGAAAGGGAAGGTGCCCCAGGACTATCCGGCCGGGATGATGATGGAGATGACCCACGAAGACCTGGACAGTGGAGAGAAAACTGTTATGAAAGTAACAGACATCAACAAAAATGCCAACATTACATACAACATGACAGAGTATCCTTCCATGTCATTTGGGAAAAAGAATTAAAAAATAAGTACAATTTTAAATAAACCATCAATGCTGTCCAAAAAGATTCAGTTTTTGCAGAAAGTATTCACATTTGATTTCTAAGCCCTGTTAATTATACAAGCATTGTCTGTTTTGACTTTGCTTTATAGGCATGGTGAAGATGCTTTATAAGTCTCGATTTTTTGGTTCGTACATTGGCATTGCTCATATCAAACTTATCACATACTTCATTGGTACTGGTATCCGGGTTCCGCAGGAAATAGAGAATGAATTTCTTTGAATCGTTATCGAGTTCATCCAGACAATCGTTTAACAAGTCCATTCTCTCTTCTTCTATCAAATTTTCCAGCTGTTCTGCGGGTTCTTTCATATACAAAAGGGTTTCTTCACTGTTCAGATAGCGGTTTTCAATTTTAACAAATTTCAGATATTCATTTCTGCAGGCACGAATCAGGTATTTGAAAATATAAGCAGGTTTCTGGATTCTGTTCTGTACTATCTGCTCATATACATTCATAAAAGCTTGTTGCGCACATTCACTGGCTGCCTGGTAATCTGCACTCATCACAACCTGTAAGTAATCAACCATTCGCGGAAGAATTTCACCGCTGAGCCTGGATGCTTCTTTCCTGTTTCCGCGCAATACAGCCTCTACGAGTGCAGAGTAATCGAGTCTCGGTGATTTTATCTGTTCCATGATGCTTTAAATAAATTTCCCTGATTCAATTTTGGGAAATTTTATTCCTCCTTTTTATTACTATTTATAACTGTAAAGCTATTTTTCCTTTCAACTCTTATTTCAATGCCGTTTTTAAGATGTCACCCCGGCAGCTGGAGCTGTTTAACAACTGCTACAATATATTAGAACATTCTAATATATCTAATAAAATCTTTTGCCTTGGTTTAATTTTTCCAGGAAATAGTTACTATTATGCTCTTAAGAGGGGTTTTACAATTATTAAAAATTGATGCCTATGCGAAAAAATAGGGGTCAATTGTGAAAATCACGTAGGTGATTGGATGGGGAGAATCTGCTCTTGTTGATTTGAATGGGTTGTGTACAGGCCGACATATAACTCTTATCAGAAGGTCCAAAACGTTTTAAAATCTAATAATAATTATTGTTCTTGAATAAATCAGGGCAAGTTTTATAAAATTACAAAAATCAAACCCCGAACAGTTAGTGCCATATGGTTCAATAGTAGGGGTTTCTTCTCGATCAAAATTCTTAACTTTACAACAGATCTAACGTTCTCTCGGGTGTGTTAAATCGCAACCCGGGGAATCACATGAAACGTTTAGGCCAGATGTAAATTCTTAATTTTAAAACGAAGAGCAAACCAATTTCACTCTTTTTTTGCCTCATTCACAATAAACTTAAAAATCCGGCGCTGCCTTTTAATCTGAATCAGGTATTCAGGGTGCCATTGAACTCCAAGCAAGCAAGGGAAGCTTTCATGCTCAATACCCTGAACTATTTCTGTTGCCTCCTCTCTTGCAATTAAAACTATCCCACTTCCGGGAATTTTTATTGCCTGGTTGTGCAGAGCGTTTACATTGCAGCTTGTAGTGTTCAAAATCTGTTCTAAAACTGACCCGCTTTTTATGGTGATTTTTTTCCTGGGAAAAACAGTAGCTACCTGTGGTGTTTCGGCGTAGTAGTTGCTTATATCCTGGTGAAGTGATCCTTTAAAGTGGATGTTTATTAACTGCATTCCCCTGCAGATACCGAGAACAGGTTTCTTCTGCTGAATGGCATCTTTCAGTAACCTGAATTCAACTTCATCCCGCCTGGGATCAACGGGACTTGTTTTTGTACTTAAAAAATGGCGCACGAGAAAGTATACCGGAAAGAGCAAAATTGTAAATATCCACTCAATAAAACTCCTTCCGCCCTTTTTAAAATCCTCTTTATCGATTTTTTCCTCACCATAGTGTTCAGGTGAAACATCAGCTCCGCCACCCAGAATCAGACCGTCTAATTTTTCAATGGAAATATTTTTTTGGGGAGTAATCCTCAAAGGTTTGCCCCCGGCAATTCTTATAGATAGAGCCGTAAATATCCACGCTCCAAGTCCTCCCGTTTCAGGTCCTGAAATTCCGATTACCGGTCTATTGCCGAACATAATAAACCCATTTATGTATTCTCTTTATCCACTTTTTCTTAAAACCAAACAGCTCTTTTTTTTGCATGGATTGATACTCATTGCATAGTGAGTTCAGCGTGATTTTACTGTTCGCAAGTAATTCAACAAGCACCCAGCGATTCCACTCAACGGCAAGCGACCAATCTTCTTCGTCGATTTTGCAATTGGGCAGGCGATAGTGAAAAGCCGGACGGGCAGAGGTCAGGCCATCATCAATAACCTTCTTAACGCGGTCGTTATCTATAAATTCAAAAACAGGAAGCATATCAAGTGGACGATTCCTGGAGGGGTTAAACCTAAGGTAATCATCTATAAATTTCTCAATATCCGGGTCGTAGGAAGTAGTAATAATCAGGTTTTTATATGCAGTGCTGTAATCATCAATAAAGGGTGTAATTCGTCTTGACAAATCAATTTCGGAATCCAGGCGGATCCATTCCTGCAGCAGAACAAATGCTCTCAGAGTATTTAGCAGAGTTTCTGTTTTCAAATCAGACACTTCCGGATTGAGGTGAAGACCGAACGCATGAAAGAATGATGTACCGGTTCCCTCTGCTTTTTTTTCTCTCATATCCTCAACAAGCAGATCCAGGTCCGGTAATCTGGAAAAGGGGACCGGCGGTGTTACTATTTCAAAGGGAACTACGGTAGAAGCGATATCTGTTAAAATATCTTCAAGTTCTTTTTTCTTTTTAAGATTTGAAAGATCTATACCCACTTTTTTTAGCAGTTTTTCATACGTCTTATCCAGGAATAAACGTGCATCAAGCTCAACTTTGAAGTTGCCTAACTCTGATCCGAGGAGTGAATATTCATACGTGCTTATTGCTTTGATTACTCCCCCAAAACGATTTTTAAGTATTTCAGCGGCTTCCGGGATTTCAACCCCTGCAAATTCAAACTCAACCCCCACGGATCTCTCCTCTCCTTTTTGATTAGTAAGTACGGGTGGCGCAATAAATTCTTTTGGCATGAATGTCTTTTTAAACAGCAGTAATTATATCAACGTAAATGTAATTCATTTTTTAAAAATATCACACGAAAAGGCATATTGCCGCAGCTGGTTAAAATTAGAAACGGGATGGCCGGCGCCCGGTCGGTGATGTACTTCGTTCCAGGTTGTTAAGTCCTGGTAATTTTTGGAACAGGCTTTGAATTTGACCGCTGTTAATCGAGAGTCTGAAAAACGCGTATTGAAAATCCCCAAATGGGTTAAAATTGAATGTGAGTGTCCATCCTTCCATTCTGCGAATCATGTTAAACTGAGAAGGGGTAAGGTCTTTTTCTATAAAATCGTATCCAATTTGTGTTCCGGCACTCCATTTAGGTGTTAAATTGAATTGAATATTTCTGGCATTTAAAATAGCACGTTGTTGCGCTTTCTGATTAAAGCGAAATCGCCAGGAGTAACTGAAATCAAAAGCCACATTAATAGGAGAACTAAAGTCCTGGACCGGCACATAGTTAAAATTTGAATCATAAGGCCTGAAAAGCTCCTGTTCGAAGGGTTCATAGGGCCTGTAGTATGGAGTCTGTACACGAGGCACTTTGCCGCCTCCTCTAAAGCTGTAACCGAGGTTTACGCTGTAACTGATAGGTTGCAAAATTTTATTGCTGTCATTAAAAATAAAGGTGTTGATTTCGCGTCCCTGGTCATCTCTGGCGTACAGGGAATATTCTGCAGAAGCGCGAAAGCGAACACTTCCCAGAATTTGTGAGGTAAGATTCATGCGTATCCTGCCAAAGTTCAGGCTGTCTGCTGCAAAATTGTAATTTGAATTAACAGAGAAGTTATCAATCAGCCGCACATTTTCACTGTTTACTTCGCCTGTTGAATCCCGTTTCACTATTTTGGTTTCAAAAACATTGCTGAAGCCAAAGCTGACATTCCGCTGTTCACCTGCACTCGGACCGCCCAAAATTCCGCGTTCAAATATTGAGAATTTACGGGTATTACCCAGGGTGTCGGATTGAACTTCCCGGAAAAAGCCGAATCTCTCAGAACTGAAATCGGGTCGGTAGTTGAAACCGATATTGGGACGAAAAGTATGTCTGAAGCCCTCAAGATTACCGATTTTAGCTCTCGAGACACCGAAAATAGTGGTAGAAAAATTTATACCGGTATTGTATTGACGGGCAGTTGAAAATCCGCGCACCTGGAAAGTTTCCAGGCGGTTTTCCTCTTCGTTTAGTTCTTTTCGGACAGTTGAAGGATACCACCATTCTGTAATACTGAAGCTACCGCTGATGTTTAAAAACTGGCTTGGTATGATTTGTGCAAACCGAACATCGGCGTTCTGCCTGAACCCAAACTGAATATGTTCATCATTGCCAGTTGCTTCCCTGAATTTTGAGGGACTGAAAAGAGCCTCAATAAATCCCACTTCAGCACTATCGGCAGCAATTGGCCGGAAATTAAAATCGGAACTGAATGTATTCCGATAGTCGAGCGAAATTCGCTCATAAAACCTCTCTCTCCCGGCCCCGGGGGTGTCAGACTCAAAGGGTGAAAACTGACGAAGTGAAAAGTTCATATCCGGACCTGTAAGCCGTGTCGAATTGTTGAAAAAATCCTGATTGAGTCTGCTGTTCAGGGTGAAGTTATAGACGTTTTCGGGGTGAGTGTACCTGTAATTAATGCTTGAGGTTGAATTGGTTTGGGCCCGCTCATCGAGATCAAAGGAGTTCCGTGTAAAGAATTCCGAGGTTCTGAGATCAATATTGGCATTCAAATTGGCATACGGAGAAAGGGTTTGATTGTGCCGCACATTGATTCTGCGGTTTTGTCTTTTGGATAAATCGAAATCGGCATCGGAAGGTTCAAGACCTTGTTCACGTGAAAACCCTATCTGAATGGAACCGTCATATTGGTTTGTTTTTCGATACTGCAGTCGCGTATCGTTAAAAAATGTACCGGATGTAAATAGATCAAAAGATGTTTGAGCAGTTAAAAAATCGTTGATATACTGAAACCAGCCAAGGTTTCTGAGCCCGATTCCTCTTGTTGAGGTATCCTCAAAAACATAGGTGGGTTCCAGCAGCCCCGATTGTTTGCCTTCAATACCTGCAGGCACATAGCCAAACGGAAAAACCAGTGGATAGGGAATATCCAGAATAAAGAGCTGTGCATTGGTGAAAAATACCTCTTCCTCATCCACAACTTTCATCCGCTTTGCCTTGAGATAGTAGTACATGTAATTGGGGTCATTAGTTGAGTAGATACCATCTTCAATAAAAACTTCAGATTCATTTCTGTTTTTTACTTTGGTTCCGATCAGGTGCCCGTCTTGTATTGATATTTCGGCAACTTCAAACTTTCCCCTTTCAGTCTCGTAATTAAATAGTATCCGGTTACTCTTCAGTTCCTGGTTCTGTTGACGAAGCACAGGGTAGGATAGTGTATCTCCGGGTGTTTCTGTCTGGGCTTCCACTTCATCCCTGTCAATAAAAAGCTTGATTTTACCGGCACTGAGTTCCCCGCTTTCATGGCGTACATTCGCTGAGCCAAATAACAGCCCGGTCCGCTCTCCGCGGAAGTTAAAACTAAGAGAATCTCTTGCACTGAATTGAACTGCATCCTCTGCAACCTCGCCTTCTGAACGGCGTGTAGCAGGTATTTGTGAAACACCGCCCGGCGGACCATCGCCTCCCATGAAGGGCAGGGTATCAGCCGGAGCCTGGAAGATGGTGTCTTGCAGTGCGGGCTGCAGTGTATCCGAAGAAGCTTCTTCTACAGCTGCAGTATCTCTTTCTGTTTCCGTAACCTGTGCTATAGAATCGGTATACCCGTATAAGAGAACAGCTGGTAACAGAAACAGAAATAAGAGTATGGATTTGGCCGCATTAAATGGACGCATAGCGGCTTCACTTTTAATTTAATTCTTCAAACGCAAGGCTGCCTGCCCCAAGCATTGCAGCCATATTTCCCAGATCTTCGTAAATAATTTCAAAACCATCAAGAAAAGGTGGCATCATGTACTTGCGGGCTGTTTCTGCGGCGGGATCCAGGATCCATTTGCCGGCTTTGGCAACGCCGCCACTTACAACAATTTTTCGAATATCAAGTATATGGATGTAATTAACAATAGCATAGCCGAGCTTCTGGCCGGTTTTCTTTAGAATTGTGATAGCAAGTTCATTTCCGTTATTAGCTTCCTCGAAAAGGTGAACAGGCTCAAGTTCTTCAAAATTATCACCAAATTTTTTGCAAAGCGGATTGTCCGGATGCTGGCGGATGGAATCAGCGGCATACCGGCTCAAAAAACGCTGGCCAAGGTAAGCTTCTATTCCTCCGCGTGTGTTACTGTTTGAGAGCGGGCCATGATAGTTAATGATTACATGCCCAAGTTCGCCGGCAGCGCCGGTTGTTCCTCTATAGAGCTTATTATTGTAGATAATTCCGCCACCAACACCGGTTCCAAGGGTAACCATGATAAAGTGATCGATTTCAGCACCTACTCCGAAACGGGCGGAACCAAGAGCGGCAAGGTTGGCATCATTCTCAATTACACATCGAAGCCCGGTTCTTTTTTTTATTTCTTCCGCAACGTTTTCTGATTTCCAGCCCGGCAGATTTGGAGGATTCTTTACTGTTTGCCGATCCAGGCTAACCATACCGGGCAGCCCCATTCCAACTCCCATCGGTGAAATATTTTTTTTCTCTCGGAGTGTTTTTATCGCTAATGCAATCCGGTCAAAAACATGGTTTTTTCCCTTTTCTGCTTCTGTTGGAATTGAAATAGTTTCAATTAACCCGGTTTTTTTATCAACTATGGCAGCTTTAATGTTTGTGCCGCCTAAATCAATGCCAATAGAGATCATGCTGAATTTCTTTTGTTTTTTAATACAATTTAAAATAAACAAAAAACCAAATGATGAAAGAAATAAAAGAGAACGATCCGGTAACTTTGCGAGAATTTTTTTAAACTTATTTAATCCTGTAGACGGTCTCGCCGGGTTTTCTCATTCCATATTCTTCACGTGCAATCTTTTCCAGCAGATCGGCATTATCTGTTAACTCTTTAATTTTTTCCTCCAGGCTGGCAGTTTCTGCTTTTAATTCGGATGTTCGTTCAATCAATTCGTTTTTTTTCTGGTGCAATTCATATCGCGTATAAAGACTGTACGTATCTATAAAAAGTATCCAAACCAGAATAAAAGCAACAAGTATTGTGATCAAAAATGATTTTCTCCACCGTAGCGGGTTCAGAACTTGTAAATTCATGGGGAAACAGACTGTAGTGTTATTTTTTACTAAAGTAATAAAAGTTTACAAAATATAAACAGGCTATATAAAAATAGGTTGAAATAGTTGATGTTTCGAAGGATGCTCTGCATTTTAAACTACTGTCCAAATACAACATCTGCATTTTTAAAATCACACTATTATGATAATAGGACTAATTTCTGATACTCATGATCATGTTCCCAATATAAAAAAAGCGGTTCGACTGTTTAAAGATAAAAGTGTTGAAAGAGTTATCCACGCGGGTGATTATTGCAGTCCGTTTACAATTGAACATTTTGAAGGCTTAAACCTGCAAGGCATATTTGGAAATAATGACGGTGATAAATTCCTGCTGATGAAAAAATTTGATCTTATCGGCGGCACCTTGCATGGTGAATTTTTTGAATTTAATGCAGACAATCTTAAAATTGCAGTATATCATGGAACATCACCGGGTATTACAGACAGCCTGGAAAAATCTGAAAAATATGATTACGTAATTTCCGGTCACACGCATCAGCCTCGTCTCGACACAACCGGCTCAACCACAGCTATCAACCCCGGAAGTGCTCACGGCTTCGAAAATGATGCAATCGTAGCCTTGTTAAACACCGAAACCAGAAGAGTTGATTTCAAAGAGTTGTGAAGAGGTTGCTTATCTTTCTAAAAGCAGATGCTTTGCATGATGATTATTTTACAGCAATTCTCTGCAAACGGCTTCGGTAAATGTTTCGGTGGTGCCATTTCCGCCTATGTCGGGTGTGCATTCTTCTTTATGATCCTGCAAAACAGCATAGAGTGACGCCCGAATATGTGCAGCTACCCGAGTCTGATCAAGATGTTCGAGCAGCATTAAAGCAGAAAACAGGAGTGCAATAGGATTGGCTTTGTTTTGACCTGCTATATCGGGGGCAGATCCATGAACTGCCTCAAACATTGCAGCTTCGTCACCCACGTTGGCAGCTCCTGTAACTCCTAAACCGCCAACGAGCCCCGATGCCAGGTCAGAAAGAATATCACCGAATAGGTTGGTTGTCACAATGACATCAAATATATGCGGCCGCATTACCATCTGCATAGCCATATTATCCACAATCAGATCTTCAAATTCAATATCCGGGTAATCCTCTGATAACTCCCGCCCTATTTTTAAAAAGAGTCCGGTGGTCAGTTTTAATATATTAGCTTTGTGAACCAGGGTTACTTTTTTCCTTTTATTTTTAACGGCATATTCAAAAGCAGCCCGGATAATTCGTTCACTTGCATCACGGGTAACCACGGCAATACTTTCCGCATGTTTTTTTTCTTCATCAACCCAGTGCTCTTTTCCGATATACAATCCCTGGGTATTCTCCCGGAACATTACAAGATCTACCTGGCGAAAAGGCGTGTCTATATTCGGTATGGATTTGGCCGGACGAATATTGCTGTACAGGTCAAATTTTTGTCGCAGACTTACATTTACCGAACGAAAGCCGGATCCGACGGGGGTTGTAAGCGGACCTTTCAGGGCAAGTTTATATTTTGAGATGGCATCCACCGTTTCCTGTGGAATTGGATTCCCGGTTTTTCGCTGAGCTGTTTCTCCCGCAGTACATTGAATCCACTCAATATCAGCACCGGCGGTTTCCAGAATTTTAGTTACAGATGATGAAATTTCAGGGCCAATTCCGTCTCCGGGAATTAATACTACTTCAGGCATATACGACAGATTTTAGATTTAATGATTTTCAGAAAGATAAGACTTTTTATTGTTCTCCTGAATGGAAATTACCCGGTTTCTGTAAAGTTCATCTAAATAATGAATTTATTACTCGTCAATTGATATATTCAGCTGTGACGTACCGATATGTTTGCCTCTGCTACTGCTATTTGTAGTGAGCAGAGGCTCCAGGTGAAAAACTGATCAACTGTATCTAAAACCAATTGCAGAAATTTCTGATTACATGATCAAAAGACGGCAAACCAAAAGGGCCTCAAAAAAAGAAATTTTTGGATGGGCTATGTTCGATTTTGCCAATCAGTCTTATACGCTGCTGATCATAACCGTTATCTTCCCTGTCTTGTTTACCACGGTTATTGTAGGGGATGCTGAAGGTGATTACAGGCTTGGAAACCTGTTGTGGAGCGTGGCCCTGGCAACCAGTTATTTCCTGGTAGTTTTAACAGGTCCGGTTTTTGGCGCTGTTATGGATTTTTCAGCAATGAAAAAGAAATTCCTGTTCTACAGTTACCTGCTTACAATTGTGAGTACAACACTGCTCTATTTCGTTGAACCGGGAATGATCGTGCTGGGGGTTGTATTAATGATTATTTCGAATTTCGCTTATTCCATCGGTGAGAATTTTATTGCCGCTTTTTTGCCAAGTCTGGGTCCGCCTGAAGATTTTGGAAAAATTTCAGGATTCGGATGGGCTTTGGGCTATCTGGGCGGATTGGCATCAGCAGGATTTGTGATTGTTTTTCTGGGTGATGCCACAGCTGAAAACTTTGAGAGAATACGGTGGGTAGGTCCTTTTGCAGCTGCTTTTTTTCTGTTTGCTGCTATTCCGACTTTTGTGTGGGTTAAAGAGCCCGGAGTTCGAAATAAACTACCTGAAGGCGAATCATTTACATCAGTTGGATTCCAGCGATTGGGCCGCACAATGAAAGAGATTGGCAAATTTCGTGAACTGGCAATTTTTTTAATCTCTGTCTTTTTTGCAATGGCCGGCATATACATTGTTATCTCTTTTGCATTTATCTATGGCGACCAGGTTGTGAAATGGGATGAAGAAGTTCGGGTACTCATGTTTGTTGTGGTACAGGTTACGGCCGCTGCCGGAGCTTTTTTATTCGGCTATCTCCAAGATAAAATTGGCGCAAAGCTTACCTACAATCTTACCCTGATTCTTTGGTTTTTAGGTGTTCTCGGAATTTGGGCTGTGTTAGATATAACTGAATGGATAAATATGCAGTTTGGATTGAGTATGGAAGCACAGTATGTGTTTTTGTACATAGGGGTAATTGCAGGGCTTAGTCTCGGTTCGAGTCAATCTGCAAGCCGGGCTTTAGTAGGGCTCTTTACACCTGAAAATAAAGCAGCAGAATTTTTCGGTTTCTGGGGACTATCAAACAAACTGGCCGGGGTTTTCGGTATCATAGGTTTGGGCTTGCTGCAAACCCAGTTCGGATTACATCAGTCAGTGCTTTTCTGTGCAGCCCTGTTTTTAGTTGCTGTATTGGTTTCAATGTTTGTTGACCAGGAAAAAGGAGAAGAGGTTGCTGACTATTATGAAGAATCTACGTGATTTCACCCATTTTTCAGGATTATTGCAAAAAAAATAAAAAAAAAACGTGGATTTACGCTTTAGAATGTTAAATTAGGCGATTACTAGCAGGAATTTCTCAAAAAAGAGTTTTTCCATGTTAAAAGAGGGTGATAAAACTATCACCGGAAATATTAATTTAATTGGAGATTTAGATGAGTAGAATTGATCAGGTAAAAGATTTAATGACAGAGCTTGAAGAAGATATGGACAAGTTTTACAATAAGGGAAATAAAGCAGCCGGTACACGTGCTCGCAAGCAATTGCAAGATCTGAAAAAACTTGCTCAGGAAATCAGACTCGAGATTCAGGATATTAAAAATAAGGCTTAAAATTTTTTTTGACCTGTTCTCTATAAAAGGCCACCTTGCGTGGCTTTTTTTTTGCAGGAACGATAGCAGACGGATTACAATTATGTATGATTGTAAATCTTAAAAGACTGGAGTAATCTATAATGCTATCTATTGTTTTTATTATTTTGGCTCTGACAGCCATTTTTTCAATATGCGCCTCATGCACTGCTAATATTTTATATACACATCAGAAATTTGAGGAAGCCCGCGACAGAAAATTAAGCTACAGAACAAATGAAGAGTTTGTTGGCCGGGATTACTGATATTTCTTCATTCAGATATCCATGCACCTGATATTTCCAGATCTGTTCGCGGCCTGCTTAAACAAAATTTCCTGTACATGATCCGGCAAGGACTACTCTAAAATATTTGTTCCGGGAAAACTCATCCCTTATGTTTGCAGTGCCAAATTTGCTATATTCTGCTGTAAATAATTACGAACAGATTGAATGAAGAAAACCCCTTCAAAGAAACTTACCCCACGGGCAATACGGGCCTGGCAATGGGCTGCCGCCGGTGGTAATCTATTCATTTTTGGCATTCCGGCACTCTATGTGACATTTCTTGGCTGGGAAGGAATTCACTTTTGGGTTTTACTTGCTTTGATAATACTTACGCTTTCGTACTATATAGCTGGCATTATTTTTATTCCTTATATACGATGGAGGCACTGGCGCTATGAAATTGATGAACATGAGATTGACTTGCTTAGAGGGGTGCTTATACGAAGGCGAACATTGATTCCCCTCAGCAGAGTACAACATGTGGATACCACACAGGGCCCCATTCTTCGCTGGTATAAGCTGGCTTCGGTAACAATATCAACGGCTGCAACAACACACGAAATATCAGCGCTGGATGAAATGATAGCAGATCATGTTCGTGATACAATCTCAACATATGCAAGGCTTGCCGAAGAAGATGTCTGAATTCAGGCGACAACATCCAATTGCAGCAGTGGCTCGCGCGCTGGCACTTATAAAAGGAAACCTGGTTACGATTATAGTTCTTCTCGTTGTGGGTTCACGCGGGGGAGAAGCGTCTGTGATCTGGTGGATTGCCGGTGGTTTTATAACACTGCTCATTTTAGGAATTATAAGCTGGTGGAGGTTTTTATACAAAATTGAAGATGGTCAGGTTCATATAAAGAGAGGCCTGTTTGTAAGGCAAAATATGTACCTGACAAGAGACCGTGTTCAGGTTATAGATATCACTGCCGGTGTTCTGCAGAGAATGTTCGGACTCGTAAAAGTAGAAATAAAAACAGCGGCATCAAGCTCACGTGAAGCTACCATAGACGCAATCAGCCGGGCCGATGCTGAAATCATCACAGAAAAGCTCAAAAAAAACAACGGCAGTACGGTCGAAGCCGGGAATGAAGATGAGGTTACAGAAACAAACAGAGGCATTACCTATCATCTGCCCGGAAAAAACCTTCTTGTAGCAGCATCAACATCAGGAAGTTTTGGCATTGCACTGTCAGTAATCGGAACTGTTTTTTCTCAGGCAGAACCTCTCATCAGTGAGAATGAAATGTACGAGTGGTTTCTGAACGTAATTCCGGCAGAAACAGATCTTTTTCTGATTATTACCGTAATAGGAGTTCTGGTTCTGTTTGCCTGGCTCATGTCATTTTTTGGCACGCTTTTCTCCTATGGTGACTTCGGTCTCACCGTTTACAATGACGAACTGGTTATTACCCGGGGAATATTTGAAAAAAAACGAATAACAATTCCGTTTAACCGCATTCAGGCCATCTGGATTATGGAAGGAATTCTTCGTCAGCCATTTGGGTACTGTTCTGTTCATCTCGAAAGTGCAGGATATGGAGATTCCAAAGGGAACGGTTCAATTCTTCTTTTTCCATTAATCAAAAAGAAAAAGCTGGATCCCTTCCTTGAGAAGATTGTTCCTGAATATATTAAATCGGCACCTGCACAGAAACCGCCTCAGCGTGCTATGCGAAGATATATTTTTAAAAGCCTGCTGATTTCAGCACCTGTTATTGCCGGATTATGGTGGCTGTTTGATGCTTCACTCTGGATCTGGGTATTATTGATACCGGCTGTATTCTGGGGATGGCTGAGATACAGGGATGCAGCTATCGGCTGGGATTATGACAACATCATGATCAGTTTTCGTAATCTCGCGAAAACCACGGCTGTCATCAAAAAAACCAGGGCCCAGGACCTGCATATAGAGCAGAGCTGGATTCAGAAATTCAGAAATCTGATTAACGTGAACCTGCATGTTGCCTCAGGAGACCAGGGCCGTTCGTTCAGTGTAAAAGAACTGGAGCTATCAGTCTCGGATTACCTTGAAAGATGGATCCGAAAGGGTGATAACAGCCACTCCGAAGATATGAAAGAAAAAACGCAACAGAGTGTGCCGGTCTGGCGCGGGATTTAAAAGACTGCTGAGAAGGACTCAACAGCTTCCCGCAAATCGGTAAGACGAATAGGCTTACTTAAAAAGCAGGAGTTTTCAATATTTTTAGCATTACTTTTGATACTGTTGTTGGAGATACCTGAAATATAGATCACAGGACTCCGGGTATGGTTGCGAATAACTTCCATAACTTCAACACCATTGAAATCATCAGCAAGAGATATATCCATAAAAATAATATCAGGATTTTCCCTGATAATCATTTCCACAGCTTCTCGCCCGAACTGATATACAGACAAAACTTCAAGATCAATGGACGCAGCCATTTTTTTCAGAATCAGAGCCAGTAATTGATCGTCTTCTACAATTATAACTTTTTTCTTCATGTCCCCAAATTATAAGCTAAAATTAAAAGTACCCCTAAATGCGAAACCTGATGCATTTAAAATGTCACTCCTAAATGCTCTGTAAAAACCTAACCATAAAAGATTTCATAAATAGTTAATCTTTTCTAAATAATATCAGAGTATTTTAATGGCAATAGAATTTACTACTCGATGACAATTTTCTTTTCGGGCATGAGAAGTGATTTCGGGATAGCTGTTTTTATTTCTCCCAGAAGTGCCTGAACCAGGTTTTTTTTCAGGTATTTACGGCTGTAAGCCAATCGTATTTTACGGGACGGAACCGGTTCTTCAAATTCGACAATACTGGCACCGGAACCGGTGTTACCTATATTTTGAATCGCCAGCCAGGGCAAAAGTGTCATTCCGAAATTTTGTTCCACCAGTTTTTTCAGTGTTTCCAGATTTCCGCTTTCAAACCGTATTGAAGCTTTTGGGGACTCATCCACCTCTTTGCAAATTCTGACCGTTTGATCCCTGAAGCAGTGCCCTTCATTCAGCAGCCATATATTTGTTCTGTTCAGATCATCTAATGTCAGCTTTGATTTCCCATTCAGCGGATGAGATTCAGAGAGATAACCGACAAAAGGCTCTGTAAATAAATCTTCAATATAAATCTGCTTCATTTCAACCGGTGTGGCAAGGATTCCAACATCAATCCGGTCTTCCGAAAGCCCGGATATAATTTCTTTTGTAAGAAGTTCTTCAAAAACAAGCTCTACAAGAGGATACTTTTGCATAAATCTCCTCAAAAACATAGGCACCAGGTAAGGTGCCACTGTTGGTATCACGCCGATACGGAAAGTTCCGCGCAGTTCGTCATCACTTAAATTGGCAAGATCTTCAATACGCTTGGCATCCCGAAGAATAATTTTTGCCTGAGCTACAATTTGTTTACCGATTGCAGTAGGAACAACCGGCGATTTGGAGCGATCAAATAATTTCACTCCCAAATCTTCCTCAAGCTTATGGATCTGCATACTCAGGGTGGGTTGGGTCACAAAGCTTTTTTCTGCAGCTGTTGCAAAATGCCTGTATCTTTCAACAGCTACTATATAAGATAATTGAGTCAGTGTCATTTTTTGTATCTGAAGTTTTATTATTAGCTTTTAAAAGATAATATAGAATTAGCAAAATGTTTTAAAATGAGAGTAAAAGAAAAACACCTCTTTATTTCAGGGCACGTTCAGGCAGTAGGATTCAGACATTATACAAAAGTGAATGCTAAGGAACTTGATGTAAAAGGCTGGGTCCGGAATCTGTCAGACGGAAGGGTTGAAGTTTTACTGCAGGGAGATGAATCAGATTTGAATACTATGATTTCCAGGTTAAAAAAAGGTCCGCGGGCTGCAGTGGTAGAAGACCTGACAGTTGACCGGGAATCGGAAGCGGATGATCTGCATAACACTTTTTTTGTGAAGAGATGAAACGGTTGTTTGTTGCCATTGATCTGCCCCGGGGTTTAAAAAAGTCATTGGTCAGCATTTCGTCTGGTCTTGAACAATTTCGCCCGGTGCCCGAAAAACAGCTTCATATCACACTTCTTTTCCTGGGAGATACTGATGAATCGGAGATTCCGGACATTATTGAAAAATTATCAGGGATTTCAGCAGATGCTTATTCCGTGTACACTAATGGTCCCGGTGCCTTTCCATCGATGAAAAATCCCAGGGTTCTCTGGATTGGCTTGAAGGATCATGGCAACATCCAATACTTACAAGAACAGATTTCAAACCGTCTTGACAGTTATAACCAGGATTCTGCTGAAAAAAAGTATATTCCCCATATTACTGTGGCTCGTTCAAGAAAAAGAGGATCCAAAGCGGATGAATTTTTGAACCGTGCAAAAGAGTATACCCCCCGGGAATTTTTTGTAGATTCGTTTCAGCTATACGAAAGCCGGTTATCGGGCAGGGGGGCTGAACACCGGGTATTGAAAACTTTTTATCTTGATTAAATGGAATTTATGATGCCGGTACTGAAGTATGTTTTCCAATTTTCTATTGTTGTCGGATCCCTCTACGTAATTATACTGACAGGAGCTTACGTATTCCAGGGCAATCTCCTGTTTATTCCCGGAAAGGAAATGATCGCAACACCGGAATCCGTAGGACTGGATTACCGCGACCACTATTTTGAGACAGCTGATGGTGTTAAACTTCACGGCTGGTTTATTCCGGGCGGGGATTCTAACAAGTTTGTGCAGCTATCCCACGGAAATGCAGGAAATATAAGCGGGCGTGTAGGCTTGGCATCTGTTTTAAACGAAGCCGGGTTTAATGTGTTTATGTACGACTACAGAGGGTATGGAAAAAGTGAAGGGCACCCTTCTGAACAGGGTCTTTATAAAGACGCAGAAGGGGCAATGAATTTTTTAAAGACTCATTATGATGTTAAAAATGAAAACATCATCCAGTTCGGCAGATCGCTGGGAGGTGCAGTTGCTTCGTATGTTGCGGCTAAACACAAAACCGGCGGCCTGGTGATTGATTCTTCCTTCACCAACATGAGAAGCATTATCGGGGAGGTTTATCCTTTTATTCCAGCTTCTCTATCAAAATTTAAATTTCCCACTACTGATTATCTTTCAGATATAAAGGGAGTTCCTGTTTTGATTTTGCACAGCCGGGATGACGACCTGATCGGGTTTCATCATGGTAAAGAGCTTTATGCAACAGCATCGGAGCCCAAACAGTTTGTAACTCTGAACGGAGGCCACAACGACTCATTCCTGGTTACAAAAGAGAAATACCTGGATGCATGGAGAGAATTTAAAGAGACTCTGGAAAACGAAAAGTAGATTCAGTTTAAGTGACTGTCCTGAAATGAAGGAAATTCAGATCAAAGTGATTTTACTATTGATAATTGCTATTTGGGTTGAGGCTTCAGAGTCAAATGCAAAGGTACCCTATACCAATTATTCTGAACCGGCCGTCATTATTTCATCAGCTTACCTTGAAATCAAATCTTACCATTGACAGACAAATCTGCTATCTTTTAACTGAATAATTTTTTAAAAATTGACATCGTAAACTGCTCATGTATCTCATCTTTGACACCGAAACAACCGGACTACCACAAAATTATTCTGCACCGCTGTCTGATTTTGACAACTGGCCGAGATGTGTGCAGCTTGCCTGGCAGATTCACGATGTTTCCGGGAAAAAAATCTCATCAGGTGATTATATCATTAAACCGGATGGTTTTACGATTCCTTTCAATTCTGAAAAAGTTCATGGTATCTCCACAAAAAAGGCAGAAAAAGAGGGGCATCCCCTGGATGATGTACTGCAGATTTTTGCGGAAGAGGTTGAAAACGCCCACTTCATCATAGGCCATAATCTTGATTTTGATCTCAATATCATTGGCTGTGAATTTTTACGACGAGGTATCGGGAATTCTGTTCCATCAAAAATTCACATCGATACAAAAGATGAATCAACCGAATTTTGTGCGCTGCCCGGCGGGCGCGGACGCTACAAGTGGCCGACCCTTGCCGAACTGCATGATAAACTGTTCGGCGTAGGATTTGAGGAAGCTCATAATGCCGCTGCCGATGTGGATGCCACAGCCCGCTGTTTTCTTGAGCTGGTAAGGCTTGGAGTTATTAACCCGGTATTTTCTATTGAGCATGATGTTTCGGGCAAAGCAAGTTCTTTGATTGACCAGGATACATACCTCCCTAAAGTTGAAGAGCTTAAAAGTAAAGGTGGTCCGGCTGAAGATAACAGGTTACAATCGGACCTCGAAATCCCCGTAAACCAGGATATTGAGACCGTTATTGATACGCCTTTTACACACCTGCACTGCCACTCTAAGTATTCAGTTTTGCAGGCTGCAGCCGGTGTTAAAGATCTTGTACAGAAAGCAAAAGAGTTGGGTATGCCCGCGGTTGCGCTGACCGATATGGGTAATATGTATGGAGCTTTTTTGTTTGCTCAGGAAGCACATAATGCCGGTATAAAACCAGTCATCGGATGTGAATTTTACATGACGGAAGATCGTCATAAAAAGAAGTTCACCCGTGAAAACAAGGATAAGCGCTATCAGCAGCTATTTTGGGCAAAAAATATGAAGGGATATAAGAATCTCTCGAAACTCAGTTCACTTGGATTCATCGAGGGGTACTATCACAAATATCCAAGAGTGGATAAAGAGATTATTCAAAAATATTCGAATGGATTGATGACGGCAACCGGCGGATTGAGCGGCGAAGTACCAGACCTGATTTTGAATAAAGGCGAAGAATATGCAGAGGAGGCGTTCCGCTGGTGGCACGAGCTGTTCGGTGATGATTTTTACGTAGAATTGAACCGGCATGGTCTTGAAGAAGAGGAGCGGGTTAATGAAGTGCTGCTCAGGTTTGCCGGAAAGTACAATGTAAAAGTGATTGCCGCCAATAACGTTTATTACATGGAAAAGGACGATGCAAAAGCTCACGATGCTCTTCTCTGTATCGATGATAATACGCCCATTTCGGTTCCAATCGGAAGAGGACGCGGTTTCCGGTATGGATTTCCGAACAGTGAATTTTATTTTAAAACCGGCGATGAGATGAAGGCGATGTTTGCCGACCTGCCTGAGGCTATCGAAAACACGCATGAAATCGTAGAAAAGGTGGAACCCATTAAGCTGGAACGGGATGTGATTTTACCTTCTTTTACGCTGCCTGAGGATTTTGAAACTGAAGATGATTACCTGAAGCACCTGACCTATTCAGGTGCTGAAAAGCATTATGAGACTATCACTACAGAGATAAAAGAGAGAATTGAGCATGAACTGAACATCATCAGGGAAATGGGTTTTGCAGGATACTTTTTAATTGTTCAGGATTTTATCCGGGCTGCCAGGGATATGGGTGTATTTGTGGGGCCGGGCCGGGGATCAGCTGCAGGCTCAGTTGTAGCGTACTGCACGGGAATTACCAATATCGATCCGTTAAAATATGATCTGCTTTTTGAACGGTTTCTGAACCCGGAGCGGGTTAGCATGCCTGATATTGATATCGATTTTGATGATGACGGGCGTCAGCGTGTAATCGACTGGGTTGTGGACAAATACGGAAAAGACCAGGTTGCTCATATTATTACTTTTGGCACAATGGCGGCACGATCTTCAGTGCGGGATGTTGCAAGAGTACTTGAACTTCCTCTGAATGAAGCCGATAAGCTGGCTAAAATGGTGCCTGAAACGATCGGTATTTCACTGGAAGAGGCATTTAATTCAGTGAAAGAGCTGAGAGATATCAAAAAGGGAGAGGATTTACAGGGTAAAACCCTCCAGATGGCAGAAACACTCGAAGGGTCAGTGAGAAACAGCGGTATACATGCTGCAGGTGTGATTATCGCTCCTGATAAATTGACAGAATACATACCAATCAGCTCAGCAAAGGATGCGGAGCTTTACGTTACCCAGTTCGACGGTAAAGTTATTGAGAATGCCGGCATGCTGAAAATGGACTTTCTCGGTCTGAAAACCCTCTCCATCTTAAAAACAGCGATACGGTTTGTGGAACGCAACCATGGGAAATCGGTTGACCTGGATGACATTCCGCTGGAGGATGAAAAAACATTTGAGCTCTACCAGCGGGGACAAACGATCGGAACTTTCCAGTTCGAATCTGACGGCATGCGGAAATATCTGAAGCAGCTGAAACCAACCTCTGTAAATGACCTGATTGCTATGAATGCCCTCTACCGTCCGGGGCCCATGCAGTTTATCCCGGATTATATCAATCGGAAACACGGTAAGGCTAAAGTTGAATATCCCCACGAAGATCTGAAGGAAATACTGGAGCCTACATTCGGAATCATGATCTACCAGGAACAGATCATGATGGTTGCTCAGAAAATGGCCAGCTTTTCGCTTGGTGAAGCGGATATTCTCCGCCGCATCATGGGTAAGAAAAAGGCGGAACTGCTTCCTCCTGAAGAGAAGAAGTTTATGGAACGGGCTGTGGAAAAAGGATACAGCAGAGACGTGGCAAAAAACGTGTTTGACAAAATGGCCATGTTTGCAAGTTACGGGTTCAATAAGTCGCACTCGGCTGCATACTCGGTGGTGGCTTATCATACAATGTACTTCAAGGCCAATTTTCCGGCAGAGTATATGGCTGCGGTTTTAAGCCACAACATGAATGATATCAAAAAAGTCTCTTTCTTTATTGAAGAGTGTCAGCGAATGAATATTGCTGTTGATGCTCCGGATATCAATTCGGCCGAAGGAAAATTTATAGCCAGAAACGGCAGAATTCAGTACGGAATGTCGGCTATTAAAGGTGTCGGTTCCTCTGCAATTAAAGCAATTGTACATGAGCGAAAAGAAAACGGATTGTTTAAATCGATTTTTGATTTTGCTTCCAGGATTGATACGAAAAGCTGCAATAAGAGGGTTCTTGAAAGCCTGATCCAGGCCGGTGCCTTTGATGATCTGCATCCGAACCGCGCTCAGCTGATGCTTACTCTTGATGATGTTCTCGCGTATGCATCGCGAAGGCAGGAAGAGAGCCGGTTAAACCAGGCAAACCTGTTCGGTGGCGCCGGGAGTGCTTCTTCACTTTCGGAGCCCCGGCTTCGGGAATGCAAACCGTGGAGTAACATCGAAAAATTAAACCGTGAAAGAGAACTGATAGGTTTTTATCTGAGCGGACACCCGCTGAATAAATATATGGATGACATCCGGCTTTTTGCCTCTCATTCATTGTCGGAAGGTGCATTGACGGATTTGACGAATGGCAGCTCCGTAACTATTATCGGAATTATTACCAATGTTAAAAATGTAACTGACCGGAAGGGCCGGCCATTTGCCTTTTTACAAGTTGAGGATCTGGCGGGAAATATTGAAGTTATTGCATTCAGTGATGTGTATGACAGAAACATGGGTCTGATGCAGACCGATACCATAGTGATGATACAGGGCGAAATTAACAGGCGGGACGCACAGCCCAAAATCATTGCCAAATCAATGGAAAGGGTTGAGAACCTTCGGGAAAAGTTTCAGAGTAAGCTGAGTCTTCAGCTTCAGCTCGATACAGGAGATCTTACCGGAGATGAGCTGCAAAATATTGCAACGCTGTTCAGCCTTCATAAAGGAGAAACCTCCGTAAAATTTTACATCAAAAGTAACGGGACCGGCGAGTCGCTTACAATGAATGTGCGTAAATTTGTTGTAGAACCAAATAATGAATTGCTGAATAGCCTCAGGGGAATTGTAGGAAATGATTCAGTTGCATTGGTCAAAAACTGAAAATGTACGCACCCCGTTTTAAATACGTTGAATAGGTACAAACAATCAAGATGATATAAATTTGTGATGTGTATTGTCGCAATGATTTCATACTTTTATAAAAAGTAAAATAAAACCAAATACTATTATGAGTAACACATTAGAATTCACAGATGATAACTTCTCAAGTGAAGTTGAAAAGGCCGATAAACCTGTTCTGGTAGATTTTTGGGCAGAGTGGTGTGGTCCTTGCAAGATGATCGGGCCTATCGTTGAAGAACTTGCCTCCGAATACGAAGGCAAAATAAAAGTTGGTAAAGTAAATGTAGATAACAACCCGGAAATATCTGTTAAATACGGAATTCGAAGTATACCTTCCCTTCTTATTTTTAAGAATGGTGAAGTTGCCGATCAGATTGTAGGGGCAGTACCAAAAAATCACATCAAAAAACAGCTGGAAGCACAACTCAATTGATCAAGAAATTCGAAAAAAGGCGGTGTAAGCACATCGTCTTTTTTTAGCTTTATGGCTGAAACAAAATTGTTTTACGAATTTTAAATAACATTTCTCATCAACCGTTCGTAAACAGCACTATATATAGCGCAGTATAAAATATCTGTATCACACTGAATTCACCCCGGTATTGATACAGAACTTTCTAATCTGTTACTCTTTTTTACATACTATATAAAGGGTAAGCAGAACTAATTAGCTATTTTGTGCGTTCTCGAACTGAATAAAAAAAATAAAATTGATCAAAAAAATAGTCATAATACTTCTGGCGGTTGCCGCCATAGCTGCACTTGCCTATCCAAAAGTGCAGCATCTGTTTAGCAATTCTTCAAACCCCGGAAACGGCGGTCAGAACAGGCAGCTTCTAAAGGTTGAAGCAGTTGTGCCGGGTTATAGTGAAATAGATGATAAGATTTTTGCAACCGGGTCTGTACTTGCCAATGAAGATGTGGAATTAAGTGCGGAAGCATCCGGGATAATTACAGATATTTATTTTGCAGAAGGACGGCCGGTTAAAGAAGGTGATTTACTGGTTAAAATCAATGACAGTGAGCTTCAGGCTGAACTGCAAAGGGCAGAGTTTCGACTCACGCTGGCTGAGCAGAGAGAGGAGCGACAACGCAGACTGCTGGAAAGAGGCGGTATAAGCCAGGAAGATTACGATGCCACACTTAATCAAGTTAATGTATTGAGATCTGAGCTTCGGCTCATTAATGCGCAGATAGAGAAAACAGAGATACGTGCTCCTTTCGATGGCATAATAGGTTTAAAATTTGTGAGTGAAGGCAGTTATATCAGTCCGCAAACAAGAATTGCCACCCTCCAGGACATAGACCCTGTAAAAATTGATTTTACTGTACCGGAGCGTTATATCTCAAGAGTCAGTATTGATGACGTCATTAAGTTCACTGTACAGGGAATTGATTCCGTACTTACCGGAAATGTTTATGCTATTGAGCCGAGGATAGATGCGCAGACACGAACATTGAGAATTCGGGCCCTCAGCGATAACAAAAAACAGCTTCTCTTTCCGGGAGCTTTTGCAAATATAGAGCTGATACTGAATACAATAAATAATGCAGTTTTAGTCCCGAGCATCTCTGTAATACCTGAATTGAATGCTCAAAAGGTTTACCTCTACAGAAATGGAGCTGTTGCTGAGCAAAGAGTTATTACCGGTATAAGAATGAGCGATAAAGTCCAGATAATTGAGGGCGTTGCTGCTGAGGATACCGTGTTGACAACAGGACTGCTGCAAGTTCGTCCCGGTGAGAATGTAGAGTTTACGAAAATAGAAACAGCAGGCACAGAATGAGTTTATCATCCATAAGTATTCGCAGACCTGTTCTGGCATCGGTCATGTCGATCGTTATTGTACTTTTTGGGTTTATTTCTATCTATTACCTTGGTATTCGCGAATATCCATCCGTAGATCCGCCCATTATTAATGTGTCTACAACTTATATCGGTGCAAATGCAGATGTGATAGAATCCCAGATAACTGAACCACTCGAAGAGTCAATCAATGGAGTTGCGGGAATCAGGGTGCTTTCATCGGTGAGCCGTGAAGGGCGTAGCACAATTACTGTTGAATTTGACATTGATGTGGATCTTGAGGCTGCTGCCAATGATGTGCGCGACAGAACCTCCAGGGCTCAGGGGAATTTGCCTGCGGATGCTGAACCGCCTGTAGTCACAAAGGCAGATGCTGATGCATCGCCAATCGTCTTTTTAAATGTGAACAGTGACAGAAGGAACCTGCTGGATCTCACTTCAATAGCGGAAAATATTTTTAAGGAACAGCTTCAGACAATTTCCGGGGTCAGTGAAATCAGGGTCTGGGGATCGCGAACATTTGCTATGCGCCTCTGGATGGACCCGCTAAAGCTCTCTGCTTATGAAGTTACACCGCTGGATGTTCAGCAAGCTCTGGACCGCGAAAATGTTGAGCTTCCCTCCGGCAGAATTGAAGGCAATTTTACCGAGCTTACCGTACGTACTATGGGCAGGATGACTACGGCTGAGGAGTTTAACAATATGATCATCAGAGAAGACCAGGGGAGTGTTGTTCGATTTCGCGATATAGGGTATGCTGAATTGGGTGCACAAAACGAACGGACAGTTCTAAAAAGAGACGGGGTGCCGATGGTGGGCGTGGTTGCCATACCACAGCCCGGTTCAAATCAGCTTGCCATTACAGAAGAGTTTTTCAGCCGCGTTGAACGCATTAAAGATGATTTACCTCAAGATGTTGAAGTTTCAACCGGGTTCGATACCTCTGAATATGTTCAACAGTCCATCAATGAGGTACAGCAAACCATATATGTGGCACTGGCATTAGTTATTCTTGTTATTTTTGCATTTCTGAGAGATATCAGGACTACACTGATACCAATTATTGTGATACCCATCGCATTGATAGGGTCGTTTTTTGTAATGTATGTTGCAGGGTTTTCAATTAATGTGCTGACTATGCTGGCAATTATACTGGCGATTGGTCTGGTTGTTGATGATGCGATTGTAGTTTTGGAAAATATATATGCAAAAATTGAAAAAGGTCTTCCAATTATCGAGTCCGGTATTTTAGGGACAAGAGAGATCTTTTTTGCAGTTATCGCAACCTCACTGGCACTAATTTCAGTCTTTTTGCCCATCCTTTTTTTGGGCGGGGTTACAGGCCGCCTTTTCAGGGAGTTCGGAGTAGTTATAGCAGGCGCAGTTGCAATCTCCTCGTTTGTTGCACTTACGCTAACGCCTATGCTTTCCACAAGAATTCTGAAAGAAGGTGCTGAGAAGAGTAAATTTTACAATGCAACAGAACCTTTTTTCCAATGGCTGAATGAAAAGTACAGATCGTCACTCGAAACATTTTTGAATAAGCGCTGGTTTGCATTTGTGATTATTATCTTTTGTGCCGGTATTGGTTTGTACCTCAATTTTACGCTGCCGGCTGAGCTCGCTCCGCTTGAAGACAGGGGACAAATACGAATCTTTGCTACCGGACCTGAGGGTGCAACATTCGAATATATGGATAACTATGCCGATCAGATGGTAAACCTTGTAGAAGAAGAAGTGCCCGAAAAAGATGGTTTTATCACAGTTACCTCACCCGGGTTCGGGGCTTCTACCTCTATTAATTCTGCTTTTGGTTTTTTAATTCTTGAAGACAAAGAAAACAGGGAGCGCTCACAGCAGCAAATTGCCGATATGTTATCCCGGGAAGTTAAAGATTTAAGCGGCGCTCAAGCATTTGTTTCTCAGCCGCAGTCTATTGGCCAAAGAAGCCTTGGATTGCCTGTTCAGTATGTTTTACAGGCACAAAATATTGAACGACTAAAAGAGGTGATTCCAGATTTTTTAAATGAGGCCCGACAGCATCCCACCTTTGCGTTTGCGGATGTGGATCTTAAATTTAACAAACCTGAGCTGCAGGTTTCAATTGAGCGTAATCGGGCAAGGGATCTTGGTGTCTCAACATTTGATATCGCACAGACACTGCAGCTCTCGCTGTCGGGGAATCGATTTGGATTTTTTATTATGGATGGCAAGCAGTATTGGGTAATCGGGCAGATGGAACGTGAAGACAGGAATGCACCGATCGACTTAAAGACCATTTATGTGCGTAATAACCGAAATGAGCTGATTCAGCTGGACAATCTCGTAACTGTTTCAGAAGAGAGTGCACCGCCTCAGCTATTCAGATTTAATCGTTTTAAATCGGCCACAATTTCAGCTTCACTTGCCCCCGATAAAACAATCGGAGATGGCATTGATGCAATGGATGAAATTGCAGCTGCGGTTCTTACCCCGGCTGTTACTACAGATTTAAGCGGGCCATCGAGGGATTTTGCTGACAGTGTGGCCAGCCTGAACTTTATTTTCATCCTTGCACTGGGCCTGATCTACCTGGTGCTCGCAGCACAATTTGAAAGTTTCCGGGATCCGTTTATCATCTTATTTACAGTGCCTCTCGCCCTGTTCGGATCCCTGGTTTCACTTTGGTATTTTGATCAGACGCTGAATATCTTCAGCCGCATCGGTATGATTATGCTGATTGGATTAATTGCCAAAAACGGTATTTTGATTGTTGAATTTGCAAATCAGCGACAAGATCAGGGAATGGAAATTATGGAGGCGATCAAAGATGCTGCAGCTGTCAGGTTCCGGCCTATTCTTATGACATCTATCTCTACCATACTTGGAATTCTTCCTATTGCTCTTGCGCTTGGAGCCGGAGCTGAAAGCCGTATGTCGATGGGTATTGCTGTTGTGGGCGGATTACTGATCGGCAGTATATTTACACTTTACGTAATTCCGGCTATCTATTCCTATTTTGCATCTAAAAAGGAATTAATTGACATTGACGAAGAGACTTTAAAAAAAGCTGAAAACCTTGAAACTGCCTCACTTTAAAATGCGACTCCTTCTGCTTCGCTGTTTTTTTTTAATACCTGTTTTTTTGATGCCACTAAGTTTGCTTTTTGCACAAAATACACTCTCTGTGGACGAAGCTATTCAGATTGCTCTCGAAAATAATTATGGAATTAAAATTGCCCGAATTTCGGCTGATATAGCCAGTACCAATAAAACACTCGGGAATTCCGGTTTTTTGCCGTCAATATCAGCATCGGGTACAAGAACCGAGCGATTTAATGAAACCATCGAAACAGAAACCGAAGTATCTTCCAGCTTAATTGAAGATGCAACTACAACAATTACAAATGCCAATCTGTCGCTGAATTGGACGATCTTTGATGGTTTGCAGATGTTTGCCACCTGGGACAGGCTTGGTGAAATTGAAAAGAGAAGCAGAGAAGAGTTGCGTCTTGAGATGGAATCAACTGTCAGTGATATTATTTTACTCTATTACAATATTGTAAGCCTGAACGATCAGCTAACCATTCTGGAAAACTCCGTTGAGGTTTCCCTCGAACGGCTTGAAATTGTAGAAACTGAACTGGACCTGGGATCGAGTTCAAAGTTCGATCTTCTGCAGGCACAATCTGATTTAAATGCGGACAGGGCAGCTGTATTAAGAGAAGCCAACAGGTTAACAGAAGCAAAAATCTTGCTGAATGAAGTTATGGGACGTGATGCAACTACTGAAATTGAAGTAGCGGATCCTATAGAAATCAATCGGCTGCTTGAAGAACAGTCTCTGATGCAAAATGTACTCTCTGAAAATACAGAGTTAACGCTTGCCCGCTCTGAGGAAACGATTGCGGAACAGGAAGTAAGAGAGATCAGGGGTGAACGGTATCCGGAACTCGTTTTAAATTCAGGGTACTCTTTTAACCGGAATGAATCTACCGGGGGCTTCACAACTTTCTTTGAAACCAGTGGTTTGAGTGTTGGCCTGACAGCCAGAATAAACCTTTTTAACGGATTTAATACAAATCGCCGCATTAATGTAGCCAAACTGAATGTTAAATCTGCCCAGTACCGGCGGGAAGAAATAAGACAGCAGCTGCTTTCAAATTTTAATGTTTTATACCAGACCTACCTGAACAGTATCAATTTAGTAGATCTTGAAGAGGAAAATCTTGAAAATGCTGAAGAAACACTTGAAATTGCATTAGAACGATTCAGGCTCGGCACAATCAGTGCAATTGAGTTTCGTGAATCGCAGCGGACGTTTTTACTGGCGGAAAGCCGTCTGATTCAGGCTAAATTTGAAGCCAAACAGAGCGAAACAGAGCTGCTGAGGCTTAGCGGGCGCCTGCAGGATCTTTTGATTGAAACATTATAAAAATTACTCTTGAATCAATTTTGTTTCATCAATCAGGGTCACAATAAAAAAGTAATTACCACAGTCCGACCACGATCTTCGAATTCAACCTTGTCTGCAATTTCTTCAATAATAAATATTCCCCTTCCTCCTGTTTTTAACAGGTTCTCCTCAG
This sequence comes from uncultured Balneolaceae bacterium, assembly GCA_964449075.1. Lineage (GTDB taxonomy): Bacteria > Bacteroidota > Rhodothermia > Balneolales > Balneolaceae > CAYVBJ01. The sequence continues at coordinate 53,424 of CAYVBJ010000018.1, forward strand.
CTGTAGGGTCAGGCTTTGCGGAATGATCAAAACCCTCGCCCTCATCTGTTACTTTAAAAATGATACTGTTGTCTGACATCTCTGCGATAACAGTAACGGATTTTTCCGGGTTCTCCCTGTTTCCGTGAACAATACTGTTAGTAACAGCTTCACTCAAAACCAATTGCATTTTAGCCTTCAGCTCTTCATCCAGATCTGTATCATCATCTATTTGATCCACCAAATCCAAAACGCGCTCTGATTCAGAAAAAATTGATTCCAGCTTGAGTTTATACGTCTGAGACATTCTTGTAATTGAATTTAAGCGTAAATACCACGCATTTTCAAAGTGGTGGCTACCCGGCCGATGGAGTATACGTATGCCGCCTGTCTCATAGTAATTTTGTGATTATTACTGACACTGTAAACATTTTCAAAAGCACTACGCATCATTCGGTTTAGCCGTCTGTTAACACGTTCCTCCGTCCAGAAATAACCCTGCCGATCCTGAACCCACTCAAAGTAAGAAACAGTTACACCACCTGCATTCGCTAATATATCCGGAATCACCAATATACCATTTTCTTCAAGAATTGCATCAGCATTTGCAGTAACCGGTCCGTTTGCCCCCTCAGCTATAATTTTTGCCTTAATGTTTCCCGCATTGTGGCGGCTTATCTGATCTTCTTTTGCTGCAGGAATTAAAACATCACAGTCAACTTCAAGCAGTTCTTCGTTTGAAATCTGCTCAACATCAGGATAGCCCTGAAGTGTGCGATTATTATTTTCCATGTATTCAATAGCGTGTGGTATATCAATGCCATCCTTATTGTAATATCCGCCGTTAATATCACTGATGGCAATAATTCTTGCACCCTGCTCATACATAAGTTGTGCCGAAATCGAGCCCACATTTCCAAACCCCTGAACAGCCACTGTAACTTTATTCGGCATCAGGCCCAATTTACTGAGAGCGGCCAGAGTAACCGTTACTACTCCTCTTCCCGTTGCCTCCTTTCGCCCCTGAGATCCGCCAAGAATAATTGGCTTTCCGGTAACCACGGCTGTTTCTGTTTTTTTTGAGTTCATGCTGAAGGTATCCATAATCCAGGCCATTACCTGCTCATTGGTATTCATGTCGGGAGCAGGGATGTCTTTGTCAGGACCAAATACGTCCAGCAAATTTGCCGTGTATCGCCGGGTAAGACGCTCAAGTTCAGCATTGGAAAGCTCATTTGGGTTGCATCGCACGCCCCCTTTGGCTCCGCCGAACGGGACATTAACCACAGCACATTTCCAGGTCATCCAGGCCGCAAGAGCTTTTACTTCATCAATGGTGACATCAGGAGAGTAGCGGATGCCCCCTTTTGACGGGCCCAGAACGTTATCATGGATCACCCGGTACCCTTCAAAAACTTCAATTTTGCCGCTGTCCATTACCACGGGAACAGATACAATTACCTGTTTAACCGGGCTGGCCAGGTACTGGAACATTCCTTCATCCAGTTTAAGGACTTCGGCAGCAAAACGGAACCGCTCCATCATGGATTCAAAAGGTGACTCTTTGTCAAGTTTGGGTCCCGGTTCTTTATAATATCCTGTCGTATACAAATCTTTATAATAGGGCATTGATAATATCTGATTAAGTTTTTTTGGAAGCGCTTTTAATTCTCTTTTTTTAAACCATCAGTCAAAATAAAGCCTTTTCCGTGATTTGGGAAACTAAATTTTTATAAATCTGAAATTATGAGGTAATACTCAGTTAACATGAGTTTTATATCATTGGCCTTATATGTAAAAGTGATCAGCGTATTCAACGTAATAGCATGGGTAAACAGAATAAAAAGTCAGACAGCAAAAAAAATAGCAGTTATCTGCAATCACTAATACCGACCGGACTTATTGAGCTGATTCGTGAAGAGAGACGTTTCTTGATTCTTATTGGAATCTTCTTTTTTATTGCCGGAGCTACATACGATACTCCGCACATTGCTATGTGGGTAGGTTTTTTCTTTGCGGCCTACTCTGCAATAGCCAATGACAGTATCCAGACAATAGGCACGTTTCTTGCGTCAAATGCGGATAAGAAATGGTGGGTTTTATGGCTGTTTATCGGCGGTATATTTGTCGTAACGGTTACCTACAGCTGGAATGTATTTGACGGGGATGTAACCCACCAGAGATTAACGGCGAAAGGATTTGAAGATGCCCCAACAAGTTTCTCGTTTTTACAGGTAGCTGCACCGCTTTTTCTTTTGATTCTCACAAGGCTCAGAATGCCGGTTTCCACTACTTTCTTATTACTAAGTGCCTTTTCCGCAAATCTTGAGGGTATCACGAGTGTTCTGGTAAAAAGCCTGAGCGGATATTTTGTTGCCTTTACTGTAGCTATTGTAGTATGGATAGGGCTCAGCAAGCTTCTCAGGAAACTCTTTACCGGAAAGGCAGCTTCATTCTGGCTTCCGCTGCAATGGCTTGTAAGCGGCAGTTTATGGGCTGTCTGGATTATGCAGGATGCCGCAAATATTGCTGTTTACCTTCCCCGCTCACTTGCATTCAATGAATTCATGATATTTACCGGCTTTATATTTTGCGGACTTGGAGTGCTCTTCTATCTGAAAGGGGACAAAATCCAGCAGATTGTAACTGAAAAATCCTTTGTAACGGATGTAAGATCAGCAACCGTTATTGATTTTGTATACGCAATTATACTCTACTATTTTAAAGTAATCAGTGTTGTTCCGATGAGTACAACGTGGGTTTTTATCGGGCTGCTGGCCGGCCGTGAAGTAGCAATGAGCATAACTGAAAAATCCGGAAATGGAAAACCAATGAAACATACATTTAAACTCATTGTCAAAGATGCAGGGTATGCTATGATTGGATTGCTCGTTTCCATCATATTGGCTGTTGCTATCAACCCGGTGATTTATGAAGAACTGATGTCCTTTTTATGGCCTTGATATTTTAAGAAAAAAGAAACATCATTAGAGGTCATTATAAATCTTTATAATCGCTGTAAGAGTTTCAGGATCTATTTCTGGAAAAATACTGTTACAAGAGCGATATAGGAAAAAGTAATACATCTATGAACTTCGGTGTACTTGTATTAAACCAGGATTACCAGCCCCTGAGCGTCTGCTCGATAGAACGGTCAATCAAACTTATTTTTCTTGAGAAAGCAGATCTGCTGCACGACGATCCGCAAAAGAAATTGCGGACAGTCAGAAGGTCGTATGCATATCCATCAGTAATACGATTGCGAAAATATATCCGCATACCCTATAAACGAATTGTTCTGTCACGCAGAAATATCATGAGACGCGATAATCACAGTTGCCAGTATTGCGGTATTAAATCAGATCTCACACTTGATCACGTACTGCCTCGCAGCAGGGGCGGACGCGACAGCTGGGAAAATCTCGCAACAGCCTGTAATCACTGTAATGTAAAAAAGGGCAACCGTACACCCGAAGAGGCAGACATGAATCTAAAAAGAAAACCTTTCAGGCCTGTTCACATCACTTTTTTCAGAGACCTGGCCGGCGGTGTTCACGAAGAGTGGAAGCCGTACCTTTATATGTGATAGTTTGCAAACATGTAGTGTAAAACGTAATGATTTTAATCCGGTTATATGATTACCGGTTTTAAAACGTTAAAACTCACATATGAATTAAATTATAATCCCTTATCTTAATCTACCGCTAAAAAAAAAGATAAAATGAGCACAAAAGGACGCGTATTGGTTGCTATGAGCGGAGGAGTTGATTCCTCGGTTGCAGCCGTTATGCTTAAAAATGAAGGATACGATGTAATCGGCATTACCATGAAAACATGGGATTATCACCGGAGCGGCGGTGATACCGGGAAAGAGACCGGCTGCTGTACGGTTGAATCGATGAATGATGCGCGGCATATTGCCGTGAATCACGGCTTCAAACATTTTATTGTAGATATACGTGACGAGTTTGGCGATTGGGTGATCGACAGGTTCATAGAAGATTACACCAATGGCCGAACTCCAAATCCCTGCGTTCTCTGCAACACGCATATCAAATGGGCGGCGCTTTTGCGCAGGGCTGATAACCTGGGGTGCGACTTTATAGCTACAGGTCATTATGCCAATGTGCGAAATGAAAATGGCCGCTATGTGATTTCAAAAGGACTGGATCACAAAAAAGACCAGTCATATGCACTGTGGGGAGTTCGCCAGGAGCATCTTGCCCGAACTATTTTTCCACTGGGCAGGTATCGCAAAACCGAAATACGTCAATTTGCCGAAGAGTACGGACTTCTGAATGTAGCGAATAAACCGGATTCCTACGAAATCTGTTTCATACCCGATAACAATTATCACCGGTTTTTGAATGATAAAGTGGATGGCCTTGAAGATCGCGTAAAAGGCGGAAATTTTATCGACAAGAATGGCAATGTAGTTGGCAAGCACAAAGGATTCCCCTATTACACAATCGGCCAGAGAAGAGGACTTGATCTGCCGATGGGATATCCTGTATATGTTACGGATATCAATGCAGAAACGAATGATATCACAATTGGGACCAAAGATGACCTGATCAGCACCACGTGCCATGCAAAAGAGGTGAATCTTATCAAGTATGATAAAATTCCCGGTGGTGAAATGGAAATAACGGGCAAGATACGATACAATGATCCCGGCGCAAAAGGTGTAATTCGTCAGCTGGGCGAAGACCTGGTTGAAGTACACTTCCCGGCCGGCCGCGATGCCATTACGCCGGGTCAGGCTGTTGTGTGTTACGACGGTGATGATGTTGTAGCGGGCGGATGGATCCACAAAGTGAATGTGGAGATGGAAGAACTGCAGGAAACAGGAGCCTGAAACCTTATTCTTCTTTTCGCGTTAAAAAGAAAATCATATCCAATTAAACAGATACCCCATGAAAAAGATAAGCATTATTCTGAGCCTGGTTTTTTTACTCACACTGCCTTCGCACTTGCTGGCACAATTTGAAGGTGTAATCTCATTTACACTGATTGATTTGGACAACCCGGTGGAGGAGAGTCGTTTTGAAATCACCGCTTCCGGACAGAGATTGTTTATAAAATCGGGTAATGAAGTGAACGTGATGAGAGGATTGGATACAAACGGCCTTCTTGTTCGAAGCGACCTGAGCGATTTTGTATTTATGTCTGAGGAGAATACCGCCCTGCAAATAAAGAAATCTGATATCGATGGTCTGATGAGTATGCTTGGTGCATCGGGAAATAATAGTAACGGGCAAAATTTTGACTGGGAAAACAGGATAGTGTCAACCGGCAATCAGAAAAAGTTAGCCGGCTACGACGCAGAAGAATATGTTTTAAATGGTGAAGAGGGCGAATCAATTTCTGTGTGGCTTACAGAAGAGATCAAAGTTGACTGGGGCCTGTTAAATGACGTCTGGCACTCATCAGGTTCCGGCTTTTTCGGTGAAGATGTGCCAATCGAACTGGTTATGAACAACAACAGTTTTCCAATGCTTATTGAATTTAAGAAAGATGGAGAAGTAAAAGCCCGGGCATCTGTTGCAAGTGTATCCACATCGTATTTCAATAAAAATATTCTGGAGATACCATCCAATGCCGAGATGATTGGCCTTACTGATATAATGATGAATATGTTCAGACAATAGACAGTGATTACATGAAGGTTATTTTCAGTTGTATATCTGTTGCTACTATTCTTATTTCCGGTTGCGCCGGGAGTCATCAAACATCCGCATCCGCTGAGCGGCAGAACCGTTCAGCTACCGAATCACTGAAAATGAGTAACCAGAATCTTGAACCCGACTCAGCTATTTTATTGTCAGTGAACCGCTACAGGGATACACTTACAGAAGTGATGGGTGAACCGCTAACCACGCTGAAATCAGATTTGAATTTTGGAAAACCGGAAAGCACTCTCGGTAATTTGATGGCAGATATTTTGCGGTTCAGAGCAGCAAGAGAGCTTCGTACGTTTGTTCATCTTGGTGTAATTAACGAAGAGTCGTTCAGCCTCTGGCTGAATAAAGGCGAGGTTACCCTTGGCAATATCTATGAACTGATGCCATATGATAACCATCTTGTAATTCTGACTCTGACCGGGGAGAAAGTGATTCATTTAATGGAGACCGTTGCCTCACTGGGAGGCGCACCTGTGAGCGGTGTGAGAATGAGTATCGACCGGGGCAAAGCCAGGGGAATACTTGTTAATTCAGAAGTGGTTGATCCCCGGAAAAATTATCTTGTGGCAACCAGCAATTATCTTGCAGACGGTAACGGGCCTTTTAAAACCTTGTGGGACTATGAAGAGCGGGTCGATCTTAGCCTTCTGATCAGGGATTCATTAATTGAGTATTTCAAAAATCAGTATGAACTTGAACCTGTTTTGGATGCAAGAATCCGGGAATGATCAGCAGAAAAGATTTTTTAAAAAAGACATTTTTGATATCGGCGGGATCACCACTCCTGCTCCGATCGTTTACTTCTGAACAAAGCATCGATCCTCCGCCGCTTATCACAATTCTGCATACGAACGACACTCATGCACGTATCGATCCGTTTCCGGATAATGCAATCCGGCATGCAGGGCTCGGGGGGATTGCTCGCCGGGCAACACTCGTAAACAAAATACGCAGTGTTCAGCCAAACACACTACTTCTGGATGCAGGGGATGTATTCCAGGGAACAACATGGTTTAATGTGCATGGCGGGAGTGTTGATTTTGAGCTGATGAGCGATATGAAGTATGATGCAGGGGTAATCGGTAACCACGAATTTGATAACGGCCCGGATGGATTTGCCCAAGCTGCTAAAAAAGCTTCATTTCCTTTTTTGAACGCCAACTATGCCGTCCGAAAAACACCTTTCGATTCCTATGTTCAAAAGTTTATGGTGAAGGAACTTGCAGGATTCCGGATCGGGATTTTTGGACTCGGAATCCGTTTGGACGGAGTTGTGGATAAAAAGCTGACCGGCGATGTGCAGTACCGCGACCCTGAAATCTGGGCAAACGGCATGGTAAGCAGTTTGAGAAAAACTCACCGGTGCGATTACATCATATGCCTGAGTCACCTGGGTTATCATTATGATGACAGCCGTATTGACGACAAGAAACTGGCGGCAAGGGTAAAAGGGATAGACCTTATTATCGGAGGACATACACATACATTTCTGGATCATCCTGTACTTGTACAAACTCCTGAAGGCGGACAAACGGCGATTACCCAGGCAGGCCACAGCGGAATCCGGCTTGGCAGAGTTGATCTTTCCGTTAAGAATGAGAAACTGTTTATATCAGACTCAATTCAGTATACGATCAATGGAAACTGAATTGTATCTTAAACAGTGTAAATCAAAAAAATGCTAACTGAGAAAATAAACAGATACCATATTTGCTATGCCCTGGACACTCAAAATGACATTGATCATATCCGGCCTTCTGATTGTATTCATGCTCTACACCGGGTCCAGGCTTTTTTGGTCGATCAAAATGACCTTCCTGCAAAATCCGGCGGTCTATAAGGGGATCTTAATCATTGCGGGACTTTTCTTTATTGCTTATCCGGCAGCAGGCCTGGTTCAATACTTTGCAACCGGTTTCTTTACACCGGATGATTATCCCAAAATTTTAATTTATCTCTTTTGGTATGGATTTATATTCAGCGCCGTAATGGTGAGCTGGACGATTTTACTTGATATTCTGAGTGCTTCACTTAAATACGGATTCAAAATTAATCCGCCTCAGCTCGATACCCTGCTCGGATGGGTAATGATCGGAGTAACGCTCATCATGCTTGCATATACCGGGATTAAAACGGCAGTGCACTCAACCCGGATAGTTGTAAATGAGATTACATACCCGGTTCAAAAACATCTTGCCGAAGATTTTGAGCCGTTAAAAATTGTGCATATATCTGATTTGCACGCAGATCGTTTCACAACTCCTTTTAAAACGACGCGATATATAGAAAAGGTGAATTCACTGAAACCTGATCTGGTCCTTTTTACCGGTGACCTGATCACCGCCGGGGATGATCACATAGAAGAAGGAGCAGATGCTATAGGAAATATTGACGCCACATACGGAACTTATGCGGTTATGGGAGATCACGATTACTGGCAGGGGGAACAGGTGATTACCGACGCTTTGACCCAAAGAGGTGTTACTGTTTTAAGAAATCAAACGGAGCGGTTTACTCATAAAAATAAACAAATCGGGCTTACGGGAATTACGGAACTTTACAGTAAAAAATTGATACCGAGCGAACTGCAGGAACTGTTTGAACCAGATGATAACGATGATTATAAAATTGTCTTCAGTCACCAGGCAACCACACGTATTATTGATCTTGCCGAAGAACACAATTTCCAACTGGTTCTTGGCGGGCACACGCATGGAGGACAGATACGCATTCCCGTGTTTTTCTACCCGCTCACCCCTGTGTTGCTTGAAACAGAATATGTAAAAGGAAAAAAATGGTTCGACGACCTGTTGCTGAACGTAAACAGCGGACTTGGTTATACGCTTGCCCCGCTGAGATACGGAGCGCCGGCTCAAATCTCACTGGTAAGGGTTGAATAAGTCGGTTCTTAAGGTTTACTTACTACAAGAGAGATTAAACCTTAACTAAATGGCGTTGCAGACAGACCATGGAACACAAAAATAACGACAGAAGACTTACGCGACTGGTATTGAAATTAATCCGGGCAGGATACTGGACTCTGTTTGTATTGACTGTTATTATGTTCGGATCACCTTTTATAACATCATTGATTTTTTCAGGTTCAGGAGCTGAAATGCTGCCCTCTTTAAGAGATCCCGAATACATACTGATGAGCATACAGGGTTTTTTGCACTGTGCTTCATACCTGCTGGTTGCTGCAGTGCTATTCATTGTACATGAAATGGGTGTAAAATACCTGCTAAATGAAAGCAATGCCGCAACTATGAAGATGAGCAGCTCCGGGTAATTCAGGAGACATGAATCTTGTGAACCCATTCAAACGGGTCATCAATTTCGCCATATTGAAGCCCGGTAATTGCATCGTACATCTTTTTGGCAAACGGACCGATCTTATCGCCGGCGATTTTAATCTGCCGATCCCCGTGATTGATCAGTCCCACCGGCGAAATTACTGCTGCTGTTCCTGCACCGAAGATCTCCTGCAGTGAACCTTTATCGTCTTCTTCAAAAACTTCATCTATCGATATCCTGCGCTCTTCAACCGGAACATCCCAGGATTTTGCAAGAGCAATTACAGATTTTCTTGTAATTCCCGGAAGAATGGTTCCCCCAAGAGGAGGAGTGATAAGAGTACCGTCAATTAGAAAGAAAATATTCATCGTCCCCACTTCTTCAATATACGTTTGCTCTTTGGCATCCAGCCAGAGAACTTGTGTATAACCCTCTTCCTGCGCTTTTTTTGCAGGGTAATAACTTGAACCGTAATTTCCGGCGGCTTTTACTGCACCGGTTCCGCCTTTCACGGCACGCACATAATTAAATGTGGTAGTCAGTTTAACCGGGTTAAACCCCTCCTTGTAATAAGCTGCAACCGGGCTTGTAATGATAAAAAACTTGTATTTACCGGATACTCTTGCTGCGATATACTCTTCAGATGAAAAAGCAAACGGGCGAATATAAAGTGCACGGCCTCTCTTTCGGGGGACCCACCTGGAATCAGTTTTGATCAGCTCTTCAAGCGAGGTCATAAATGAATTCATGTCCACAGGAGGAATACACAATCTTTTGCAAGTGTTTTCAAATCGTCGCTGATGATCTTCAGGACGAAACAGGTGAATTGTTTTTTCGTCATAGTAGAAAGCTTTCATACCTTCAAAGCCTGCCTGACCATAGTGAAGAGCATTTAAAGCCGGTGTAAATGAAATTGGTCCGTAAGGCTTGATTTCAGGCTGCG
>CAYVBJ010000019.1:0-60342 GCA_964449075.1 uncultured Balneolaceae bacterium
ATCCAGAAGCTGAACTTTGCTATCAAGCGCAAGCGGTATCAAAAACAGATCGAATACCTGCGGGATGAAAAGATCGTATTCATCTTTGACGAATGTCACCGCAGTCAGTTTGGCGATACCCACCAAAGAATTACCAATTTCTTCAATGACTGTCAGCTTTTTGGCTTCACCGGAACACCCATCTTTGCTGACAACGCCATTAAAAATGAATTAGGCAAACGTACTACCAAAGACCTGTTCGATGAATGCCTGCACAAGTATGTGATCACCGATGCTATCAGGGATAAGAATGTACTCAAGTTCGCCCTTGAATATTACAGTACGATAAAACGGAAGCCTAAAATGGTGGGTGATATCAATGTAGAAGATATTGATCGCGCAGAAGCAATGAGTGATCCCGTACGATTAAATAATATTGCTGATTTTATTATTGCCCAGCATGACCGAAAAACGCATAACAAAGCTTACACAGCTATCTTTACCGTAAGCGGTATCGATGAGCTTATTGTTTACTATGACCTCTTTAAAGAAAAAAAGGAAGCTGGCGACCACGATCTACGAATAGCTACGATCTTTTCTTTTGAAACGAATGAAGATGATTTCGATGCCACCGGGGAGCTGCCTGATATCAGCTTAGCCGCTGAACCAGAGTCACAGTATCAAACCTCCCACTCCCGTGAAAAGCTGGATGAGTACATTGACGATTACAATCAAATGTTCGGCACCAACTTTTCCACCCGTGACATGCAGTCCTATGAAAATTATTACAAGGATATCAGCAAGCGTATTAAAGAACGGGAAAAAGAGAGCTTCCAGGACAAAGACCGGGTCGATATTCTGTTGGTAGTCAATATGTTTCTGACCGGCTTTGATGCAAAAAAGGTCAATACACTTTATGTAGATAAGAATCTAAGATTCCACGGGCTCATTCAGGCCTATTCAAGAACCAACCGAGTCATCAATGAGCAAAAATCACAGGGCAATATTCTTTGCTTCAGAAATCTAAAAGAACGTACCGATGAGGCCCTAACTCTTTTTTCAAACAAAGATGCCAAGGAGGAGATCTTTGTTCCTGAATACGAAGAGATCGTGGAGCGATTCAACAGTGCCTTTATCGAAATGCTTCAAATAGCTCCCACGGTTAAAAGTGTGGACAACCTTATCTCAGAAGATGATCAGCTTGCATTCATCAAGGCGTTCCGGGATTTGATGAGGATACACAACGTTCTTAAAACCTTTGCGGACTTTGAGTGGGATGATCTGTCCATGGAAGAGCAACAGTTCGAAGATTACAAGAGTAAATACCTCGATCTGCATGAAATGGTGAAACATGATCACCAAAAAGAAAAAGTATCCATCCTTGAGGATGTTGATTTTGAACTGGAACTGATTCACCGCGATGAGATTAATGTGGCTTACATCCTCAAGCTTATCGCCAAGATGAAACATGCAGAGGGCTCAGACAAATATAAACAGAAGAAAGCCATCCTCGATATCATTGCCGGAGATGTGGAACTCCGCAGCAAACGGGAGCTCATCGAGAAGTTCATTGAAGAACAGCTTCCCAAAATCGATGATGTGGATGCCATCAAGGATGAATTCGACAAATACTGGCAGGAACAAAAGATACTGGCCCTCAATAAGATCTGCGAAGAGGAAAACCTCGATAAAAAGCAGTTCAAAAACCTGATCGATACCTACGTATTCACTGGTAAAAAGCCACTTAAAGATGACGTATTCAAATGCCTCGAAAACCGCCCCAGCGTACTACATGCCCACCAAATCGGGGAACGTATCATCACTAAGATGGATGAGTTTGTGGACGTGTTTGTGGATGAGATGGTGGCTTAGGTTTAAATCCATTTACTCATGCTTATCTATCTCTTTATTGAGCTTCTTCCAATGATTCTTTAGTTGTCCCCTGATATCTGAATTATTGAATATTTTTTCAGCTAATCGAACATAGGTGATAAAGTTGCCCCAATTGTATTTATAACTGATTGACCATTTGGTCTCATCATTTTTATCTCTCTTATAAATTTGTCTTCGGCCCGCACCTAAATGAGAAAATCTTTTAAATAGCTTTCTTTTGTAAATATTGTCGTCTTTACTTTTCCCAAAATTTGCAAAAAATGCACTTCTTCGTACGGACCTTTTCATATTTCTATAGAATTTAGAAATACTTGAAGATTTGATTAAAGCTCTTTTTCCATCAAACTCAAAACCCAAATATTCCAGGTTTGTATTAGGATACCATATACCAGACTTTGGCATCCATTCAGAACAGTCAAAACCAGTATCATTCTTTTTGAATCTAAATTTTCTGGTTTTCTCAGGTTGTATTTTCAATTTAGAACGATCTATAAGTTCCATTGCGTCTTCCTCAAGTTTCTCAGAATCTTCAGGACTACAAATGATTATCATATCATCCGAATATCTTCGATAAACACCTCCTATTTTTTTAAGCTCCTGATTCATCAAATGATCGAAATTTATCATATATATATTTGCAAGCATAGCGCTTAGTGGTGTCCCTTGTGGAATCCCCATTTTTCGAAATTTTCCTGGAATCTTTTTTCCTATCTTGGAACGCTTTTCTAAAGTTGATTCATTAACCAACCCTTTATCTTTAATTCTATCTTTAAATTCCTGCTTAAAACAATATGCAATAGCATTTTTTTCATTTAAGTACCTTGACCTACTTATTTTCTTTCTTTTCAATGAACCGTTAGCCATTTGAACAATTATATCATTATGGAATTCATTAAATAGTTGATTCTCGTTGACAAATGAGTATCTGGTAAGATTTTTATAAAGATTATAGTGATCCGCTCTTAGGTTCTTTTTGGCACCAATCAGATCGTACCATCTCTTTTTTAAGATCTTATGATCTAAAGAATCAAAAAAGCTCTTAATGTCTAGAGTAATTACATCAACTTCACATTCACCCCAATTCTTTATGAAATCAAAAGCTTCTTTAGCAAAATCAATATTACATTTATTCCTTTTTTCTTCTTTGGCAGGTATCCTTCTGTAAGCGGTAACACAATCTTCTATCCCTAATTCCTGCAATTTTGATTCATAGGGTTGTCTGAGAAGCTCTGAATAGTAACTGTAAATTTGGGAGTCCAAGTGACTGGCGTAGTATATATGTCTCGTTTTTGTACTCCTTACCCTCTTCTTTGAGCGAGTTCCATCCGAGTGAATATCTCTTCTAAACTTTTTCTTTTCAATCTTCCTATATATAAATGGGAGAAAAGAGTGCGAGGCAATTTTTTTAGGGTCCTGAACATATTTTTCTACCCAATCTCTATCTCTTTGTCTTAAAGGTAATCCAATGTGCTGGTATGACTTTGGTTTAAACCAATCTTTCTCTCTTCTATAGGGCTTTTTTTCCATAATAAAACAACAAGTAGTATCGGGGCTCGCTTTTAATGCCAAAGCATTGATTCATACATGCTAACACGATACTCTCACAGAGTATCGCCCCTCTTTCTAGGATAATTATATTTGTAACTTTAAACATAATGAAGTTAATCACTATGGCTACATCGTTTATCACACTGATACACAGCGCTATTCCGATGATGGAATGCATACTGTCGCAAGATTTCTCTTGCATTTCAGTAATGAAACGACTCTACTAACATGTTTTTTAGTAGACATTTTACATTAACAAACGTAATGAATCAGCTTCTACTACTTGTTGCTACCTAAACGTAATGAATCCTTAAGTTTAGACCAAGCAATATTTTATTTTGGTAATATTTTACTTTTTATGGATTCCCAATGCTGATAAATCATCACCATCGCCAAGGTATCCAATTCACAATAACGCAGTAAAGCTTCAAATACCCTTCTCCGCTCTTCCTCCGGCACATCATCAAACTGCATGCGTGCCCAGGCCATCATGGCGGTTCCGCCTTCGGTAATTCGTTCGCCTGATTCCAGTTCAATTTCTACATCCTCGGATTCATTAGGAATACAATAACCTACCGGTTCAAGCAGTTTATAGGGATTGATCACCATTCCATTTTCATCAGTTTGATATAGTACTTTGTCTTTCAGGCTTAAACCGGAATAAGGTTTGGTGTAGATCTCTTTAAGGTTATCACTTTCATTCAGGACGGCCGGTAATACATCTTTGATGCTGTTGGAACCGCCCATGTGCACCGAGTAGTAATACTTCAGCACCAATCGTTGTTGGTCAATGAGTTCTCTTGGCGCTTCTTTGGTTACCAGCGTATCGATCCAGGAAATCAGTTCTTCGCGGTCCGGCTCATCGGAATCCAAAAGGCGTCTTTTGACATCATTAAGAGTGGTTTTTTCGTAATGATGAAACATGAACACACTGCCTTCATCCTGCTCCAGAACTTTCTTGAGTTCACGTACAAAATCAAATCCTGGATAAGCCCCTTTTCGCTTATATACCCACTCAGCTGCATGTTCTACTCTCCCATCCTCATATACATTATGTATTGAAAACTGAAAGGGAACCTTTTTGTATGGATAACATCCCTTATGAAACGGAATGGCCGGAGAAATTCCCTCAAAGTCGATAAAGTGAAGCGGGTAGGTCCAGCTATCCATCTCGTGAAACAGTCCAGGTAGAATGACTTCGCTATCATCATGGCGACCGGTCATTTTCATGACCTGTACCAGTTGCCGTTGTTTGCGTCCATCATTCCAAATGGGCTGTTGATAGAGCGTTTTCTCATTTGCTCCAATATACTTGGGAGTAATCTCCTCCATGAGATAGATATCATCATCCATATACTTCTTGGAATTGGCATACCAAACGTCAAAGGCATGCGGTTTAGACAGATCTTCCTCACTCCAGTTCAGCGCTTCTTTCCAGCACTCATTAAACCCAGCATTCTTGCCGTTCAGCTTATCAGCTTTCACCCGATGCTCGCAATTTCGGCATTTGACTCCTATGGTCACCGGATATTTTTTGTCTTCCCGAATAAGCTCACACAACCCCTCGATCCATTGGTCAAATCCTTTAGCTTCCAGATCGTTTTCAGGTTCCCGAGCTTTACCGTTAAAAATAAGTGTAACCTCATCCGAAACATCAATGCTGGTCATGATCGGATCGCCCAACTCAATATTCGATCGGTTTTCAGTCAACTTGACTTCACTCCGGCCTTCCTCATTCTCAACGATCTTAAAATATTGATGCAGTCCGTCCACACTGGTTGGAACGCCTTTATCAATAAGCATAAGATAAGGTCGAACATTGAATTCAGGATAGGTCTTTTGCATCACCCACGTTTGAAAAGCTACATCGTAGAGATACTTGTGCCAATTCTTATTCATGGTTCCATTTCTATTGTAGAATCCTTTCTCCTCATCCCAGGATTTTGATTTTACCTCTATAAGTTTGATTTCGTTGCCTTCTTTAACAAGAATATCAACCAAGGCATACGTCAATCTATGCTGGATAGCTGCTTCATAAATAATAATGACCTCATCTTGTTGAAGCAGCTCTTGAGTCTGCTCAATGGAAACGGATTTATCCCTGGAATACGGGATCTCAACACCACCGAAATAGTACAACTTGGCCAGTTCTCCTACCTGAATACCTCCCTCAGCCAATGCCTTCAGAAAATCATTATCGTCCTGTGAGGTGGCATACTTGTCCTCATGGTTTTTATAGAAGAGCTTGGTGGGGCACTCCAGACAGTGGGTAAACTTGGATTTGGTTAGGAATTTATTCATTTCATACCCAATAATTTCGATTCTCTTATTTTGCTCAATATAACAGATGTTGTGAAATGTGGAAGAGTTAATCACACAACCGCTTCACAAACTTCCAAAACGAAACCACCATCCCCGGATTCACATCCCGATCCGGAAATCCCTTTTTCCACCATTCGCCAAGAATGATCTCTTCTTTGGCATTTGGTTTTCTTCCTCCACCGTTCCATCCAGAGGTTGGACAATCTCGTGACGGCAAATTAAGGTTCACATCTCCACAGTTCACCTTGAAAAACAGACAGAACGTTTTCCCTTCTCTGCGCCGTGCATTCACCTGGTCGTAATCCACCTCGGTTCAATATCTTCATCTCTTCGTTCTGCGGTACCAATTTTTATGGTAATCATATCAATTCCTCTGATTTTATTTAATGATTACACCTAAAATAGAAGGGAGAGTGACTACGTATTGTCAGTCCCAATATATTATGTACTTCCAGTCTCGGAAAAGATCGAGAATGATTTATTAAAGAACAGCATCAACTAAATCGGTTATTCACGAATTTCTAAAAAATCAATTACGAAATTATCAATTTACTAAACAAATGGTCTTAATTGAGTATTTCAAACATCTATGGAATTGCAAGGAATCTCACGGAATTAAATGAGTAATCTGGAACCTGGCTTTTCTGTTTCTCAATTCATTACATCTTTCCGGCAGTTTCTTTTAAAAAAAGTTCTATAAAATCACTGCTAAGCTGCTAATGGCTGCTAAAGATTCATAAAAACCGCCTTTTTGAAGTGTGAGAGGGGATATCCGGGTTAGCAGTTTTTTAAATAAATTGCTAAAATCTGCTAAACGGTGCTAAGAATCTTAGCAGAAGTTAGCAGCTCTTAGCACTCTTTAGCAGTAGAAAATATTTATTGAATGGATGTTTTTGAGTAGTTGAAAGGCGTTTTGTTCTACTTTTTAGCAGTTAGCAGGTTTTTTTTAAAAAAATCGTCCGCTTTTTTACACCAGTAAACGTCCGGCCCTGGTTTGTTCATACTCCTTGATTCGGAAGTGCCGGTGGTCAAGCAGAATATATTTCGCCTGGTAGTTCGAGACCGGGTCAATAACCTAGGTGGCGTAGTGCCCGGCGGCCTGGAAAAACTCGTGAATAGGGTTGTGAAAATTCTGCAAAGTCTGCTCCTTTTTACGTGCATCCAATTTTCACTTCTAACGTCCGATCTTTTTTCTCAGAATGATCTACTATTACGGTGAATCACAAAAAATCTGCTGCACTGTATTGAACCAGGTAATCAGCAAGATATACCGCAACTCATATGATAATTAATAGCAGCAATTAGCGGACAAATCCGGTTGAATCGATTGGCTTTGCAACAGTGCAACATTCTGTGCTAAAGATTCACTTCTGTGCCGCACCTTAACGCATACCGCGGTGCTGTGACCCGTCGACGGAGATACATTCGCCTGTTATCCATTGGGCGCGAGGTGAGGCCACAAACACTGCGACATCAGCTACTTCTTCCGGGGTTCCGAGACGCCCGGCCGGGATGCCTGCTTTTACGCTTTCGTAAAATTCCGGCTGGCTTTCTTTTGTATTAGCCCAGACTCCCCCGGGAAATTCAATTGATCCGGGAGCAATAGCGTTTGCACGAATTCCCTGCTTTGCATGCATAACGCCTAGCTTTTTGGCGTATGCAATGAGCGCTGCCTTTGCGGCGGTGTATCCGTAATCTGGCGCTGGATCACATTCTAATCCTGAAGTAGAAGAAACCAGAATAATGGATCCACCACCTTGTTCGGTCATCCATGGAATGACTTGATTACAAGCATTTACGGCAGCCATCAGGTCAACGTTTAAACTCGCGTTCCAGTCCTCAAGATTCGGCCCAAGAGCTAATGCCGATGCGTTATGAACGAGGACATCGATACTACCTAAAGCCTCTTTCGTTGCTTGTAAAAAAGAAGCCAGGGCTTCCGAATCAGCGATATCACACGTCACTGCATATGCTTTTACCTCAGCCTTACGTAAATCGCGCTCCGTTTCTCGCAGCGCCTCCTCTCCACGTGCACATATAGCTACGTTTGCACCCTCTTCTGCCAATCCAATAGCAATAGAGCGCCCGATCCCGCGGCTACCACCGAGGACTACACAGTTACTATTTTCCAGTTTTAGGTTCATGATCAAAGATAGTTTATGAATGATAGTTGAAAGGTTACACGGGCGAAATAAAGCAACTTACCGACCCAGGTGCATAACGGTCTGGCAAATAACCGGCACCGGGATTCGAAACGTAGATTATTTGCATTATCTCTGAATTTACCAGAGAATTTGAAAAAAGCAAGGCGGTGACCGGTTGATTTACTGGTTATGCTACCGGGTCAATCATAATGAGTCCACATTCGAATCACTTTAACGATCCTTTCTTCTTCAAGCACTTGGTAAACCAATCGATACTGGATGTTGATACGCCTGGAGTAAGCTCCCTCTAAATTACCCACAAGTTTTTCATAAGGAGGGTATTCTTCAAAAGGATTCTCCTTAATTATTTCCAGCAGCTCTTTAATCTTTGGCTTTAATCCCGAAGAAGCCGCTTTCCTGGCATCTTTTTTTGCTTGTTTGGTGTAAACGAGTTTGTATTTACTCACCAGTTAAGCTCTTCATCGGTTTCTTCGATAGGGGTCTGCAGCCCTTCAACAATGGATTCCTGCATTCCCGGAATAGAAGACAGATAGAGTGTTTCTTGAATCGAACGCCAGTCATCCTCGCTGATGAGTACAGCATTGGTTCTTTTTCCGGTGATTTGAATTGGTTCATGAGTTTCAGAAGCCTCATCCAGTAGCCGGTAAATTTCTTTACGAGCTTGGGTCGCAGTTAATGTCTTCATGATGTGGTGGGATTAATTATGTTTACAATCTAAACGTACGCTATTCCGTACTTATTGTCAAGCCTTAGCGATGAGACAGCATAACGGTGCGGCAATTCTGCAGCGAGGCTATCAATGCAAAAGTCGAGTAGTCGAACATAACTCGTCTGCATGAAGCCCTTTGTTGTACCCCAATTCAGCGTTTAAACTGTGTATTCTATTAAATCCAGCTTATTAATAAAGCGAAAGTCTTTCGGGTTTTTTGATAGTAAAGGGATTCCGAGAGTCAGAGCCGTAGAAGCAATTAACATATCCGGTAGACATGTTTATGGATTAGACCACTGTGATTTGCGAACCTTCCTAACCCACTCAGTATTATCCTGCATATCTTCCCGATCTTTCCACATACCAAAAAAAGAACTCTCTAAAATGCTTTTCTTAGCTGATTTTTTTGTCTCACCCTTTACATATCGCTCATAAAGAAAATCCACGAAATCCTGAGCTTGCTGCTTTGCCTCAGGAGGTAATTTTTTAATTTTTTTCGAAATTGTTAATTCACTCATAGTAATACTGTTTAGATGTAATCTTTTAAATGAATGCTAAAGATAAGATCAAATTGTTCAGGCTCTTTGAATCTAAACAAATATTCCCCTTGGGTATAACGTTCTTGCGGTTGTTCGGCGTGTTTGGATTATAACTAATGGTAACCAAGCGCAGCACGAACCGCTGGTTATACCTACAGGTTTTAAGTTCGAGATTTCCAGTACTTTTTCTACCTCTTCAATAAAAATATCACCTAAACCAACTACCTGTTCCTCGTAATAATCGGCTGCTAAAAAAAAATTCTCTCCTGGCTTCTGAATGTAATTTAATAGTCACTTTTGAAGACGTTTTCTTGCTTCATTAATGACATCCGAAGCAGAATGAAGGGAAGCTTCGCCCGATTTAAGTGATTCTTTTCTCTTATGGACTTCATCAATCCAGGCCTGTTCAATTTCAGGATCAATTCTGCCATGAATGCTTTGCAGTAATTTATCAACCAAACGCGCTTTATCTTTTTTGTTTAGACTTAGAGCTGAATTTTCAATCTCTTTTAAATCGGTGTTCATATGAAAAGTATTTAGTTTACATGAATGTAATTATTAACGATGAAAACCGGAAGAAATTAGATTTTTTGAGAGAGTGTATAACGGCCTACGGTTTAACCGGCTTGGCCTTGTTGGCAAGTAATGTAATTAAAATTCGGAAACTCTATAAGTCCCCGAATTTTGAACTGGCAAACAGTGGCCAAGTCCGCGTTGAAACCGTTGTTAGCAGGCTGATTGTGATACTAAGTAATAACATTTTAATAAGATTAAAATATTAAATACGAAATGTAGATAAATAATTAACATTTTATTTGAAATTTGATATAATTATTTTAATTTAAAGAAAAATTAGAAGATTTAGCAATAATGAAGTATTTAGCAAACATTTCGCAGGTACAAGCGAAAAAAATTAATAAGCTTATTAAAGAAGGACAGTACGAGAGTATGGCTCAGTTTATATCTGTGGCTGTGGAAAACCAGCTCTATTTAGAGGAATCTGAAGAAATCCAATCGATTAATCAAAGAGATCTAAATGTTGACCAGGGTTTAGATAAAGTAAGTAAGGTAATCGATTTTGATAGGTTGAAATTAAGTAATATTCACTTGGAGCCTGAGTTAGTTACTGATCCAACATTTAATCAGTTAGTTTTAAGTAATGGCGAAAAAAAAGAGGAGAACATATGGCTGTGGGGACAAATAAATAAAATCCTTCCTGTAAAGATAGGTATTAGAGTTTTACTTCTTGAGTTGAAAGAGAGAAAATGGATGGAGTTAGATCATTTTTTGGTGAAAGCAACAAATGAAGCCGCACAGTTTGGCAACTTAATTAGATCATTTGAGGATAAAAATGACAAAAAAAGGGATGAAAAGATATCAGCAGGACTTCCTGATACTACCAATGAAAAGAGTCAAACAAGATATAAATCTCATTTTTTAACTCAAGTCAGGAGAGATGGTTTGCTTAATGGAGCTATGGC
The DNA here is from genome assembly GCA_964449075.1 of uncultured Balneolaceae bacterium. Classification (GTDB taxonomy): domain Bacteria; phylum Bacteroidota; class Rhodothermia; order Balneolales; family Balneolaceae; genus CAYVBJ01. Next base: position 10,637 of record CAYVBJ010000019.1, read on the forward strand.
CATTCTTAGATTTGCCAATATCAATACGAATGGCAAAAGTGATAAACGATTTATTGGACTGACAAAACATGGATTAAAATTTGCGACACTAAACAACCCCGTATTAGATATGGAGAATTTTGATCTGAGTCTCAGTAAATCTGAGGCTCAGTTTTATCTTGAACATTCTAAAAAACATGTCATTAATGAGCATCAAGCTATCTTGTGGGTTCTTCGAAAGATAAATAATGGTATTAATGAACGAGATGATTTAAATCAAGAGCTAAAAGAAGAATATGGTGATTATTGGGAAGCTTCTGATGCTGTGATTAACACACAGCGTGCTGGATTAATGGCAAGAATGTTTGAACTTGGATTGCTTGACAAGGATAAAAAAGGAATTTATGTAACCTATAAACTTAGTGAATTCGGTAAATCATACTTAAACAAAAACTAGAATATTATGAATAATCAAGAGGTTAAAAATCTTTGTATAAAACTTATGAAAGCTGATTATGAGTATGAAGTGGTGGAAATTCTCAAAGATGCTGGTTTTTGGGATGAGCCAAAATACTGGAGAGATTATGGCGATGTTGAGAACAATTACAGTTCAGCAGGAAATCAAGCCAGCAATCCAGAATCTGCACTTGTTGAAAAGATAACAAATGCGAGAGATGCATTGCTAATGAACGCTTGTTTAGAAAGGGAAATAGATCCAAAAGGTGATGATGCACCTGGAAGTCTTAAGGATGCTGTAGCACAATTCTTTGAAGATAATCCGAATACAGATACCGCAGGACAAGTAAAGGAGTGGGATAATATTAAGAGGACTGAAATAGCTGAAAATATGACTGTAGCTTTAACTGGAGCAATGCCCAGTGAAGGGAATCCTAGTATCATAGTTGCTGACCGCGGTGAAGGTCAAAAGCCTTTGAAAATGCCTTCGACTATACTTTCTCTTCAAGAGTCAATTAAGTTAAGGATTCCTTTCGTACATGGTAAATTTAATATGGGTGGAACAGCAGTTCTAAGATTTTGTGGTAAGAATAATCTTCAATTTGTATTGAGTAAGCGTAATCCAAAAATATTGGAGCTTTGGAATGAAAAGGAGATTGAAAGTGATAATCATTGGGGCTTTACGATAGTTCGGAGAGATTTTCCCGAAGAGGGAAAGAAAAAAGGAGTAAGGGTGAGTTCGGTCTATCGCTATTTGGCACCATTGGGAGACCAAGAAAAATTAAGTAAAAGAAAAGGCGAGATTCTTCACTTTGAATCTGAGGAAATGCCACTTTTCCCTGATGGACAAAATCCATTTGCAAGGTCTTCCGAATATGGCACATTGCTTAAACTTTATCAGTATAAAACAAAAAATAGAACGCATTTCTTTAGAGATGGGGGATTACTTAGACCACTCGATTTGCGAATACCAGAAATTGGATTACCTATTCGCCTCTATGAATGCCGTAGTAATTATAAGGGGAAAAAAAGAAGTTTTGAAACAACTTTAAGTGGTCTTACAGTTAGATTACATGATGACCGAGGTAATAACTTAGAAGAAGGGTTTCCGACTCATCATCCGATCAGAATTAATGGTGAAGATTTAAAGATTTCAGTTTATGCTTTTAAAGAAGGCAAAGCAAGAACTTATCGAAATGCAGATGAGGCAATATTATATACCTTGAATGGGCAAACCCAACATTTTTTACCGGAAAGGTTTTTCATGCGTAAAAAAATTAAAATGGGTTATTTGAAGGATTCATTGCTCGTTATGGTTAATTGCAGTGATTTGAGTAAGTATGCACGAGAAGAATTATTCATGAATAGTAGAGATAGAGTAAGTTCAAGTGACTTGAGCCAAAAAATTGAAGATAATTTAGAAACCTTAATTAGTGAACATAAAGGGCTTAGAGAGTTAAATGAGAAACGGAGAAGGGAAAAGAAAGCTGCTAAATTGGAAGATTCTAAACCTCTAGAAAAGGTTTTGGAATCGGTTATTAAACATTCGCCTACACTTTCTCAATTATTCTCTGTAGGAAAGCACTTGTCAAATCCATTTAAGTCTAAACAAGTTGAATCTGAAGAAAAGAAATTTGAAGGAAAAAAATTTCCTACATATTTCAAATTCAAAAAAGTTGAATATGGGGAAGTATTGGAAAGAAATTGTCATATTAACCAACGAAGTAGAATTTTCTTTGAGTCGGATGCGAAAAACGACTATTTCGGTCGAAACATTGATCCTGGGGAATTTTCGCTCTACTTAGTAAACAATAATGGTCAAGAAACATCAGTCGATAATTATTCTCTGAACCCTAATGACGGGGTATTTACTTTAAATCTTGAGCTACCTGATGAATGTAAAATTGGGGATAAATTAAGGTATAAATCTAAAGTTACTGATCCTACTCGTTTAGAAGAAGTTAATCCTCCTTTTATTAACGAGTTTGTTCTTAAGGTTCTTGAACCTATAGACTACTCTCCAAATGGAAATAAAAAGAGGAGGAAACCTCCGACTGAAAATGAAGGAAATGATCGAGAATTACCTTCTGGAATACAATTGCCAGAAATAACTCTGGCTTATGAAAATCCTGAGGAAGGAAAAGGCATAAGTTGGGAAGATGTGCCTAACGATGGCTTCAATAAATATTCTGCATTACGAGTTATTCAGGGATTGGAAAATGGGAAGCCAATCTATGATTTTTATATAAACATGGATAATATTTATTTGAATATGGAAATTAAATCAAGGACTGATGAGGCCTTAACACTTACATCTCAATATAAGTATGGATTGGTATTACTTGGTTTAAGTATTATTCACCATGAAGAACAAGGGAATTCAAATGGACAAGAGAAGAAAGAAGAAAGTGATTTATCTCTTGAGGAAAAAATCGAGCTTTTTTCAGAAGCTGTTTCTCCTGTTCTCTTACCTATGATTGATGAGTTAAGTGATAAAGATTTCGATGACGAACTGGCTGCACTACTAGCCTAAATTGGGAGATAATTTATGAAACAAAACAACTTCACGACTACTAGAAATACCATCCTTTTGGGAGACATACCATTTTCTATTTGGGACTTCTCTCCAAATGCGTTCGTTATTTAAATTTGCTAAATTTTTAATCTTTTTTTCCTCAAAACCAACTTTATTCATAATTGACAAATATTTCTTTATTTGCCATTCAGGTTCTGAAAATGAAATTAATTGAACAATAATTGTATCCGGATCAGAAATTTCAGAAATGGCTTTAAAAATCTTTTCAATATTTACGAAGTAATCTTTTAGTCCCACTTGATGCCTACTCCCGAGTGTATAAAATGATCCTCCTTCACCATCAAGAGAATTAGCAATCCAAAAAGGAGCGGGTGTTTCTCTTCTACCTAAGACTTGCCAGCGATGATATAATATATGAACACCTGGGTAAGGAGGAGAAGTTAAAACTAATTTCGGCTTTTTATCTTTAAACAAATCAATATGTTTCAGTTCTTTTGCAGAATTATTTAAGCAAATAGTTTTAGGGCTATCAGAACTCGCAAAGTTTCTATTGATTCTATTGACCTCATCAGCGAAGGTGATAGCACTTTCACAAATTTCCTGTATGGATTCTTTGAACTTAATTCGAAAGTCAGAAGCTGAAGGTATTTCTTTTCTTGAATCTAGTGCCCATTGACCTGTTTTTAATAATGCACATCTATAATACCTTTCAATACGAATATCATTGACTTCGTCGATATATTGTAGAGCTTGCTCAATGATTTTTCTTATTGGCCATGTTTGTCTTGTGTTTATATTTCTTTGATAACCGGAATCAATCCATTTCCTTGGGCGTGAATTAGATTTGTGACAATTTAGCTGTTCAATCTTATTTAAAGCCCAGTTTTCAAAATTGAGAATTTTCTCTTTTTCTACTACCTGAGTTTTTGTTTGTGCTAAAAAAGTTGCAAGTGAGCTAACATCACTACCAACTGCATTTCTACCCAAAAGCTGGGCTTCAACTATACTAGTGCCTCCTCCCATAAATGGATCAATGACCAAATCTCCGGGTTGGGTAAATGATTTGATCACCCATCTAGCAAATTCAGGGGAAAAACGGGCAGGATATCTGTAAAAATCGTGTGTGTATTGAGATACCTTACTTCGAGAGTGTATAGCGTTTAAAAAATTATCAATATTCTGAATTTCTAGTGCCATTATTTCTTTTTTGTAGGTACTAATAATTCTCTGATGTCGACGTCCAGAATTTTTGCTATTTTTTTTAAATCCTTTAAATGAGGTTGTGACTTATTGTTACACATAGAAGCCACAGCAGTTCTACTTTTACCAAGTTTTTCTGCAAGCCATTTTTGGGTCTTCCCCTTTATGACTAATATTTCTTTTACCCTATTTATTCTTTCTTCAGCCATATGATGCAACTTTAACTTGCATTAAGTTAATAATTATTTTAATTCCTGCAAGAAAAACTTGTGTTATAAGGTTTTAAAGTGTGGATGGAAAAACTGACTATTATAAGATATGGTTTGATAAAAAGTAAGGTCACGACGAGATTAAAAAACCTGCTAACGACCTTGCAAAAAAATGTGTACAGGCCAACCTGGATTTATATAAAATGTATATTAGCAGTCTTAGATTAGGTCTAGATACTCTTCTAAAGTAACATCCTTGAACTCTTTGATAATACAATTACTATCAAATTCATCTTCAAATGGAAAATCGGGTTCTTCAATATCTATAATCACGACTTGTTTGTCTTTTGATAAATAATTTTTCCACAATAAATCATTTATTCCTCCATCACAAAAACTATAACCTATAACAATTAATAGATCAGAGTTTTGCAGATTATTTTTAAAATGATCAATTAATATTGAATAATATTCATCTCTATAACCTATAGTTTTTCCTGTTGTACCTGTTAAAAAATCGGGATAATGATTTCGAAAAGATCGTACATATTTAAAGCTATTTTGTTCTTTGTTGAAAACTTCACGAAATATACTTCCGACTCTATAATCAGTTTTAACTCTATCACTATCGGGAATTCTTATATCGAAATCATATGTATCAATACTTCCATGAAGCTTGTAAAATGTTAAAGGCTTTTCGAACTTATTTACAAAATACTTGACTCGAATTTTGTAAGATTTTCTAACACCTTCTTCGATATTTACTTCACCGTAGTAAGGTGAACCAAGTTCTCGATAACCATCATCAAAATTTTCCCATAATCCTGATAGCTTGGAAGCTACATGTTCAAAAAGTAAATCGTGGTTTAGAGTATTTACACATACATCTTCATTTTTTTCATTAATAAGCTGTTTTATAAAATTAAAAAATGGATCATATGGGGGGTAATTTCCTAAACCTACGTCTTTAAAATATTCACCAACTGTAAGAAAAGATGAAATTAATTGCTGGAAATATTTCTTAAAACTTTCTAGAATGTTATTACATGTTGGTATTCTATTTTGATCAACATCTTGCGATTCAACAAATCTGTCATAAAAGTCTTCTATTTCTCCTTGGTGGCCACCATTTCTTAAATACTCATTTATATAATCAAACAAATATTCATAATTCAGTTCATAATTATCAGAGTAGAAATTTATGAAACTGATAATAAAATTTTCTTCAATTTCGTGTAAGAGTGGGGTAGGTTTATCTTGCCCGTTAAGTACAATGAGTTTTAAGTCTGAATGTATATAAATGTCATCTACAGTAAGTTCAGATAACTGATCTCTAATGTCAGATATCAAGGGAACACCATCTGCCTGAGAAAATCCCGCACCTAATAGAAATGAAATCATATTAATTTGAATGCTATAAAATTAAGCCTGCTAACATATAATTACCCAACAAACTGTTTTCGCCGTGGACCTGTCGCAGAATATCCGGTTTCGTTATTATTTGCAAATAAAAATAGACAAGAGAGATATGAATGATGAAATCCGGTGCATCAGGGATGTCCATAATTTCTGCCTGATGTTTCGAGCCCCGGGCCATCACCTGCGTGGCGTAGTGCCCGGCGGCCTGGAAAAACTCGTGAATATGGTTGAGTTCGTTTTGCTGGGACTGTTCCTTTTTGATCGACGTGCAATTTTCACTTCTATGCCACACCTTAGCGCATACCGCGGTGCTGTGACCCGTCGACGGAGATACATTCGCCTGTTATCCATTGGGCGTGAGGTGAGGCCACAAACACTGCTACATCAGCTACTTCTTCCGGAGTTCCAAGGCGACCGGCCGGGATGCTTGCTTTTACGCTTTCGTAAAATTCCGGCTGGCTTTCTTTTGTATTATCACACGTCGCTGCATAGGCTTTTACCTCAGCCTTGCGTAAATCATTCTCCGTTTCTCGCAGCGCCTCCTCTCCACGTGCACATATAGCTACGTTTGCACCCTCTTCTGCCAATCCAATAGCAATAGAGCGCCCGATCCCGCGGCTACCACCGAGGACTACACAGTTACTATTTTCCAGTTTTAGGTTCATGATCAAAGATAGTTTATGAATGATAGTTGAAAGGTTACACTGGTGAAATAAAGCAACATACCCCCCGGTGCATAACGGTCGAGAAGATTATGAGTTAATAAACGCCTAAAAATTCAAAACAGCAACTTTGGAAACCACTGGCACGTCCGCGTACCCAGTTAATGCGCATTAATATACCCACACTTATTTTCTTGACTTCCAATAACCCGGTTTTCGTTTCATATGCTTTATAGCATTAATAGTGACAATATTACCGGAAACGTCACATAATAATCTCATAGTGAAAACGGTCAAGTAAAATTCTTCGATCTTGTTTGGTAAGTGATGATCCGGATTGAGGATGGGCTAATGCCTGAGCGATGACTTCTTCTATCTCAGCTTTTCTTCTTTTGTTTTCATCAATTCAGGCTTGTTCAATATCATCATCAATATGCTGATCAAGACTTTCAATAAGCTTTTTGTCTAATTCAGCACGATGATTTTCGTCTAACTCGAGAGCCGAATGTTGGATTTCTTTTAAATCTGTAATCATAATATTGAAGATTTATTACTTTCTCTAATCTACTGAAAAACGGAAAATTCTGACAATTACTTATTGAGTGGAGGAGTGGGTATAACGACATTACGTATAACCAGCATGCACCAGAGTGTTAAATTAATTTCGAAATGAAAGATTAACTAATAAATGGAAAGGAGGCAAGAGGATGGCGAGGCCTGTCCGAGTTAATGCGCGGGTTATAATGCATTTATTTTGAAACCTCTTCAAACACCCTTTTAATAGCTTCTGTAAGTTTTTTGGGTTTGTCTACATGGATTGCATGGCCGCTGTCTTTTAGAATAAAATGTCGGCTATTGGTAGACAATCCAGCCAAATCTTCTTGGAGATGCAACCACAGTATTTTATAACCAGCAGCCTTTCTTTTAACTTCAGGACGCACCTTCTCAGCTTGCTGTTGATACTCGGCAGGTAAATATTTTGCAGGAGGTAAAAGCCCGTCCTCAAACTTGTCGATTTTAGCACCGGTCAATACAACTAAAGGAAGGTCTCTAACTGTCCCCAAAGAATCTAACTGAGTCCCATAGTTTTTTTCATCCCAATTTCTTGACTTAGTAATTATTTTGTATAGAGACATATATTCTTCAGACATAAACCCAGATAAGATAGCCCATTGATCTTCATGGGATGAATCCACCAAAACCATTGCCACGACCTCTTTAGGATATATTTTATGATATTTTCTTACATGTAATCCCCCGATCGAGTGGCCAACCAAAATATAGGGTGGATCAACAGAAGCGTTTCGCAAAAGGGTATGCAGCCGCTCTACTACTTCTGATGGGGTTTGTGAATATTTAAGGCTGTCGCTCTCACCAAGTCCGGGCCTGGAATACCAGCAGACTTTTGTAAATTTTGCAACGTTATCCTGGACATTTACCCAGCTGTACCCAGGATCTCCGCTGCCCGGTTCAATAACAACTGCCGGACTACCTTGCCCTTTGCAGGATATGGCAAGTTTGATTCCATCTGCAAAAATTCGTTCGATATTTTTAGAGTCAGAATCAACATGCTGCTGGGCATTAGCGGGGTACCATAAAATTAAGAAAATGGTCACCAACAAATAAAAGTCGGGCAAATATGTGCGAAGTTTTTTTGGCTGAAGTATCATATATATCAATTGGCCGGAAATGTAGCCAGAAAATTTTTCAAAACTGTGTTGAACTCCTCGGTTTTATCAACGAATAGTGCGTGACCACTGTCTTCTATGACCGCCACCTCGACTTTAGGCCAATGCTTACGAATCATTTCGGCTTCGGCAATTGCCCAATTTTGTGAGGAGAAGACGAAGAGAACAGGCAGCTCCAACTCATCTATGACCGGACGGAAATCTAGCTCTTCCATTAACAATTGGTTAGATAGTAGAGTGACGGCGGTATTTGTCGGGGTCTTTAAGACGGCTTCCGTCATGGATTCCAAGTAGTCTTCCGACTGTTCGCCTTGGAACATACCTTGCAGCCACTCTCGTGTCCAACGTCGGCGATCTCCCTGCAAGCCGTTGATCTGTTTCTTGACCATGGGTTCAATCGGAAGTGATTTGCCCGGTTCTGCTTTCATAGCAAGAAAATTGTCCACAAGAATGATACCTCGGAATGGATCGTATCCAAACTCCCGTGCATAGGCAAGTATCTCGTGGACACCCATTGACCACCCCACAACTACGGCTTGTTCAGTTTCCAAATGATCGATTAACTCCCCGATGTCTTTACCTCGACGGACCAAGTGGTGCCCTTCTGTCACTTTCTCAGAGCGTCCCTGTGAGCGCGGATCCAGCGCAACGACATGATAGTCGGAGGCAAAGTATGTCAGTTGTGGTTCCCAGACTTTGGCTGGCATAGTAAAACCGGGTACGAATACGATAGCAGGACCACAGCCCGCTTCAATATAGTGCAACTTAACACTATCAGAAGTTGTAAAATAGTTGCTCTGAAGCTCCGCTTGAGCGTTTGAAACTTGGGATGTTATCAAGGCTGCAAAAATAACTATGGCAGCAAGGGCTAACGTAAATTTTTTCATTACACTCTATTTTATGCAAGGCATTAAATTACATCTTTATTCTCCCTGCTTCTGGTTTCCAGGGCCTGTTTCATCCTGCCTGTTCATTCGATGCGTTAGATAATCATGGATGGCCGCGATTTCCTCGTCCGTCAAATAGGAAAGGTTCTCTTTAGACACCGTTGTCATATAGCCAAGTTCCCGATTACCAAGTCCGATCCCCTTCTTAATCAAGGTATTGAATTGGTCAGCAGAATAAGCGCCTCCAATAGATACACCCGGTGTTTGCCAGTAACCGGGATCGCCTCCAAGGTTTGGAGAATGACACCTGGCACAATGTATCTGGGTTAAGTAGTTTCCGTATGATATTGGCCCGTCCTTCTTGTTTGCGGCCTTGCTGACTACACTGGTATCGCCTGCGAGAAGAGGACGTTTCAGATCGGGAACCATAAGATGTGTATAGCCGATCCGTATCTTGGTTCGGAAATCTGGTTCTGGTCTGCCAAACTCAGACGAATTGATTTTATCGGATTTCAAAGGTGGCAAAGAGTAAATGTAACTTACAATAGCCTTTAAATCCCGTTTGTTCAGGTGGTAGAAACTTTGCATCGAGGGCATATTGGGATGCATCCGGGTGCTGTCGAATCTAACCCCATATTTAATGGCTCGTGCCATGGTTTTTTTATTGTAATGCGCACGTGAGGCTAGAACATTGGGTACAAAGGCGTAATCTCTTTGTTTGCCCTGCAGGTCAGATCCGTGACACTCTGTGCATTGGAGAGTGTGAACGCGTCTTTTCCCCAGACTTAACAAATCGGGTGTGATTTCATTCTCAATACCGGGTACAGGAGGCATCTTTTCTGGGGGGACGTGCCCGCTTCGATGTTGCCACTCCATTTCGCCTCTAATATAAAAAACCAAAATAAGCAGTAAAGCGAATGCTGAGATGAATCCAAGGAGATAACCAAAATATTTCAAAAACTTCATTGATTATATCCCCCATAAACCATTGATAAAGAATCAGTTTGATCGTTCTGTTTAAAGGTGCCGTGATGAACACTACATTAATAAATAATGATGGAAATCTAAAATAAATAATTACGAAAATCTAAAGGAATACCAAAATATGGGACTCGACAGTCCTTTCAGCGCATAATCCAAGTCAGGGGAATTCGGCAAAACTGCTATGACGCGTTATAACCTGCCAGCACTAAAAGGAATATTTTTTTCTAAATATTTCATTAGGAATGAACGGTTAAATCGAATCGATGCTACTTCTACATTTGTATCTGGTGGAAGTAGCGTATGCATTTCAAGGTTGGGTCCAATGAAAAGTATGCCAATAGGCAGATGTTTCTGAAATTTAATTTGCTCACCGTTTATTAGCTTTTCCTGGGCAACATGTGACAAATTAATATGAATCAAAAACCAATCAGATTCAGGTTCATTTATGGTATGCATTTGAATGGGTACTTTAAATTGAGTTAACCCAAAATGATAAAATTCCAGACTGCCCGGTAGTTCAATAAATGTACTTTCTGCCTGATTTGTACCAATCTTTGGATGGATTACAAAGCCATTTTCAAGTTCTTCTCCACCAATATATTTTTTGAAGTGTTCATTGATGTTCTTTGATACATCAAGATTGATTTTCATTTGACCGTTGAGGGTAATGGCTTTCAAAGAATAAGCATAACATATAATTACCCGACAAACTGTTTTCGCCGTGGACCTGTCGCAGAATATCCGGTTTCGTTATTATTTGCAAATGAAAATAGACAAGAGAGATATAAATGATGAAATCCGGGAAATAGAGGCTTGCTATGATCGCTGTTTTCTCTGCTTCTACTTATCGGGAATCTGTTTATGAGGCGTGAAATTTGCCTCCGGTTCGGCCTTATCAGTGGCTCTCAGGCAATTCATGACCTCTTCGTTGATATCCTTCGGAGTAACACTCAATTTCATAGCTATTACCTCCTTTTTCTGTGGTATGAAGATGGTTCCAGGAGGCGTTCAATAACCTTACGTTCGAAATATTTTCGCCGGCCTTTCCCGGTAATCTTCATGCTTGGAATATATCCGTTCTGGCTCGGATGCATATTGCTTCGGTTCAAAACCGTACGCTGATCGATACCGAATTCAGCTTCGATTTCCTGGGCAGTTAAATATTTCGTAGTGTCTCGTTTTCGTTGAAGTGCGCTTACTACAAAGTCGAGCTTTGCCTCTAGATTGGTAATTTTATCGATTAGAGTTTGTTGCTTTTTCATGATCTTAATTGTTTTGTTTGGGTTTGTTTACGCAATTAAGATCTCGACCTTATGAACTATTCGCTATTGTTTTCAGCAATCCCGCATCTTCGTTTTAATAACAAAAGGCCGCTTTTACCACTTATTTTTATTAAAAAGAAGAAAGTACTTAAAACATTGCCTTCAGATGTGTTTAAAAGCAGTTTATTCCTGTTTAATCTTCTTCTTTTTAAACCCTGATTTGGCTAATTTTTTCCATTTTATTCTTGAAGCTGTTGTAAACCGACTGATAGTACAGTTTTTCGTTGAAAATAAAATCCGGATTATTCTCTATTTCATAATTCGTTATTGCCTGGTTAACCAATTTTATTAAATCATCTCTTGATGTGAGATCAGGTTTCCCCATCAGTCTGTATATATGACCTGCACTTTCCGCAATTTTTTTGAACTTATACTCACCGGTCAAATCAATGTGCAGCTGAACATGGTCCAGGGCTTCCAGCTTTGCCTGTGATTCTGCAACCTTATTGATACGTGCTCTTACTTTTTTTAAAAGATAGTCAGGAATAGAAGGCACTTTTATAAGATCTTCTTCATCTGCTCTTGTTTTCAATAGATCTTTTAACGGTTGAAAATCTATGTGTGAATTTTCAACACGGTGAAATTTGAGAGTCTCTTCTCGTCCAGCCATTTCTTTTTCAAGAAATGCATATAGTTCTTGAATAGCCTGATCTCGTTCATCCTCTGCAATATCAGTCATCTTCTTTTTAAAAGAACCCTGAAACGTATCCGCAGAAAATCCATCCAGCCCGCGAAGCTCAGTATGTAAATTATTATGCTTTTCGCCAGTATATTCAATGTATTGCCCAATGAGTTTGACCGGCACCCTTATATATTCGTCCGGATAATGAGCATTATGATGTCTGTACAGGGTATATGCCAGTATGGTTAAATAACCATCTTTTGCAGGTATTTTTTGGGGAGTTTTTTCTCTTGTATATAAATTCTCGTGTTTCATTTCTTCGTTTTTCATTGATTTTATGATATTAATCCTAATTCTTTCGCTCTGTTCTTTCGATCATTTACATTAAGGCTTACATACCTCATTGTAACTTCAATACTTCTGTGTCCGAGCATCTCTTTTACCATTGTAACATCAACACCTTCGCGAATCATAAAGGTGGCACATGAATGGCGAAGTCCGTGAAAGTGAATACTCTCTTTCAGTTGTGCTTTTTTCACATAGCCTTTAAATACTTTGGACACATAATCTCCCGGCAGAGCAAATTGCCCTTTTTTATGTGATTTCGGGCTTGGGAATACAAAACCATTCTTTGTGTTTCCACTCTCTGCATGCCAATCTTTTAGAGTATGATAAGCCTTATCAAACACCAGTACCGTACGCTCACGTCCATTTTTTGTATCCGTTACCTGAATCTCACGATTTTCCAGATCAACCTGGTGCCATTTCAGCCGGGTAATTTCCTTTCTGCGAAGCCCGGTATAGTAAGCAGTCTGAATCATCGGAATAAACCAGTCCTGCCGCAAAGATTGTTGAACAATGTGGCGATTCTCCTCACATATTTTATGATGAGCCTTGAACGCCTCAAAAATTTGGCCTAATTCTTCTTCACTGAAAATTTTGTCAACAAGTTTATCCCTTTTTTTAGGGGGAGTAACTTCTTCACAGGGATTTTCCTCTATAATCCCTTTCTCTGTCAACCAGGCAAAAAATACTTTTAGGTGTTTATAGTAATTTCTTTGCGTTGCGTTAGAATAACTATCCTTAAAACAGAAAGTTCGAATGTCTGATGGTTTAATTAAGGTAGCAGTCATCGACCGCCCAACATGGTCAATGAAGAGTTTAATAACAGAACCGTAGCCCTTTCTTGTAGCTTTAGTTGTATGTGACTTTGTTTTCAGAAAGTCCTCTTTAAGATCATCAAGAAAATAGCTGTCAACCACTGCAGCTTTTCCGCTACTCTCATATTGGGCCCTTTCATAATCTTTAACACTCCACCCATCCTGAAACGGATCAATCTTGCCCTCTTCATAAAGTTTTTGATAGAGGACTTTCTTCTCCTCTGCAATTTTTTTATACCGGGTGCCAAGTGCAAAGGTCTTCATAACCGGTTTCCCATCGATGAATGTTTTGAATATAATCGAGTAATTTTTACCCCTTTTCCTCAAGCTTGCCATGGTTGTACATTTTGGTTTTCGTTCGCTAAAAATGTACAACTTTTTGTACAACCAAAACAAGAAAAAGTGCCTATTTTGTGAAAAGTTGTACCGAATACAAATCCTCAAATTTGCCTAAAAAACATAAAAAAACCCCTTTTAAAGCTAATTAAAAGGGGTTTTTTGAGGAGTACGCCCGGAAGGATTCGAACCCTCAACCTTCTGATCCGAAGTCAGACGCTCTATCCAGTTGAGCTACGGGCGCATTTTACAAAACTCATATTTATCCGAGCGAAATCCCGACACTTCGGGGTTGAGCTACGGGCGCATATTCAATAATTCATTTCTGCCTGTGTGAAATCCCGACACACGTGTCGGGGTTGAGCTACGGGCGCAAGTTTTTGTATAAACGTGCAGAGCAACAATATGAAAGTGAAATCCGCCGGATAAGCAGGATTATTTCAACATGGATGATCTGCCGGTTATCATGCATTTTAAGCATTCAAAAATAAGAAACATTCTGATGTAATGACAGGATCGGAATGAATTTTTATTGCCGGCGGTTTTTGGTTCATCCCCGGGATATACTACATTTATGGCACGATAAATATAAATCACATAACCTGAACAGCTATGCAGAAAATTACCGGACTCTTTTCTCCAATACTGATAATTTCCCTCTTTATCTCTACCCTCACCGCATGCAGTGGTGAAAAACCGGACTACATAGACCGGATGTCTGCCGAACACAAAGATGACTCGCCGGTAGCTAACGCTTCAGCCGATGCAGAAATTACGGAACCGGTAGTAACAGAAACGGTTGCTTATGCCAACGTCGATGGACAGAAAATTACAGGATATCTTGCAAAGCCTGAAGGCACAGACTCCAATCTGCCGGGAATTATTGTGATCCATGAATGGTGGGGGCTCAACGACAATATCAGAATGATGACGCGCCGGCTGGCCTCACTTGGGTATAAAGCTCTTGCCGTAGATCTCTATCGCGGCAAGGTTGCCGAGACTCCTGAAAATGCTGGGAAATATGCCCGTGAAGTCGGTGAAAATAATGAAAATGCTGTCGATAACTTGCGACAAGCGTACGCATACCTGGATTCGGAGGAAGAGGTAACCAAAACGGGTGTACTCGGATGGTGTTTCGGGGGTGCATGGTCGCTCAACACGGCTCTGGCAATACCGGATAAAATTGATGCTTCGGTTATCTATTACGGTCGCCTGGTGACCGATCCGGATCGTCTCGAAAAACTGGATATGCCGATTCTCGGATTATTCGGTGCGGAAGACCGCGGAATACCGGTTGAAAACGTGCGTGAATTTGAATCTGTTTTAAACGACCTCGGGAAGGACGCAACCATTCATATCTATGAGGATGCAGGACACGCTTTTGCCAATCCGTCCGGAACCCGCTACAACGAGGAGGCAGCAGAAAAGGCCTGGACCGAAACAACCGAATTTCTGAATGAGCATCTGGGCAATTGAGTTTGTGAAGTGAATACAGAAGTGTTATTAGTCAGCTTTGGAAAACGGTTGCCGACCACTCTTGAGGTAATTATTGTGGCTTGGGTTTGTATCCTGCTTGCGAGGCTGTTCCAAAAGATGAATTTGATTTATTAATTTCTTACTTATTGAAGTTTACTTCGTGAACCTCGTGGTTTTGTGCCTTGTGGCAATAAAACTGACGGTATTTGCCACGAAGACTCGAGGACACTAAGTTACACGAAGAACTAATGCTACTTAAAATTTAGCTAAGTATTTACGTTGAACTGCAGTCAACTCTACTTTTGGACAGGCATTGCTACCACCCTTTCAGGGCTGTTCTCTCAATATTTACTGAGATCTCACAGGCTGAAGGCCTGACGCAATCCAACCCCGGGCAGCGCCTGGGGGAAATCGACAGCCACAATCCAATCAGGCTGAAGGCCTGAAACAGAATGAGTTATACTCCGTTAAATATTTTCTATAAGACCTCCATATCAGGCAATCAAACCTACAAATAAACCAACCTGTTGCAGACCTTCAGTCTGCCCGTTTACTATTGCAATATCATACCCCGACACTTCGTCGGGGCTGTGTTGTATCAGGCTTTCAGCCTGTTTTTGCAAAGGAATCTGAGTACGAAACCGGAACACCCGGATTTGCAATTATCTGGTATCAGATATTTATTTTGAGGTGATAATTTAATTTTTGCACTTTTTCTCACCTAAATTAAATTAAACCGATTTTACTCCTTATACCTCTCAATTAACGTGTCTCTCTCATCCTTGAGACCTTCGTGGCAATAAAACTGACGGTATTTGCCACAAAGACGCGAGGACACTAAGTTACACGAAGAATTTATGCTACTTAAAATTTAGCTAAGTATTTACGTTGAGCTGCGATCAACTCTACTTTTGGACAGGCATTGCCACCACCCTTTCAGGGCTGTTCTCTCAATATTTACCGAGATCTCACAGGCTGAAGGCCTGTCACAACACAACCCCAGGCAGCGCCTGGGGGGACATGACAATGAAGCACATTCGCCAGGCTGTAGGCCTGGTACAGGTCGTGCTATGAATAATTAAGATTTTATCTATCAGACGTCCATAGACAAATCATCATAACTGATAAAAATCAGAATAATGGTTTATTCTTACCAATCAATAAAGTCAAACCTCTCACCGCTATTAAATCTTAAAAAAATTTACCTGTTGCAGACCTTCAGTCTGCCAGGTTACTATTGCAATATATACCTGAATAAAAAAAGATTGCTTTATAAGGATTGTTCGTTTTAGCAATAATAATTTTTTAAGGCTGATGAATTACCCGGCCTTTGATTTGTGCAGGCGGTGTTTGCTCTTTGGGGTACGCATGCGATGGGTGTAAAAACGCACCGGTCGTGTTTTTGATTACCTTTAGAATACGTGATGGACCCTCGTTTTTACATCGCAAAGTGCCACAAAGAGCCCGCCGTAGCAAATCAACCGCCCGTCGGTTTTTGGGTACTTTTGACCGCTCAAAAGTACCATGAGATTGCTTGTAAAGTGAGATCCATTTTTGTGCGTTCCAAAATCTGCCATTCCAGGCTTTCATACAGGATTATATCTATTACCCACATGAAACAAAATAAAGCCAGTTTACTCCTTATACCTCTCAATTAACGTGTCTCTCTCATCCTTGAGACCTTTGCTCATCCCCACCTTATAGATATGCGGATTTTCAAATCGCTTGTACTCGTCCGGCAATTCACTCAGCCGGCTCATAGCAAATTCCCGGATCTGGTTCAGAGTTTTCTTTTCAGACACTCTTGAACCATTTTCCATCACTTTATGAAGCAGAGGCTCTTTTGTACAATTTTCAAATGTCAGAGACTGATGAGGCTCAAATGGATGAAACATCTCGTTAAAATCTTCTTCTCCTTCCAGCGCTACGGCATCCGCACCGATTAATTTTCCCTCTTCATCCCATATCCTGTAAACCTGGTTGCGGTCGGGCAGTGTCACTTTCTCAATGGTTTCCGACAATTTAATTCTGGGCTGCTGATTGGCATAAGAGAGTTTATACACACCGTCGAGGGCCGAATCGGGCCGCCCGATTACCAGGCTGGTTCCAACTCCGAAGAGATCAATCGGTGCTTCCTGGTCGAGCAGGCTTTTGATTACATACTCATCAAGCTGGTTCGAAGCGGCAATTTTAACGTACGGCAGGCCTGCGTCATCCATCATCCTGCGGCTCTTTTTTGCCAGCCAGGCAAGGTCTCCGCTATCCAGCCGGATGCCCTTTAACTTGTGTCCCTTCTCTTCCATCTCCTTCCCGACTGTAATGGCATTTGGGACACCGCTATGAATGGTGTCGTACGTATCCACCAGCAGCACACAGTCATTTGGTCGTCCGGCTGCAAAATCCCGGAATGAATCAATTTCATTGTCATAGCTCTGCACAAATGAGTGAGCCATCGTTCCTGAAATGGGAATATCGAAATCACGACCTGCCCGTACGTTGCTCGTAGAGTCGAACCCGCCTGCAATAGCTGCCCGGCTTGCATAATATCCTCCCGGGCCGTGTGCCCTTCGCAGACCGAAATCCACCAGCTTTCTCTCTCCTGCCGCGAGGTGCATCCTGCTTGCTTTCGTAGCAACCAGCGTCTGAATATTCAGGATATTCAGCAACAGGGTTTCTATAATCTGGGCCTCAATGATATCGGCTTCAACCTGGAGCACCGGACGCGTGGGAAATACAAGATCTCCTTCTCGTGAGGAATATACATTACCTTTGAACTCAAAATTTTCCAGGTAATCCACAAAATCAGGATCAAGGCCGGTTTTCTTCATATAAGCCAAATCTTGCTCATCGAATCTCAGGTTTTCAAGGACATCAATAAGGGTATCGAGCCCGCAAAAAACCGCATATCCCCCGTCAAAGGGAAGCTTCCGGAAGAAGTAATCAAATACTGCATTGTTTTTATGACGGCCGGTCTGATAGTAAACCTGGGCCATGGTTAATTGATATTGATCCGTATAGGTGGCCGTATAATCTATCATTCTGTCTCCTTGTCTGAGTATAAATAACTCAATTCCTTACACTTTAATTTCCATCTTTTCTGCAAAGTAGTCACAGAAGTCTCTCATATCCCCGCTGATGCGTTTATCATCAATTGCATTTTCAAGTGAATCTGCCATACTGGTAAGAGTCTGGTGGAAAAAAATCTTCATCTCATCCACGGTCATATCTTTGGTCCACAAATCAAGTTTCAGGGTGTCTTTTGTATTGTGATCCCAGAATGATAACATCATGGCACGGGCTTCGGCTTCTTCTTTTACTTCGAGGTCATCAGCACTCCATTCAATTTTACCGGGTATACTATTTTCATCAAGTGTTACTGTTATGCTTATCTCTTTTTTCTGTTCCTTTGCCATATTTTTTAATATTCTGTTTTACATTTGTCACGAAGGGTATCCAGCAAGTATTGAAAGTCGGCCGGCAGTTCAGAGTTAAACTCCACCTGTTCACCGGTTGCAGGATGTTCAAATCCCAGTGTTTTTGCATGCAGAGCCTGACGAGGCATTTGTTCAAACAACTTCTTAAACATCACTTTCCGCGAGCCGGTATTAGGCCCGTACCTAACTGAATCTCCGCCGTAGGTCTGGTCTCCAAACACATAGTATCCCTCCTTCTGCATATGAACGCGTATCTGGTGCGTACGGCCTGTCTCCAGGCGTATCTCAAGAAGAGCCAGGTAGTCAAAATACTCCAGGGTTGTAAAGTGAGTGACCGCATGTTTCCCTTCGCCTTCCGGAAGAACTGTCATGATCTTCCTGTTCTGGGGTGAGCGGCCAAGGTTGCCTTCAATGGTGCCTTCCCGGGGCGGTTTCCCCCATACAATAGCCCAGTAGGTACGATCTGCATCTTTTTTTGCAAACTGTTTTGCCAGTTTGTGATGAGCCACATCATTTTTAGCTACAACGAGAAGCCCGCTGGTATCTTTATCCAGCCGGTGCACGATTCCGGGCCGTAGAGTTTTGTTATCTGTCTTAGACAGATTTTTATTGGTGTGGTGAAGCAGTCCGTTCACAAGCGTTCCCTGCCAGTTACCAAACGCGGGATGAACAACCATGTCTGCTGGCTTATTAACAATAATCAAATCATCATCTTCATAGACAATATCCAGGTCCATCTCCTGTGGCTTCGCCTTTTCGGGCGGCGGCTTGGGCAGACTGATTTCAATTACATCTTCAGGCTGCATGATATAAGATGGCTTCTGGTACTCCCCGTTCACCAATACATATTTATCTTTGATCGCTTTTTGAACTTTACTTCTTGTTGCGTTCTGTACGAAAGAGGTAATATAGACATCAAGCCTGACATCCGTATGCTGCCCCTCCGGCACATGAAGCATATATTCTGTACGATTCGGATTTTCTCTTTTCACCAACATAAGTAACAAAGATACAAAAAATTCAAGTGTAAGGATTTCACAAAATTCTGTTCTTACTATAAACCACCGTAGTTCAAAATTATGAATTTTGGATTTTCAATTTTTAATTAATGAAAACAGAGGATTGATATGAATAAGAATAACGTAATACAGGAAAAATCATTTTTGTTTGCTTTATCCATTATTAGATTCTACAAAAAATTAAGCGCAAACAGAGAATATGTGATAGGTAATCAATTGCTTAAATCGGGAACGAGTATCGGAGCAAATATTGAGGAGGCGCTTGCCGCACAATCCAGAAAGGATTTTCTTCATAAAATGAGTTTGGCTTCAAAAGAAGGCAGAGAAACCAAATACTGGCTCAGACTAATAGATGAAGGAAAAATTATGAAGGTTTCATCCGATTTGTTTATGGAAATTGAAGAAATAAATTCTATACTTACGTCAATCGTCAAGACCACTGCTGAATCGTTGAAGAAGTAATTCAAAATTCAAAATTTTACATTCACAATTAATAAACTTGCTTAAAACTCTTTACATAAAAGATTTTGCCCTGATTGATGAACTTGAGGTTTCTTTTGGCGGGGGATTGAATATTCTTACCGGGCAGACCGGGGCCGGGAAGTCGATTATCATCGGGGCGCTGAATATGATTTTAGGTGAGCGTGCCGATACGGAAGTGATACGCCAGGGTGCAGCCAAAGCAATTGCCGAAGCGTCAGTAGAGGTAGGAAAAGATGAATTCATCGCAGCTATTTTAGAAGAAAATGCAGTGGATTATACACCGATTCTGATTCTCAGACGTGAAATTCGTCAGACCGGCAGCCGGGCTTTTATCAATGATACACCTGTAAATATCGGCGTTCTAAAGCAGGTGGGTGATATGCTTGTGGATCTGCACGGACAGCATGAGCACCAGATACTGCTGAAAGAAGAACATCATCTATCGGTGATCGACCAGTTTGAACCGGTTCAGCCTCTTCTTGAAGAGTATCAGAAGGAGTATAAAGCGGTTTCGGACCTGAAGCAGCAGCTGGGGAACCTGAAAAAACGGGAATCTGAATTAAAGGAGAAGAGCGAACTCTACCGGTTTCAGCTGAAAGAGTTGCAGGAGGCTGATCTTCAGCCGGAAGAGGAAGATGAGATCAATGCAGAAATGAACCTGCTCGATAATGCGGAAGATCTGGATCAAAAAGCAGCGGCTATTACGGAAATCGGGAGTAATGAAGAGGCCGGGTTGATCGACCTGCTCAACCGTGTTAAGATTCACCTCGAAGATATGGCCCGAATAGAGCCTGAATTTGAAAGCTATCTTGAAGAAGTTAACACAGCACGGATAAGTTTACAGGAAACCATCCAGTTTACAGAAAGATATCGCGACCGGATTGAATTCAACCCTCAGCGATTGGAAAAACTGAGAAAGCGACAGTCGGACCTCAACCGTCTTCAAAAGAAATACCAGCGAGACATCCCCGATTTAATCCGTTATAAGAATGAGATCCGCTCGGAGCTGAATACTGCCGAAAACTTTGATATAGAAATTGAAAACCTGGAAAAGCAAATTGCAAAACAGGCAGCTGAATTGAAAAAAAGAGCCTTGATTCTTCATAATAAGCGTTCAGAAATCGGCAGTCAGCTTTCTGCCGGTGTCGTGAACTCCCTGAAATATCTTGGGATCGAAAACGCGGCTTTCCGGGTTGATGTGAACTGGCTCTACAGCCAAAACGGCTGGATACAGATTGACGGCAAACCGGTTCAGTGCACTATAAACGGCTGTGATGATGTCCGGTTTTACATTTCCACCAATAAAGGTGAAGATCCGAAGCCCCTGGCCAGGATCGCTTCGGGTGGCGAGATCAGCCGGGTAATGCTTGCAATGAAATCTATCATTGCCCGTGAACAGCATCTTCCGGTCATGATTTTTGATGAGATCGACACAGGAATCAGCGGAAGTGTTTCAGAAAAAGTGGGTAAAATGATGAGGAGCCTGTCCGAACAGTGCCAGATTGTGGCTATTACCCATCAGCCGCAAATCGCCAGCCAGGCACACAAACACTATCGTGTTGAAAAGATAGAAGAAGATGATCGTACGGTAACCAGGATCAAACCGCTGTCGGAAGAGGAACACATCCGGGAAGTGGCAAGCCTGATGAGCGGTGAAGAGATAACCGATTCAGCACTCAGCAGCGCACGTGAACTTATTGAACGCGGCAGCATCAGAAACTGAATTCAGGGAGATGTCTGAAAAGTTAAGTTTACCACAGCTCATTTAAAATTGATGTAGCATTAGTTCTTCGTGTTACCTTGTGTCCTCGCGACATCGTGGCAAATCCCGGAGTTTATTGCCACGAATCTGCCAGCTGGCGAAATGAAACAAACTTTAATTACTAAGCCATCCATAAACCAAATATCACTTTTTTGGACAGCCTCAATAAAAATCATAAACTTTTAACTGGTTCTTGTTTATCTGACTTGTTTACATAATATTATAAGAGAAACGGGCAACTGTTTTTGAATCATTGCACTCCCGTGAAACTATTCATTTAAAATCATATCATGAGTAAACAACACTCCGAAAAATTTGTGAAGCTTGTAAACGATGCGCTGACTCGTGTAAAGGAGATAGATTCCGAAGAGACAGCCGGATTGATCCAGGATGGGGAAGAATTTTCACTGATCGACGTTCGAGAAACCCATGAATGGAAGCAGGGAAGAATTCCCGGGGCTGTTCACCTGAGCAAAGGTGTTATCGAGCGCGAGATCGAATCTGTAATTCCTGATAAAAAAAGAGATATCATCCTCTATTGCGGCGGAGGTTACCGAAGTGCACTGGCTGCTGATAATTTAAAAAAGATGGGATACAAAAATGTGAAATCACTTGCCGGCGGCTGGCGGAAATGGAAGGAGAAAGATTTACCCACCGAATCATAATTTCCAGGCACATATAGTAAGCAGTATGCAGTATGTTGATTTTTAAATCTCTTTTTAAAAATCTACTGAATTGAAAAATCCAACATCCACTGTATAGTATCCACCCACCATCTTCTCATCATAGGCATGAAGACGTGTCACAATTTTTGAACAGTCAGCCGAAAAACTGTCTTCAAAATTACCGTTTTCAGGCTTGATTGTCCTGCTTACCCTTTGATTTTCGCACTCATAAGATATCCGTATGCTGTCAGCTTTGGATCTGGCTTTTGTCATCAGTTCAAAACCTTCCAGGTCCAGCGGCTGTTTCAGGGTCCATTCAATATTGTTCAATGCAGGATGTGTAAAATTGTAAAGCTCCTCAACCGATACTTCCTCCTGATTTTCCCGGTCATATTCAATGTCATTGGTAAAATAGACTTCAACAAACGGATTTTCCTCCAAATAATTCAAAGCAGCCCGGTGTGTTTCGGTCTCGGACTGATGTTTGGAAATCTTTCTCCCCTCTGAATACAAAACGTATGTCTCATCCTGAGATTCACTGCCTGTCAGGGCTGTATATCCTGAAGCAGACCCCTGCGCCACATTATCGCTTGTATCGGTTTGACGCTCCTCCGTACTGCAGCCCGCAAAAATAAGTGCCAGTATTAGTCCCAATGATTTCATATGAAAATGTACTAAAAAAAGATGAATAGATTATCTTCATCTTCATTTAGACAAAAAGTCCCCGCATCGATTCAGTTATACCGATTATACCTCTTTTTTAACGTCTCTAAATTTTTAAATTATATTATAAATAACAAATATAATTAAAGAGGACGATATGAAAGGAATGATTCTTGAAAATATAAAAGACCTTGCTAAAACAGATCAGCCTCTGACTCTCAAAGAACTTCCGAAACCGGAACCGGGCCCGGATGACGTTCTGATAAAGGTAACTGTCTGCGGCGTATGCCATACTGAACTGGATGAAATTGAGGGCCGTACAGCTCCTCCTGATTTTCCTGTAGTACCCGGACACGAAGTTGTGGGAATTGTAAAACAGTGCGGGGATAGAGTGACAGAGGTAAATACTGGAGAACGTGTCGGTGTGGCCTGGATCTACTCAGCATGCGGGGAGTGCGAACACTGTCTTGAAGGCGACGAAAATCTCTGCCACAATTTTACAGCCACAGGCAGGGATGTAAACGGAGGATACGCAGAATATATGGTGGCCCCTGCCTCATTTGTCTATCGCATACCCGGTTCCATTCCGGACGAACAGGCCGCGCCCATGATGTGCGCAGGAGCCATCGGTTACCGTTCACTTATGCTTGCGGAAATAGAAAATGAAAAACGTCTTGGATTAACAGGATTCGGAGCATCCGGCCATCTTGTCCTGAAGCTGTCGCGTTATCTTTATCCGGATACCGATATCTATGTGTTCGCCCGAAGTGAAAAACAGAGGGAATTTGCATTGGAGCTCGGAGCAGCATGGGCGGGTGACACTGAAGAGGAATCACCACAAAAACTACATGCCATCATCGATACAACACCCGTGTGGAAACCGGTTGTGGAAGCTTTAAAAAACCTGGAGCCGGCCGGAAGATTGGTCATAAATGCCATCAGAAAGGAGGATGCAGATATTGATTACCTGTTGAACCTGGACTATACAGAACATCTCTGGAAAGAAAAAGAGATTAAATCAGTGGCAAATGTAACCCGGAAGGATGTAACGGAATTTCTGAACGTTGCCGCTGAAATACCCATCGAGCCCGATGTTACTCTCTATTCATTGGAAGAAGCAAACAGTGCCCTGATGCAAATAAAACAGGGTGGCGGAAAGGGTGCCGTTGTTCTGAAAGTAAACGATACAGACACTGTTTAAATTAGATTATTTGCATATTTTACACCCTCTTGAGTAACCGGGTAACATAAAAACTCCATCATTACCTTTGTGATTTTTACGCCAGAGCTGATTTTACTTTTGCTTGCCTTTTCAAAGTCGGATGAATTTGAAGGAGATGAACTCTGTCTGAAAATTAAAAACGGGGACCAGGACGCATTTAAAAAATTTTTTGAAACCCACAATCAACCGCTTTATCGCTTTTTGGTCAGCAGAGGCGTTGACGGCCCAGTTGCAGAAGATCTTGTTCAGAAGGCTTTTCTCATGATTTGGGAAAAAAGAAACGGGATTGATCCTGAAAAATCATT
Organism: uncultured Balneolaceae bacterium; assembly: GCA_964449075.1. Taxonomy (GTDB): domain Bacteria; phylum Bacteroidota; class Rhodothermia; order Balneolales; family Balneolaceae; genus CAYVBJ01. The sequence continues at coordinate 35,126 of CAYVBJ010000019.1, forward strand.
GAAGGCATACCTTTTCCAGATAGCCTATTCGCGAATGCTGAACCATATCCGTGATCATAAAAAGTTTGACGATGGCCGTGATATTCCCGACCGGGAAAGCAGCAGAACTCCGGAAGACGATCTTGAAAACCATCAGCTGAAGACGGCAATTGATAAAGCTGTGGCTGCTATGCCTGATAAGCGCAGAATGGTCTTTGAATTCTGTTTTTTAAAAGATTTTACCTATAGAGAAACAGCCGAAGCAATGGATGTGAGTGTGAAAACTGTAGAAAATCACATGGCACTCGCCCTGAAGGATATGAGAAACTCTCTGAAAATGTTCCGTGAAAAAAATAAATCTGATTAGGGGTAAAATCCGGGTGGTGTGTAACACAGGTGAACTCAAACATAATTCATAAAATCATGTTCTCAATAAAAAATAAAATCTACAACTTGAAAGCTTTGCCACTGGCTCTTTTGGCAGGTTTACTATTCTCATCCTGTACGATAGACAGTGTAGACTCAACCACCGATGAAATTTCTGATGCTGACCTGGAAGCTGCCGGTCAAATTATCGGGGAATCTCTTTCCGACCAAAATGACGGTATTTTAACCAGTTTGAATGATGCTATTGCCATTCCTTCAGAAGGAGGATTTGACGGTGTTGCTTCATCAACACTGGCCAAACCATCAAGTTCTTCAGCAAATGACGATGATGAAGATAATAGCGGCAGAGGCTCTGAGAGAAACTTCAGTTACTCTTTTGACCCCGAAACAGGAACACATACGCTTTCTTTCGACAGAAGCGTAAACAGGCCAAACTTTTCAAAAAGTTCTTCCGCCACGCTTGAGTATATATTCCTGGATATAAACGGTGAATTTATAGTATTCCCGAGAGCCCAGCGCGACAGAATTGAAACCATAGACTTTTCAGGCATTCGAAACGGTTCCCTTGAAACTCCCCGTAAAAAATCTTCTTTTGAACGGGAAGATGAGTTTCTGATTGACGGACTGACCGACGGATCTCCTTTCTTATCTATTGACGGCGTTCACAGAGGTTCCGGAAATTTTGAAGCAAGCGGGTCTGACGGACAGCCCCTGGAAAGAAATTATACCATTCTTGTCGATTTCCTGAATGTGCAGATCGATAAATCTCTGGCGGAACTGGGCGGTGATCTCAGTAAAGGAGTCACGGGCACCCTTACTTACGAAATTAATATCAACCGTACCAGGAACGGCGATACCGAGACAAAAACAATCCAGGGTACCGTTGAGTTTACCGGTGACGGAACCGCGCTTCTCAGGTTTGCTGATTTCTCTAAGATTTTCAGAATAAAGCTGGATGACGGAAAGGTGTTTGATGATGATGAATTTGAAGGCATCGTCCGGTCTGTCGATCTTGATGAATCCTTTTTCACTCTTGCCAATGGGCAGCGCGTAAAAGTGACTGATGCAACCGAAATTGAAGGCGATGGTGACCTCTTCTCTCTTGAGGAAGTTGAGCGTGCCATTCAGAACGGTTTTATCGTAGAAGCTGAAGGTGAAGTGGAAAGAAGAGAAGGTTCAGACTTTCTGTTTGCAACTGAAGTTGAATTTGAACTTGATGCCGATGCTGATTTTGAGGGAATCGTTCAATCCGTAAACCTGGTTGAATCTTCATTTACACTCGAAAACGGCCGGGTATTCCTGGTAACGGAAGAGAGCGAAATCGAAGATGACGGAGACTTTTTCTCCCTGGAAGAAGTTGATCTCGCCATTCAGAATGGTCAAATCGTTGAAGCTGATGGTGAATTCTTTCGCCAGAGAGATACTGACGATAATATAGTACTTGAAGTGGAATTTGAATCAGACGATGATGATGACAGTGATGGTGATGGCGATGACAATGAAGATGACGACAGCAGCGATGATGACAATGACGACAGTGATGATGATGTATAAATAACCACCCGCTTATTTCATAATGTGAGTGATGTGGTCCTGCCCGTCACTCACATTTATTAACATGACTTTTTTATACAGCCACCAATGAAATGAATAATAATCAACTGCCACATAACGACCCGGACCTGGTACTTGCAAAAGAAATTGGCGAGTGCAGGGATAATCGTGTGGCCTTGAATACAATCAGTGATAATCTGCCTGAATATTTATTAGCATATAAAAAAGAAAAAGAGACTGTTGAAAATGAGATCGCCGTGCCGCAGGAGAGAATGTGGCAGTTTATCGAAAATGAATTGCCCGCAAGTAAACAATCCTCACGAATATATTCACTTAATTTCATCAGCCCCCAATATCTGCGCATTGCAGCTGCTATTCTGCTTGCAGCTCTTGTATCACTTTTCTATTTGATTCCTTCACAAACACCTGATCTAATTGCCGAAACGGGTCAGTCCATTACTGAAATAAACCTGGCTGATGGCAGCAAAGTTGTGCTTAGGCCACACTCCGCTCTTTGGAAACTCTCAGATGATAATGAGAACCGGCAAGAATATCGGCTGGAAGGTGAGGGCTATTTCACTGTTGAAAGCAATCCTGAAAGAGAGTTCTCGGTTACAGCCTCAAATGGCAGGGTAACTGTTTTGGGAACCAGGTTTGTGCTAAGTGACTGGGGAAACCAAACCAGGGTATTTCTTGAAGAGGGGTCCGTGCAATTTGAAGTAATTGAAACGGGTGAAAAAGCAGATCTTGATCCGGGTGAAAAAGCCGTTATCAGCAATAAAAAATTAACAATGCCGGAACCCGCAGAAGAAAAACTGTTTACCTCGTGGATGAATAATCGACTGCAGTTTTCGAACAGACAGGCCCGCTCAATTTTTAACGAACTGGAATATCATTTCCAGATACGGATACAGGCACCCGGGTCGATCGAACAGGAATCTCTCGGCGGCTCAATCACTCTTGACCAGAAGGATCAGGCCCTTCGGGATCTTGGCATGGTTCTGGGCGGCTCCTTTGAAACAAGTGATGGCACAACCTACCAATTTGTACCAGGAACACAATGATGAGATTCATCCTGAGAATAATTTTTTTCGCTTTTTTCCTGATAAGTACGACAGAAAGCCTGGTCGCTCAAAATGAGTTTGCATACTCCAATAAGCCGGTTCAGGAGATTTTTGAAGATATCCAGGAAAAGAGTTCCTGGCGTTTTTTATACAGGGAATCTCTCATTTCAGATATCAGACTTACAATTAACAGCAGTGAAGATGAACTGTTTCAAAAAATGAACCGGCTGCTGAATCAATACGGGCTCAGGCTGGACGTGGATGAAGAGCGGTTCCGGGTTTTGCTGCTTCAGGCGGGGGGAAATGAGACGTCCGTAAATCGCCTCTCTGTAAACGGTCAGGTTGTTGATGCTGAAACCGGTGAAAGGCTTCCTCATGCAACAGTTTCATGGCTCGAAAATGAACGGCTGAAAGGAGTATCGACCGGAAGCGCCGGAACATTTCATTTCACAACAAAGCCTCAGGATAACATTCTTCGGGTAAAAGCTTCCTATGTGGGATACAGAAGTGAAGAAATCCGGCTTCAGACAGACACCGGATCTGAAATACGGGATCTTACCATTCGGCTGAAACCGGAATCAGTCAGGGGAAATGAAATTGTAATTTCAGGAGCCTCTTTTTATGCTTCATCCGACAGCACATTCCGGGGATTAATTGAAACCGGGCGGTTCAGTCCCTTCGGTGAGAGCAACGCCGTACGCGCACTCCAGGTGCTTCCTTCTGTTGGAATTACCACAGCTTTAAACGACGGTTTGAATATTCGCGGCAGTTCTCCGGATGGTTTACTGGTTATGCTCGACGGAATCACTGTTTTTAATCAAAGCCATCTTTTTGGACTGCTCGACAGTTTTAATGAAGACGCACTGCAGTCGAGCGGTTTTTTTTATGACGTAACTCCCGCACAGGTTGAATCTCCTACAGGCGGAACTCTTTCACTCATTACACGTACAGGCTCATTAAACAGTACCCGCGCCAAAATCGGGATCAGTAATTCCAGTTATAAAGCAACGATCGAAGGACCCCTGATGAACGGAAAGTCCAGCTGGCTGATCTCCGGTCGCGGTTCCCTACTGAATACTGTTAACTGGTTTAATAACTCAGACCTGATACAGTGGGGACTGGATATCAATCGTCCCTCCACTCTTGACGGCGGAAATTTTACTGACCTCAATTCCAGCCTGGTTACACCGCTCAATTCAGATGCGGAATTCTTCGATCTGCATGGAAAACTCTATTTTGAAGGAAGTTCGGGGAGTCGCTGGATTGCAAGTGTTTATTACGGCGGCGATTTTACCAATCAGCTTGTTGACCGAAGAGTACGTTCTTTTAGCAGCGATTCCCGATTTGATAACCAGGAGTTTATAACTGAAAATGAATGGGGAAATTTTACCGGAACAGTGAAGCATCAGCGGCAGATTTCTGACATTGTCTACAGTCATACTATGACCGGAATCAGTTCCTACGAATCAGATTTCCTGAGAGAAGATTTTGTTTATACAAGGATAAACAGGTCAGACGGTTCAAATCAGATCAATGTTTTTACATTCCCGTTCCGGAATAAAAGTACCATGAACCAGTTCAAAGCAGAACAATCTCTTGATTTTATTTTTAATTCATTTTCAGCTACAGCCGGTGCTTCATTTTTTTATTACCGGGGTGATTACAGTGAAAGTTCATTTGAGAGGCCATCTTTTCTTATTCAAACAGAATCCAGCCAGTTAGATGGCTTTTTACAGGCTGATTTTATGGACTTACCCATGATGAATCTGCATCTCGGAATGCGATACCACTACTACGAAAGCGGAGGCTATAACCGGTTTTCACCAAGGGTTAAATTAAAATTACTGCCCGATTCACCTGTTTCACTTGGCTTCGGGTTCAGCAGAAATCATCAGTTTCTGCATCGCATCGGACTTGATAATGCGGTAACATCTGATATATGGATACTCACAAATGAAGAGCAGCCTCCATCCTCGGTTGATCACTTTTCCGCCGGAATTTATATACAGGTATTGCCAAAATCATTTCTGCAGGTTGAAGGGTATATCAAAAATTCAGAAAATTTACGGTTACACGAAATCAATGTGCAAACTTTGTCAAATACATTTTCAAATACCCCGTGGTTTTTTGAAAATGAGGGTGAGGCTCGCGGAATTGAAGTACTGACCAGGCATCTGTTCAGCAGGTGGACTTTCACTCAAACATATTCACTTTCATCTATGGAATTACAGAATTCCTTTATTCTGGATGGCAAACCTTTTAATGCAGACTGGGATCGTACTCATACTTATACAGCAACTGCAGAATTCAGACTTGCGCAACCGCTGAATCTTCATACATCATGGATTGTGGCATCCGGAACGCCAAACAATATCTCGCTTAACAACAGTATTGCTGATGAACCGGAACGTCTTGGAACATACAAAAGACTGGATATAACTTTAAACTATTCTGATAATCTTTTTAAAGGAATTCTCGATGCGAACTTGTCTCTCTACAATGTTCTGGATAATCAAAATCCGTGGTATCGCGAATTTACACTCGCTATTGATGAAAGCAGGCGCCTTCCACGTCTTGAACCGGTACCTGTGAATGTTTTTGATCTTGGATTTCAACCTTCTTTTGAAATTGTGTTTTCATTTTAAACTCCTCTGAAAACAAGAATCTATCTTACAAAGAACAACAAACCTTTAGATACATCTTAATCGTAAAAATTTCAAATTGCCTTTTGAAATGAAAATGTAATGTGATCTTATCGTGTTTGTAAATTTTAGTAAATGCATTTTCTATCGTTGATTACTACATTATCTTGAATAAATAAAAATCTGAAGTAAAACAAAATAAATTGTAATAAATGTGTGCAATAATTAGTTAACTAATGTACAAATAGAAATATTTGCAAATAATAAGTTACATTTCTAAAAAAAGGTGCATGAGCGTCTTTTTGCAACGTAAAAAAAAATATAGTGTAAAATGGATATTAAATTCGTTAAACGTTCTCAGGTAAATTCGAGTAAGCGAAGGGCATCTAAATTCAAACCTTTGATGGATGCTCTTGATAAGCTTGAGCCCGGAGGAGATGCTGTTCAGGTATCTTACCAAAATGAGAAAAGTGTAAATTCAATGCGGACTGCTGTATATCAGTACAACCAGGAAAACAACGTAAAAATTAAAAGCGGAAAAGATGCCGCTAATAAAAAGATCTATTTTTACAGAGAAAAATAGATCTTGCAGCGAAAATTCTGCTGTTTTTTTTAATTGATTTTAAATTTCATCAGGCTTTTCGTTCAAATAAAATTCCCTGAGAAACTCCCAGGCGGTAGGTATCAGAAACCGTTCTGGGCTGCATACCGGGTGTAGCAAGTGCAACTTCCCATCCCGGTTTTTTTATATTAGGAAGATCCAGCCGCACCGGTGTAATACTGCGCGGCTGACCTTCCATATTAGCCAGGAATATAATTTCTTTTCCGCTTACATAATCCTTACGATACCCGTAATAGGTAGCTGTGGAATTTACAGGTTCTACATAGTGTAACCGGTCTTCATCCCTGAAACTGTTGCGAAGCCAGGGATTATTCAGGCGATACTTTCTGACTCTTAAATTGAAAGCCGTTTTTTCGTTGTGAATTCCTGCAAAGTGATTTTCAGCGTTGCAAAAGTGGTGTAAATCGGCCATCCATGCAGTTGCAAATTTATTCAGTGAATCCGGTTCCCATCCCCTTACCTCCAGGTTTTCAAGGTTATTCAGCATTCCTGCAATTTCCGGGATGTTATAGTTTGTGACTTCAATAAACCGCAGAAGGGCATGTGTGAAAACCTGCAGATGCTTAAATGTTTTAAAACCAAGGTTTTTCAAATTCCTGAAATAGAGCTGATCCTGGTAGTCTTTTTCGTTCACCTGCCAGTGCAGAAAAAAAGCTTCTTCTGCGGCAACTTTTAGAGCGTATTCAGTATCTGTATTTCTGATAAAACTCCAGGGGGCATGTACAAGAGCCTGAACAAAATCCATTGGCACACCGGGCATAAATCCATTCATGAAAAGAGTTGTGGACGGGTTGTTGTAAGCCCTGTTCATAATTTCTTTCAGGTCGTTGCCAAGCAGTGTATTTACCCGTATCACCGATGGATCTGTTTGTGAACCCCGGCGCATTGTATCGTGATTTGCATAGCCGCTGATCCATCTGCCGCCAAATTTCGCAGTTTCTCTGACTCTCCACCATTTTGACATCCAAAAAGTGAATAGATATGGCGTATTATAAGCGAAGATCATCGGTGCCCACTGAAAACAGTGATCCTGTTGTTTGATGACATCTCTGTAGGTAGAGGCAAGTTCCCAATCCTCGCGGGGCCACGGTCTCCCATCTTCAAAAATCATCCATGGTTTGTATTCAATCCCGCACACACTTTGCGTTTCTTCACTCATCTGGTTTAAAAACTCGTCATCATGTATAAGTGCATCTTTATTTGCATCATAATATTTAAAATCCTGGGCTCCGTCTACACGTATTGAGTCAACTCCCCAGTTGACCTTTCTCCTTTGCATTTCAAGAAGCATCGCACGGATTACCGGATGCCTGAAGTTGAGATCCTGGCCATACATATTCGGGCCAGTGAAAAATTCATCAGGTAAAACATTAACCGCCTGGTTGTCGGCATGGCCAAATACGATATCCAAAACAACTCTAATGGGTCCTTCCGGGTAATTGTGAAGTGTTTCAATCAGTTCAAGAAATTCATCCGGGCGGCCGGTAGACAACAGCGACGGATTGATAGCAACAGAGCCAAATATGACAATGTCGTATCCCCAGTTAATAACTGATGGTTTTGCAAGTTTAACAGTCAGATTATCAACAGTAGAGTCGAGTGTAGTAATTGGCCTCCAGAAGCGGTGATTTTCAGGATGTTCGATAACCGGTTCCACCGGCATCAGCTGAACTGCATCAAAACCGGTAAAATTTTTCTCATAGAGAGTAAGGCTTTCTCCGTTTTTGATCTTATTTCCTATTCGCCGGTATAGTGATGAAAGGCTTCGCAAGGTGCCATCCTGAGTAGCCGTCGGAATATGAATTTCAAGGAGATTTACTGAAGGCGGCTGTCTTTTCGTATCATAATCAACAATTTTCGGCAGATATTCTGTAAAATATTCCTTGTCGTTCCTGTTTTTCTGTACCGAATCTATATCATATATCTCAGCCGGGGCATAAATGCCATATGGCAATGACCATGCCATCGGATCATTTACATATTTATCTTCATTTCCACTGCGCAAAACGAATGAGTAAAAACTGCCGAACTGATCACGGTTACCTGCTCTAAGACCACTCACAACACCATACGCAAAAGCCTTATAACATTTCAGTTCTACTCTCTGGACAGCAAAATTTATGTGTTGTTCATCCTGGTTAAACCTGATAGGCTCAGTTGGGGTATATATTTCCAGCCATACAGAATCGCAATCTTCTATACCTGGATTCCAGATACAAAAACTTACAGAGGATCCATTTACATGAGATCCCAGCAGGCGGATAACCTTAGACGCTGCATTGAAGTTTTCACCCTGCAGGTAAAACTCCCTGATACCAGCAGATAGCTCCTTGGTTTGTTGATTCAGTAGTTCTAACTGAGACACGTCACTTCCTTTTTTCTTCTAATTTTTTGATTACGTTCAATTATTTACAGCTGGTACAGGAGACTAAAAAAAAGCCGCCAGTTCAATTTAATAAAATTAAACGGATAATCACCAGAAGGTAATAATAAGTGCAAGGGTTAAAAGCACCAGTATCGCTGAGTGCACCCGGTAATCTTTATACCATGGTAAATCACTGATCGGTTCAGCCAGCCTGGATTTCCACGTTATCCCTTCTACCTTTTCTTTCGGCGGTTTTTCACCCGATATGCTGACCAAAATAAATATCAGAATGCAAAGTAGAGTAAGAATACCGGCCGATATCGTAAAATGGATGTTTACAAAACCCATTTTTGAAAGTGTAAATACACTGAGCGAAAATAGATGGCCTGAAACAAGTGTAATAAATGCTGCATGCCTGTTTCCGCGTTCCCAAAACATTCCCATCAGGAATATGGCAACAACCGGTGGTACTATATAAGAGAAAGCTTCCTGTATGTACTGAAACATTCCGGGGAAATACTGTATCATAGGAGCCCAAACCGATGCGATTACCATCAAAATAATAGTGGTCCAGCGACCGATTTTTGCTGTCTCTTTTGGAGTCAGGTTCGGATTTTTAGGTTTGATAAAGTCCATGGTAATCAGGGTGGACGCAGAGTTCAGCGTGGAGTCAATGCTCGACATAATTGCAGCGATTAAGCCGGCAAGAACAAGACCGGTAATCCCGATTGGCAGTATTTCTGCAACCATTGTGGGGAAAACCATATCGGATTCGGGCAGACCCGGAAATATCGAAAACGCAAGTACCCCGGGTATTACCATTATAAAAAGCACAGGCAATTTCAGAAGCCCGCCAAGCATAGCACCCCAGCGTGCATTCTTTACATCTTTTGCTCCCAGTATTCGCTGCACAATGTATTGATTAGTGGCCCAGTAATAGAATCCCAAAACCGGAACACCGATCAGGGTACCCAGCCATGGCAATGCCGGATCATCGAGAGGCCTGATTACCGACATATTACCATCCGGAACACTTGCCATTGCAGCCTCCCACGAAAAATCAAATTCAGCAAACATAAGATAGGCGATCGTTGAAGATCCGAACAGGAGAATAATCGCCTGCATTACGTCTGTATAGACTACTGCTTTCAGCCCGCCTGCAGCTGTATAAAGCCCTGCAAAAATTGCAAGTGGCACGATCGTCTGCCAAAGATCCAGGAACGGAAAGAAAACTTGCATCACCAGTGCGCCGGCATATAATCCGCCTGCCGTGTCAACGATTATACTCAGGAAAATAGTAACCACGGAAAAGTATTTACGGGATCTGCTGTCAAATCGTCGTTCAAGAAACTCAGGTATAGTGTCAATTTTAGACCTGAGGTAAAAAGGGATGAAAAAGATAGCCATAAAAATGAGGACAAGTGTGGCCATCCACTCATAATTGGAAACGGATATCCCGGTAACATATGCCTGGCCGGTTAATCCAATCAGCGTTGTACTTGAAATATTGGAAGCAAAAAGAGAAAACCCAATGGCAGCCCACCCGAGGCTTCGACCTGCCAGGAAAAGATCTTCACCTGTGTCAGTCCTCTTCGATACATAATATCCTATTAGGATAATAAACAGAAAATAGCCTATAATAATCCCAATATCGAGATTACTTAATGTGATTTCAGTCATGTAAGGTCAGTAAGTGATTTATGTTGAGCTGCTGTTAAGAAAATAAATTAGACGAATAAAAAAAAATTTACTTCTAACCGGATCGTGAGAATTCATATAGAGTTATTTGTAACTAATTGCAGTTCAATATATTCACAATCCAATCCGGCAAATGAATATTTATTTCAACATCAATATGTTCAGGAAAAAGGATATATAATCTATTATTTTTGTAAACTTTTTCCCGGTAAAGCGCCGGCCCACTCCAGGTATTTCTTCCTGATGTCTGAGATATGCCGCTCAAGGGTTTCAAGTCTCCAGTTGTCTGTACATATGGGCGGGTGAACGTGTGCCGTACAAGTACCGGATCTTGCAAATAAGAAACCCCCTGAACTCAGCTCCCGGTTTCCTTCAAAATAGACAGGCACTATCGGGTAGTTCAAATCCATAGCCATACGAAAGGGGCCCTTTTTGAACGGTCCAATAACACCGGGATGCTTTCGTGTGCCTTCGGGTGCCATAAGAACTGATAGTTGTTTTGATTTAATTCTCTTGTATGTTTTCTGCAGTTTTTGAACTGCCTTATCAGAACTTTCACGCTTAATAAAAATTTGGCCCGTCAGATGGCCAAGTATGAAAAAGACCGGGTTATACTGAAGCTGCCATTTAACAACAAAACGGACTTTGGGTAGGCCCAGCGCAAGTATAGTCAATAAATCGAGTGTTGAACTGTGATTGATAATAAACACGGCAGGAGAGGTAAGTTCTTCACAGTGCATTTTTACCTTAAAACGGATTCCGGCTGTTAAAAATACCGGTTTTACAATCAGGGGTGCAATGTTTTCGACCACAAAATTAGCTGATTTTCCGAATGAAAGAATCAGCAGAATAAAAATAACCGGCGTAAAAATAACCAGCAGAATAAAAAATAAAAATATGGAGAGGATGCTTCTCACATATTCAATCGGCCTTAAGCTCATAAAACCTTTTTTTTGATTTAGCCCGGATTTCTCACCCTTTACTTATATAATATATTCAGCTTTACATTAACGAAATGCATCTTCAAAATGAGTTATATCAGGTGCACCTTGTCCCTTTTGAACAATTGCAATGATATCAAACCTTACAAGTGCTGTTTCCATTTTTCTTTCATAAATCCAGGCCTCTGCCGCTTTCCGCATATTTTCTTCTTTAGAGTTGGTTACAAACTCTTCAGGTCTTCCAAAGAATGTACTGCTTCTTGTTTTTACTTCCACAAATACAATTGATTCGTGATCATAAGCTACAATATCAACTTCTGCCTTTTCAAAAAAGTAATTCCTGTCAATAATAATCCACCCCTTTGATTCAAGATAGGCTGCAGCCAGTTCTTCCCCTTCATTTCCGACCTGTCTTGTGGATTTTTTACTCATCATACATATCATCTATTACTTCAGAATCATCCGACTTGCCCGATTTCTTAAAAGAACGATGTGCTTCGGCAAGTTTTACCAGTTGTTTTAAAAATTTTAAATTCTTTTTGTTGATATAAGGCAGCATCGCTTCCGTAAAACGATTAAACATATCCAGAAATTCAACGAAATTCTCAAGTCTCTCTTTCAGTTCGGCCTCGTGTGTGCTTAACTCTTCCGGGCTGTCAAAAAGTGTGAGGCACTGTTTTAGATTATTCCTGATGGGTGCAATTTCTCTCTGCTGGCGCTCTTTTACGATTTTGGCTACAATATTCCAGACATCTTTTTCAGCCGTATAGTAATCTTTTCTCTCTCCTTTTTTATGCACTTTGTAAATAAGCTGCCACTGAATAAGATTACGCAAGTTCATATTTGCGTTACCCCGGCTGATATCCAAACCGCTCATGATTGCATCGGTATCAAGCGGTTCACTCTTGGCATATAAAAGAGCGTGGATCTGTGCCATGGTCTTGTTAATTCCCCAGGCCGATGCCATCTCTCCCCAAAGCAGAACAAACTGGTCTATTGCCATTTGATATTTTTCAGTTTGTTCTTCAGCCATGCAATCAGGTATTATTCTTATGCCTTCTCTTCAGGTTTTGCGGATGTATCTTCAGCCGGTTTTGCTTTTTTATCAGTTTTATCCGTTTTTTCATCTGATTCTGATGCAGAAGCTTTACGTCCGTTTTTCCTGTCACTATTTTTATAATCGGTTACATACCAACCGTCTCCTTTATAAACCACTCCGCCGCCGCCGGTAATAATTCGTTTCACGGGCTGGCCGGTGTCCGGACATTTTTCCAGGGGTTTATCATTTATTCCCTGAATAATCTCAAAAACAGACCCGTCTTGTCGCTTGTACTCATATGTAGGCATAATCAATAATATTAATTTGTGTTTCACGCACAGGTAAAGCAGAAAACGTGCCAAATTTGTTACGATTAACAAATTGTCAAATTCTCAGCGGAGTGATAATAAGTATTTTTTTATCTTTTTAACGAGTCAAAACCGTTTTGGATTCTTATGACGGCCTCATGAAGATCACTGAGTGAGGCCGCATAACTTAAACGAATTCCTGCTGGTTCGCCAAATGCATCTCCGGGCACGGCGGCAACACCAAAATTCTCGAGCAGGTAGAGACATAATTCAGTACTGGTGCTAATTTTTTCACCCAATTCTGTTTTGGATCCATACAACTCAGAAACATCAGGAAACACATAAAATGCGCCGGAAGGCAGAAAACACCGAACCCCGTCGATTCTGTTTAGTGCATCCACCAGGAAATCACGGCGATTTTTAAAGGCATTACGCATCTCCAGCACCGGTTTCATTGTTCCGTTACAGGCTGCAATGCCCGCTTTTTGTGATATCGAACTGGGGGCAGATGTTTCCTGGCTTTGAAGTTTCGCAACTGCAGATGTAATTTCCTTGTCAGCAGCCAGGTATCCCAGTCTCCATCCGGTCATTGCAAACCCTTTTGAAAAACCGTTTATGAGTATTGTCCTGTTTTTAAGCTCAGGAGCTGCACTCAGAATACTTTCATGATCATTTTCAAATACTATATACTCGTAAATCTCGTCTGAGATAATCAAAACCTTCGGATGCTCTTTTAAAACATGCGCCAGTTCTGTCAGCTCTTCCTTTGTATAGCATGCTCCGGTCGGGTTCGAAGGTGAACAGAGTATAAGCGCTTTGGTCTTTTTGGAGATCGCTCTTTCAAGCTGATCGGCAGTAACTTTGTAATTATTTTCAAAAGCAGTGGGTATAACAACCGGTTTTCCTCCTGCCAGTTTTACCATCTCGGGATAGGAAACCCAGTAGGGAGCCGGAATAACAACTTCATCACCGGGGTCGATAAGAGCGAGCATTGAAAAACCAATCGATTGTTTGGCACCATTCGATACCAGGATCTGATCCGGTGAATAGTCGAGGTGATTATCCCGTTTTAACTTCCCGGCGATAGCCTCTCGCAGCTCCGGCATTCCCGAATTCATTGTATAGCCATGAAAGCCCCCGGTTATGGCATCGATAGCAGCATTGCAAATGTGCGCCGGGGTTTTGAAATCCGGTTCTCCGGCACTGAGCGAAATAACCGACCTGCCCTCCCGCTGAAGCTGTTTTGCTTTGGCTGAAATTTTAAGTGTCTCTGATGGTGATAATTCACTGACCCGTTTAGATATCATAACAACGAAAATTTTAAATTTTTACCCTGGTTGGTTTTTGAAATGCTTCTAATCAATCAATTTGTGTTTGAATCCGTAAATGTCTTTATCCCGGCGCTTACGGATTTACAAATAACTCTTCGTAAATTACCAAATTAAACTGCTTATATCTACGAAAAGAAGTTACGAACCGGATTCGGGATGATATTTTCTCAGAAGTGCCTTTGCTACATTTGATGGAACAAAACTGCTCAAATCTCCCTGCCAGTAAGCTACCTCTTTTACAATAGTAGCAGAAATAAATGTCAGTTGTTCATCAGGCATCAGGAAAACTGTATCCACTTCAGGAGCAAGCCGACGGTTAGTTAGTGCCATACGGAACTCGTATTCAAAATCCGAGATCTGCCGAACTCCCCGGATCATAATTTTTGCCTCTTTTTTTCTTGCATAATCGACTAAAAGACCTGAAAATTGCTCCACTTCAACTTTATCACTCCACGGTTCTTTCTCAATACACTCTTTTATCAATGAAACGCGTTCATCACCGGTGAATGCAGCATCTTTCCGGTTATTAACCGCAACTGTGACAATAATTTTGTTAAACAGGTGGGTCGCACGATTCAGTATATCCAGGTGACCGAACGTAAAAGGATCAAAAGAACCCGGGTATAAGGCTGTTTTACTCATAATTTAATTAGTTTCATTGGATTTGGGCTGAAAGATACTGACAATTGTACGGCCGTACGGCTTGGTATAAACACAGTTCGAATGAGAGGCAAAATCATGCCTCTTGTCATGTTCCAAAACAAAAAAACCATCTTTATTCAGCATGTTATTAACCAAAATTTTACCCGGTAAGTCAGCCAGTTCAAAATAATCATATGGCGGATCTGCAAAGATAATATCAAAACTCGACTCTTTATTTCGGTCCAGATAATCTTCTACCCTTGCAGCAACAGTTTCTACCTGGTCAACAATATCAAAAGATTGCGCAAGTTTTTCTATGTGCTTCAAATGTTCCGGCTCGGAGTCCACAAAAACCACGGATGCAACTCCTCTTGAAATAGCTTCGAATCCAAGATTTCCGCTCCCAGCAAAAAGATCAAGAACGGTTCTGTTTTCAAAATAGATCCGGCTTGAGAGTGCAGAAAAAAGTCCTTCTTTGGTTCTGTCGGAAGTGGGACGCAGTAAACCGGTCGGCGGTACCGGTATTTTTCGCCCCTTTAGCGTGCCGGTTATGATTCGCATAGCGATTCTTCAGCGTTGGTTTAATTGTACCTGTTTCGCATCCAGATTTAATGAAAGCATTACGGCCGGAAATGCTTTGCCCAGATCAAAACCATATGTTTTTTCTTCTGCACTTACTTTCATTTTTGAAAGCGAATCCATTAACAGAATGTCATCTGCATCATACCAGATGGTCGATTGTATATCGAGTAACTCAGAAGCTTTGCTGCCATAAACGTATACCTGGTCGTGAATCCCATCCATCCAGCTTATATGCCTGGAGTGATACTTCCATAAAAAAGGAATGTCTGAAATAGAATCGTACGTCAGGTAAGTTGAACCGCGTAATTTCCCAAAGAGATAGGAAGCTATAGCAATATAATCATGCTGACAATGTACCGTCATAAACGACCCGTTTACATTAGTCAGCAGCTGCCACTCTGCTCCCAATTCAAATTCAGACAGATATTCAGTATTTGCAAACTCCCTGATGAGTTTCGAATACCTGTTTATGATGTTATTTCTGCGAATCAACAGAAATTTATAGTCCTGATTGGCAAGTGTAAACCACGTGCTGTGAAGGTTTTTACGGGGTGTTCCGTTCATCAGAACATCAAGACAGGGTTCCCTCTCTTCCGGCTCCTCATAAACCGACCGGGGTACCAGTGTCCAGCACTCATTCACTGCAGGTAAAAGCATGCGAATTGTGTTGCACTGATATTCCGATTTAATATCCAGAATTGTTTTTTCAATACCGGCAATATTTTCAATATGATCACAACTTATGGCAGTTCTGATATCAAAATTGAAGTTAACACAACCGATATGAACAAGAGTATTAGGTTCACCTGGTTTATTGATGGCATACAGAAGCTGATGTTCAGTGAAACAAATTCCGATACACGCGTCTGGCTCTTCCATCATGTATTAATTCCAATTCGGCGCATTTAACATCGTTGTGCGTTGTAAATCACCGATTGCATCTTCAGAATCGGGATCTTCCAGCAGGTATATTTGCGGGCGAAGTGTATCATTCAGGGTATACTCAAACCTGTTATGGGGAGGTCTTGGAGAGTAGACAAGTGAATCCGGGTTGTATGATGACCTTCTGAATTCGAAACGTTCATCAGCTGTTGCTACCATCAGAGAATCTGTCTTCACAAATTCCACAATACTGTCGAGACCGCCTTCTGTGGGCGGAAAATCCCCTCTTCTGTTTCTATATTGTACCAGTGCATCACGAACGAGGCCCATTCTGTGCCTGACATCTTCGGTCATTTCACGCTCTTCAAGTACAGCTTCATATGGTTCGGTTATTGACCTGTAGAGATACCAGGACAGAAATACTATTATAACAGCCAGTAATACGGTTAAAATCTGGTTTCTTTTATCTAAATCCATGAGAGCGTTTGTTAGTTACATTATGAATGAAATTAATAAAGCGAATCAGAAAATAAATGCAGGTTATCTGATATGCAACTCTAAGAGTATCAAGAATGTAATAATATTAATCATTTTATTGCTACTCTTTTTCGTAAAAAAAATAAATAGAATAATTTCAATGACTTATTTAATTCAAAAAAATTGAAATTTTTTGCCGTTTTCTAAAATACCATATCTTTGAACTCTTATTTCGGCTCCAGGTAAAGAAAACGTTCAAGCAGGGGACTTTTTAAACCTCTCTCCTCAAATTTTTCATATTTTCTGTTTGTTGTTTCCTGCAGCAGTGTCCGGATTGTATAATGCTCACCATAAAGTTTTTTAATACGATCGAGCGGCACACTGAATGGCGGCCCGTCCATCTCCTCCTGCGGATATTCAAAATGGTGTAACAGAATTTTTGTTCCGGGATCAGATAGTTCGAACAGTTTTTTCACGTAGTTTTCCTGTAATTTTTCAGGAATTGCAACAAGACCTCCCTTATCATAAACAACATCAACAGAATCCAGTTTTGATTTATTGAGTTTGAAAAAATCACCCTGCCAGATTTCGATGGGACCCGTTTTATAGATATTAAAGTCACCATTTTCAGTGATATTGGGTGTAAGCTGCTGCTCTTTAAAAAACTCCTTAACAGCTTTCTCTATAATTTCCACCCCTTTTACATTTGCCCCGTTACCGGCCAGCCAAACAAGATCTACCGACTTACCGCAAAATGGCACCAGTACCGCAGCCTTATCCGGCAGCCCGAGTTTTTCCCAAAATTTTTGCAATGGCTCATATCCGTTCTCCATATGAAAACCTATATGGCCCTTTTCCCATTTGCTATCCCAAAAACTTATTTCCATAACTTTATAGTTATTTTCGTTCGGCGTTTCAATTATTTTGTGTGATCGATGACATTGAAATCAATATAATAAACATGATACTCACAATTTGAATAAGCAAATATTAAGACTTGCTATACCAAATATCATCAGTAATCTTTCTGTTCCTTTACTTGGAGTAGTGGATACGGCGCTGGTAGGGCATTTGGATGAAGTTTACTACCTTGGCGCCCTTGCTGTGGGAAGTATGATTTTCAATTTTCTGTTTTGGGGTTTTGGTTTTCTTCGCATGGGAACAACCGGTCTCACAGCCCAGGCGTATGGTCAGCGAAGCCGCCTTAACATGATTATGATCCTGGCCAGGGTTCAGATCATTGCTTTTTCAATCGGGCTGCTGATCTTTATTCTTCAAAAACCGATCGCTGACCTCAGTTTCAAAATTATTCAAAGCGGTGCGGATGTAGAAACTTATTCCCGGATTTATTTTAATATCCGTATTCTCACTGCACCTGCAGTATTAGCACTCTATGGTATAAATGGGTGGTTTTTGGGCATGCAAAATGCCAAATACCCTATGATTGTAACCATTTTTTTAAATCTTCTGAACGTAGTTTTGAATATCTGGTTCATATGGTACATGGGGATGAATGTAGAAGGTGTGGCATGGGGAACCGTCATTTCAACGTACCTGGCACTGTTACTGGCCCTGTTTCTCTTCCGAAAAAAATACAAAAAATATACAGAGCACTACGTGAACCGGGAACTACTCAACCTTGAAGAAC
The DNA here is from genome assembly GCA_964449075.1 of uncultured Balneolaceae bacterium. GTDB lineage: Bacteria > Bacteroidota > Rhodothermia > Balneolales > Balneolaceae > CAYVBJ01. Next base: position 53,287 of record CAYVBJ010000019.1, read on the forward strand.
TCAAACGCTATTTTTCAGTTAACCGGGACATTTTTATCCGTACAATATGCCTCATTTTCACCTTTTCCTTTTTCACGGCAAAATCGGCTGAGCAGGGAGATCTTATACTGGCGGCTAATTCAATATTACTTCAGCTCTGGATGGTTGCGTCATACGGGATCGACGGATTTGCATATGCTGCCGAAAGCCTCGTTGGCAAATTCAAGGGCCGGCTGGATATAGACAATCTGAAACGGGCTGTCTATTATAATATGACATGGGGACTTGTTTTAGGCTTTTCAGGCAGCCTGATCTATTTCATTTTTGATGATCTTATTCTCGCTTTTTTTACCGATAAGAGTAATGTAATTCAGCTTGCAAAATCTGTAATCCTCTGGACTGTAGCCGCCCCGCTGGTATCGAGTTTTTGTTATATCTGGGACGGAGTTTTTATCGGTGCCACAGCAACGGTGCCCATGCGCAACTCCATGCTTGTATCAACACTAATCGTTTTTCTGCCAACTTATTACGTTGCAACTGAATTTATTGGTATTCACGGTTTATGGCTTGCCATGATTATGTTTATGATCACAAGAGGAGTTTTATTAACATTATTTGCAAAGAGCCATATTTTTGAGACAAGCTGAACAATTAAACTAAATTTGATAAAATGAAAAAAATAGTAATCATGCGTCATGCCAAGTCATCCTGGGACGACGACAGCCTGAAAGATTTTGACAGACCGCTGAACGACCGTGGACTGTATGATGCAAGCCTCCTGGGCGGGTTCATAAAAAGATCAGGCCAGTTGCCGGATTTGATTTTTTCTTCACCTGCAAAAAGAGCCCGCCAAACAGCCACTCTGTTTTGTGAATCTACATCTGTTCAGAATGACTCTGTTATCTGGACTGACAAATTTTATTATGGCAGTGCATCAGATTATGTGGATGCCATCCGCAGCTGCGATTTCAAAGATGTTGAAACGGTTATGCTCGTGGGACACAATCCACTTGTTGAGCAGACCGTGCGTTTGTTATGTGGTGAAAACCAGCATTCGCTTCTGCGCATGCCTACAGCAGCTGTGGTATGTCTTGAATATCCCGCAGATGACTGGAAAAGTGCGGATAATATCAGGAGCCGGTTTAAGTGGATGGTAACGCCCGGCATACTGAAAAAAATATAATTGATATCAATCTCTGATTTTCTGATACGTTTCAAGACGGTTCCCGCTATCCGCCGTGTCCATTTTTTTAAGAATATGTACAACTGCCTGATGAGGTGTCCGGCAAAAGTGATCTTCCCCAAGGTATTTTTTTAGTCCCGACTTGCCGGCCATATCACGCACCGGTCCTTTGAGTCCGGTCAGGTACAAGTCCATATTCCAGTTCCGAAGAGTCTTGATAACTGAAACCAATGATTCCACAGCAGTAGTATCAAGCAGATTTATGCTGCTTCCGTCAATAATTACATAGCGGGTCTTCCTCTCTTGTTCTTCACTTTTCTCAAGTATAAAATCTCTGAAAAATTCTGCATTCATAAAAGAAAATGATGCGTCTATACGCAGAATTAAAATACCCTCAATTTGCTTTGCATCCGGATTTCGTTCCAGGTTTTTGAATGACCTTGTATTGGGTATAACACCCAGTTCGGCAACGGATGGACGGCTTATTTTATAAAGCATCAGTAACATCGATGCGCCGATTCCCAGCAGGATTCCTTCCTGGATACCGACCAGCAGAGTAGATAAAAATGTAAATATCGCAATTCCCCCTTCACTTTTTCTTGTTTTGATCAAAAACACAATCTCTTCTACATCAACCAGGCCAAACACCGATACAATGATGATGGCAGCAAGTATTGGCATTGGTAAATAGTAAAACAGGATTGTGAGAAACAGCAGTGTTGTCAGAATTACAAGAGCTGTAAAAACATTATTCAGAGGGGTTTTGGTATCCGCCCCTTCAGCAGCAGCAGAACGGGAAAAACTGGCCGATACAGGCAGTGAGCTAAATAAACTGCCCATAAAATTGGAAGCGCCAATGGAAATAAGTTCCTGGTTTGAATCAATTAAGTATCCATGGCGCTTGGCAAACACTTTACCAAGCGATGTAATTGTCATAAACTGAACAAAAGCGAGAGTCAGCGCAGTCGGAAAAAGATTTCGGAAATTTTCAAAATCCAATCCGGGAAATGTGAGCGGTGGAAACCCTTCAGGTATAGCTCCAACAATTTCGACTTCCTGGTTTTCTATCCCGATAAACCACGCAAGTGCAGTGCCCAAACCCAATACAGTCATGGATGCGGGAATTTTTGGAGAATAATGTTTGATCAAAACCAGGAACAGAATAGCCGACAGTCCCCAGTAAAGGGTCGGCAAATGGATTCCATTTATATTTCCGAAAAATTCTATCAGAAGCAGAACTACATTCTGCGTACCGCTCAGCTGAATACCGAAAAGATTTTCAAACTGTGTTAAGGTAATGATGATCGGAGCCGCCATAATAAAACCTGTGATCACCGGCCTTGAAAAGATATTGAGCAGACTGCCAAGCCTGAATATTCCCATCAGCAACTGAAGAATACCTGTCATCATTGTAAGCAATATGACCAATCCTATAAGATCAACACTTCCGGAAACAGTAATAACGCTCAATCCTGCCGCAACAATCAGCATATCAACCGCTACCGGGCCAATGGAAAGGTGACGTGAAGTCCCAAAAAGAGGATAGATCAGCAAGGGAATCACTCCTGCATACAGTCCGTAGATCGGGGGTACACCCGCAATCACCGCATACGCCATTCCCTGCGGTATTAACATGACCCCGGTTGTTACTCCTGCTTTTAAATCACCTGACAAGTCAGATTTACTATATGAGAAAATCCAGCCGGATATTTTAAATAGTTTGCGATACCACTCTTGCATATTTCAAAATAATCAATGTATCGGTTTCATAAGCTGCTTGCCTCTTTTTGTAACACGTTTGGGAATAAACTTCGTTTAGCGAGGAAATTTTTTTTGGGTCTGTTTAAAAATTTACATTGGCCAGATTACGGGAGCCAGGATTATAACTACAGCCCAAAGCACCAGGGCGAGCGGAAAACCTGTTTTAAAAAAATCAGTGAATTTATAATTACCGGGCCCGTAAACCATCAAATTTGTCTGATAACCGATAGGGGTTAAAAGGGCCATGGATGAAACCATTGTAATACTTACGATAAATGCCCTGGGTTCCAGGCCCTGGGATTCAGCCATCGATACAACAATTGGAAACATCAATGCAATGGCGCCGTTATTTGTAATCGTTTCAGTTAATAAAGCTGTAACAAGTACAATCCCGATAAGAATGGCGCGAGGACCATAATCCGATGTAAATTCAATCATTCCGTTTCCTATCATTGCAGCTGCGCCACTAACTTCCATGGCCTTTCCCAGGGCAAGAGCAGATCCAATAACAATCAATACGGACCAATCAATCGCTTGCCGTGCCTTGCCCGCCTCGATAACCTTGCTGGCGATCAATACAGCCACACCTAATATTCCGGCCAGTGCTATGTGGAAAATTCCTGCTGTTACACTGCCGATTACTGCTATCAGCACAGCAACAGAAATATAAAAATTCTTACCGGGCGGTTCTCTTTTCAGTGATTCATCTTCAGTCTCTGCATTTTCACCTCCGGCTTCACTGGTCAGGTAAAAATCAGCAGAATCACCGTAGGCCTGCTGAAATCCTTTTTGTGTATCCAGCAACAAAACATCGCCCGGCTGAAGTTCAAACTGACCCAGGGGTTTTTGGATGCGTCTGTCTCCCCTTCTCACGCCGGTTACTGCTGCTCCAAATCGCTCCAGAATTTTGGATTGTTCAACCGTTGATCCAACCAGTCTTGAGCCCTCTTTTACTACCACCTGGTGAAGTTCCCTCTCTTGTTTTTCTTCTCGTTTTATCTTTCTCGGAGGCTCTACGGCAAGGCGAAGACCTGGATAGTCAGCAAGTTCAGAGGGTGTTTCAGAAGACTCTTCAGCCGGAGCATAAAAAAGATGATCTCCCTCGCGAAGTTTTAAATTTTCGGGAACAGGGGCAATTTCCCGGTTACGCCTGTTGATGCGCGCGAGGTGGAATCCCGGAAATTCCATAAGATTTGCTTCAGTAACGGTTTTACCTACAAGCGGAGTCTCTTCTGTGATTTCCAGTTCTACCAGAGATTCACGCCGCTTTTCCTCTTCATCACGTATATCTCTCCGATCAGGAGTCAGCAGTGGCGTAATAAAAACGATGTATATTAATCCTATTAAAGCACAGGGTACGCCCAGCCAGGCCAGCTCAAAAAATGAGTATCCTTCCATATTGCTGCTTTCTAACAAGCCATGAGCTATTAAATTTGTGCTTGTTCCGATAAGTGTGCACATTCCACCCAATATTGCAGCATAAGAGAGTGGAATCAAAAGTTTTGATGAAGAGACACCGTATTTCCGCGCCCATCTCCGAATGGCTGGTATCCCCATAGCTACAATAGGCGTATTATTCAAAAAACCGGAATAGACGGAGACCAGCGGAGTCATTCTCAGTAATATCAACCTGATACTTTTTTTCCCTTTACCAAGTATGTATACACTGGCACGATCAAGTGCGCCGCTCTTTTGCAGGGCCGCTGCAATTACATAGAGTGATCCTAAAGCTATGATGGTTGTATTCCCGAACTGGCGGGCTGCCTGGTCGAGGGTAATTACGCCTGAAGCAGTAATAACACCAACGGCTGTAAGCAGTACTGCATCCGGCGTCCATACATCAAGAGTCAACGCCAGAAAAGTTACAGCCAGAACTGATAGTGTTATGATAATTTCAAAATCCATAAGTCCCGAATCCTAAAAGAAGATGTAAAGAAACTATTATTATTAATTAGTTCCTCTTATCCATTATTTTAATCATTGATGATACTTTCTAAAGTGAACGTTTTGAACTCAACAGTCAAAAAATTTATTTTAATTGAATCGCTCAAAATTGTGTACTTTACAGACTTTTTAACAACGTATACCACCTGTCAAATTAAATACCTCAAAAAATGATCTACAAACAAAAATATTTCTATCTCTGTAAAACTCCGTTGAGTGCCGAAAGTCCTGCGGATGTTGAAGTTATTGACAGAGCGGATAATAATGATGAATTTCCGGCACTGTTTAAGAAGTACGAAGAATTTCGATCACATGCCTTCAATGAAGACAATCTCTATAGTGTGGTTCGTGCCGACGACATTTATGATTTAATCAGAACCGGGACTGAAAAGGAAGCAAAAGAGGCTGCTTTTGAAAATGCTGAAACAGAAATTGTTACGAACTTACAGCACCGTGTAGTCCAGGAAGATGATGAAAACGCAAAGGCAATTCTGAAAGAAGTTCACGGTTTGGAAGTTTAGAGTCAGACACACTTATTTGGAATGATTTTATCGTTTTTTTTGTAGTTAAATAAGAAAGAGCGAACAAGTAATAAAATAAAATCATAGATAGATATGTGTCCAACAACTCTAACAAATGAAAGAAAAGATATGAAGATCAATATAGGAATCTCTGAGGAACACAGAGAGCAGATAGCAGACAAATTATCAAGACTTCTGGCAGATTCATACATGGTGTATTTGAAAACACACAATTATCACTGGAACGTGACAGGAGAACTCTTCCATTCTCTTCATGAACAATTTGAAGAGCAGTATACGGAACTTGCAGAAGCTATTGATGAAATTGCCGAAAGAATTCGTGCACTTGGCTACAGGGCACCCGGCACATTCAAAGAGTTCAATGAACTTACATCCATAAATGAAGATACCAAACAGCCTGAAGCACTTGAGATGGTTCGCCAGCTGGCCCAGGATAATGAAACAATCCTGCGTACAGCAAGGGAAGCTCTCGACCCATGCCAGAAAGCCGGGGATGAAGCAACGATTGATCTGATAACGGAAAGGCTGACTGTACATTCTAAAACTTCCTGGATGCTGCGAAGCCACCTGGAGTAAAAACATCGCCCGCATTTTACTCAATTATTTACATATATTTAGGAGACGGTTAAAATGACCGTCTCTTTTTTTACTAACTAACACATAAAAAGGAGCTGACTATGGAAGAACAACTTGGGGGCTTATCTGAATATTACGATACACTGATGCCCTTGATAATCGAATATGGAATGAGTGTTATCGGGGCAATTCTGATTTTAATTCTTGGATGGTCTGTAGCAAACTGGGCAGCCAAAAGAGTACGAAAATCCGGTGAGAAATCTGAAAAAGTAGATAATACTCTTGTCCCGATTCTCGCACAAATAATCCGGGTTTTAATCATAATCATTACCATACTTGCTGTTCTCAATCAATTTGGAGTTGAAACTACAAGTATTGTAGCACTGCTTGGTGCTGCAGGTCTTGCGGTTGGCCTGGCCCTGCAAGGTTCACTAAGTAATATTGCGGCAGGTGTAATGATACTGGCACTCCGGCCTTTCAAAATTGGAGACGCTGTTAAAATTGGCGGAACTGTCGGAGTTGTGGATGAAATCGGACTTTTCGTAACCGAACTTCATTCATTTGATAATGTTGGGATAACAATGCCAAACTCTATGGTCTGGGGTAATGAAATTCAAAATTATTCAAGGCATGATACCAGGCGTGTTGATATGGTTTTTGGTATCGGCTATAGTGATGATATTGACAAAGCAATTAGTATCATAAAAGATATTTTATCCGCAGATGATCGTGTTCTTTCTGAGCCCGAAACCCTGATTGCTGTTGGAAATTTAGGAGACAGTTCTGTTGATATCAAAGCAAGACCATGGTGTAATTCTGCTGATTATTGGGATCTGTTACACGATATTACCAAAAAAGTGAAAGAAGAGTTTGACGCAAACGATATTTCAATTCCATTTCCTCAGCGAGATGTACATGTTTTTAATCAGAATTAACCGTTGAACAGAAAAAGTGTTAATTCTTGAAGTAGACAAATAATGCGAAAATAGTCCGGGTATTTTTTAGAAATGCCCGGATATTATTTTGTACGGATTGTAAAGGTTCTTATATTTAAATTCTATAAAATAATTC
>CAYVBJ010000020.1:0-30376 GCA_964449075.1 uncultured Balneolaceae bacterium
CTACAGCCAGCCCCGACAAATTGATAAAGGTGTTACTTTTATGGCGGAGCAAATTTCGCCAGGCAATTTTTATATAGTTGTTTAGCATAGTTGTTGAGTTTTTTAGCTATCGGCTTTCAGCTATCAGCCGATAGCACTTTTCCGTTTTCAGTTTTCATTTATAATCATTCCGCCCTTAGCGAATCCACCGGGTTCGAAACCGCTGCCTTTACCGACTGCCAGCTTACCGTAAGCAGAGCGATCACAAGGGCCGCACCACCGGCAATGGCAAAAATACCGGGCCCGATTTCAATCCTGTAGGCAAAATCTGCCAGCCACTGATTCATGGCATACCAGGCGATTGGGGTGGCAATGACAATGGATAGAATTACCAGTAATGTGAAACGAGTTGAAAGCAGCCAGACAATTTGCGAAACAGTTGCTCCGAGTACTTTTCGAATTCCAATCTCCTTGATTTTCTGTTGAACCGTATACGAAGCGAGACCAAATAATCCAAGTGCTGCTATGATTACTGCAAGCAAAGAAAAGAATCCGAACAGGGTTCCCAGCCTTTCCTCAGAGTTGTACTGCTTATCAAAGTTGTCCTGTACAAAAAAGTAGGTAAAGGGATATCCGGGTCGCAGCGCAGCCCATTGCTCCTCAAGGAAATCAAGAACTTCCTGGAGTGAATTGTTTCTGATTTTGATCGCTACATTGTTAATGCGCTCGTCAGGTATCAGAAACACAATTGGAGCGATGGATTGATGCAGCGATTCAAAATTGAAATCATTCACCACACCGATTACCCTGCCTCTCCGGCCGCCGTACAGAAATTGCTTATCGATGGCCTCAAGGGGTGATTGCCATCCGATGGTTTCTACCGCAGTTTCATTCAGGATAAACGCCTCGGTTGAATCACTTGCGAAGTTGATATCAAAATTGCGCCCTGCCTCAAGACTGATATCGAATGTTTCCAGGAAATCATGACTGATATGAATATCGGCAATTCGAAAATTGATATCCTGCAATTCTCCATCAACTTCCGCCCGTGTTCCCTGTGAATCCAGTAATCGACCTGAAGGTACGCGGCTTGCAAGTGATACATTCAAAATTCCGGGATGACTTAACAATCGCTCCCTAATAATCTCGTAATTTGATGTGATCTGCTCACTGACCGGCAATACGGCGACGTTTTCCTTATCAAAACCCAGATCTTTGGTTCTCATAAAATCTAATTGTGAATAAACAATAATCATGCAGGAGATCAGAGCGATTGAAATAGCAAATTGCGTAATTACCAAAACTGAACGGAACCGTTCATGGATTTTCCCAGCTTTAAAAGAACCTTTCAGTACAGATGCCGGTTGAAATCCGGAGAGAAAAAAAGCGGGATAACTGCCTGCCACCAATCCAACAAACAATACAATTCCTATTAGTCCGAGAAGCTGAATATTATTTTTAAACAGATTTAGTTCCAGATTTGATCCTATAAAACCGTTCACAAACGGGAGCATCAGCTCCACGAGAAGTACAGCAGAAATCAGTGAAAGCAGTGCCGTTACCACAGATTCTCCGATAAACTGACGGATCAGCGCTCCCCGATTGGCGCCAATTACTTTACGCAATCCCACCTCAACCGCACGTTTAACAGACCGTGCCGTACTCAAATTCATAAAATTGATACAGGCGATGATCAGGATAAAAAAAGCAATTGCCCCGTAGATGTAAACATATTCGATCCGGCTGTTGGCCTCAATTTCAGAATCGAGATTGGAATGCAGGTGGATATCAGTAAGTGGTTGTAAAAAGAGCATGGTTCCATCGGAGGCGCGCACCGGTTCTCCCTCCCCGCCAATATGGTTGTCATTTGTACTAAGATGCCGGTCGATAAAAGCTGGTATCTGCTCCTGAAGCTCTTGATAATTGTATCCTTCAGGCAATAGCAGGTATGTTGCAAAGTTGTTGCTTCCGTAATTTTGCATAAAGGCTTCCTGTCCGCCGTAGAACTGAACAACGGGCTCCATAGATGCCAAAAAATCGAACTGGAAATGAGAATTCCCGGGAACATCTTCTATAACGCCCGTCACCTGAAGAGGAAGAGTGTTACTGCCAAGCTGAAATTCTATTGCCTTACCTATTGGATCTTCATCACCAAAATACTTCTCCGCCATGCTTTCGGTGACCACCAATCCATCAGGATATTTAAGAGCGTTTGCCGGATCTCCTTTAATCAATTCCCAGGAAAACATAGAGAAAACCTCCGGATCAGCAAAGAAGAACCGGTCTTCAACAAAAGCGTTCTCATCGTATCTCAGTAACGGACTGACCTCCAGAAAACGAACCATTTCCTGAATGCTGCCCTGGAAATCTTCTTCCAGCCGAGGACCAAACGGAGGTGCCGCATGCCCCAAATGAAGACTGATTTCACCGTCCTGGTTAAACCAGGCTCGGGAAACCCTTACAATCCTGTCGGAATTCTCGTGATATTTATCGTAACTGAGTTCATACTGCACATACAACAGAATCAGAATACAGATACCCATTCCAAGTGCCAGGCCGAAAATGTTAATAAAAGAATAGCCGGGATTTTTTCGGAGGTTACGTATGGCGATTTTAATGTAATTTTTAAGCATAGTTGTTGGTTTTTGGCAATCAGCTATCAGCCGTCAGCTGCTGACAGCCGAAAGCTGATTGCCGATAGCACTTCTCAGTTTTCACTTTTCACTTTTGCGTTTTCACTCATTATCACTCCGACCTCAGCGAATCCACCGGGTTCGAAACCGCTGCCTTTACCGACTGCCAGCTTACCGTAAGCAGAGCGATCACAAGGGCCGCACCCCCGGCAACGGCAAAAATACCGGGACCAAGCTCAATTCGATAGGCAAAATCTGACAGCCATTGATTCATGGCGTACCAGGCGATGGGCGTGGCAACCAGGAAACCGATAAGTACCAGCATTAAGAACTCACGGTTTAGCCGGGCTACAATGTTACCAACGGTTGCACCAAGAACTTTTCTCACGCCGATCTCTTTGGTTCTTCGCTCGGCGGCATAAGCGGCGAGGCCAAATAACCCGAGGCAAGCGATAAAAAGAGTAAGCACTGTGAAGATCCGGAATAGTTTGGCAATGCGTATCTCATTCTCATACCATCCTTGCAGACTTTGATCAAGGAATGCAAAATCAAATGGTCGCTGCGGGACGAATTCTTCCCATGTCTCCTGAATGGAGGCCAGGTATTCACTTGCAAGACCCGGCTCCAGGCGCACTGCAATATTTTGTGGAGTCCAGCTGATAAAAGGGATAATCAAGGGTTTTATCTCGCTGTGCAGTGATTCAAAATGAAAGTCCTCTACAACTCCGATCACCCGGCCGGCCGCATTGCCGCCGCTGTTAATTGTTTTCCCAACCGGTTCATCCCACCCGATAACACGGGCTGCCGTTTCATTGATCAGGAATGCCGTGGAATCGGTAGAGAATTCACGGGAAAAATTACGTCCTTCTTTGATCTTCATTCCGAGTGCATCTGCAAAATTGTAATCTGCAAGTGTGTAACTTAACGAGGTCTGATCATAGTTAGCCGGTTGTTCAAGCCCAAAAAGAGTTGAGTCGAAAAAGTATCCCGGTAATGCACCGGTAGCGGATGCGGTAACAACGCCCGGAATCTTTTCCAGTTCGCTGATGAATGTATCATGCTTTCCCTGCAGTGCGCCCGCGCCATTCAAAACCACAACCTGCTCACTGTCAAAGCCCAGTTGTCTGTTCTGCATAAAATCCAGTTGTCGCTGAACAACGAGTGTACCGATGATCAGGATTATAGAAACGCAAAACTGTATTACGACAAGAACATTTCTGAACCGGTTACTGCCCGGTTTATCTCCCGGCTGCTCCTTAAGTGCCATAACCGGCAGAAACGATGACAGGTAAAAGGCGGGATACCCGCCGGCAAACAGCCCGACAAAAATTGTAAGAGCCGCGAGTGTCAATAAGATCAGTGGATTGCCCAGGTAATCCGGGTTCAGATCTTTGGCTGCAAAGTCGCTGAATAACGGCAGCCAAAGTTCCGAAATTACTATTGCCCCGATAACGGCAATTATAACATATAAAAAGGATTCAGCGAGAAACTGACGGATTAACTGTGAACGTACCGACCCCAAAACTTTCCTGAGGCCGATTTCCCGCATTCGTTTCAGGGAACGGGCCGTTGTGAGGTTGATGAAATTAATAGAGGCCAAAATCAGTATAAAAATTCCAACTACCGAGAAAATCAGCAAGTAACGGATATCCCCGCCACCGTCCATACCGTAAACAGAACGTGAATAGAGGTGGATTTCGGTAAGCGGCTGACCATGAAAACGGGTGTAATTTCCCGGGCTGTCAAACAGTGAGCCTTCTGCGACTACATTCTCCTGAACATAGCTATTCAGCTTTTCCTGCAATGCAGCGATTTGTTGTTCTTCCTGAAGAATAAAATAGGTGTGTACGGAAGCTGAATTCCACTGACTGCGACGCTGTTCATTAAGCCAGGATACAGCCGAAAGCGGTTCAATCCATGTAAAACCCAGATGCGACTGTTTCGGCCAGCCGTCTACTACCGCTGTGACCTCCAGTAATCTGCCGTCATCCAGTTCAATTGAGTTTCCGGCTATATTCGTACTCCCAAAATATTTGAGAGCCGTTTCTCTCGTGAGCACAACGCTGTTAGGTGCGGCAAGGGCCGACTTGGGATTTCCATCCAAAAACCGGAATGTAAACACCTCGAATATTTCGGGATCAGCAAAAACAACATCGGTTTGCTGTATAAATTCGCCTTCATGCCTGACCGTTCTCGAAGAATTGGCCACCAGGCTGGCTACCTCTTCTACTTCCGGGAATTCACGGTTCAGCGTTTCTCCAACCGGTACCGGAACAACAGGTAACACCCATTCATTATCTCCAACCTTGCCGTCCCAAAGGACGCGATAGACACGGTCTGCGTGTTCATGGAAGCGATCGTGTTTGAGCTCATCCTGAATCCAGAGAAAAATGGTAAAGCAGACGGCTATACCCACTGCCAGTCCAAAAATGTTGATAAAAGAGTAACCGGGGTTTTTCCGGAGGTTACGTATGGCGATTTTGATGTAGTTTTTTAGCATAGTTGTTGGTTTTTGGCTATCTGCTTTCAGCTATCAGCCGCTGACAGCCGAAAGCAGATCGCCAATAACTCTTTTCCGTTTTCACCCCGACAGTATAATACAGTTACCTTTAAATAAATCGCTAACTGTCGGGATTTCGCTCCGCTCAACTTTTCCGTTTTGCGTTTTCACTCATACTCACTACGACCTCAGCGAATCCACCGGGTTCGAAACCGCTGCTTTTATGGCCTGCCAGCTCACCGTTATCATAGCAATTAGCAAAGCTGCAGCTCCTGCTAAAATGAAATTTCCTGCACCGATTTCAATCCTGTAGGCAAAATCTGCCAGCCATTGATTCATAGTATACCACGCGATTGGGATAGCAATCACAAAACCGAGAACCACAAGTTTCACAAAATCCTTTGAGAGCAGGGCAACGATACTTGCAATAGAAGCTCCCAGTATTTTTCGGACACCGATCTCTTTGATACGGTGTTGAACTGCAAAGCTCGTTAAACCAAGTAGCCCAAGGGCTGCAATGAATATCGCCAAAGCGGAAAACATGAATAATATTGAGCCGGCTTTTTGTTCTTTTAGATAATTAGCTTCGAACTCCGCATCGAGAAAAGAATATTCGAAAGCGAACAGCGGATCGAACTTTACCCATGTTTCCTCTATCGAGGCAAGCTGCTGAGATACATTTTCAGGCTGAAGCTTTACAAGAACGTAATTGAACTCGTCCGGCATCACCTGGATGAGAAGCGGGGATACGGTTTGATGCAGCGACTGAAAATGAAAATCTTCAACTATGCCAATAACTTTTCCCCGCCGGGTGATTTCATCGTCAAAAAAGGTAATTTCATTTCCGATAGGATCATCCCAATCAAACTGTTGCGCGGCTGTTTCATTTAACAGGTATGTCCCACCCCGATCCTCTCCGTACTCCTGTGAAAAACTTCTGCCCTCTACAACATTGATATCCAGCATTTCACTAAAATTAAAGTCTGTTCGTAAAACGGAAACACTAATCCGCTGATCATTGGTGTTCCATTGAATTGGCTGTTGGTTGAACGAACCTCCCGGATAATTCGATACGGCGGTAACCCGGGTAACTCCTGATATAACTGACAGCTGATCTTTCAAAGCTATATACCGATTCCTGACATGATCTCCTTTGATCGGAACGACAACGATCTGCTCCTTTTGAAAACCCAGATCCTTTTGATCCAAATAGTCCAGCTGCTCATATATAAGCAACGTTCCGGCTATCATGACAACTGAGACCGAAAATTGCAGAACCACCAACGCTTTGCGCAGCCATACCCCTTCCCGGGATCCGGAGAACTTTCCTTTTAGCACCCGCGTCGGATTGTATTTGGACATCACGAATGCAGGATAACTGCCAGATATCATTCCCAGCGTAAAAACCGCCAATGCTCCTCCGGCCCAAACTTTCCAATCAGACCAAGAAAGGCTGGATTTGATACCGGAATACTCATTAAACCACGGCAACAAATAATCAACAATCCCAAAAGCCAGTAAAACAGAAATACCAGTCATTAAAAAAGATTCAGCCAAAAACTGCATGATTAGCTGGGATCTTGATGCCCCTGCTGATTTACGCAGCCCTACCTCTTTTGCACGTGTCAGGGACCGGGCAGTAGAAAGATTCATAAAATTGATACATGCGATAATCAGAATAAACAGCGCTGCCCCGAAAAAAATGTAGATATATGCAATGTTCCCATTGGCCTCCAGCTCCCAGCGCAGATCCGAATAGAGATGGATGTCTGTAATCGGCTGCAGTCTGAACCCGATACTACCTTCCTGCAGTTTTTGGCGTTCCGATTCGGTCCAGTTAATATACTGGTCCGACCACGCTGTCATTTTCTTTTCCAGTTGTTCGGCATCGGCTTCGGGACCAAGCTTCATATAATTGAAGTGTCCGAAGTCCGCCCACGTATAATATTCGCTTGACTCCGATGCGTTGAGTTTCATGGATACATACGATATCAGAAAGTCGAAATGAAAATGGGTATTGTCCGGAATATTTTTCATCACCCCAGTTACCGTAAGTTCCATCTGTTCATTTATTCGCAGTGTTTTTCCCATCGGATTTTCACCACTAAAATATTTTTCGGCCATTTCTTGCGTCAACACAATTCCGCCCGGCTGCTGCAATGCCTGATTCTTATCACCATATAGTAAATCGAATGAAAACACTTCAAAAAAAGTAGAATCAGCAGAGAAAATGCCTTTCTCATCAAACCGTTTCTCCTGATGCCGAATGGAAAATACAGGGCGGGTTAAACCCGGGCCCCAAATGGGTGAAATACTGGTTGCAGCCTGAACCTCCGGAAAGTCCTTAACCAGCGCCTGAGCCATGGGGTGGGGTGTGCGGGTCTGTGGATTTTCGGAAAACCAGGCTATCCGGTAAATACGATCAGAGTCATCGAAATGATTGTCATAATTCAGCTCATGAACAATATATATACTAATCAACAGGCAACAGGCAATCCCGATCGTCAGACCCATGACATTAACCATTGAATGCAGTTTGCCTTTAATCAAATTTCTCCAGGCGATTTTAATGTAATTTTTCAGCATATTTTTTAGTTTTCAGCTATCGGCATTCAGCTATCAGCTGCTGACAGCAGATCGCCGACTGCTCTTTTCACTTTTCCATTTTCACTTTTCACTTTTGCGTTTTCACTCATACTCACTCCGACCTCAGCGAATCCACCGGGTTCGAAACCGCTGCCCGCCAGGAGTGGAACCCGATGGTAACCACTGTAAGTATCACTGTCAGTAGTCCTGCAGCAATAAATGTCAGAACTCCGATTTCAGTCCGGTATGCAAAGCTTTGCAGCCACCAATTCAACAGGAAATATGCAAGTGGAGCAGCAATCAAAAAACCCAGAATCACCAGTCTCACAAAATCGTTACCCAGCGTTTTCAGAATACTGCTCACCGAAGCCCCCATCACCTTCCGGATTCCAATCTCTTTTTTGCGCTGGTTAATTGTGTATGAAGCCAGTCCCAGGAGTCCCATACAGGCGATAAAAAGGGTCAGATAGGTGAAGTAGCGAAGCATTTCGCCGATGATCTCTTCAAAATTGTACATCTGGGCTATATCGGAATCCAGGAACCAGTACCCGACTGGTAACCCGGCATTAAACTGCCTCAGAAATTCAGCAATTTGTTTTGCCTCTGCTGAAATATCAGAGGTTTGAAGTTTTATGGCGATAGCACCAAAATCATCCGGATGATACTGAAGTAAAAGAGGACGAATTCTGTTGTGAAGCGACTCAAAATGAAAATCTTCTGTAACTCCGATTACAACCGACTCCTTACGGGTCTCATCGGACCCGGTCTCAATCGTTTTTCCCACGGGGTTCTCCCATCCAAATTCTCGTGCAGCCGCCTCGTTAATCAGGAATGCTTCCAGTGAATCGCTTGCAAATTCAGGATTGAAATTTCTTCCCTGCCTGAGTTCGATATCAAACAGGTTCAGGAAATGCTCATCAACAGAATAATAGCTTACCAGGATTTCATCACTCTCAAATTGGCCCTCCGGCCGGATTCGCATTTTGGAACCGGATGCATCTCCTGGAATATTGGATGACATTGCGATTTCGCTAATTACATTTTCAGCTGCAAGTATATTACGAACCGTTTTAGGATCTTTGGACCGCAGCTCACCTGTCATCGAAGTGACCATGATGTTGTTGGTTTCAAAACCAAGTTCTTTATTTGCCAGGAATTCAAGCTGGTTATCAACCACACGAGTGCCAATTATCAAAAAAATGGCCACACCAAACTGAACAACCACTAATACACGTCGGAGCATAGACCGGCTCATGCCTGATGAACGGTCACCTTTCAGCACACGGGCAGGCTGAAATGAAGAGAGAAAAAATGCAGGATAGGCGCCTGCAAGCAATCCAACCACGAGAACAACCGCAATAACCGATGCCTGGTAAAGATGGTTGGTGAGATACTCCACTTCAACCGTCCATTCTGTGAGATTGTTAAACCATGGCAGGGCCAGCTCCACGAGCATTAATGAGAGGAAGACTGAAATACCTGAAAGCAGAAGTGCCTCGGCCAGGAACTGAACAACAAGTTGCTGTTTCCCTGCCCCGATTACTTTCCGGACCCCAACTTCCCTGGAGCGTTCCAGTCCGCGGGCAGTTGCCATGTTGACAAAATTGACGCATGCAATCAGCAAAATCAGAAAAGCGATCGCTGAAAAAATATAGACGTAGGTAATATCCAGAGTTTCACCATGTTCGGCAAACAGGTCTGAATGTAAGTACATGCTTTCGTATGGCTGCAGGTAGGGCTGATACCTTTCAAGGCCTTCTTCTCCGAACTGACTGACGATAAAATCCTGTAAGCCGGCTTCGACTTGTTTGGGATCGGTTCCGTTCCGAAGCAAAAAATATGTATGCTGATTGTGTGATGTCAAGTTATTGAGCTCCGGGTACTCCGCTTCGGTTTGGGATGAGTAAGGAACAAGCAGGTCAAAAAATATACTCGATTTATCCGGGATTTTTTGTAATACGCCGGTTACCTCGTATGAGATATCATCCAAAATGAGTGTTTCTCCCACCGGGTTTGAGGTCCCGAAATAAACTTCCGAGATATGCTCGCTTAGCACTACCGAGTTAGGACGCTTCAAGGCTGTTTCTGGATCACCCCATTTCAACGGATACGTGAAAACCCTGAAAACAGATGAATCGGTATGGGTTACTCCATAGCGGAATATTTTTTCATCTTTTTGAACAACTTCGGAACGGGTACTGAAACGGACATATTCTTCAACACCGGGGTAATTTTGGGCAATCGCTTCACCCCATGGTGCCGGTGTGATAGCAGCATCCACCACGCTTCCCGACTGAGTTTTCACTTTGTCTGCAAGCCTGTAAATACGTTCCCCGTTTTCGTGGTACCCATCTACCTGGAACGCATACTGGTTGAGCAGTACAAGAAAGAGACAAACCCCCATTCCCATTGCAAGGCCCAGCATATTGATAAAGGCGTAACCTTTTCGTTTGGTTAAATTTCTGATTGCTGTTTTAAAGAAATTTTTAATCATCATTCAAAAACTGGCGTTGGTTTATTGCTGCAGCTAAACCTGTATAATTACTTATTTTGGAACAGTTAGTTCAAATATCATACCAATCTATCCGGGTTGTACACAAACCACTATAAATGCCCCTTCTTTGCTTTCTGAGCCACCTTATTACTCAAAAACTGGTACGGCTAAATAAAATGATTTAAAAATAGCATAGAAAGATCCTGATATATGGTACGGCAACGCACACTTTTTGTTCGGATATGAACACTTAAATGATCTGAGAGAACACAAAAAACCTTCCTGATTTTTTTGTAATATCTAACCAGGGACAGATTTAAAAAAATTATAGAGACCGACCACTATTTCATTATCAAAAAAAATAAAAACACCAAAATATGGAGACATCTATCAAAATCAGTTACATTCCAATAGTCATTATCACACTATTAACATGCGGGCTTATTGCCGGATGTGTCTCGAAGCAGCCGGAATCCCCGAAACCGAAAACTGAACGCTCCGTCTACACCGTGCCTGATTCTACACTTGTTCTTGAAAGCAGCCTGGAGACTTTTAATATAGAGACGAATGAGCGGAAAGTGGTGTACCGTATAAAAGAACATATTGAAGCACCCAACTGGTCGCCCGACGGAAGCTATTTTCTTTTTAACAGCGGGGGCAGTCTCTACACACTGCCTGTTGAGGGAGGAGAGCCCCAAAAGCTGGACACCGGTTTTGCTGACAACTGCAATAACGATCACGGTTTTTCTCCCGATGGATCAGAAATAGTATTGAGCCATTCTCCGGAAGGGCGGGGATCCCTGATCTATATTGTTCCGGCCGAAGGCGGCACGCCGCGGCAAGTTACAGACAAGGATCCCTCTTACTGGCATGGCTGGTCGCCCGACGGGGATACTCTTGTTTACCCCGCCCTCAGGAATGGCGACTTCGACATCTATGCAATATCTGTGGATGGCGGGGAAGAGACCCGGCTTACAACTGCGCCTGGACTGGATGACGGGGCAGAGTATACACCGGACGGAGAGTGGATCTATTTTAATTCGGTAAGAACCGGTGTGATGAAAATTTTCCGCATGCGCCCGGATGGTTCGGGGGTTGAGCAGGTAACATTTAATGAAGAGTATGGGGATTGGTTTCCGCACCCTTCACCTGATGGCAAATGGATCGTTTTTTTATCCTATGATGCTTCCGTGGAAGGACATCCGGCAGATAAGAATGTAGTATTGCGTATGATGCCGCTTGAGGGAGGTGAACCTGAAGTAGTTGTGGAACTCTTCGGCGGACAGGGAACCATTAACGTACCTTCCTGGTCACCTGACAGTAAAAAATTCGCCTTCGTGAGTTATGATTACGTAAAACCCTGATTTTTAACAGATCACCCGGTGCTTTCCAACCCGCTGCTAATTGCATTTAACACAAGAAGCATGTCGGGAAGCATGGCTTCTGCTTCATTTTCCATTCCTTCTTTTTTTAACCTGCGCCAGGTTTTCATCTGCTCTATTTGCAGGTGGTGAAGAGGTTTAAGGCGTTTTGATCTCAATTCAATCATTTTGTGCATGCGCGGCCGCCGTTCACTGAGACTGTGTCCGTACAAAGTTTCCAGCATATCCCTTGTTCTGTGATATTCATCAACTATTTTATTCAGATACAGATCAGCTAAGTCTTCGTCTTCTACCATGCCGGCCCACTCTTTCATAATCTCAGTATTGGTTAGAGCTATAGCTGAAGAAGCATTTGTGATGATATACCGGAATGGCATAAAATTGACTGCGTTTTCCTTCAGCGTATTGAAATCCTCAGGATTCTCCTTTTGAAGCTTATCAAGTGCACTGCCAACTCCATACCAGCCGGTTAAAAAATAACGGCTCTGGCTCCAGCTAAATACCCAGGGAATCGCTCTCAGATCTTCAAAAGATCTTTTGCCGGTACGTCTTGCAGGACGCGAACCAATTCTGCTTGCTTCAATAATATCAATAGGCGTGGCTTGTGCAAAAAAACGAACAAAGTCTTCGGAATAGACAAGATTCTGATAGCTTTCAAGGCTGTAATCGTACAACTGATCAACTATTTTTTCAAGGTTTTTCCGGCTGGTTGTCAGGTTAGAAGAGCTGTCATTTTTTGAAGCCTCTGATTCGTCAGCAACAACATTTGTTTTATCGAACACTCCGAACGTGAGGCCTGTTGTACCCGCCTGCAATAACTCAAGATTGTAGAGTGCTGTAACCTGGTTGGCGTATTTATTTGAAATCACTTCTCCCTGTTCTGTTAATCTCATATCTCCCTGGATGGTTTCGGGCGGGAGACCCGCAATAAATCGATGTGTGGGACCAGCTCCCCGGCTGATTGTGCCTCCGCGCCCGTGGAAAAAACGAATCCTGATATCGTGTTTTTCGCCAATTTTATGCAGCTTTCTCTGGGCAAAATTTAAACTCCACAAACTTGCCAGGATACCGCCATCTTTATTGCTGTCGCTGTAACCGATCATTACCTGCTGGGAATTACTTCCTCCCGGGCGCCCTTTCCTGTATTCAATGCTTCGTTTTGTGATGGGATGGTTCAAAAAGCCATCCAAAATTTCCGGTCCTTTTTCAAGATCCTCAATCGTTTCAAGGAGCGGTACAACCGGCAAAAGGCAAGTCATTCCCTCTTTTTGGTTTATCATCAGTCCGGCTTCCCTGCAGAGCAGGTAGACAATAAGCAGGTCTGACAGGCTTCGGGTCATGCTTATAATTAGTGACCCGATTCCACGGCTCCCATACCGTTGGATATATTTATAGAGCACACGGTAGCAGGCAAGCACTGCATCGGCTTCGGGACCAAGACCGTGCCGGTGCCGGACAAAAGGACGTGATGTTTTGAGTTCGTTATTGAGAAATTTCAGACGTTTTTCTTCAGGCCATCCGGCAAAATTTTCTCCATCCTCTATCCCGGCTTCTTTCAGCAGCTGTGAAAGAGCCGCATCGTGAAAACGACTGTTCTGTCGTATATCCAGCGCAGCAAGATGAAAGCCAAAAGCTTCTATATTTCTTGCAACCGGCTCAACATCAGTTTTACTGATCAGCCGGGTATTTATTTTATCCAAAGATTCAGTCAGCACATCAAGGTCATCCAGCACCTCCTCGGCTGACTGATAGTGATGAGTTGAATCAGGTTTTAGTATCGGCTCATTATTTTCATCAATCGGAATCAGTTGCTGCATAAGGTTCAGGTATTGCCGCCAGGGTTCATCAGGGTTTCTGCTGATCGCCTCTTCCGGGTCAATCGCTCTTTCGGCAAGTTTGTCAAGCCGGTCGCGCAGTATGGCTGGTTCATTTACCTCAAATGACGAAATACTCATTTTACGGGCAAGATCATTAAGACCAGATTTTATTTGCAGAAGCGCATGTTTGCGGAGTTTCAGCAGGGTATCTTGTGTTACATCGGCAGTAACGAATGGATGGCCGTCCCTGTCACCACCTACCCAGTTTCCAAAACTTATCTTCGGAAGCTGTTGCCGGTTCATAAGCAGGTCGGGGTCAAAACCTGTCTCTTCCCAGGCCGTCCGGATTCTTTGATCCAGCATTGGCAGCACCTTGGGAAAAATATTGACCAGGTAATGCAGCACATTGCGAAGTTCATCTTCAATAGCCGGTTTTTGCAAAAAAACCTGTCCTGTTATCCAGAGTCGCTGCATGGCAGCCAGTATTTCATCCCGGATCTGTTCCATTTCTTTTTCAGACCACATCCGGTTTTCCCGTTTTACCATAAGCAGGTAAATTTCTCTCAGCTGATCAATAACTGTTGACCGTTTCGATTCAGTCGGATGAGCTGTTAAAACAGGTTCGATTCGTATATCTGGCAGTTCATCCGCAATTTGCTCATCGCTGAAGCCTGTTGATTTTAAATCCTGGAGAGTTCTTCCCCATAAACCCGAGATTCTGGACAATCCATATTCATCTTCCAGTTTCCGGCGAAGCTGAACAGCTGCATTTTCCTCCACAATATTCATCAACTGAAAACTCAGTGTAAAAGCTTTGCTTAATTTCTCCGAATTTCCAAATGATTTCAGGCTTTTGCGGTCATCAAGCACATCAGCAATTTCATCCTCTCCCGTTTCCAGAAGCATTTGAATAAAACAGTTTTGAAGATAGGAAAAGTCATCTCTTATTTTTTGAAGTTCGATACTGTCATCAGTAGTACTGAAATACATGTTAGCTTTAGTTTTAACGCTTATTGTTAATAGGGATATGTTATTTAAAGACTCCGGGCTTCAAATATTGTTTTAAACAAATGAAAAATCCGGAGTCACGCTCTCAAAATGTGTCGGTTATGTGATAATGTCGATCATTGCTCGCACACCTATATAAAGTTCATGTTACCCGGTCGTCCGAAATGTATTTATTCTTCACTCTTTCACAACTCTGCCATCAATTATTACATGAGTAGCTTTGGTAGTGTATTCAAACGGATCGCCGTCAAAGAGCACCAAATCGGCATCCTTTCCGCGCTCAATAGATCCAACCCGGTTCTCGATTCCAAGAATTTTTGCGGCATCCAGTGTCAGGGCTTCAAGTGCGGCGTTTGCATCCATACCGTTGGCAACAGCAATTCCTGCTTCAAATAGAACCACGCGGGTTTTTGGCACATATCCTTCAAACCCGCTCTGAAACAGAACCGGAATACCCGCTTTATGCAACATCCCGGCCGTCTCAAAGCTTGCATTTTGTGCATCGCCACGGGTTCGGATCATGGTAGGATGAACAATCACTGGCACACCGGCTTCCTTTATCTTATCTGTCAGAAGATATGCTTCAGCAGCTCCATCGAGCCATAAACTGAATCCAAACTCTTCCTGAAGACGAAGCGCAGTCATAATATCACTTGCCTTGTGAGCAGTTACAAGAGCATGAATTTTGCCCTCCAGCATATCTGCAAGCGCCTCCATTTGTAAATTGCGCGCCGGACGTTTTGATTCATCATCAGAAGCCCGTTTTTCTGCATATTCCCGGGCTTTGATCAACTCTTGTCTGAGCATGGATACAGCTTTTGCCCTCGTACCCGGTTTGCTGAATTCATTGCTGATACCTGAGCCCAGGGTAATCGCAAGTGCTGTCACAGAATCTACAAGAGCTTCCTGAATGGTTTCACCTGCGGTTTTGACAATCATGGTCTGCCCGGATACCACTGCTCCGGGGCCGTGGCCTGTATGAACGGTGGTGATTCCCTTTTCGCGCAGAAATATAACAAGCTCTTCCCTTGCGTTATAGGCATCCAGTGCACGTAAATCCGACTGAATGGCATCTGATGTTTCAAGCTGATCCTGATCGTGTTCCTGGTTGAAAATACCGGCCAGACCCACAACTGAATGTACATCGATCAGGCCCGGCGTTACCACATCGGCTTCATACGTTGTATAACCGTTTGGGATCCTGACTCTGTCGGCTGAGCCAACACGTTCAATTTTTCCATCTTTCACAAGAACCACACCATTTGTAATGGTATTTCCGCTGATGGTATGAACTGTATTTCCTTTAACAGCAATTTGGGCGTTCGCCTGCAGGGATAGCAGGGTTACTGAGAGAATGAGTGCACACAGATATTTAAATTTGTTCATTATTTTCCTCCTTCATGATCATGATGTCCGTAACCACTGCCACGAAATACATCGTAACCGCCGGTTGCATATTTTTTGTCTTTGGGATCTGAGTAGTCGTACACTTTTTCGCCTTCCACCCAGGTTTGCTCCACTTTTGTATACACACTGAACGGATCACCTGAAAGAATAATAAAGTCGGCGTCTTTTCCGGGGTCAAGGCTTCCGGTGCGATCTTCAATATCCATCATTCGTGCATTGGCTATGGTAAGTGATTCGAGAGCTTTTTCACGGCTCATTCCCTCACGCATTCCGAAAGCGGCCGATCGTAAAAAAAGACGTGAATCGGTAATGCCGTCATCGGTATGATAGCCAAAATCGACACCGGCTTCTTCCATTACGGCCCCGGTTCTGTAGGCCAGGTCCACTGCTTCCATTTTTCCTCCGGGAGAATCGAGGGTAATAATGGATGCTTTCACACCTGCCTCCGCAATTTCATCAGCCACTTTCCAGCCTTCACTCACATGGTGAAGAACCATCCGGTAACCGAACTCCTGAGAAAGTCTTATCGCCGTAAGTATATCATCGTGTCTGTGGGTGTGATTGTGAACAATTCGCTTTCCCTCAAGCACCTCAATCAGGGTTTCCATCCCGAGATCCCGTTCCGGCATTTTTGAGGGATCACCTTCAGCATCTTTTATTTTTTCATGATACTGCTGTGCTTTCAGATAGAGTGAACGAATCATCGCCGCAGACTTGGCTCGTGTTCCCGGAAACGGCGGCTGACGAATGGAGTTGGTTCCGTTCGCCATTTTTAATCCGCCATAAATTTCATTCTCTTCATCTACATACAGCAACATCTCTTCCACTGTGTTGGCAGGACGAAGCTTCAGGTATACGGTTTGTCCGCTCATCAGGTGACCGGATCCCGGCATCACATTTACAGACGTAATGCCGCCTGCAAGAGCTTTTTTAAAGGTATCACTCCGCGGATCGATGGTATCCATGATTCTGACATCGGGATGCATGGCTGCCGAACGGTCGCCGCCGTCACCTTCACCAATATGAGAGTGCGGATCAACAAGTCCCGGCATAATCACTTTACCTGACACATTAATTACTACAGCACCGGAAGGAACAGAGACAGAACCTTCAGGGCCAACTGACTCAATTTTTCCATTTTTAACAACCAGTACTCCATTAGGAATTGGGTCTCCTGATACGGGTAATATTTCGGCTCCCTGGAAAACATGTGTCTGTTGCTGAGCAGCCGAAAAGTCGAACAGCAGAAAAGTTAAGAGCACCATGCTCGTTATACGGTATAGGTATTTCATGACTCACTTTTTTAGATTGGTTTAAAAAACGACTGAAATGTAGAGCAGAAAAATGAAAAGACAAAACATTCCTGTTTTTCGGTGTCATATTATGAATGAAGTGTTGGAGATTTGCGAATGAACTCTGCCAGAGGCTTCGAGACAGTAATTTGATTCCCGTTTGTGATGTTTCTGAACAATTTAAACGTACCTTACTATAAAAAACATTTGCAGATCAATTTTCCTGGGATTCATGATCGTGTAAAGGAACATAAGCGAACCATTCTGTCTGAAATACGTTTACCCCAACGGGGTAACAGCAACAGCATAGCGCACCGCGCTATGTAAGAAATGTAAATGTGATTAATAAAGCCCCGAAGGGTGCGTAATCCCGACATCTGCTGCGGGCCGGCAGATTTTTTTGATAGTGACCAATGTTTGGATAAAACCTGTAAGAATGAGATCCTTCGATTCTCCCGACAGTATAAATACTTTACCTGTAGTTTAATTAGTGCTATCGGGATCTCTCAGGATGACAGGCTGCGTTTTTAAAAATAGGCGGCGTATATAATCCATTGCTGTGCGCAACGAATCATTACGCCGCTGGGATGGGTTATTCCTTCCCTCGTGTCGCGGGAAAAAAGTTGTTCTTATCACCAAGCCCGAATGGCTGTGTGTAGGTTACACCGCCGGGCCCGCGGATTTCTGCACGAAGATATGTAGTGAGATCCTGAGTTTCATCAAGATTGATGGAGGAGCCATTCGCAACGATTTCACCCCTGTTTGAAAACCAGGTATAATGACTCTCATTAACCGGCTCACCATCTGCTTCAGCTGTCAGTGTAAGCGTATTTACTTTGTCATCATAATGTACAGCTGTAATAACCGGCACCCGGCCTGGATCTCTTTCATCTTCCGGGTGAGTTGTAACTGAGCTGAAATAAAACTTACCCTGAAGCATGGCTTCCCGAACTGAACTTTCGGACAGATTATTAAGGGGGAAATGGTTTGCGTTTAACCCGATATGAGCTTTCTGATGGCTGTCATCGTTGGCAAACCCCCAAACCGTTCGGTCCGGCATTAACTCTTCAAGCAGCGCATCCCAGAGCTTACGATCGCGCGGATAGCGGTCTTCCTGGTTGTGTACTTCCATTCCGATAAGTAAATTAAACTTCCGGAAAAGTTTTACATATTCTTTCAGAGCGTCATCCGGAATATCTTCACCGTCCATGTCCCAGTACCTTCCGGGATGAGCCAGAATATTTAATCCTCCGCTTTCACTTACTTCCCTTAGGGAGACCTTAAGTTTCCGGGTTGGCCACTCACGAACCGGGTATGGATAGAGTGTAAAAAGGCTCAGGTTATGATGATGCCTGGAAAGTTCATTTCCGGGTACAGCCAGCATCTCCAGCTCCTCCGGGTTTTTGCCAAAATCGAACCAGGGCCAGGTTACATGATTGTGATCCGTAAGAGCAAGAATACTGTAACCCTCGCTGTGATATCCATCGATCACAACATCCGGATCCTGGGAACCATCAGACTTTGTTGTGTGGGTGTGAAAATTTGCTTTGTGAATTTTGTTCTCAAAATCCACACTCGCATAAGGATTATTTACAATGACCTTCTGCTGTGCTCTAAGGTACTGATCCGGCAAACCATTGCATAGAAAAACAAAAAAAGTTATGAATAGAAATCGCTTCATTTATAAGGATACTCCTGGCTTTCGGAATTTTGTTATGAGAACTTCTACATTACAATTCTGATGTATAGTGCAAGATATCATGAGATCAAACTCTCAAGCAGATAGATACCAAAGGCCTCTTATCTATACATCAAACGGCATTCTGGAGCTTATCAATATAATCTGTTTTCTCCCAGGGAAATTCATCGCGTCCGAAATGACCATATGCAGCTGTTTTTTGATAGATAGGCTGCTTCAGGTTAAACCGGTCTATAATTCCTGATGGCGTCAGGTCGAAGGTATTGTGAATAATTTCTGCAAGTTTTGTGTCATGAACTTTTCCGGTTCCGTAGGTATAAACGTTAACTGAAACAGGATACGGTATACCGATTGCATAGGCTACCTGCACAAGACACTCTTCAGCAAGTTCTGCCGCAACTACATTTTTTGCGATATGGCGGCTCGCATAGGCCGCGCTCCGGTCAACTTTTGACGGATCTTTTCCAGAAAAAGCTCCGCCGCCATGTCCGCCTTTGCCGCCATAAGTATCCACAATAATT
Organism: uncultured Balneolaceae bacterium; assembly: GCA_964449075.1. Taxonomy (GTDB): domain Bacteria; phylum Bacteroidota; class Rhodothermia; order Balneolales; family Balneolaceae; genus CAYVBJ01. The sequence continues at coordinate 19,319 of CAYVBJ010000020.1, forward strand.
TTACGGCCTGTTAAACCGGTATCTCCGTGCGGACCACCGACAACAAATTTTCCTGTCGGGTTAACGTGCAGAATCGTATCTGAATCGATCATATCCTCAGGAAGAGTTTTACCAACAAGATGCTTTTTTATATCCGCTTTGATCTGGGCCTGATCAATACCTTCATCATGCTGGGTGGAAAGAACAATGGTATTAATTCTTTTCGGTTTTCTGTCCTCGCCATATTCAACGGTAATCTGACTTTTACTGTCAGGGCCGAGGTACGACATCAGTGCAGTCTCTTTTCGGATGTGTGCAAGTTTTTTTAATAAAAGATGCGAGTAGTGAATGGCAAAAGGCATCAGTGCTTCCGTCTCATTGGAGGCATATCCAAACATCATCCCCTGGTCGCCGGCTCCCTGAAGTTTATTATCTCCGGAATCCACACCCTGTGCAATATCCGGACTTTGCTGATGGATGGTTGAAAGCACACCGCAGGAGTCAGCGTCAAACCGGTAGCTTGCTTTTGTGTAGCCGATATCCCGTATAACATTACGCACAATCTCCTGTACATCCACGTAGGCTTCTGTTCTTACTTCTCCAGACACGACCGCAAGCCCGGTTGTTACCAGTGTTTCCACGGCCACCCGAGATTCCGGATCCTGGCCAATCATAGCATCCAGTATAGCATCCGAAATCTGATCGGAAATTTTATCGGGATGACCTTCTGATACGGATTCGGATGTAAATAGATGTTTCATTAATATGTTTATTAGTTTTGTAAGATTTTTTTTTAAGTGCTGAATCTACGAAAATTCGGGCTTTCTTCCACATTCTTTAAATGGTTCATGCTGTAAATTTTTATCCGGAAAAAAGATCCGACTCACTGCTCCCCCGGCTAATTCCCAGGTACTGATATGCTTTTCCGGCAGCAACCCTGCCTTTAGGAGTACGCTGCATAAATCCTTCTTTTATCAGGTAGGGCTCATATACTTCCTCGATCGTCCCTTTATCTTCACCTACTGCAACTGCAAGTGTGCCAAGTCCAACCGGGCCTCCATCGTAATTCTCAACGATCGCCCTCAATATTCTGGAATCCATATCATCCAAACCATTTTCATCTACGTCAAGGGCGTTCAGTGCTTTATCTGCGATCTCCTTATTGATCGAATCAAGATCTTCTACCTGTGCAAAATCCCGTGTTCTTCTCAATAATTTATTTACGATTCGTGGTGTGCCGCGGCTCCGGCGCGCTATTTCATGGGCACCCGTTTCTGTGATACCAAAATTCAGGATATGGGCAGTTCTCAATGCTATTCGCTGAAGGAGCTCCACATCATAGTAATCGAGTCTCATATCAATGCCGAACCGTGCCCTGAGCGGAGAGGTAAGCAATCCTTTACGGGTAGTTGCTCCAACAAGAGTAAAACGGTTCAGCTCTATCTGAACACTTCTTGCGTTTGGCCCGGAATCTATAACAATATCCAGTTTGTAATCTTCCATGGCAGAGTAAAGATACTCTTCAATTATCGGGTTAAGTCTGTGAATCTCATCTATAAACAGAACATCTCCCTCTTCCAGGTTTGTAAGCATTCCGGCCAGGTCGCCCGGTTTTTCAAGTACCGGACCTGTTGTTGGCCTGATTTGAACACCCATCTCCCGTGCGATAATATAAGCAAGCGTGGTTTTACCGAGACCGGGCGGACCGGATAGAATAACGTGATCCAAAGCCTCATTTCTTTTTCGGGCAGCCTGTATAAATACCTGTAAATTACTGATAACTTTTCTCTGCCCGATAAATTCTTCGAGAGTTGACGGCCTTATATTTGATTCAAAGGCTTCTTCTTTTTCTGCAGGATTTAAAAGCGGATTCTGCACGTGATTCTTGTCCTCTTTGTAATTAATATTTCCGGTAGAACCATTTATATTAAGTTAAAGTATAATTATTAACTTGGTTAAATATACTGTAAACAAATACAAATTTTTGAATCTATGCCAAAGGAGTCATTTTCACCAGACGAGTTACAGGAAGATCCGCTTGAGATCCAAAAAACCAAACATGGTAAGAGTCTTGCTAATCCAAAAAAAAATGAAGTCCTGGTTCAAAAGGGGCTCCAGAAGGATTTCAGAGCAAGTGAACTCAAAATATTCGGGCCCGATTATTTCTTTAACTATGAATTGAGCTGGCTAAAGTTTAACTGGAGAGTATTATCAGAAGCTGAGGATAATAGTGTTCCCCTCTTTGAGCGAATTAAATTTATTGGGATTGTCTGTTCCAACCTGGATGAGTTTTTCCAAAAAAGAATCGGCGGGTTAAAAAGGCAGCTGCATGCCGGTGTAAAAGACCTGACTGTTGACGGACGAACTCCCAAAGAACAACTGAACGAAATACGGAGTGAAGTAAAAAAAATGATCCGGGCTTACCGGGATTGTTACTTTGATCAGCTCCTGCCTGAGCTCAGGAAGCACAATGTTTACATAAAAAGTATCGGGAAACTGAACAAAAGTGAAAAATCGTTTGCAGATACCTATTTCAATAAACATTTATATCCAATTATTACACCACTGGCTGTAGATGAGACCCATCCGTTTCCTTTTATTTCAAATAAAAGCCGTTCTTTTGCAATCAAATTGAAAAATCCCTCCTCGGAGGAGACCCGTTTTGCCCGGATAAAAATTCCGGCCAATCTTCCGCGCTGGATACAAGTCAATGTATCTGAAAAGGAAGTAGTTCTCGTTTCGATAAGTGATCTTATACGCCATAAAATGCAGCGTTTTTTCCCGGGAATGGAGATACTTTCAGCAAATATTTTCAGGCTGACCCGCAATGCCGATCTTGAACGGAACGAAGAGGAGGCTGATGATTTGCTTGAAATGATTGAAGATGAATTGAGGGAAAGACGATTTGCCGATATCGTGAGGCTCGAGCTGGATTCGGATACACCGGCTGATATGAAAGAATACCTCATCAAAAATCTGCAAATCCATCCAAAGGATGTATTTGAGATGAAGGGGCCTCTCGGTCTGGCCGACTGCATCCAGCTGTACGACCTCGAAGGCTTTCATCACCTGAGGTATGAACCCTGGACCCCCACACTTCACCCGGTTCTCCGTCATGAAATGGATGAAGAATCCCCCGGGTTTTTTGAAATTATCCGGAAGGGTGATTTTATTGTACATCATCCATACCACAGTTTTAAGACATCCACTCAGCGGTTTGTAGAAGAGGCTTCAAGAGATCCGAATGTTTTGGCAATAAAACAGACACTCTACCGCACATCCAGCAATTCGCCCGTGATGCATGCTTTGATGCAGGCGGCAGAGGATGACAAACAGGTCGCTGTTCTTGTGGAATTAAAAGCAAGATTTGATGAAGAGCGTAATATTGAATGGGCTCACAGACTCGAAAAATCAGGAGTCCATGTCTCGTATGGCATTGCCGGCCTGAAGATACATTCTAAAATAACGATCGTTGTTCGTGATGAGCCTGACGGGCTTCGCCGGTATGTTCATATAGGCACAGGAAATTACCACCCGGATACAGCACAGCTGTATGAAGATTTTGGTTTTTTTACATGTGATGAAGAAATTGCCTCCGACATATCCGAAATCTTTAACCTCCTTACAGGTTATGCTCCTGATCAATCCTATCAAAAAATGATTGTTGCACCACGTTATATGAGACAAACTATATATGATCTGATTGATCGCGAAATAGCCGAAGCCAAAGCAGGGCGAAAAGCAAGAATTATAGGCAAAATGAACAACCTGGAAGATTCACTGATCATTCAAAAACTTTATGAAGCCTCAGCAGCCGGTGTTCAGACAGACCTCATTGTACGAAGTGTATGCCGGCTGATTCCCGGCAAAAAGGGGCTGAGTGAGAATATCAGGGTACACGCTATAATTGGCCGTTTCCTGGAGCACTCACGCTGCTACTATTTCTACTCCGGCGGAGAAGAGCACTATTATATCGGTTCCGCCGACTGGATGCATCGAAATCTGGATGCAAGGGTAGAAGTACTTGCTCCCATAGAGCATGTGGACCTGAAAAAGTACCTGCAGTTTCTTTTTAATGTCTATCTGAGAGATAACAGGCAGCGATGGATGCTTTTACCTGATGGCAGTTATCAAAAAGTGAAGAGGGGTAAATCTGATAAAAAAATTGCAACACACCGCGCGCTGATGCATCACACCGAAGATTTGAATGAACCACTGCCCATTGCCGGAAGAAAAGATTGACAGCCTGATCTCAATTTTGGGACTGTAGTTCTATTTGCAGCTGCTCTGCTACTTTTGATGCCTCTTCTGAATATCTGGCATTCATTTCAACCACCCGCTTAAATACCTCTTCAGACTCTTTGAGTTGATTATTTTGAAGCATGGCATTTCCCAGGAACCACATTATTTTTTCTTTCATGTAACTCTGTTCAACCAGATTGATATCTATAATTTCAAATGATTCAACTGATGCCTGGTATTGACCATTGTTGTAGTATAAAATGCCAAGGTTGTAATGCGCCCTGAGCTGTTGTAAAGGCCCGGGATCATTAGTCAATACAGAATCAAAAAGAGCAACTGCATCATCGATCCTGTTCTCTAAGGCAGCCTCAAGTCCCCTGTTTAATAAAAGAGCAGAACTCAATCTGTTCTGTTCATTCGAACGAAAATTATCTGAACCTATGATTTCATCAGGATGAATACTTTCAATTGCAAAACTCCTGATATCGGCGGGCTGTAACATAGTGATCATAAATATTCCGAATGAAAGAGTTATGATAGCCGCAAAAGCGAAAAACTGCATTTTGTAGGTTTTAAATATAGAGTTGCCAGAGTCTGAAGGCACAGCTTCGCCATATTTTTTATTTCCAAGATCTTTCAGAAGCAGTTCTGTTTCAAATAAATGGTACAGCTCAGGATTTTTTAAAAACTCAATCCACAATTCATCTATTTCGCTATCCTTCAGATCGCCGCGAATATATCGATCGATTTTTTTCGTTATTTCTATTTTGCTCATGGTGCCGCCGCACTTTTAATTGAACGTTTCAAGAGATGTTTTTTTCTACTTGTTTCAATGTCTGTAAATATCTGATATACCTGTTAATAATCATCTCTTTAACTGTATGAACTCTTTTTCGTCAATTCCTTACACCTTTTTTTAAAAATTTTACAAATTATTTTTTATACAATCACTTAACCTTTTAATTACTCTGTGTTTACGTGTCCATGCGTTATTAACTGATATGTTAAAAAAATCAGCTAAATCATCTGTTTCTGCGTTCGGATGCTTTAAAAGAAAACGCGCCATCCGCTGATAGTTTTTGTTCATTTTAGTCATACAGTACTCGAGTACCCGTTGTTTATCTTCATCAATAAGGTTCCAAATTTGATCGGAATCCACTGACGGGTCGTTGATTTCATTAACGATTTCCCGGTTATTTTCGTTAATCATTCGAATGTAATTATGGCGGCAGGCTGTCAGCATATAGGATAGAAGAGCCGGCGGATTGTGAAACTCATCGTTTTTAATTCTCTCTATGATATATTCAAACATCAGCTGTACACAATCTTCCGCATCCTGCTTAGGAGCTCCCATTCTCGCCATCAGGTATCGTCTTAAAATTGGTGTAGCTTCATTACATAACCTGTTGGCAGTAGCAGTGTCCCCGGTTTTTATGGCATTCACCAACGCTGAATAGTCCATATTCGTTAATCTGTATTTTAACAGTAAAGTTAATAGTCAGTTACTCTTTTAATCCAACGCAGAATAATAAAAGCTTTTTTCTATACTCTGTGATAATAGATAAAATGTTTAAATCAGTCTATAAAGTAATGGTACATTTTAATGGATCGGACAATAAATTATTTGTAATTAAAATAATAATTTAAAAAATGGAAACAAGTTCATTGCAAATATTTTCACATAATTTTTTTAATTCGGGTGTGATTGCGTTTCTCTTGTGCGAATCAATATCCAGCTCCCCCACAAATTCGCCATTTTTCATAATCGGTACTACAATTTCTGATTTTACATGAATACTGCATGCAAGATAATTGTCTGCCTCGCTAACATCCTGTACAACAAACGTATCCAGAGTTTCTGCAGCTTGTCCGCATATACCTTTGCCAAAGGGAATCTGAGTATGGTCCGTTTCTTCGCCTACATAGGGGCCAAGTTCAAGCATCTTCTCTTTTTGATCGGAAACAAGATAAAAGCCCGTCCAGTCAAAAGCATCTACTTTGTGGTTCAGCAACTCACATATTTTTAAAAGCACCGTTTCTCTATCTTCATTGCTGTTTATAATTTTCTTCGCCTGTTTTAGAATATCTTCCGTATGCATGATTATTCAATTTGAATGAATTTTTTATGTGTTGCCGGGACAATATAAAAATTCAAAAACTTATTTATTCATCATTCATATTGGCAATACTGCTGCGTATCTTTGAGCCATGTTTGAAATTATTTCAGAAAATATAGAAATCTCCAGCTTTTTTTTAAGCATCGGTGCACTGTTATTTGCAAGCTTCAGCTCACTTTTTTCCGTGGTAAATCCATTTGCCGCAATGCCTGTTTTTGTTGCATTAACAGAAAAAGACAGCACAGAGGACCGAATCCGGACCGCCAAAAAAGCGTCTCTATACATGTTTGGCATTCTCGCGGTTTTTTTATTTATCGGTACTTATGTGCTTAGCTTTTTCGGAATAAGCCTTGCCGGAATCAGAATTGCCGGCGGACTTATTATTATGAGAGCGGCTTATTCAATGCTTGCACCAGACAGCGGAGAAAAAAAGTTAAGCAAAGAAGGCCAGGCTGCCGCTATGGAAAAAGAGGATATTTCGTTCAGTCCGCTCGCTCTTCCGCTACTTTCGGGACCCGGGAGCATTGCTGTGGTGATCGGACTTGCCTCGCAAGCTGCTAACGTCACCGATTATGTTGTTAATACGATTGCGATTATACTTGTGGTTTTTACAGCTTACGTGATTTTACGGGTTGCACCCAGGCTGGCTGATTATCTTGGTCCGACCGGATTAAATGTGATGACAAGAATGATGGGTTTTATTGCGCTCGCCATCAGTGTTCAGTTTATATTAAGTGGAATTTCAAGATATTTCGTGCTTGCCGGTTAACATATTAATTTTTTTGTTTTGTTTAGTCTGATCATGCTTTTAAAAAGAGTATATTTTAAATTTAAATGGAACTGTTCTCTCATAAATCCGTTAATAGCAATATATTTAACAACTGACTTTTATTTAACATCGTAAAATTATCTCTATGAAAAAAATTCTAACAAGCATCTTCTTTTTATTTTTTATCACTTCAGTTAGCAATACAAATCTGTATGCTCAAAAATCCGGGTTTGATGATGTCCGGCTTTTCCAGTCCTATTTTCAGGATGCCAGGATTACCGGCACACCTTATGTGAATGGCAATTTCTTTTTTGGTGATTTTGATTTCGTTGATTTTACCAGGCTTAATGCAAGAGGCGGATATACATTTACTCCTGAGATTGAAGCAGAAGGATCTTTCGGATTTGTAAATGCAAATCCCCGTTTCGGGAACAGTGAATCGGGTGTTAGCGACCTTTTTTTAACCGGGCGTTATCTTTTCGATATTGAAGAAATATCAATAGCCGCCGGTACTTTCTTTACACTGCCGATCGGAACAGAATCCGCGGGCGAAGAAAATTTCAATTTTGGCTTTTACGGTGCAGTACGGCATGTTGTAAGTGAAAAGGTAGCCCTGACTGGTAATCTTCAGTTCAATATTATTGAAATGGGTTTTGATGATGACAGGGAGTTATCTGTTGGGGTTGGTTTGGGCTCCATCGTAAATGTTGCTGAACGTGTAAACGTGGTAGGTGAGCTTTTAATCGAAAGCGAAACCGATTACGCAGCAATCAGCGGCGGGGCCGATTATAAACTCAGGGATATCGGCCACATTCGCGGCGGTCTCATTGTAGGTATTGATGATGGAGCCCCGGACATCGGTGTTACAGCAGGATTCCTGTTCCCATTTAACTAATTTGAAAAATCCGGGTCAAAACGTGTATATTCCTCCTCATTTTGTTGACTGATCAGTTCTAAATTCTACACACTTGGATTTTATTGAAACAATTTTAGCAGAGTTTTCCAGCTTCATGTGGGGAATGCCGATGGTAATACTGCTTGTCGGCGGCGGATTATATTTTGTGATCTATTCCAGGTTCGCACCATTTCTCTACTTTAAGCATGCCCTTGAACTGCTGAGTGGCAGGTATGATGATCCTGATGATCCGGGTGATATCAACCATTTCCAGGCTCTCTCAAGTGCCCTTGCAGCTACAGTTGGACTTGGGAATATCAGCGGGGTTGCCGTTGCCATATTTATGGGCGGGCCCGGAGCTCTTTTCTGGATGTGGATCAGTGCAGTGGTCGGGATTGCCACCAAATTTTTTACATGCAGCCTGTCAATCATGTACCGTGGAAAGGATTCCCGGGGTGATATTCAGGGCGGCCCCATGTATGTTATCATGGAAGGGCTGGGCAAAAAATGGAAACCGCTCGCTATTTTATTCACACTGGGCGGCCTTTTTGGTCCGCTTCCCATTTTCCAGGCAAATCAGCTTACCCAGATTTTACGCGATGTTATCTACATACCCAACGGTATTGCTTCCGAAGCATCTCATTTCGGAGCCGATTTGGGAACAGGTCTTGTGCTTACAGTTATTGTTTCTCTCGTTATTTTTGGCGGTATTAAAAGAATTGGCCATGTGGCCGCCCGCCTCGTTCCATTTATGGTAGTCTTTTATGTTACATCTGTACTGATAATCCTTGGCTTTCACATCGATGTAATTCCCTACTATTTTAAACTCGTATTTGTTGATGCGTTCACCGGCGAGGCTGTTATGGGCGGAGCTGTCGGATCTCTGATTGTGATTGGAATACAGCGGGGTGCGTTTTCAAATGAAGCTGGTATCGGAACCGGTTCGCTTGCCCATGGCGCGGCCAAAACAAAAGAGCCTATTCGCGAAGGTCTTGTTGCCATGATGGGTCCTGCCATTGATACTATCATCATCTGTACCATGACTGCCATGGCTATTCTTGTAACCGGCGTGTGGCAGGGAACCGAAGCTAATGGCGTAACCATGACACTTCTTGCTTTTAATGATGTTTTTGGGATTTATGGTGCATATCTGCTCACTTTTTCAGTTGCTATATTCGCTATCAGCTCAATGCTCACCTATTCCTACTTCGGAACAAAATGCCTTGGTTTTTTAATCGGGGCAGAACGTCAGCACTGGTATAATTACTTCTATGTAGTGTCGATTGTGTTCGGAGCAGTAGCGTCGATAGATGCTGTCATTAACCTGATTGACGGCATGTTCGCTGTAATGGCAATTCCAACGGTATCTTCTGCCATCCTGTTATCACCCAAAGTAAGGGCCGCTGCCAAAGATTATTTCTCCAGGATCGGAACATTCAAGATCTATAAATAGAAACAGAGACAACTTTAGCCGGGATATCTCACAAAAAATAATGTAATCTGATCTTTTTTCACCTTTCAGTTTTCAGTTTTCACCCCGGCAGAATAATACACTTATCTTTAGCTATATATCCAACTGTCGGGGTTTCACTTACGACGGAATCTCTTTCGCTCGGTGCGCTCCGCTCAACTTTTCAATGCTCCTTTCACTAACCCGGCGTTTCATCAGCGACACGATACAAGTGCCTGACAAAAACCTCTAATACATACCAAAAACCGTATAAACCAGCTCTTTTTCATGACGCGACCAGGAGCCGCCCGTAGCATGTTTATAAAAGAAATAGTGGCCTGAACCAGGCTTGTGAGCAAACATCGGTGCGATATATTTGTCAGACCCGCCATCGGAGATCCAGTCAAAGACCAAAAATATCTCCTTCTCACTGAACCAATACTGACCAGTTTCAAGATCAAACTCTACCCAGCCGCTGCTTTTGGATTTAGCGACCACGATATTTTGATTCACCAGGTTTGAATCAGGCAATCCCGTTTGCGGATCTCTACTCATAATTCTGAACCTGATGAAAAGGGTATCCTGATTGGCTTCACTTAACATGATTCTGGCTTTGTCAATTGAAAACGGAATTTTATGAGGCCACGTAACCGGAATTGCAAAGCTGGAAAGCATATCACCGCGGGATCCCGATCCGCTGAATGAAGGCCAGCCATAAAGATTTGTATTGCCTGTTTCTGTTCCAACAGTGTCTCTTCTGAGCTCTCCTGTTACCCTGACTGAGATGTCATTTAATTTATATACGCGTGGAATCAATTCCACATACAAGTAATTTTGAGTATCGGCGGCCACAATTTTATCATGATAACCGAGACTGCTGATCAGAAGGGAATCCGGTAATTCATTTTGTGATATATTCAGCTCAAATCGGCCGTCCGGTTTGGTGACCGAACCAGAGTCTCCGTTTCTGACAATTACATGCGCAAAGGGGACGGGCTTTTTTGTATCCGCATCAATAATTTTACCCCGGATTACAGGCTGTGTTTCAGCAACTTCAATCCCGGCTGAAAGGATTAAAATAAACACAAAAAGAATAGACCTTATCATGTTAGCAGCTTCTTACATTGCAAAACTTACAGCAACAACTTTACATTAAGAATCTTATATCAATTACGAACGAGGTCAAAATAAGTTGTAGGGACATTCTTTATTTTCTGAACGTATTGTGAAATTTCTGCCGGCCCCTTTAAATTTACCGCAGTTGTTCACGGTCAATAATTATTTAAAGTAAGTGCATTCTCATTTTTGGAAATGAACTCAGATTTAGTAGCATTTACTATTAAATTAATGAAAAGAAGCTCATGGAAGAGAATGTTGACATTGAAAGGAAATCAAAAAGGGCAGAAGCAACTCAAATTCACTTAATGCCTGGCAAAGACCTCTTCTTTACCATCTTTATCAAACAAAATAACATCGTAATTTTGAACATAAGAGCCTTCCATTCCGGGTGAGCCTATTGGCATTCCGGGAACTGTGATACCGGCAGCGTCAGGTTTTTCCTCAAGCAGACGTTTTACATCTTCAGCGGGAACATGACCCTCGACTA
>CAYVBJ010000020.1:30476-41413 GCA_964449075.1 uncultured Balneolaceae bacterium
GGTTTTTCCTCAAGCAGACGTTTTACATCTTCAGCGGGAACATGACCCTCGACTATATATCCTTCAACAAATGCTGTATGGCAGGAGGCGAGTTCGCCCGGCACGCCATTTTCGGATTTCAGCTCCAGGAGATTGTTCACTTTAATCGTCTCAACAGAAAAGCCGTTATCTTCCAGATGATCCGCCCATTTCACACAACACTGGCATCCTTCAGAACTGTACATCGTTACGGAAACTGCATCTGAGGAAACAATTACCTCACCGGAATCCGCAGCTTCATTTCCGTTGTAAAACATGTATCCCCAAAAAAGTGTACTGGCGATAACCAGCGACAGGATGAGTAAAAGAAACTTTTTATTGCCCATAATGGTATTGTTAAAAATCAGTAGTTGTAATTTAAATTATCATAAATGGATAAACACCCGATAATCCCTGATTCATTCCTGCTAATTTAAAATGGCAGTTCATCATCGATGTCTTCAGGAATATTGCCGGGATCAAACGATTCTTCCTGAACCGGCTGTGACGCTGACGGACCCGCTTTATCAATTTTCCATGCCTTAACGTCTGTATACCACTTTCCATTGTACTCACGGCTCTGAATATCAATAGAAGCCGTAACCTGTTCACCTTCTTTCACTTCCGACTGGTCAATGTTATCACCCCACTGTGTGATACATACCTGTTTGGGATACTGTCCGCCGGTCTCCAGTATAAAATCGCGTTTGCGCCACGGACCGTTCTTGCTTTCTCCCGATTGCTCTTCCAAAATTTTTGCAACTTTTCCTTCAATCTGTAAATCCATAAAATGCTCTTCTCTTTTTACTGTCAAATTTCGATTGGCTCTGTTTCGGATACAATATAACGGGTTTATGGAAAGGCTGAAAGGAAAGCGGGGATTAAATTTCCGGTATTAAATAATATCTTTCAGACGATCCGTTTATACCTTCTGCTCCCCATAAAACCGCTCTGCAAAATAAATACTCAATGCAGGCAAAAATGTTATCTGAAGAATCGGTGAAAGACCAACTTGATGATTGAAAATATTCAGTGTTGGCATTTCTGCTGTGTATTCCCATAAGTTGAGGTAAATAGCTGCCCACTCTAAAAAAATGCTGGCCAAAAAACTAATGACCAGCAACACCGTATATCCTTTTAACCCCGGTAAATCAAAAGATACTGATGAGATCAAGCTGCATGCTGCTTTCCAGAGAATCAACACAATGAGTATGTCACCAAATATTGCTCCCCACATCCAGAGCGTGGCCTCCCAAAAAGGCCAATCCCACATATCATACAGGTATACACACTGACCAAATTCCCAAAGAGTATGCAGCACGAAAGCCCATAAAATGATAAACTTTGTACGTTTATTCAGCCTGATTTTCATTGATTACTACCGGTTATTATGGTCTACCCGATTTGAAATTATTAATCCGTATTCGGATAATATAAACTATGAATGATTTCTTGTAACCATTTTTTATGATTCTCTTCGTTTCAAAAAAATCATCAGGATCTACTTAAGAAGCTGATTTTTTCTCTCTTCAAACTCTTCCTTATCAATCTCACCCCTGGCATATCTTTTTTCCAGGATATCCATCGGTGATTCATCTCTTTTTTTATCGCTGCTGTTCATAATTACTTTTACCAGTACAATTGCTAATAAGATGACTAGTATCAACCAAATAATCATCATCCATCCGCCTCCAAATCCATCAAATGCATGCATCTTATCTCCTGTTTTTTAGTTGGTGCCATGCATTTTTAAACATGGCACCTGTTGCTTTTTTATTGCTGGTTGTTATCCCGGGAATCCCGTCCTTTCATTTTTCCCTGTTTCTTATTCATCTTATTCCCCTGCATCATTTGCATACATGTCATGTGCATGCTCATCATCTCAGGGTCATCCATCATTTCCATCATTTCTGATTGTTCCATCTCTCCCTCCAGCATTGCCTGCATCATTTTCATATGCTTTTGCATACGTTCCCTCATTCCAGGATTGTCTTTCATCCTTTGCATATTCTGCATCATTTGAGAGCGGTCCATTTGCTGCATATTTCCTCTCATTTGTTGCCTCATGTGACTCATCATTTCCTGACGCATTTCCGGATTGTTGGCAATTTGCTCCATCATCATTGAGCGCATTGTGGAATCCTGCATCATCTCCATCATCTGTTCTTTTTTTTCAGTACTCTGCTTCTCCTGTGCATATAGTGCACTGCAAAGAAAAGCAGTTGTTATAAGTGCGGTAAAAATATATCTCATTGTTTTCATAATACTATCTCTATCTTGTTTTTATTGTTTTAGTGTTATACGTACTCCGATAATCAATCCTGATTACTTACTCACATATTACTCCATCTTCAAAAAAATATTTTCCTGCTTTTTTGTTTATCTGCTCATCATTTCACCATCTTGCATCATTTGCATCCACATCATATGCATGATCATTATATCTCTCATATCCTGGTTACCATCCATTTGCTGTAAAATTTCTTCTTCATTCATCATAGCACGCATCATCTCTCTGTGCATTCTCATACGCAGCATCCTCTCCTCATAATTCATACCATCCCGTAAATTTTCAATCATTTCAGAGGCAGGCATTTCATCCATTTCCCTCATCATCTGTTTTCTTATATGACTCATCATATTGTATCGCATTTTTGACTCCTCTGCGATTATTTGCATTGCTACACTTTGCTTAACCGAATCCGATAATATCTCATTTATCTCCTCTTTCAGCTCTTCTTTACTTTGCTGGGCGATTACTGTGCATGAAATAAAACTTATCGCAAATAAAGTGAGAATGAATATAATTGTGTTCTTCATTGTATTCCTCTTGTTTTGTATGTTTGATTTCGATTTATCTAAAATTTTTAGCATTTCTTCCTCTCTTATTATCAACTAATTCCAAGGGGTTACATTTATCACTCCATCTTTAAAAATCTTGCATTAACGGCCACAATAACTGTACTCAGCGACATTAAAATTGCCCCCACGGCCGGACTCAAAATAACTCCCCATGCAAATAGAGCGCCGGCTGCCAGGGGAATAGCAACCACGTTGTAACCGGTAGCCCAGAACAAATTCTGGACCATTTTGCCATAGGTAGCTTTCGATAGTTTGATCAGACTTACAACATCTTCCGGGTTGTTTTTTACCAACACGATATCACCGGTTTCCACAGCCACATCCGAACCGGCACCGATTGCTATTCCAACATCAGCCCGGGCAAGTGCAGGGGCATCATTCACTCCGTCGCCGGTCATGCCGGTAAGTTTGCCGCTGGCCTGAACCTCTTTCACCTTATCCGCTTTTTCATCCGGTAGTACCTCGGCAAATACCTGGTCGATTCCAAGCTCTTTTGCTACAAATTCTGCCGTTTGCCGGTTGTCTCCGGTCAGCATCACACACTCCAGGCCCATTTCATGCAATGCATGTATAGCGCGCCGGGATTGTTCGCGTATTTCATCACCGAGAGCAATGGCGCCGGCGAGGGTACTCTCTATTATAACGAATACAACAGTTTTGCCTTCGGAGGATTTCTCTTCTACTGTCTCTTCCGGGTAATTCATTGAATTTTCATGAATATAACCGGGACTGACCACCTTTACCTCTTTTCCGTCAACAATCCCTTCAATCCCTTTACCTGTAATGGAATCGAACTTTTCCACCTCCATTCTGTTTTCGGATTTTTCCATAATTCCCTTTGCAATCGGGTGTTCCGAATTGGACTCCAGGGAAGCGGCAAGTGTAAGAATTTCATCGTTTGTATATTCATCGGTAAAATTGAGAATATCCGTTACAGTAAAGGTTCCCTCAGTAAGTGTACCCGTTTTATCAAAAATAACAGCCTGAAGGTTGCGTGCCTGCTCAAAGGCAACCCTGTTCCGGATGAGAAATCCATTTGTAGCGGCAAGACTTGTAGAGACAGAAACAACAAGCGGAATTGCCAGCCCCAATGCGTGCGGACACGTGATAACCATCACGGCTACCGTTCTGTTCATGGCAAAACTGAACTCCTGGCCTGAAAAAAGTACCCACGCTGCAAACGTTATTAAGCCTGCTGATATCGCAATGATTGTGAGCCAAAAGGCAGCCCTGTTTGCAAGGTCCTGGGTTTTGGATTTGCTCTCTTGCGCTTCCCGCACCAGGTTCATGACCTGCGATAAATAGGAATCGTCTCCCGTTTTACTTATTTCTATGGTAAGGGATCCTTTTTCGTTCACAGACCCGCCAATTACCTCGTCCTCTTTCTTTTTGGCAACCGGCTTTGACTCACCGGTAAGCATCGCTTCGTTTACACTTGATTCGCCCTTTAGCACTACACCATCGGCCGGTATTTTCTCTCCCGGCTTAATCAGAACGTGATCTCCCTTTTCAAGTTCTTCAACAGGAACATCTTCGGTGTCACCATCTTCCTTAACCCTGTGTGCTTCACCGGGCATCAATTCTGCCAGTTTTTCGAGAGCTGCGGAAGCACTCATTACAGACCGCATTTCAATCCAGTGACCCAGCAGCATGATGGCTACCAGGGTGGCAAGCTCCCAATAGAGAAGGTCACCTTCAAATCCAAATACAACAAAAGTACTATAGATGAAAGCTACGGAAATAGCCAGACCAATGAGGGTCATCATGCCGGGCTCTTTTTTCTTTAACTCATCTGCCAGCCCTGTCAGAAACGGCCATCCACCAAACAGGTAGACAATCGAAGAGAGAACAAACAACAGGTAGGTATCTCCCGCAAACCGCCAGTCAACCTGTAAAAATTGTTGAATCATTGGTGAGAGTGCAAGAATAGGAATAGTAAGCCCGAGCACCCACCAAAACCGGAACTTGAAATCACGAACCATCATTTTGTGATGTTCATGATGGGAATGATTTTCATGATTGTTGTTATGCTCCACTTTTTTCCTCCTCTTAATTTCGAACTCAGATCCTGCGGACAATAAAATAACTTCCGTCATCTGCCCTGAACTCCTGCCGGATGACTCCTTTTTTTCTGTCTACAATTTCTGTTACGTTGTAATAAAACTCTTTCACCTTAACATCCAGCAGTGATAGCTGCAGATCAATTCTTGAATTTACCTGGTACTCTCCGGAATTCAATGTATCATTGACAGCAATATGGCGGTTTGATATCCTGACCTCACTTTCGCCTCCTAAAAAACTGGTCAGACCTGTATCAATAAACATGTTAAATTCAACAGGCGACATCTGCCAGCCGGTATCCGGTTCCGCCGGGTAGATGGCGCTGGTCTCCTTGAGATCTACTTTTATTTCAGTTCCTTCTGAATAATCGGTAAAAGGATAAACGAAAAAAACCAAAACCTTATCACCGGGCTGAGAATAGTAAATTGCTTTCGTGCTGTCTTGCAGTTCTCCCTTTTCATTATATGAGTACATTTCAATCGGAAGATGATACATGTCATCATTTTTACTGACCAGGCCGGTATTAAAAACCTGGTAAAATTGCAGTTCGCCCGCCTCATCATAATTTCTCATTTCATACCGGCTCTCATCAACCTGAAAGATTGGCAGGCGATGATCTTGTGCATTACCATGTGCAGGTAACAGAAAAATGAATCCTACGATGCATATCCCAATAGAGCAGATGAATGAATTAGCAGCGAACGTTAAAAACCTGGTTGCATCAGAAACCCTCACGAATCGTCTGCCGACCGACTGTTTCTGATAAATTTCTTCATCAGTTAATCTCATGATCTTATTACTGATTATAAAATATTTTCTGCCTACATTTTTTATCCGTATATAATTCAACGAATTAAATGAAAATATAATTTCAGCAAAGCTATTTTACCCGCACCCGGATCGGTTCTCTGATCGTTTTGCCTTCGGCTGTGATAACTTCAAGCCTGCCCTGCCAGGCACCATCCATTTCAAAAAAAATATCGCTTTCAAGTTGGTCTCCGCTCTTGGTGAAACCCGTTCCGGTATCCATACGCGGCATGGCTCCCATTGCGGACATATGCAGATCAAGCCTGCCTTCAACGAGTTCAACAACTTCACCGTTACGAGAAGCGCGAATAGCCAAAGGGATTTCACCTTCCCTGAAATCACCGCCAGGTGCAAGTATCTCTATTCGATAATCTCCTGATTCCAAAGTATGTGCCGTATCGAGCTCAGCTGCTGTACATCCTGCAAAAAGTAATAGTGCAAAGAGATAGGGGGAGCATTTATTTAATTGTAGCATAACGATTCTTCTTATTTGATATTTAAAGTTAGTAGTAAAGCTATCAGCGGTCAGCCGTCAGCTGCTGAAAGCTGACGGCTGAATGCTTCTCATAATTAATCTTTCCAGAACGGTTCTTTCTTAAGTTCGTGTGTTCTGTAGATTAAATAGATTGAGGGTATAATCAGCATAGCGAGCACCAGTGCTGTTGCCAGGCCGCCTATAAGCGGTGCTGCAATACTTTTCATGGCAGTTGCTCCAACTCCCATTATGAACATCACCGGGATCAGGGCAAATGCATCGGTAGTAACCGTCATCAATACCGGCCGTAACCGCTGAACAGAGCCTTCAATAACGGCTTCCTTTAAATCGGATAAACCTGTCATTCTTCCATCCTTAATTCTCTCATCAACCGCATCGTCCAGATAAACCAGCAGAACCACTCCCAGCTCTGCCGCCAGACCCGCCAGCGCTATCATGCCCACCCATACGGCAACGCTGATATTATAATCAAGAATCCAGAGCAGCAGGAAAGCCCCAACTGTAGCAAAAGGCAGTGTTCCCAAAACGATCAGACATCTCGGAATGGATTTGAAGTTCAGGTAGAGCAGAAAGAAAATGATCAGAACTGTCACCGGTATCAGAATAAGCAGACGCTGCTGCATTCGCTGCATAAATTGATACTGCCCAACCCACTCCAGGGCAACCCCGGCCGGAAGGTCAATTTCACGGTTGATGATATCCCCGGCCTCATTCACATAGCCGTTCAGATCCCTGTCTGGTGCTACGTTTACATTAATTAGATTTCGAAGCTGACCCATATCTGTATCGATCATCGGCGGACCTGTTCTATATTCGATATCAGCGATCATTCCCAGCGGAATTTGTGCACCGTCTGAAGTTGGAACAAATACACGCCGGATGTCATTAAGATCCTGGCGCAGTTCCCTGCCGTAGCGAACATTAACAGGATATCGCTCGCGGCCCTCTACAGTTTCGGTTATGTTCATGCCGCCAACTGCCATCTCAATCATTGAATTTACATCATTGCTTGAAAGTCCGTAACGGGCTGCTTTTTTACGATTCGGCTCTATATCCAGGTAGTAACCTCCGGTCGATCGCTGTGCAACCGCACTGCGGGTTCCGGGTATTTCACGCAGCAGTTTCTCAATTTCCACAGCCACACCTTCGATAGTTTCGAGATCCGGTCCTAAAACATTTAATGCTATCGGTGCGCGAACCCCGGTGGCCAGCATTTCAAGGCGGGTTTGTATTGGCATCCACCACATGTTGGGAAAACCGGGTATCTGCAGCTGTTCATCCATTTTTGAAACAAGCTCATCCCATGTAATGATTCGCTCTTCGGGCCAGACCCATTGGAAAGGTGCCTTTATAAAAGATGGCATCCACCCGGAATACCAGCGTTTCTGTTCCACACTTCTCCACTCTGATGGATCTTTCAAGATCACCGTGGTCTCAAACATATTTAATGGCGCCGGATCGGTAGCTGTTTTTGCGCGGCCTGCCTTGCCCTGCACACTCTCAACTTCGGGAAAGGATTTCAGAATCTGCCCGGTAATATTCAGCATATATTGCGCTTCTGCCACAGGCATTCCCGGCGGAGAGGTGGGCATGTAAAGGATTGCTCCCTCTTCGAGGGGAGGCATAAATTCCGAACCGAGTTGATTGTAAACCGGGATCGCAGAAAAAATTCCAACTACCGCAATAACCACAACAACCCATCTGTAATCCAGCATAAAACTTGCTACCGGTTTATAGGCTTTATGGAGAAACCGGCTTATCGGATGATTCTCTTCGCTGCGTATTTTGCCTTTAATCAGAAGCGCAATTAATGCTGCTGAGAAAGAGATAGAGAGAAACGAAGCAACCAGCATGGCAAATGTTTTGGTAAAGGCAAGAGGCCGGAAAAGCCGCCCTTCCTGCGCTTCAAGAGCAAAAACAGGCAGGAAGCTGACAGTGATAATAAGTAGTGCAAAAAAGATCGGCCGGCCGACCTGCTTTGTCGCATCTATGATAATTTGAGTACGATCTTCTTTTCGGCCGCCTTTCTCCCACCTGTCCAGGCGCTTGTGCACATTTTCAACCAAAACAACGGCTGCATCAACCATTACACCAATTGAAATCACAATGCCGGCAATTGACATCACATTCACTGTGATTCCCACAATATAGATAAGGATTGATGAAATGAGCACTGCAACGGGCAGGGTAATAATGATCACAAGTGCGCTGCGTATATGAAGCAGAAATAATCCTACAATCACAAGAACAATGATCATAACCTGTATCAGGGTGCTTGTCAGGGTTGAAATTGCTTCTTCGATCAGTTCAGATCGGTCATAGGTAATTTCAAGAGACACACCCGGAGGGAGTGAGGCTTCTGTTTCCGATATACGCTCTTTCACTCTGTTAATTACCTCCAGCGCGTTTTCACCATATCGCATTACTACAATTCCGCCAATAGCCTCACCTTTACCGTTCCATTCTCCCAGTCCGCGGCGCTGATCACCGCCAATTTCCACGGTTCCGAGATCTTTCACCATGACAGGAACTCCCTCTCTCTCCTCAACCATAATATTTTCAAGGTCTGCAGCTGACTGTATATATCCCCGGCCACGCACCATAAACTCTGTGTCTGCCATTTCTATCGTTCGTCCGCCTACATCCCGGTTATTTTCGCGAATGGCATCTGCAACCTTCATTAATGGTATATCATAGGCAAGAAGCTTGACCGGATCGATGTTTACCCGGTACTGTTTCACAAACCCGCCAAAACTTGCCACTTCGGCTACTCCCGGCAAACTCTCCAGCCAATAGCGAAGAGACCAGTCGTTAAAACTCCGGATGTCAGCCAGGTTGTTTTGGCCTGTCGTATCGACCAATGCATACTGAAACACCCACCCAACGCCTGTAGCATCAGGGCCAAGCGCAGGACTTGCTCCATCGGGCAGATCATCCCGGATTTGATTCAGGTATTCAAGCACCCGGCTTCTGGCCCAGTACATATCGGTTCCCTCTTCAAATATGGCATATACAAATGAAGCCCCGAACATCGACTGCCCCCGGACATATTTCACGTTTGGGGCAGCTAAAAGAGCTGAAGTAATCGGGAAAGTAACCTGGTCTTCAATAAGATCGGGACTTCTGCCTTCCCATTCGGTAAAAATAATCACCTGCGGATCAGAAAGATCAGGCAGCGCATCAAGAGGTGAATTAAGTATCGACCAGACACCTGCTCCCGCAAGAAGAAAAACCAGGATAATAACCATCCCTCTGTTGTTCATACTGGTCTCAATAATTTTATCAATCATAGTTTTTTATATTTGAAAAATTTCTTAGCTATAATCGCCATTCCATAACTCCCCTCCAGGGAGGGGACAGCCACGCGAGCGTCCAGCGCAAGTGGCAGGGGTGGGTCCGCCACACCTTTTTCACTTTTGCGTTTTGCGTTTTCACTTCTGATTTCCCACTTTTGCCCCCGTATCAGTGTTGATGTTCCATCATTGGTGCCGCGCCCGTGCCTTGTAAACGCGACTCTGCATCGAGCCAGAACCTTCCGTTCGTTACAACACAATCACCATCTTTCAGGCCGTGCAGAACCTCGTAATAATCATCTGCTATTCGTCCTAGATGAACTTCAACCGGTTCAAATCTTCCTTCCTCAATTACTTTAAAAACAACTGCCCGTTTACCGGTCATTAGTACAGCCTCCCGGTGAACAGACAGTATTTCTCCTAAATTTTCCCGGAATGATACACCCCCATACTGGTTCATTTTTAATTTGAACTCAGGGTTCGGTACTTTAATTCTGACCGGGATTGTACGGGTCTCACTATTTACCATCGGCGGAATGAAGTCAACGGTACCCTCATACATTTCACCGGGCCTGCCTTCAATTTCAAATTCTGCTTTCTGACCCAGCTGAATAAAAGGAAGATCATTTTCATAAATATCGGCAAGAAGCCAGAGTTTCGAGTGGTTGTTTATTCTGTAGAGCATGGTGCCCGGCTCAAATTTTAATCCATCAATAGCATTCTGAATCATAATGTGTCCAGACACCGGAGATACGAGGGCTACTTCAAGCAGCGGCTCACCTTTTGCTTCCATCCTCTCTATTTCGGATTGGGGCATATTAAGAAGCAGCAGGCGTTCTCTCGCTCTTTCGGCAAGACGCTGGTTATTTCCTTCTATTGCGGTCAGATAATCCTGCTGATTACTTACCAGTTCCGGGCTGTAAACCGTCATAAGTTCCTGTCCTTTATGGACGTGAATTCCTGTTTCATTCACATACGTTTTTTCGATATACCCGCTGATTCTCGTGACGATTTCAGAAAGATTTGGCTCCGAGTGTGTTAATCTTCCAATCGTTCTGATCTTTTTCTGCAGCGACCGGGTTTTCACCGTATCGAACTGCATCCCGATCAGTTGCTGCTGAACCGGTGTGATTGGAATCGTTTCTCCTGATTCAGATTCCGCCTGATCGTTCTGATCAGCCGTTCCATCGTGTTCAGAGTGATTTTCATGGTCAGAGTGATTCTGATCAGATTGAGAACCCTGATCGATAATGACTATTTCCGTATGATCTTCATCACCAGAAATTTCTTCATGACTCATATCATGATCTGAATGATCAGCACTGCCAAACATAAGGAACGATGCGAACAAAATACCGGCTATTGATAAAGCTAAATACCCGGTTGTTTTTTTTAGGCTA
>CAYVBJ010000020.1:41513-54295 GCA_964449075.1 uncultured Balneolaceae bacterium
AGGTTTCGGTCCGCATTTCTCATGTCTTTAAGGGCGGTTTCGAGACTTGTTCGAAGCCTGTTCTTCTGTTCTTGCTTCGCATAATCTGCCGCCCTTTCAAGCTGCTGTGCCTGTTCAACCCGTGCTCTGTTTCTGTTTTTGAAAATGGGCACTTTTACGGTTCCCCGAAGCATAAATGCATCTTTCCCGTTGTCATCAATTTCTGCTGGGCGTTCACTTACAAACGTATAATCCACCCCCACATTAAAAGATGGCCTCTTCGATTTGCGGGCAAGTACAATTTCATCCTGTTTTGCCCTGCTTTTATATTTCAGTTGTTGCAATGACGGATTCCGGACAAGTATTTGATCATACAGGGCATCAGTTTCTGGGATAACTGCTATGGGTTCAATTTGATCCCTGCTCCGAACCTCGTGAGACGGATCCCTGTTTAGCAAACTATTAAAATCGGTTTTCAAAACACCCAGTTCGTCTTTTTGAATGCTCAACTGATTTTGCAGTTCTTCCAGTTCAATTTGAACGCGTAAAACATCAACTTGCCGGCCGGTTGCCGTTTCATAATTTTGGAGAGTAGCACGCTCAAACGTTTCCAGGATTTGAATGTTCTGTTTCAGAATCTCTATCGACTGTTTCATAAAGTAAATTTCGTACCAGCGTTCCTGGACGGAAAAAAAGAGCCTGTTTCTCTGTTCCTGAAACTCTTCAAAACGCACTCGTGCTTCAGTTGAAGCCACAGTTTTACGCTGCGAAAGAGTTCCGAACCACGGGAGCATTTGTGTAAGCGACACGCGGGCTTCCTGTGCACCAACCCGTGTTTCTACAGGCTTCACAAAATATCCGAAGCCGATTTCAGGATCATTGAGAGCACCCGCAATTGGAACCTCCTGCAATGCTGCCTTGTACCTGTAATAAGCAGACTGAACATCCGGGTTATTCTCGGCTGCAATCTGCAAATAATCATTAAGAGTCTGGGATTGAGATGGCAATGCAAAGATTAACATGCCGCTTAAAGCAGAAAATAATAACCCACACCTTTTTCCAAATGAGCGACTAAAGTTTTTCTTCTTTTGATTTTTTACTCCAAAAAACTCACGTAAAAGAAGAGAAATCATGCTTACAGTTTTAAATTGTGGATAATAGGTATTCATATTTCAGGTTTCATTTTTAAGACCGAACTCATTGGGAACTGTTTGTTTACAGTTTTCCGGACGATCGAAAGCGCCGGTATTTTGAGAGGATCCAATAGATGAGATACACTAATTCATTGGAATTATCAGCTTTTGATATTTCAGTAAAAATATCTGCTAATTCAGAAAGGAGCTGTTTACCAGGTAGATGGGAAGGTTTTTACTTACCCTTATATCAGAAGCAGAGACTAATTCCTCCCGGCTGATTACAGGAATTACGGAAAGTATTTCAGTCGATACGATACAGTCTGTTTCTTTTACTGTTTGAACAGCGCTGTCTGCCACCGGATTCATATCTTGTGTATAACAGCAAATGGAACCGGCAGAGCAATCATCAGGATTTTGTTTCTTGCTGACCCCGGCCGACATCTTCTCACAACATTCATCCACCGTTACCGAAGCTTGATGCACTAACCCCGGATCCGTTCCATGCATATCACAATCCGATGCACCACTAAGGATAATAAACCCTGTTAGTGAAAAAAGAACTGCCAGCAAAAAGCTGAAATCAAATTTAAAGGATATGGTTGATTTAATTCTGGTCAATGCTCAATAGATAATTGTTTTTTCTACCGGTTTTTGTAAAGCGTATGATACGCAATAGATTTAATAAATCATGATGATCCAAAAATATTACACATTTTTAGAGAGTTGATGTTAGAAAAGTCAATTCATCCGTTTACTTCTTCTTCCCTTTATCTGACATTTTATTTATGACATGACACATCCGATGTTTCAGGTAATGACACCGCCTAAGGTGCATGAACACTAACATAATGCTGGTTTTTCAAATTAAAAAAGCCACCCCGGTTTCAACCGGGATGGCATGTAAACATTAACAATAAGTGAATCGTAAGTTTAGAAAGCTACAACACCTTCGAGGATAAGTCCTTCAAAATCTGCCCCGGCAAAAATTTGGTTTGCAGGAAAGTCTTTGTAATCTTGTATTACATATTCTGCTTTAAGAAGAACGGTGTCAGTAATGAACCAGCCGCCTGCAAAATTCCAGCGATCTACTTCTACATCTGTTCCGCTGAATGGAAGTTCACCTGTAAGCTGGTTGTATCTTATTCCAAGATAAGCTTGTTCATTTGGCAGAAACCTGTAAATACCTTCGGCTGCCCACTGATCCCAATCTCTTTCACCCTGAATCGCTTCATCAAAACCGGTGCCTGTAGTGGTTTCATAGGTGCCGAAAAATTCCAGCGCGCCTATTTTAGCAAATGGATTGATCATGAAGGATGTCACTTTGTTGTGAAGACCTGGATTAACACGACCTGAAAAATCGCTGTTTTCCATTACTCCGTGATAGTGTGATCCGGCACGATCACCGAAATAAAGACTGTTAAAAGCTGACCGGTTCGTGTGATAGAAAGATCCGGTTAATCGCAATCTTAACAGATCTCCCCGATTATCATATCCTATCTTACCACTGAAAGAAGGGTCGCGTTGACTTTCATCGTCAATTCTTCCGCGTAATTCACCACTCATAACAGAAAGGACAGCCAGGAAGCCACTGTCGTGCAGATATTGTACTTCACCACCAATCTCCGTTGTGAAGGGATCCATGATGTAGTTTCCAACGAATGGGTTATAAATACCCTGCGCGTTATCGCTTCTGCGGAAATGCTGATCGCCGTAATTGAGCTCATACTGACCAATTTTCAGACGAAGATTTTTCATCAGTTTATCAATAAACGGACTGTTTAGCATTTTTAAATCATCAACCTGCAGGTATCCGCCTTTTACCCATGCTTCGGGATGGTGACGGGATGAGAAATAGGTGGTTACATTTACTTTAACACCATCGGCAAGCTGAACATCAAGATATAAATTGGCATTTGCTGTATTGAAGCCAGGGCCAATTTCTGCCAGTTCATTTTCATTAACGCCATCAACAAAGAATGGATCATTGCTGTGGTTGAGTGTTTGCCACTGCTGACGGAATGCAGCACCCCATTCAATTTTGAGTCCATCGAATTCTACGTTAGTCTCCATAGGCATCTCAAATGTATCGGCGCCTGTTCTGTCGTATGGCCGGTAATACTGAATGTTTTCTTCTCCTTGCTGTGCAAATGAAAGAAATGGCAACGATCCTGCAATAAGCAGTGCCAGTAAATATGTGGTTATGTTTTTTAGTGATTTCATGACATTTATTTATTTATTTTTAAGAATTTCTTTTCAGACTGTCAGCTGATTTGCAGACAAACTTTTTAGATGTTGTAGTTGTTTTTTCGATATTGTGAGTTTTAATCATTTTTGTTTATCAATCTATTTTGATTGTGCTTATGATTCTCTGTTACTCTTTAATACAATTGCCGTACCAAACCCGTCAATTAAATTAAATTCTTTTCATTTTTTTTGAGAATCGCTGTTTAAACAACCTGGAAACCTTTTTTAGCAACTGTTATCAATCAAATTTTTTGTCCTTCTGATGATTGTATTATCGGCTGAAGCTTACGCTTGCAAAAATGCAATTCACAGAGGCAAACCATTTGCAGGATTGCAAGGCCGATCGATCATATTTATCTGTTATTTCTGTACTTTTTTATTAATTATGCAGCAAACAATGGCCTTTTTTAATTATCCATCCAATTTGTATCTAATACCATCGTTACAAAAAAAATCGCATCATCCAAGTTAATTTTATGCAGGCACTCATCGATTTATTCCAGGAATACCAGGTAATGGCAGCAGCGGCAGGTCTCGTTCTTTTGTTGCTTCTCGAGCAAGCTCATCCCTTTTTTGATTTCTTTAAAGGATCCATCAGGGATAAAGGGAAACATCTGGTCAGAAATCTTCTTTTGGGATTTATTAACAGCCTTTTGATCTCTGTAGTTTTTGTTGGACTATGGGTGATGGTATCAACCTGGGCCGAACAGAACAGTTTTGGCATTCTTCACTGGCTGGATCTGGAAAACCCCTGGAGAATCATTTTGGCAATTCTTCTCTTTGATCTTTGGATGTACACCTGGCACTGGATGAATCATGTAATACCATTTTTCTGGCGGTTCCATCGGGTACATCATTCCGACCCGAATATGGATGTAACTACTGCCAGCCGGTTTCATATCGGGGAAATCTTTTTTTCAGGCCTCTTCCGTATCGGAATTATTGCAATTACAGGAATCTATGTGTGGGAGTTGCTCCTCTACGAAACCATTATGTTTGCTGTTGTTCAGTTTCACCATGCCAATATAGTGCTTCCCCCGAAAGTCGATAAGTTTATTCGCATATTTATCATTACACCGGCCATGCATAAAGTTCATCACTCCAGGTGGCAGCCCGAGACAGACTCGAACTACGGTGCTTTTTTAACAATCTGGGATCGCCTTGGCCGTACTTTCCGGCTTCGGGAAAAACTGGAAGATATTCGAATCGGTCTTGATGAATTTGAAGGACCTGAACATGAATCCGTGAAAGGGTTATTCCGTATGCCGCTCTGGAGAGATAAAAAAACCAAGTAGTGGCTGTCTAAAGAGATACAATTGATCAATGGTTGCTTTACAAATTATAGTTTATTCATGAACCTTAGACTAGTCAGCTGACGGACTCGTGGAAATAAATTGCTGGTTTTAAAAACAACTTGAAGAACTTTTACTATATATATTTAAAACTAAGCTAAATAATATAGGTCGAGCAGTGGTCAGCTATGCTTTTTGGACAGCCACTGCTTTGTTAATTCGCTGCGGCTCCGCTGATTGTATTTCCAAAGAATACAGCATTAACAAACATTTTGTTGGTACCGAACCAAAATGCTCTGAAATTTGGATTGTCGATGAAAGTGATTGTTCTGCCACTTCCGTTCCGGCTGACAATAACCGAAGCAGTACCTCTTATTTTTTCAAGATTCTCATCAGATATATAACCGCTTGCCAGTGGATTTTCGGTATAATAAACAGGTGTGGCAAACGGGTTTTCGGCTCTCTTTATAAATATGGTATTACTGCGAAAGAGCGTAATATCTTCATCGTTAAATCCATACCCAAGCGGATGCGTCAAATCGATCTTTCCATGAAAAATGGATCCCCCTATAACTTGTGCTCCGCGTGTATCACTGAGTTTTGCATAAGCTAACTGTCCCGGTGTTTCACTCTCTTCTTCATCTTCATCAACAAATTCAATATTGGCTAATCCATTTCTTTTAGCCCAATTGGCAGTTCCCCGCTGGGTTATAAGAGTACCGCCCCGGCTAACCCACATTTTTAACCCTGCAACTGAGCTGTCACTTAAGTCATCGTAGCTCCCGCTTGGCATTACGATTACATTATACTTATTCAAATCTGTTCTGCCCATTCGATCTTTTTCGAGAATAGTAACCGGCATTTTGTATCTCTGATCAAAGAGGTGCCAGATTTCACCGACCTCTGTATACCTGACACCGCCTCCGGCTAAAACAGCGACCTTCGGTTTCTCCAGGTTTTCCATACTCGGACTTCCAAGATCTACCCCTTCCGGCATAAACCCTGTTTGCATATTGTAAACACGAATACCATCCTCAGAAGCTATTTTCTGAACGATATCAAATAATTTTCTTTCACTCATATCATCATCCTGAATGCCAAGTGAAACTACAACTGTACCATAATCGAAATCCTTAGGCCCTCTTACGGTTATCGCCTTAAATGGTTTTGATGCAACTTTTGTGCGAATCCCTTCTTTCTGCAGCCTGTATAGCGCACGCGGAGCATAGTACTCATCCCACTCGAAAAGATAGGCGTAGTTACTTAGTCCGCCGATAACTTCGCCTTTCTTCATTTCCGGATCATTTACAGGCTCTCCAAGCAGATTTGAATTGTAATTTCTGGATTCAAGCTCAGCAAACGGAAGATCAAAAGCATATGGCATTGTCCATGATGAAACATCATAAAACAGGCTATCTGAAAAAGAGGTCCGCCGCTCAAACATAGCATTAATTAGTTTGAACTGTTTTTGATTCAGTGGCACTATGTATGAGCTATTGCCCGAAAACGTCTGATTATTAAGTTCCAAATCACGGCTTAATCTATAGATCTCTATATCATGATGATTAAGCATATCAACAAGATGCCAGGTTTTTCCGCTGTCATTATCGTCTCCAAACACAATTGCTTTTGCCTGTGATCGTTCCGCCTCTTCTGCAGCTTCAATATAAAAATTTCGCATGTGCTGAAGAAGGTCTTCCTGCAGCTCTAATGACGCTTTAAATGTAGACATCGATGTGGTTACCTGGTTCCGGATGGTAAAAGGAAAATCAATAATTCCGTGAACACTCTCCTGGGCATGCCCCCTGGAACTGGCCTGTTCAAAAAGAATTCCCACAGACCCGTTCACATCGGGGTAGGTAGATCCTTTTCCGTAATAAAAATCATCAAAGCTTTCGCGCGTGTAATACAGAGATTGAATTTTGTTCAGGGCGTCTGCATGGTATTCTGCAATAGCCTTTGTAAGATCCTGGTTTCTCTGGGGGGTAATAGGGTGAGTACGAGAGGGTACACCGGGCTGAAAGAAATAGGTAGAGTTGGTGCCCATTTCATGGAAATCTGTTAACACGTTCGGTTTCCATTCGTGAAACTTTAACACCCTGCCGCGGCTTTCGGGATGCTGCACAGGCATCCAGTCGCGATTGAGGTCAAACCAATAGTGATTGGTTCTGCCGCCCGGCCACACTTCATTGTATTCACGGTCAGCAGGATCAGGATTTAACGTATGGCTTTTATGCATATTCACCCATGTCGAAAATCTCTGCAAACCGTCGGGGTTCAAACTGGGATCAATCAGAATTACTGCATTTTCAAGAAGATTATCAATCTCTTCGCCTTCAGCCGCAGCAAGATAGTAAGCTACAAGCGGTGAAGCATTGGCTCCGCTTGGTTCGTTTCCATGCACACTGTAACCCATATTGATGATAACAGGCATCCGGCTGATATCCAGGTTCTGTGAGGTTTCAGGGTCTGTCAATGCCTGCTGGTTTTCTTTAATCCGGTCAATATTTGAATGATTTCTCTCGGATGTTATTGTAAGCAGCAGTAACGGCCTGTTTTCATATGTTCTGGCGTACTCTTCAATGGTAACACGACCAGACGCTTCCGCTAACGCATACATATATTGAATCAGCTTATCATGTGTTATATGCCACTCACCGATTTGATGACCAATAACTTCTTCTGGTGTGGGTATAGCAGGATTGTATTCAAGGTTACCCGGCAGGTAGTAATCGAGAGATTTTTGTGCTGTTAAAGCAATTGGAAATAGAAAAATCAATAAAAAAATAGCTTGTCTGTACCTACGCATAAATTCACTTACTCTTATTTTTAATGGTAATGACTAAAATAAAAACGGCCTACTGTATGGTAAGCCGTTTAAATGAAAAAATTTTTAAAACTTTTGTCTGAAATTGTCAAGTGTTATCGGTTAAGTCACCCTGGAATAATCTTGATTTTAAAAATATGAACATAACTGTGGATTAACTCATCCGATGACTTTTCATTTGTATTTTTTCTACAATCAATTCAAAATCTAAAAAGAGCTGCAGCCGGTACCTTATACGGCATCTCTTCTTTTGGAAGTGCGTAAACCTGGCCGCCTTTTTCGATTGCTTTAATAGCAGTCCAGTTTATCAGATCCATAGATCCATTTTCTGAGCGTGTTGAATATTCGATTTCATTATTCTCACTATTATAGTGACCCCACGACATTTCGTTGGTCGAAACAAACAGGGTACCTGTTTTGCCCATAACTGTTGATTTTATGATTTCCGTCAGGTTATTTGAAGTAAACTCATTACTCGCATCTTTAAACAACTCTTTTGCTTCATAAAGATCTTTTAAAAAGTAATTTTTGACCTTTTCCCAGCCTCCCTTCTGAAGATCTGCCTCACTTAACTGATCAGGATTTGATTGGACAACATCATCTATAAGCCTGTTATAACGATTCGCCTTTTTATACATAGCTACATTTTCTTCCAGGCCGATTACCACGAGCGGGATTTTTTTTCTGTTTAAAATCGGGGTTATACTGTTTTCAACTTTCCCTAAAAACTGTTCAACAGCTTCCTTTTCATCCTCTTTCCCTGCACCGTGTCCAAAAAACATGGCTTTTTCTCCGCTTGCACGGGTATGGAACTGCACAGGTGCGTTTGGCATGTCATCGTAATAGGATTCCAGCGATCTTGGAACATCCTCCGGGGTTATATCTGTGCACTCATTTCGTGTACATTCTAAAAGCCGTATGTTTTGCCTGCTGACTGCAAGTACTGCATAAACTCCCTGCAAGCTGATCATCGGGAGCAGGGGGGTAATTAAAGTGTGATCATTTACATACGTCATTTCATTCACACTGTAGGGAACCTGGTAAATGTCAGTTTTATTTTCAGATATGTACACAACCAATCCATGATCGATATGAACCCAGAAAGATTGATTGTCGAGCAGCTTATACGCTTCCTCCAAATAGCTTTTTATTTCTCTTTCCTTTAAACCTTTTTGGCTTAATTTATCAGCCGTTTTATTCAGTAAATTTTTATACCTGATGGGGTCCTGCTTAGCTTCTTCTCCTGTTTTATGAGTAGGCAGGGTAATAGTTGTCAGAATATCACCCTCAAAATTAATCAATTCTTCAATTTTTTTTCTGCTAATCATATGTTACCTCTTGGCCTGCTTAAAGTTTGTTTACTTAGTTATACTATAAAATTATAAAATATTTGGTTATATAATGGTTCCATTTATAGAAAAAAACTACCTATGGCCTCTTTTTCTCGTAAAAAAATCCTAAACAGCCTGGGACCGGGCTTAATGATGGCTGCTGCTGCCGTTGGAGTATCCCATCTTGTTCAGTCTACGAGAGCCGGTGCAGATTACGGATTTGCACTGGTCTGGGCAGTTTTATTGGCTAATCTATTTAAATATCCGTTCCTTGAATTTGGTCCAAGGTATACAGCAGCTACAAAAGAATCACTGATAGACGGTTATAAAAAGCTGGGCAACTGGGCTATAACAATATTTTTTATTTTCACGCTTGGTACTATGTTTGCTGTTCAGGCTGCTGTTACAGTAGTAACTGCAAGTCTTGCCGCTGAAATGACCGGTATTTCGTTATCTCCTTTGCTTTGGAGTTTCGTCCTGCTCACAATTTCAATACTGATTCTTATTTCCGACAAATATTCTCTTCTTGATAATATTGTAAAAATATTGATGTCCGTTCTGGCAATCTCAACACTCATTGCAGTTTTTGCTGCCCTCGCCCAGGGAGAATATCAAACCTTACAAACTGTGCCTTCTCCCAATATATGGACTGTAACCGGTGTTGGCTTTATGATTGCGCTAATGGGCTGGATGCCGATACCCGTGGATGCTTCAGCATGGCACTCGCTCTGGGCAATCGAAAAATCCAAACTAATCGGACGTGAATCAGACCTAAGTGAAGTAATTATAGATTTCAATATTGGGTATATCGGTGCTGCGCTTCTTGCACTGCTTTTTTTAATCCTGGGAGCTGTGATAATGTTTGGAAGCGGGATTGATTTTGCATCAAGCGGAGCCGCTTTTTCAAATCAGCTCGTACAATTATATACTCTTACTCTTGGCGCATGGGCATACCCCGTTATTATCATATGTGCATTTACAACAATGTTCAGTACCACATTAATTGTAACCGACGCTTATCCCAGGATATGCAGAAAATTTGTCCAGATATACAAGCCCGGTTTTTTAAAGGGTTCAGAACCGTTTCAATATCGTTTTTTTCTTATCGCTGTCAGTTTCATTTCCCTTACATTTCTCTATATTTTAGGTGATCAGTTTCGGTACCTCATTGATCTTGCCACAACTCTCTCATTTCTATCCGCACCGATTCTAGGATATATTAACCATAAACTGATGCATCAGCCTTTTATTCCTTCCGAATACAAACCGCGTCCCTGGCTTACCTGGCTGAGCCGTTCCGGTTTGATATTCTTGACTGTTTTTGTCTTTGTTTACATCTACTGGATGGTAAGATATTGAGTATCTGCAAATCATATTCCTTATTTTCTAAAGATATTTTCATAATATTTCATCCATGAAATTATCATTACTTTTTTTCTTAACATTTTTTATATCAGCCTCAGACGTTTTTTCCCAGGTGCAGATTTATCCCACCCAGTTTCGTCCCAACAACCAAAACTGGCAAGTACTCTCAACAGATCATTTCAGGATTATTTATCCTTCATTAAAAAAGGATGCGGCTTACAGAACTGCTTCCATTCTCGAAAGTGAATACAGAGATATATCAATTCTGACAGGCGGTGAATTAAATAATTTCAGAGTTATCATCAACGGGGAAAATGATCGTTCCAATGGTTTTGTGGATCCTCTGAATTTCCGCTCTGAGATTGAGCTTGCTCCCATAAAAGGCAAAAACATGAATCCTCGATCGGGTGACTGGCTTGAAACCGTGGTTCCGCATGAATTGGTTCATGCTCTACATTTTAATTCCACAACACCTTCACTTACAAATCTTGCAGGACTGTTTTCTCCGGACATCCGTCGGTCAATTCACTCTGCAGCACCATTTGGTATACTTGAAGGTATTGCTGTAGAGTATGAAAGCCACAATCAGGTAACGGGAGCAGGCAGGGGAAACTATCCTTTCTTTACAAATCAATTTCAGTCGCTGCTTGGCACTGAAAGCGAATGGTCAATGGGTCAGCTTGTGCAAACATCCGACTTTACATTTCCATTCGATCGCCACTACAACGGAGGTTACCATTTTACACATTGGCTCCTGGAGAATGAAGGGGAAAATGTTATCAGCCAATCTATTAAACATCACTATCGCTGGCCGTTCCTTGGGTTCGGGTTTGCCATCCGCCAGAAGACCGGAGAATATCCATCCGAACTCTATCAAAAATTCAGTTCGGAAATGAATCAAAAGGAACAGAAACGAAGGGTTTCTATTCAAAATGAAACGGATTCCAAATCCCGCCTTTTCGATGATCCGGATCAGGGATTACAAGCAAGAAGACCTCTTTTTTTAGATGAAACCCGTATTCTCTATTATCAGCGATCATACCACTCACCTGCAGGTTTTTATATTTATAACCTTAAAAACCAAAGATCATCTCTTTTAAAAGAAGTGGTTCTTGTTGAGGATTTTAAGTATTCGTATGATCAGAAAGAAAATGTAATTTACTTTGCCCGGTACAAAACCGATCCGATTTTTGATAATACGTTCAAGTCCGACCTTTTTAAATTGGATGCAAAATCAGGTAAAATCACCCGTATTACGAATCAAAAAAGGATTTTTTCACCTGAAGTTTCCGACAGCTCATTGTATGCACTTCAAACTGATAACTTTGAAAACAATCCGGTTATAGTTGATAAAGAGAGTGGTTCAGTTTTATCAGAAGCAACCCTTCCTGCGGGCTATTCCGTGCAGGAAATATCACTCCATCCCGGAATACCGGAACTTGCAGCAGTTCTTGCAAAAAAAGCAGGTGTTCAGGGAGTATGGATCATTAATAATGGAGAGATTGATTTATTTTACAAAGAGAACCCAGCGATAGTATTTGATAACGGCTCCGTGTTTGATCCGGCCTGGCATTCAAGTAAGCCATACCTTCTGTTTTCATCAGACCATACAGGTGTATTAAATATTTATGAGTATAACAGTGAAAAAAACAGTGTAAATCAGGTAACCAATTCTTTGTACAATGCCATGGAAGCTTCTTATTCCCCCGGCGGTGACATGATTGTCTACATTCGTCAAATCAAGAATGAGTGGCATCCGGCTATTCTTAAAAAGGAGAATTACTTCAATAAATCAATTGAGCCTGTTAAGTGGCAATCATCGGGCTTTACGGAAAAACAAATGAAGAGGCCTTTGATGAACCGTACAGAAATCCCGGATTCAACAAATTGGTCATCAGAATCCTATCATACAGGTATTGGATGGTTAAAACCGCGTCTATTGACACCGGTTATCAAAAATAACGGTGATGCAACACAAGTGGGCCTGCGTTTTTACAGTACGGATGATCTTGCCAGGAACACATACTCGCTGGAGTTTACCCGTGCAAAAAACCGCTTATGGTATGAATTAAACTATGAATACTCTGGTCTCTTTCCGGGTTTCAGGCTTTCACTGCAAAGTGAACCTCAATTTCCTTCATTCAACATAGCCGATGAAAATGAAGAAGATCAGACTTTTAATTTCATGCTTGAAAATCGTGAGTTTGAATTCAGTTTTCCTTTCCGTTTTTTACTGGAAAGAAACGCCCGTTTTTCTTCCCTTACAATCCGTCCAAAATATGAATTTACTCAGCTTAAGTTTTTCCGGCTTAATTCATCCTCCCTCTCCGACTTCAGTAATATACATTCAGCAGGTCTGTCTGTAATATTTAATTACAGGTTGCGACAGTTTATCAGGAATATTCAACCAAATGCCGGCTGGGTTTTTTATGCACAATCAGAAATTGATCTCAACGGGTCTGATTTTAATTTTAATTTTGATAATACAGATTTCCAGGGACGTTTTTCGGACAGAAGGGGACTGAGAGGCGGGATTTTCACCTATACGTCATTAATAAAAAATTCAAATCAATCCCTCAGATTAGGTTTTGAATTTTTGACTCAAACC
>CAYVBJ010000021.1:0-15166 GCA_964449075.1 uncultured Balneolaceae bacterium
TCTTACAATAGATTATGAAATATTCAATAAAATCTCTGTGAGAAATGCGGGCTAAAACTTATGCCGTTTGTCCTTCAGTGTTTTATAAAGCATTTCACGTGCACGAAAAATATGAGCCTTCACGGTACCCAGTGGTAAATCGAGTTCATCAGATATCTCCTGGTAACTCATCTCCTCCATGTGCCTCATTCTAATCACATCGCGATATTTTTCAGGTAAATTACTGATAGCAGATTCAATCATTTTTTTTCTCTGCTTACGGATGATTGCCCTGTCTGTCTCAAAGTTCTCATCCGGCAGCTGCACATTCATCTCACCATCTTTTGTTGTAACCGGATCATTGATTGAAAGAGTTTTCAGTTTTTTCTTTCTCAGGTAATCAATAGTATGATTGGTTGCAATCCGGTAAATCCACGTAGAAAATGCGTATTGAGTATTGTAAGATTCAAGATTGTCAAATGCCTTCATAAACACTTCCTGGACCAGGTCTTCAACCTGTTCGCGGTCACGTATCATTTTACCGATATGAAAATGCAACTGTTCACGATATTTTGATACAAGCTTGTTGAAGGCATCATTACTGCCTTTTTTCGCTTGTTTTACCAGCTTGTCATCCTCAAGGCTGCTTGCTGATGCATTCTGTCGGTTTGTATCTGAATCTCTGTTTCTCTGCACGTGCTATAAACTGGATCTATAATTTCTTACTGATACTACACTTCTTATGTAACAAGTTCAATAACTCTTGCCTGGTTTCCGAAGTTGAATAAGAATCCATTCATTTTCTGAAACCTCGTTAATATA
Organism: uncultured Balneolaceae bacterium; assembly: GCA_964449075.1. Classification (GTDB taxonomy): domain Bacteria; phylum Bacteroidota; class Rhodothermia; order Balneolales; family Balneolaceae; genus CAYVBJ01. The sequence continues at coordinate 802 of CAYVBJ010000021.1, forward strand.
TTTCAATTTTAACTCTTTTATTTTCTTAAGCACCATATCTTTATCAGTTTTTAACAGTCCTGATAAAAGTATATGCCCATTTTCAGCAACTGCTTTTTCCAGAACCGGGAGTATCCGGATAATTTCATTCCTGTTTATATTGGCCGCCGCCAGGTCAAATTCTGTTTCAGGTATTACTTCTGCTCCGCCTTCCCTGATTTCAAATTTATCCGAAACACTGTTGATTAAAGCATTTTCGGATGCATTCCGGATGCTCCACGGATCAATGTCGAAAGCAAATACGGAAGCAGCACCCAGTTTTAATGCAGCAATACCAAGAACGCCGGTGCCGGTTCCCGCATCCAGCACCTTTTTACCCGTAAGATCAAGGTTTGCAAGTTTTTTCAGCATGAGCCGGGTTGTCTCATGGTACCCGGTTCCAAACGACATTTTAGGATCGATCTCCATCAAGATCTGATCTTTTCCGGGCTCTTTATTACTCCAGGTGGGGCGAATAAAAAAAGGTCCCACCTCAAGAGGCTGGATTCCCTTTTCCCAATCCGAATTCCAGTTTCTCTCTTCTATCTCTTCAATTTCAAAATCAGGAGCCTCGGGATGGAGTGACAAAATCTGTTCGATCTGTTCCCTGTTCACGTCATCGAATCGTTTCTTATCGATATACGCTTCAATCCGGTCGTCAAATTGTTCAAACCCGTAGAAATCCATATCCAGAAGTTCGGCGATCAGCATCTCCTGGTAAGGGGCCGAAACATAGATTGTCAATTTTATATAGCTCACTTCGGAATTCTGTTGTAAATTAATTCAAGAAGTACATCACCCACTGCCTGTAACGTATTTTTACTGATTATATTTAAATCATCACGCTGAGTATGCCAGTATTCGGGGAAAATTACTTTACCGCTGTCCGATACACGATGATGAATGATATTTATCATCGGTATTCCGGTGAGCCTCTGAACAATAATATGGTCGTCTGAAATGGGTGCGCCGCGCCGATTTACAAAAAGATCTCCATATCCTTTTTTATCGGCAACAGACCAGATTTCATCTACAAGACTTGGTGCATATTGCATGGAATAACCCTCTTTTGGAAAAATTGCATTTTCACCGCCAACCATATCCAGTAATATTCCAAACCGCGGGTTATAACCGGGCACCGGGGGATTGCTTCCCCATTCCCGCGACCCGAGGAAGTAAAACTCCAGGTCAGACTGTTTTCCGTAATCTTCACCGTCAAAAAATATGATATCAACACCGATGGGCACGGGGTTATCTTTGAAAATTCTTGCCAGTTCCAGCAGTACACCTACACCGCTTCCCCCGTCATCAGCACCCGGAATAGGTGAATTCTTGTCATCAGGATCTTTTTCAGCCCTGGGCCTGGTATCCCAGTGAGCGGCAAGAACAATTCTGTCGGAGTGGTTTATACCAAAGGAACTGATAAAATTCGTGAGACTGAGTGTATCACCATACACAATTCTGTGGAAATTTTGAGAATACACATTTCGTTGCTCTGCAAATGATTGAAGCTTTTTATTTAAAAATTTTTTAACCTCAGTATGTCCTTCAGAGCCCGGAACTCTTGGTCCCGCTGAAACCTGGGTCTCAATAAAATGATAGGCAGAATCAGCTGAAAAAAGAGGCACATTCCGGCCCTGTTCCTCAAAATTAAAACCCTGTTTATCGGTCTGACAGGCAACTATAAAAAGTATGGCTGCAAATGCCACTAAAAAATTTGTAAACCGCTGCCTCTTATTCATTACTTCGGTGGACCATCGTTGCGGCTGACTGCTCTGTCGGGTATACGATGGTATCCATGATATTCACATGCGTGGGTCGGTTAGCTGTAAAAATAATAATCTCGGCCACATCTTCAGCCGTAAGCGGCTGCATTCCGCGATAAACCGAATCTGCCTTTTGTTCGTCATCAAACCGAACCTTGCTGAATTCCGTATGCACGAGGCCCGGTGAAACCGAACTGACCCGGATCCCGGTGCCGTGAAAATCCTTTTTCATCGAATTTGTGATGGCACGAACGGCATATTTGGTTGCTGTATAAACAGATCCGCCTGCATATGTTTCGTACCCGGATGTAGACCCGATGTTAATGATATGCCCGCTGTTCCTGTTTTTCATCTTCTCAGCAATGAACCTGGTTATATAGAGAAGTCCTTTTATATTCGTATCGATCATCTGGTCCCAGTCATCGGTATCAGCATCGTAGATTTTGCCAACCCCTTTTGCCAGGCCGGCATTATTTACAAGGATATCGACGCCGACAGAGAGTGAATCGATAAATTTTTTGCACTCAATCTTATTTCTGATATCAAAGGGGAATATCATGGCTTCGACATCATGTTTTCTCAGTGAATCCTGCAGCTGCTTAAGTCTCTCTTCTCTGCGTCCGGTCAAAACAAGATTGCATCCGTAACCGGCAAACAGCTCAGCTGCTGCCCTGCCGATACCGGAGGTAGCACCTGTTACAAGAACCCATTTACCTTTCAGCCTGTTTTGCATCAGCTCACCCCGTTCAGAGCTTCCACCATTCTTCCGGCTTTCAGTATCTCCGTTTCGTTGAATGTATCTGCAAGAAACTGGATTCCTACCGGCAGACCGTTGGAGTGAAATCCTGCAGGAACACTTATTCCGCAAATACCGGCGAGATTCGCTGTAATGGTATAAACATCATTCAGATACATTTGAACAGGATCATCGAGGTTTTCGCCCAGTTTAAATGCTGTTGTGGGCGCTGTTGGTGAGGCAATCACATCTACTTTCTCAAAAGCTTCATCAAAATCCTGCTTTATAAGTCTTCTTATTTTCTGTGCCTTCGCATAGTAGGCATCATAATAACCTGCACTGAGCACATATGTGCCGAGCATAATGCGGCGTTTCACCTCTGTCCCGAACCCTTCGGTCCTGGATTTCTTGTAAAGCCTCACAAGTGAGGAATCGATATTTGCGAGCTCTTCAACAAGCTGCTCATGATCTGCACCGACAGCAATTTTAATCTGCTCCCGGAGAGCCTTCTGTTCCCGGGTCAACTCTTGCTCCACCTGGTCGAAATCGGCTCTGTGTCCGTATCGAATCCCGTCGTACCTTGCAAGATTACTGGAAGCTTCGGCTGTAGCCAGAATATAGTACGCTGCAATTCCATACTTTGCATGCGGCAGGTGAATTGGAATCAGTTCCGCATTTTTATTTTCAAGATCTTTCAGATAGCTTTGGATCCTTACTCTGATTTCATCATCAAGTCCCTCTCCGAAATACTCTTCCGGAACGCCGATTTTTAGTTTGCCCGTACTCTTTTTCAGCTCTTCAATGTAGTTCGGAACCGGCAGATGGGCAGATGAATTATCCATCGGGTCTGCTCCTGAAATCACCTGCAGCACCGAAGCAACATCATCCACACTGTTCCCGAAGGGACCAATACAGTCGAATGAAGAGGCAAATGCAACAAGCCCGTAGCGCGACACTCTGCTGTAGGTCGGTTTCAGGCCAACAACACCGCAATAGGATGCCGGCTGTCGAATTGAACCGCCTGTATCAGATCCGAGCGACAGATTGCACATCCCCGCAGCAACAGCTGCCGCACTTCCGCCGCTTGAACCGCCGGGAACACGTTCGGGATCGTGAGGGTTTTTGGTTGGACCGTAGTATGAATTCTCGGTAGAAGATCCCATGGCAAATTCATCCATGTTTATACGCCCCAAAAGAATAGCATCTTCTTTCTTTAACTTTTCTATAACTGTTGCATCATATACACTTTCAAAATTTGCCAGCATTTTGGACGAGCAGGATGTGATTTTTCCTTTTTCACAAATCACATCTTTCACGCCAATCACAGCACCGGCCAAAGATCCGGCAGTGCCGTTGTTGATCTTTTTTTGAATGCGTTCTGCTTCGGATTTTGCAGAATCGGTATCTACCGAAATAAATGCATTGAGCGTTTCATTGATTTCAGAAACTACATCCAGATAAGAGTTTACAATTTCAGGGAGTGTTATTTTTTTATTTTTCAGATGCTCCTTTGTGGAGAGCAGATCATTCATATATAAATTGATTAATTCTTTTCAGATTCAGTTTCTTTATTTTCCTTCTTTTCATCGAATCGAGTAGAATCGGATATCTCTTCTTTTCCGCGATCTATCTCACGTTTAATATCATCCGAAGCTTTTCTGAACTCTTTGATCCCCTGGCCCAGGCCACGTGCAAGATCAGGAATTCTTTTCGCTCCGAACAACAGAAGAATTGCAAGAAATATCAGAACATATTCAAAACCGCCTATACTTCCCATATAATAAAAATTAAATTTATTTGTTAAATTCACATGGTATGCAGAAACATACACAACAAGATAAAAAATATTTTCATCACCTTAAGACCGGCAATTAAAAATAATTTTTAAAAAAGTGCATCAAAATTTGCATTTGTCATAAAGTTGTGTTTTATAGCAGTCGACTAAATTATTAAGAAAAAATTTATTAAGAAAAACATTTAAACATAAAATAAGTTATGATCTGGACAGTAGAATTAGCCGCGGCACTTGATGATGCACCGTTTCCTGCAACAAGGGAAGAATTAATTGAATGGGCTGAACGTAACGGCCTGCCTCAACAGGTTATTGACAACCTCTATGAACTCGATGAAATTGAGGAGGGCGAAGATATGGTATATGAAGGCATAGAAGATATATGGCCTGATTATATCAGGAAAGAGGATTTTTTCCACGGCGAAGAAGATGAAGGATTTGACTACGATGACGTTTAGTCATTTATAAATTACGTATCTTCTCATTAATAATAAGTAGCGGTTGTATGAATACCATGCAACCGTTTTTCATATAAGTTAGTTTAAACGTGTCTGTAGTCAGGCTATTAATTTTTAAGTTATTTTTATTGACATCCGCCCTAAATGTCACTCTTTATTTTAATATTTCTGTTGCATACGGCCAAAATGCAGCAACTCTTGATCAGCAGGAGTCAGAAAAAGTGGTCAGGATTATACGATTTTCCGGAAATGACAATGTTAAAGACGGCACGCTTTTAAACCTGATCAGAACATCTACAAACCGGGAATTCCTGGGGATTCCGCGATTTACACCCTGGTATTATATCTGGCAGCTTTTTGGTGGCGGAATCGGTGAGGAACCGGCTTACCTGAACCGTGAAATGGTTGGAAATGACATAGAACGTATTCAGCTCTTTTATCAGAATATCGGTTATTTTGAGACAAACGTTGACACTACCGTTGTAGAATATAATAAAGACCGGGTAGAGGTCTCTTTTATTATTGAGGAAGGACCCGCATCCAATATACGAACAGTTGCTTTTACAGGACTGCCCGATTTTGAAGATGAATCCAAAAAAGAAAAATTTTACGAAGAGAGCAGATTCAACAGTTCTTTTATTGACGACTCTACCTTTAGCTATAACAGGCAGTATGATGCACTTACGCTTCGTGAGGAACAGACGAGAATTATAAACTTCCTTAAGAATAACGGTTATGCATCGGTTCAGCGCGATTCAGTTAAAGCACTTATCAAACGGGACGAGGATGAGCGTACCAATATGGATATTCTGTTTGCTATGAATCCCGGGAACATCTTTACCTTCGGTGATCTGCACGTTGAGCTGGCGGGACCTGATGGCGGAGCTGAGTATCAGGAAGCAGATACAATCCGAAACAGCAGTTTTACCACGGCTGGAAAATCAATTTTTATCCGGAAACAGACTGCAGCTCAAACGGATTTTGAGCTTGTAACCAACCACCTCAGGTTTAAACCCGGCGAAATTTTTGATCAGTCCAGGTACATACAAACCGTAAATGAATTTCAGAACCTGGGAATGCTCTTTATTAACCGGTTTGGACTGGATGAGGAGAGTGCGCTGCCTGACTACACCGAAGAAGAAATACCTGTCTATTTTGATTTTCAGACAACTTCAAGACACTCTGTGAGAGCCGAATTATTTGGAATGAGAAGGTTCGGGTTTGGTACCGGTGCGGGTATTAATTATTCAAACAACAATCTCCTGGGGACTGCAGAAAATCTTACAATCGGCCTGAATGCCAATTTTGAATTCGTAACGCCTTCAACCCTGAGAGAAATTGTACCTCCGGATGAGGATGGCACAAGACGGGTCTCTTCAACCATATTCAGAACCCTCGAAAGTTCAATCGATTACTCGGTACCACGTCTTAATTTTCCTTTTGCGGTCTTTTCTCAAAATTCACTTTTCCAGAATTCGAGAACTATTTACTCACTTACCTACAGCCAGTCGAACCAGCTCTTTTTTGATATTAATTTTGATCTCCGGTTTAACCTGAGGTATGAAACCACACACTCTGCGCGCTTCAGCAGTTTCCTGGATCTGCTCGAAATGGATATTGTGGATTCTGATCCATCCTCTGAATTCAGGCAAAACCTGATTGATGAGTTCGGGGAAGGATCGTTTGAACTTGAGAGGATTGAAGAAGATTTCCGCCCTCAATTTTCATCCATTATCCGCTATACACTCAGAAGCTCCACAACAGATATCATAAAACGAAATTTTGGCCATTTCAGCGAATTCTCCATTTCGAGCGGCGGTAATTTTCCTTTTTTACTCGACCGGTTTGCATTTACTCCCGGTGAGGTTGAAGAAAATATTCCATCACCATTTGGCATTTCATCCAATTCACTCGCTTACAGCAGGTTTTTCAAACTGACAGCAGACTATCGCCGTTATATTCCCTTTGCTGCCAACTCCGTATTTGCATACCGCTTTTTTGGTGGTTATGCGCACCCATACGGTCAAAGTACAAACATACCGCTGAACAGACGTTTCTTTGCCGGCGGCAGCAATGATATTAGAGGATATGCGCCATTCAGACTGGGCCCCGGGGCCATTGCTCCTGAAGACGTTACCATTAACGGCGGTGAGATCAAACTCGCTGCATTTGCCGAAGTCAGGCAAAAATTTATTGATAACCTGCTTTCTGCCGATTGGCAGATTGCTATCTTTACCGATGCAGGTAATATCTGGTACGGGCCCCGGAACAGCTTCAGAGACATTGAAAACAGGGATATTTTACGAGACGGTAAATTTTTTATTGATACCTTTATTGAGCAAATTCCGGTATCCAGCGGAGTGGGAGTTCGCCTTGATTGGGATTTTCTGATTGCGCGGCTCGATTTCGCATTCAGAATCAATGACCTGCAGGAAGGCTGGTTTAAAAATAAAAATGCATTTTTAAGTTTTGGTATCGGTCACTCTTTTTAAACACTTTTATAAAACAGGTACCGGCATCATTGATAAATCTTGATATTTACAGGCTGCATCGGACCTAAAAGTTCCATAAAATTGAATTATATTCTGTTTGAATAGAAACGAAATTATTTTTCCTCTTCTATTTCAAAATCATCAAACAAAAAAGGTATGACAGAAAAAGAGATCCCCGGAAAATTCAAAAACCAGTCCAAAATTCTTTTAAAATCGCGCTTCCTTAGGAATTTGTCGTTATTTGAGCGATATGAATTTCTGCAGCTTTGTCATCGGAGAAAATATAAGGAGGGTGAATATATTTACTATCAGAACGATCCCGGCACCGGTATGTATTTTATTGAAGAGGGACGTGTACAGCTCAGTGTGGTTAACAACATTGACGATCCCGAAAAAGGGAGTGCCGACCACGAACTGGAACCGCCGGAAAGCTTTGGTGCCATGTCGATCGGGTACGAATTGCGACGGATGTCGTCTGCCAAATGCATTACCGACTGCACCCTGCTCGGTTTTTTCAAGCCCGATTTCGAAACCCTGAAAAAACGACATCCGGAAATTGCCATCAAATTTATAGAAACCATATCCATGATTGCTATGATGCAGCTTGAGCGTACAATGAGAAAGCTGTGCGAAACAGCTGATACCAAAACAGCATTTTCCATCCAGTTTGAATCCTACTACAGGGTTTACGAAGAAGACGAGATTTAATGGCATTAAAGAAAGGTGAAATTACTGAACTGGAAATTGAATCTGCAGCTTTTAAGGGAAAAGGCGTTGCCAAAAAAGACGGGCTGGCTGTATTCATTCCCAATACTGCGCCGGGTGACCTTGTGAAAGCCCGCATTGTTAAAAAAAAGAAAAAATACCGCGAAGCCAAACTTCTGGAGATCATTGAACCATCTCCAAAACGCATTGAGCCGAAGTGCCGCCATGCACTTGTCTGCGGAGGATGCACGTGGCAGTTTCTGCCCTACAGCGAGCAATTGGTTATCAAGGAGCAGCAAGTCAGAGATCATGTAGAACGAATCGCCGGCCTTTCTCCCGGTATTGTTGAACCGATAGTCGGATGTGATCAGCCATTCTACTACCGGAATAAGATGGAATACAGTTTTGGAAGCCGAAGGTGGCTCTCGGATGAGGAGATCCGCAGTGATGATTATGTGGATGATTCGGCCTTTGCCGCAGGTCTTCACGCACCCGGCAGGTACGATAAAATCCTGAACCTGAAGGAGTGTCATCTTCAGCCGGAATTTTCATATAAAATCCTTGATTTTGTCAGAAGCTGGTGCATCAGCAACGATATTAAGCCCTTCGACACCTATAATAATGAAGGGTTCATCCGTCACCTGGTAATCCGGAATTCCCATTTCACAGAAGATCTTATGGTAAATATCGTAACGTTCAGAGATGAACCCGATATTGTAAACCGGCTTTGTTCCGGCCTAATTGAGAGCTTTCCGGAGATTACGACGGTTATTAACAACATTAATGATCAGCTGAACCCAACGGCAGTAGGGCGTTACGAACATGTTTTGTACGGACCGGGTTATATAACAGATAATATCGGACATCACTCGTTTAAAATAGATGCAAATGCCTTTTTCCAAACCAACACCAAACAGGCTGAAAAGCTATACAGGGTTGCCAAGGAGTATGCTGAACTGAGTGATGATGAACTTCTGTATGATCTCTACTGCGGGGTGGGTACTCTTACACTTTATCTTTCAGACCAGGTTGAGCGTGCTGTTGGTGTTGAATTGATTGACGTAGCCATCAAGAATGCCAAAAGCAATGCAGAGGATAACAGCGTATCCAATACTGAATTTGTGCTCGGAGATATGAAAGATACCTTTAATGACCATATGCTGAATAAATTTGGAAAACCGGATTGCATCATCACCGACCCTCCCAGGTCCGGCATGCACCCTGATGTGGTATCACGATTAGGTGAACTTGCTGTTCCAAAACTGGTATATGTAAGCTGCAACCCATCAACCATGGCAAGGGATCTCAAGGAACTGAAAGAGCATTACAGGGTTGAGAAAGTTCAGCCTGTGGATATGTTTCCCCAGACATATCACATCGAAGCCGTTGCACGGCTGACCGCTATTGATTAAAACAGGAAATGATTCACTGCCTCAACAGGTTTATCCGGGTATGAAAAAAAAAGTAATTGTAATTGGAGCCGGGCTTGGCGGGCTGGCTGCATCAGCTCTCCTGGCTGGTAAAGGGTACCGGGTTACGGTCCTCGAAAAAAATAAGGAACCCGGCGGAAAGATGAACCGGGTATCGGAAAAGGGCTACCGCTTCGATACCGGTCCGAGCCTTCTGACCATGCCCGACATTATTGACTCGCTCTTTGAGGCATGCGGAAAAAAGAGAGAAGACTACCTCACATTTCTCCCCGTCTCCCCTCTTTGCCGATATTTTTTCGCAGACAAAACTGTATTTGACAACTACTCAGATCCGAAAAAAAATGCCGGTGAGCTGCTTAAAATAGCCCCGGATGAATTGGATAACTACCATTCATTTCTCTCTTATGCTTCGGATCTATACGATAAAACATCCGGTGCTTTTCTAAATAATCCTCTTTATGACACATCTGATCTGAAGCAGTTAAATTTCCCCGATTTCTTCGGAATCGATGCATTTTCAACTGTAGCCTCGAGAGTCGACTCCGTCTTCGGCTCTCCGTATCTTCGCCAGTTTTTCAAACGATTCACCACCTACAACGGGTCATCACCCTTCCAGGCGCCAGCTACACTAAATGTAATTCCGCATGTTGAGATAAATATGGGTGGTTATTATGTGAAGGGCGGACTCTATTCTATAGCAAAGGCTCTTGAAAAACTTGCCCGTGAGCTCCATGTGGAATTTCAATTTGAAAAGGAGGTTCGTGAAATCAGCTGCACAGCAAATCGTGCAGAAGCGGTTATACTGTCTGACGGGTCAGAGTTGAAGGCAGATATTATTGTTTCGAACAGCGATGCATCCGAAACACTGCTGAAATTACTGCCAAAAGAAGCAGTTCCCCGGCGGAAAAGAGTAAAACAGAAAAAGCTTGAGCCCTCCTGTTCCGGCTTTGTGCTCTTGCTTGGCATTTCAAAAAAATATGACTCGCTTGCTCATCATAACATTTTTTTCTCTTCCGACTACCGGAGAGAATTCAATTCCATATTCAATGAAAAGAAATTACCAGGCGACCCGACTATCTACATCGCCAATACATCTCATTCCGACCCGGATCATGCACCTGAGGGACACTCAAACCTCTTTATCCTGGTAAATGCACCCTACCTCACCGAAGATCAAAATTGGGAAGCGCAATCCCGGAAATACCCTGAAATAATTATCAGCAAACTTGAAAATTCCGGGCTGGACGGACTCAGAAACTCTGTTGAATTTTCTAAAATCATTACACCGGAAGATTTTTATAAGAGGTACAGATCGAACAGAGGCAGCATTTACGGAACATCCTCCAATTCTAAATTTTCAGCCTTCAGCAGGCCAAAAAATAAAACCTCATTTATTGACGGCCTCTATCTCACAGGTGGCAGTACCCACCCCGGCGGTGGCATTCCGCTCGTACTTCTATCGGCTTTTCATGCTGTAACCCTGGTTCAGCGGTATGAAAAATGAAGAAGGCTCCCGGTAGTGAATAAGTCGGTAATTTAAAGTAATTTTACCCGATGACTGATATACAGCAATCTGAACATAATCAAAAAAAGGCCGATGCGGGTCCCTCTTCGGCAGGTGAAACATCCAGGCACCATTTAAAACGTCTCTGGAAGATCATAAAACGACACAGCGGCCTGGATGATCTGTCGGACCACCCGGTTGAAATAAAGCACCCTGTAAAACCGAAACCACGAGAAAAGAAGTCTCTGCTAATCCTCCTGTTACAACTTACCCCGTGGATTCTGGCAGTTTTGTTTGCTTTTTCTTTCTATTGGGATTTCGATGGCTATTCCATCTCAATAATTGGCACAGTTTATCCTTTAAACGGGATTTTACGAATTGTAACCATCAGCGGTCTCATCGGATTTCTCACAAACTGGATTGCGATTACCATGCTCTTTCGTCCCTCCGGAAAGCGTCCGATACTCGGCCACGGCTTAATACCCGCTCACAAAGAGAGGATCGCTTTCCGCCTTGCAAATGCTGTATCTGAAGATCTGATCAATCCTGAAATCATCAAACAGAAAATTCATGAATCAAACGTAATCAGCCGGTACAGGGAAAAATCAGTTGCCTGGCTGAAAACGCTTATTGACGATCCATCATTCAGAAATGATATCAAACAGTGGGTTATTGAGTATTCCGAAGATGTGATTGCAGACGCTGATTTACGTGCAAACCTTGCACGGCACGTAATAGAAGAAGTTGATGAGGCTCTTGTGAACAGGTCTCTCGAAAAAGCGGCCATCAGGGCCTATACATTTCTCCGGGGCAGGGAGATGCAGGATATTATTGAAGATGCCATTGCCGAAATCCCTTCATCCGTTGAAAAGGGGTTCGACAAGCTCGACCTCTTCCTGGATGAGCTGCCTGATAAGCTGGATCAGCAGGGTGATGCCATCGAAGAACTTATAACCAGCCTGCTGTATCGTTTGATAAATCAGCTGGATGTGCACGCTTTGGTTGAAGACAATTTAAAAACATATGACGAAGCCAGGCTGGAAGCTATGATCCGCGGGGCCACGAACGAACAGCTGCGCTACATTCAGTATCTTGGGGCGGTGATCGGAACTGTGGGCGGACTCGTAATCTGGCAGCCGGTAATAAGTTTAAGTGCTATCTGTATCCTTCTGGCGCTGATTTTTGCTCTTGATTACACGATTGAACTGTTAACGTAACTATCTCATTTCATCTTTTACTGTGAGCCTCCGTATATTCAATCCCGAAATTTTAATTTTCATCTGCTAAGTAAAATGAAACCAAGCTCATCCTTTCAGGACTTTACCAGGCTAATCTCCATACTCAGAAAAGAGTGTCCGTGGGACCGCAAGCAAACTCACGAATCACTAAAAGACAATCTTATTGAAGAGGTTTATGAAGTTGTTGATGCAATTGACAACAGAGATTTCGACGAATTGAAAAAAGAGCTTGGAGATCTTCTTCTGCATGTGGTTTTCCAGGCAGAGATGGCTTCCGAAAAGAGTGAATTTACGATGGATGATGTGATTCGCGGAATATCAGAAAAATTAATACGGCGGCATCCGCATGTATTTAGTGATACAAAAGCAGAAGATGACAGTGATGTTGCTTCAAACTGGGAATCCATCAAGCTGAGTGAAGGCAAAAGCTCTATCCTTGACGGATTGCCAAAAAACCTTCCCGCCCTGATTAAAGCCCATCGCATGCAGGAGAAAGCAGCCAATGTGGGATTCGATTGGGCAGAATGGAAACTTGCCTGGGAAAAACTGGATGAAGAGATCGATGAATGGCGACATGCCGTTGAGCACCAGGACAAAGCGGAACAGAAAGATGAATTTGGTGACCTTCTCTTTTCAATTGTAAATGTGGGACGCCTGCTTGACCTGAATGCAGAAGATTCACTGAGAGCAGCGAACCGGAAATTTGAATCCAGGTTCCGGTTTATTGAAGAGAAACTTGCTGAAAAAAACCGCACTGTTACAGAGTCTGATCTTGAAGAGATGGATAATCTTTGGAACGAGGCTAAGAAGAAAGGACTTTGAAATGTTTTTGAGCACGATCCCGGTCCGGATCTTTTTTCGATGGAACCAATGATATTTTTGATATATACGGTTCAGGTAAATCGTGATTTTTGGCTCCCTGCAGCACATACATTTTATACCAGTTAAATGGTAAAAGATCATAGTCTATTTTCGTCGCTGTATATGAAAACACCTTGATATGACTATTATTGAATCCGTGGTTTAAAATTATTCTCCTGTACCCGTTTCCGCATCCTTCCGCTTTGTCAAGCAGATGAACATGATTCCGGTCTATTCTGTATAAAACTCCGCGGACCAGGTCTTCCGTGTTACCTGTCCTGAAAATATCACACTTACCTGAACCGTCTTTGTTACTCACTTTATGCCATCGAAGATCATAACCAGAAAGGCACTTGGTCCCTGCAACCTCTGCAGATGGTACACGGTTTTTGAAGCGGTGTGTAAACATATTTGAACCATAGGCGAAATAATAAATCAAACCGGGCCTTAACTTATTTTCTGAATCAATGGATATTGTAAAATCTAAACGCGATTATACCGGAGAAATCTTTATTATAATAATTAGTTCGCTGTAAATTCAAAAATATCGCACATGGATTTTAAAGAATGGATTGGTAAGTCTTCAGAAATGGAGTTTACACTTAACCCCGAAACTTTCAGGTCGTACCAGGAGCAGATGGATACAGACGGATCCTTTACAGATGAAGGTGATCTCCTGCCTCCTTTTGGCTACTGGTTCTATGTCGCAGACCAGGATAACGGATCTTTTAACGATATCTTTAAAGACTCCGGAGATTTAAATATCTACTGGAGATCGGGAAAAATCTCTGTGAATACTCCACTAGTCGTTGGCCGGGATTGTAAAAGCGTTCTCAAGATTAAAGATGTAGAATCATTAAGTGAAGAAGACCAATCATTTTTGATTACTTTGAGTCAAAGAGTGCTGACAGGCAGATCTGCTGCGATTGAGGAAGAGCTGCAGGTTGTGGCTGCTGGCAATTCCGGAAATCAGCAAAAAAGGCACCGTATTGATTTTGATCCTGACTGGGAGCTTGAAATTGATCAGAACCGGGCAGAAAAATATCTTACCCTCGAGCCCCGGATTTTTGGGCGCCCGGCACCCGATATCCTTTCCGGTCTTGGCGAACAGGAAAAACAGTCGGCTGGGCCCAGTATCCAGGGCCCTCCCGGAATGATTCTTCTGCTCGAAACTTTTTCCGAAAATTTTGGAAGCCGCAAGATTGAGAGTTTAAATTACAGGTCGTATGGAGTTGAAAACGTTGATTCGCTGACCATTGCCTGTCGTGATACAGATACATATCAAACATCCATGCGGCTTATAAATTCACGAAGGCAGGTTTTCTTCAGTACCGAAATTCAATGGAATTATGCGTGGTAGAAACA
>CAYVBJ010000021.1:15266-52231 GCA_964449075.1 uncultured Balneolaceae bacterium
GAGCTGATCACAGACGGTTACCGGTTTACGGAAGGACCATTCTGGCACCCGGATGGATTTCTCCTCTTTAGTGATATCCCTGCAAACAGGGTTTATAAATGGACACCGGGCGAAGGATCAGATGTATTTATAGAACCCTCCGGCAATTCAAACGGGATTGCAGCCGATACGGATGGACATATACTGCTGGCACAACACGCCGGAACTGTTTCCCGATTAACAGGAGAGGGTGAACTGCGGATAATCGCAGACAGTTATGAAGGAAAAAGACTCAACAGTCCCAATGACCTTACGGTTCATTCCAGTGGTTCAATTTTCTTTACAGATCCCCCATTTGGAGTGAGTGAAGAGGAAAGAGAACTGGAATTCAGTGGTGTGTATAAACTTACATCTTCAGGTGATTTGCAACTGATTTATGATCAGTTTACCCATCCCAACGGAATCACCTTTTCGCCGGATGAATCCCGTCTTTACATAAATGATTCCAGAACCGGTGACGTTATATTTTTTGAAACAGATCAGGATGGAAATACCGGCAATCCAGCAACATTTGCCAATATTGGTGAAATGACCGAAAAAGGAGGGGCTGACGGAATGAAAACAGATTCAGCCGGGAACCTCTATACGACCGGACCCAATGGAATACTTGTATTTAACAATGATGGTGATCTGATTTACAAAACAGAATTTGAAGAACAGATCACAAATCTTGCCTGGGGCGGACCGGATGGAGAACATCTTTTCCTTACAGCCTCTTCCAATGTGTACAGGTTTGATGTAAACATACCTGAATAAAAAAATCTCGGCAGAACTTAATAAAAGCGGGGACTTGCCCTTCAATATGACATGAAATTTATCAGAACGTCTTTTCTGTGGTCCGGCTTGGAATCGCACGCTTAAAAAATAATTTTTGGGAAACATATTTTAATAATTTGATACAATTAAGAGAACATCATTTTCTTATCTTTTATTTATGAAATGATTTGGTGAAGCTTGTCACACGAATTGGTTTACCTGATTTTATTTTAAAAGCGACTATTTCGGACAGATATACGATAAATTTGATCGTTTTACTTCACTGGTTACACATTTGCTATTATAAACTCACTTATACAATCGATATATCCATTTATGAAAAGAGTAGTAGTTACAGGCCTCGGTGCCCTGACCCCAATCGGAAACAGTGTTTCTGAATTTTGGAAAAACCTGGTTAACGGAAAGAGCGGTGCAGCAGACATTGAAAATTTTGACGCATCCCGATTCAGAACACGATTTGCCTGTGAATTAAAAGACCTTGATCCGGCCGATTTTCTCAGCCACAGAGAGATCAAACGAACAGATCCTTTTACACGATATGCATTGATATCTACAGATGAAGCGGTAAAAGATTCAGGCCTGGAATTTGATAAAATGGATCCGTTTGATATAGGAGTTATCTGGGGCACGGGCCAGGGCGGTATGCTCACCTTTGAAGAAGAGGTAAAAAATTATGTCACCAACGATTACAATCCGCGCTTTAACCCGTTTTTTATACCAAAATTAATCCCCAACCTTGCCGGTGGTTTAATTTCTATTAAATATGGGTTAATGGGAATCAACTACTGCACTGTATCTGCCTGTGCCACTTCAAATACTGCCATCATGGATGCATTTAACTATATCCGGTGGGGAAAAGCGAAAGTGATTATTACGGGCGGGTCTGAAGCCCCCATAACAGAGGCATCATTTGGCGGCTTCTCCGCGATGAAAGCGATGTCCACGCGAAACGATGATCCGGAAACTGCTTCCAGGCCGTTTGATATTGAGAGAGACGGGTTTGTAATGGGAGAAGGTTCCGGAACACTGATCCTGGAAGATTATGAGCATGCCAAAGCCAGGGGTGCCACTATTTATGCAGAAGTAGCCGGTGCAGCCATGACTTCGGATGCCTATCACATGACAGCCACTCATCCGGAAGGAAAAGGTGCCAAAGTTGCCATGCAGAAAAGCCTCGAGGACGGAAAATTATCAACCGATGATGTCGACTATTTAAATGCACATGCCACATCCACTCCTATCGGCGACATCAGCGAGTTAACGGCAATTCAGAACCTGTTTGGTGAGAATGCCAAAAATCTGCATATCAGTGCCACCAAATCCATAACAGGTCACCTTATGGGTGCGGCAGGAGCGGCAGAAGCCATCACCTCGATCAAAGCAATCCGGGAGAACATCATTCCACCCACCATCAATATTGAAAAGATGGATCCGGGGATACCATCGAAGATTCAGATTGTAAAAAATGAAGCGATGGAAAAAGAGATAAATGTTGCCATGAGCAACACATTTGGGTTTGGCGGACACAACGGAATTGTGATCTTTAAAAAGATTTAAATACGTTTGATATTCATTTTTAGCAAATAAACAGCAACACAAAGGAGGTTTAACCAAAGTTTTCGGACAAATAATCTCCCTGAAAACTCTCTGCGGCCTCCTCACCTCCGCGCACTCCGCGTAAAATCCAAAATCGGGATCTTCTCATGAGAGTTTCACGCAAAGCTCGATAAGAAAAATACACACCAAGAGCGCAATTAGATTCTTCAGTTAGCGGATTTACCTGCCATTAAAAATCAGAAATTAAAAACCCATTCTCAATCCTCAATTCATAATTCACAATTCATAATTCATAATTCATAATTTTCAATTTTATCCTTTTCTCCCGTACCTTACCTGCGATTCATTTTAAAAAGAAAATCCCCATGAAAATTAACGCTTCCCTGCCCTTCAGGGTTACCGGTTTTTTATTTGTTCTTTGCCTCTTCACGGTTACTGAAATTCACAGCCAGGATACAGGACTCTTTCAGGACCGCCCGTTTATCTACAACGCTTCAGTTCTCTTTACCGGAACCGGTTCTGAAACCCCCTTCTGGCACTACGCGAATACAAACGGACAAATACAATCCGGATCATCGTTTAATAACATTACCGGCCTGGCAGTCGCAATGCCCTTCAGAGAGCAATCATCGGGACTTGACCTCAGTGCCGGGGCCGAGCTCACCTCCCGCCTCTCCGATACCGGCAACACCATCCATTTTCAGCAGTTATACGGCAGCCTGCAACTGGGTGTGTTTCAGCTGAATGTCGGTCGATTTTATGGCACCATCGGACTCAATCCGGCCGATCTTTCCACCGGATCTATGATGCAGAGCAACAATGCCACACCCATACCCAAAATCAGCCTCGAGATGACCCGTTTTGTGGATATTCCGCTGACCAATGGTATAGTTCAATTTAAAGGGCACTATTCCGACGGCAAACTCGAAAATGACCGGTTTGTGGACAGTCCCTTCCTCCATCAAAAATCTCTGTACCTGAAAATTAATATAGAACGCCTGGAAGCCATCGGCGGATTTCTGCACAACGTTCAATGGGGCGGCACACACCCGGAACTGGGAAAACTGCCCCAGAGTTTTGGGGATTATCTCCGTGTGGTATTTGGGCAGTCTGC
This sequence comes from uncultured Balneolaceae bacterium, assembly GCA_964449075.1. Taxonomy (GTDB): domain Bacteria; phylum Bacteroidota; class Rhodothermia; order Balneolales; family Balneolaceae; genus CAYVBJ01. The sequence continues at coordinate 18,754 of CAYVBJ010000021.1, forward strand.
CGATGCGGAAAGCAATGCAAGAAACGCAGATATATCCAATAAAATCGGTAATATAGTGGCTGCCTATGACATAGCTTTACGCTATAGCCTGAAAAGCTACCAGTTACAGGGATACAGGATGTTTTACCTGGAAGATACCGTATCTACCAGGCTTCGCAGTTTTTGGGACGGTCTCTACGGAATCGGTTTCCGCAGAACGGATGGAGTGAACGGTCTATTCAGCGGACTCAATTATGAATTCATGAATACCATCCAGCAGGATTCTCCACCAGGGGTACCACGAGGCAGAGCAAGCTATTACAATAACTCAACCTATCGCAGTGGCTGGTCGTACAATGGAACTGTACTTGGGAATCCATTGATGAGATTTAACAGTGATACTGATCGAATCGATAACAACATGATTATTGCGCACAACCTGGGAATGGACGGCTGGATTACCTCTCGACTGCAGTACCGGGCCATGGCTACCTACAGCCGGAATTATGGGGTTTGCACGGATCAGATTATCATAGGTACTTGTGGAATCAGCTCCAAAGACCCCGATCCTCCGGAAGTGGTTACCATACCAAGAGGTGAACTGCGCCGGGACCAATATTCTGCTCTCCTGGAAACCAACTACCTCCTTGATCCCAAAAGAGGGATACGTCTGCACAGCTCTGTCGCTCTCGATACCGGCGAATTTCTCGGCGACCGCACAGGAGTGCTGATCGGTATTTCCTGGAACGGGAGGTTGTAAGGAGGTGGCTCCCATGGAGCCAGTGCTACTAAAACCAATCACGTAACCACTAATAAAAAACACTCAACAGTTAAACAGTTCTACGGTTCTACAACTCATCAGTTCTACACCTCACCAATCCGTTAATCTATATGAAATTCCTCCGCGGCCTCTGCCCCTCCGCGATCTTCGCGTGAAACCCCAATCAGGGATCTTCCCGCAGAAGTTTCACGCAAAGAACGGGAAGGCGAAAAAACACGCAAAGAGCGCAATGAGATTTTAATAGTACATTTGCATTGCCCTTTATGGTTTTTTATAAACATGATTATATGTATGTGCATGTGATGCAATCCCAGCTACATATTCTCCGCGGACTTCGCGAGCCGTTCATCTCCGCGATCTTCGCGTGAAACCCCAATCAGGGATCTTCCCGCAGAAGTTTCACGCAAAGAACGGGAAGAGGAAAAACACGCAAAGAGCGCAGTAAGATTTCCCGATGAAATTCAGCACCGCTACCCGCCAGCTATCCGTATCCATATGTTCAGATCCCGGCGAGAGAGAACGACCTCAACAGTTCTCCGATTCTACGATTCAACAAAACTACACCTCAAAATCCACCCCGCTCCGGAGGAGCACCCTGTTTATAGAAACAGATATGAGCAAAAAATCCAACGGCTCTGTAAGAGCCACCTTACCAGGCTGATTATTGATAATTCATTTGGATATGAATGAGTTCACATCCCACAACAGGTGGCTCCTCCGGAGCCTGAGGTAATAACAGCATCTTCATTTTCTATAAACCGGAGGCTCCCATGGAGCCGGGATTACCAAGGCCCATAAACATCGCTTTGAACTCAAACAATCACGGCACCGCGAATGTCAAACATCTCAACGGTTCTCCAGTTCAACAGTTCTACGGTTCTACAACACATCAGTTCTACACCTCACCAATCCCAATAATCTACATAAAATTCCTCCGCGGACTCTGCCCCTCCGCGATCTTCGCGTGAAACCCCAATCAGGGATCTTCCCGCAGAAGTTTCACGCAAAGAACGGGAAGGCGAAAAAACACGCAAAGAGCGCAATGAGATTTTAATAGTACATTTGCATTGCCCTTTATGGTTTTTTATAAACATGATTATATGTATGTGCATGTGATGCAATCCCAGCTACATATTCTCCGCGGACTTCGCGAGCCGTTCATCTCCGCGATCTTCGCGTGAAACCCCAATCAGGGATCTTCCCGCAGAAGTTTCACGCAAAGAACGGGAAGGCGAAAAAACACGCAAAGAGCGCAATGAGATTTTAATAGTACATTTGCATTGCCCTTTATGGTTTTTTATAAACATGATTATATGTATGTGCATGTGATGCAATCCCAGCTACATATTCTCCGCGGACTTCGCGAGCCGTTCATCTCCGCGATCTTCGCGTGAAACCCCAATCAGGGATCTTCCCACAGTAGTTTCACGCAAAGAACGGGAAGAGGAAAAATTCGCAAAGAGCGCAGTAAGATTTCCCGATGAAATTCAGCACCGCTACCCGCCAGCCATATCCATATGATCAAGTCCCGGCGAATATTAATCATCTCATCAATTCCACGATTCTGCAATTCAATAATTCCTCATCAACCTCGCTCCCTAGGAGCACCCTGTTTATAGAAACAGGCGAGCAAAAATGCAAAGGCTCCGATGGAGCCGGAAATAGGGGAATATCAAACCATAATCGCATAAAAATTACTGCGCTCATTGCTCCCCTTGCGGTTTCATCCACTCCGGGTTCATAGTTTGATGTCGAGAATACCTTTCTTGTGAAGCAGCCATAACAAGGAGATGTCTCCACTCTGTCCCGTTCCATATTCAGAACCTGTCATGGATCGACATGCCGGGACGCCGGTCGACATGACAATACGCCTTTGGCAAGAAGCGGCGGGTATTAAAATCCAGTTATGAACACAACCAACACGCCACCCGCCAGCCATATCCATATGATCAGGTCCCGGCGAATGATAACCAATTCAACAGTTCAACAATTCTACAATTTAAACCAATATTTTCACCAAATGCCCCACAATTCTCCCCGAAGTCTTTCCGTCCCACATCTTCGGGATACCTCCCTCCTTCCATTCACCTGCAAAGAGTTTCTCCAGGGCAGGTTTGATCGCCTCCGGGTTCACGCCTAAGAGCTCATTCGTCCCTGTCGTGATCGTCTCCGGGCGCTCGGTGCTGTTGCGCAATGTCATGCACGGAATTCCCATCACCGTTGTCTCCTCGGTGATGCCACCTGAATCTGTGATGACCGCCTTCGACCTCTCCACCAGGTAGTTAAACTCCAGGTATCCGAGCGGCTCCACCATATGCAGGCGTTCATGGCTGATGCCGAGATTCTTCATGATCTTCGCCGTACGGGGATGGACCGGAAACACCAGCGGCAGATCTTTTGTATTCGCTACAATCTCGTCCATCAGGGATTTTAAAATCTCCTCCTCGTCTACATTCGAGGGGCGATGCAGCGTCATCACAATATAATTTCCCTCTTCCAGGCCCACTTCATCCCAGACAGCCGGTTTTTGAAAACGCGGACGATGCTTCAGCAGCGTGTCGATCATCGTATTACCCACATAAAAAATCCACTCATCTTCCACCCCGCTCTTGCGCAGGTTATTGTTGGCAATATCGGACGTGGTAAAAAAGTAGTTGGTCACTGCATCGGTGGCCAGGCGGTTGATCTCCTCCGGCATGCCCCAGTCCCCCGACCGGATACCCGCCTCCACATGCGCCACTGGAATATGCATCTTCTGGGCAGTAATGGCACACGCCATCGTGGAGGTCACATCACCCACAACCAGGCAGAGATTGGACGGTTTTTCAGCGAGAAGTTTTTCATAGCCGGTCATGATGGCCGCGGTCTGCTCTGCCTGGGTCCCGCCGCCGGCTCCCAGGTTTACGTCAGGTTCCGGAATGCCAAGCTGTTCAAAAAAGGAGCCGCTCATATTCTTGTCGTAATGCTGACCCGTATGCACCAGCCGGAAACCGATCTCCGTTCCTTTCTCCTGTTCGGCTTTGATGGCGTCGATGATGGGGGCAATTTTCATGAAGTTGGGTCGTGCTCCGGCAATGAGATCTATGAACATAAGGTAAATTTTTCAGGTTGGTTTATTAGATGATATATTTCGTCTCCGCAGAGAATATAAATAATAATTTAAAATTTTCTATAAACAGGAGACTCCGATGGAGCCGGTGCAGCAAAAATCAATCACTTAACCCCGAATAACAAACGCTCAACAATTCTACGATTCTACGGGTCTTCAGTTCTACGGTTCTACAGTTCCCCAGCTCAGCAATCCCGATAATCTATATAGAATTCCTCCGCGGTCTCCGCCCCTCCGCGAGCTTAGCGTGAAACCCCAAACGGGATCATTCCAGGGTTTCACGCAAAGAGCGCAAAAAGATTTCCCGTTGAAATTCATGACCGTTACCCACCAGTCAATCGAATCCGTATGTTCAGATCCCGGCGAATGAGAACGACCTCAACAGTTCTACAGCTCTACGATTCAAGAAAACTACACCTCAAAATCCGCCCCGCTCCGGAGGAGCACCCTCTTTATAGAAACAGGGATGAGCAAAAAAGCAAAGGCTCTGTAGGAGCCACCTGACCGGTCTGGATATAGGTGGATGATTCGCATGTTCACGGGTTATTATGCTGCAGTAAGGTGGCTCCAATGGAGCCGGAAATGAGGAAAAATCAAACCATAACCGCATGAAAATCACTGCACTCATTGCGCCCCTTACGGTTTCATCTCTTCGCGTTCTCGGAGTAAAACCCCCAAAAAAGGCTTTTCCCTAAATTTCACGCAAAGAACGGTGTGAGGAATTCGCGCGGAGAGATAATCACTACTACGGATGTATTTGGCTCAATCAAATTCAAATAGATCTTAATGGCCATTGGTATCAAACCGGAGCATCTGAACAACGGTACCTATAACTACCTTGAGATCAAGGAAGAGAGAGTTCTTTTGTGTATAGATAAGATCAAAATCGGTGCGCTTTCGCATATGCTGTACATCGAGGGTGCCTCCACGGTATCCTTTTACCTGTGCATAGCCTGTAATTCCAGGTTTAACCGCATAACGATAGTAAAAATCTTCAAACGTAGTATTCCAGTGCCGGCACTCCTGAACCGGGTAAGGCCTCGGGCCTACAACACTCATATCACCCTTTAATACATTAAGAATCTGCGGAAGTTCATCCAGGTTACATTTTCTCAGGAACTGCCCGAATGGGAAAATTCGAGTATCTCCTTTTTCTGTGATATCAGGATTTCCGTTTTGCTTTTTCCGTATTGCCAGGCTCATGGTCCGGAATTTATAACAGGTAAACGGATGACCGTTCAGACCGGTTCGCTGCTGCTTAAAGAGAACTGGTCCGCGGGAGGATAATTTGATCCCGATTGCGATGACCGGAAACAGCAGGGCGAAAAAAGCTAACGTCACAGATGCCAGCAGAATATCAAATACCCTTTTGGCCGGGTACTGCCTGTAAGACATTTCTATGAACTGTGAAGGAAGATAAACACGCGGTGATCTCCTTTCTTGCCGCTCAAGTTGTATTTCTCTGACTATCCGCTCTCTGACGGACATAGTATTTTGTAGAGAGTTCATAACCTGCAAATTTTGTAGTGATATTTAGTTAATAGCCTGATAATTCACCTAAGTTAGTCTATCTGACGCACATTTTTTTAATCTCTGATCACTTTTTCCGATTCATGAAGATCGAAGATATAAATAAATAAACGTAAAATCATTTTTTTTAACTGAAACCCTTAAAAATAAATTTCAAGAGTCAGGCTGAAGTTGATTTTTGTTTGCTGCATGTAAGTACTACACATGAAACCGTATCAACACCTAATGCATATTTCAAGAGAGCAGTGAATTACAAATGTTACATTTTTTTTTGGCTGGTTAACGAATTGTAATGCATTACTTAGTGCACTCCCCGGGATCAACATAGAATGCTGCAGTCATATCAGCAAGATTTCATCAAAGTCTGCATAAAATTCCTCCGCGGACTCTGCCCCTCCGCGATATTCGCGTGAAACCCCAAACGGGATCTTCCCAGGGTTTCACGCAAAGCACGGTAAGAGGGAAAAACACGCGGAGAGCGCAAAAATATTTCCTGATGAAATTCAGGATCATAATCTGCCAGTCAGTCGAAGCAGTATGTTCAGATCCAGGCGAATGAGAACTACCTCATCAATTCTACAGTTCTACAGTTCTACGATTCAACAAATCTACTCCTCAAAATCCACCCCGCTCCGGAGGAGCACCCTGTTTATAGAAACAGGCATGAGCAAAAAATTCAAAGGCTCTGTAAGAGCCACCTGACCAGGCTGATTACGGATAAATTATTTGGGTATGAGTGAGTTCACATCCCACGAAAGGTGGCTCCTCCGGAGCCTGAGGTAATAACAGCATCTTCATTTTCTATAAACAGGAGGCTCCCACGGAGCCGGTGCTACAAAAACCAATCACGTACTCACTAATAACAAACACTCAACAGTTCTACGGTTCTACAATATTCTGTCTTTGTGTTTGATCATTTTGAAAATAATTGATTCAGTAACCAGTTATTTACCACAGAGTAACACTATGTTTCAGATTTGAAAGGAAAAAATGCTAATTCATGATCCGGCCAGGTATATCGCATGTTGGTATAAATCATCACTGATACGAAATCCTGTTTTCTTTAATTTTTCAAGATACTTAACTGGCTCTTCGATATGTCCCTCCTTGTTAGCCATCAATATAAGTCCAATAGTTCCGATAACATTTACTCCTACACTTGCCGCACAATTCCGTGCTGCTCTGTCATCCAATGCTGCTTTAATATCTTTATTTGAATAGGCATGTGCGATAACTTCTGTTTCCCCTTTTCCCAAATCCCAGAGTTCAATAATCTTTGGAACAGAAACAACCTCTATTACATACTTGTTTTTATTCTCTTCAACCCATTCAGAAGCCGCATCATTTTTGCCCTTGATTTCATAATAAACCCCCTGTGGAATCCGCAAATTCCCGGCTATTGCTGGCAATCGATGTATTAAATCAATTTTTGCCAGAAATATTAACGGTGAGGCATTACATATAATCTGCATGAATCGATTTTATTGAATTTCTTTCTCAAGATCTTCTGGCGTGTATTGAAATGGAGATACATCATACTTCTTAAGAACGTCCAGAAATTCCTGCCTTGACAATCGCGCTATTTCAGATGCTTTGGACTGTGATATCAGCCCCTTCTCATACCATTTACTTAACGCGGCATGCAGTAATTCTTTTGCAAAATCATCTGGATTTTGTCGCAGGGCTGAAAATGTTTCATCAGGCAAATCAAGTGTTATTCTATAACTCATAGCGTTGTATTTTGAGGATACTGCTCGTACTAACCGTTTTAATATAAGAATTTTATTCTTTCTTTAGATACAGTTCTACGATTCAACTCTTCCACATCCAGTCGTTCCGGAGGAGCACCCTGTTTATAGAAACAGGCATAAGCAAAAAATCCAAAGGCTCTGTAAGAGCCACCTGACCGGACTGTTTATGGGTAATTCATTTGGATATTCACGGATTCCCGTGCCGCAGGTGGCTCCTGACGGAGCCCGGAGTTATGCAGACCTGATGGTTTTCTATAAACCGGAGGCTCCCATGGAGCCTGGTTTACAAAGGCCAGTAAACGTCTCTTTGAATCCAAACAGTCACGACATCGCGAATGTCAAACATCTCAACGGTTCTCCAGTTCTACAGTTCTACGGTTCTACAACTCATCAGTTCTACACCTCACCAATCCGTTAATCTATATGAAATTCCTCCGCGGCCTCTGCCCCTCCGCGATCTTCGCGTGAAACCCCAAACGGGATCTTCCCATGGGAGTTTCACGCAAAGCACGGTAAGAGGGAAAACACGCGGAGAGCGCAAAAAGATTTCCCAATGAAATTCAGGATCGTAATCTGCCAGCCAGCCGAAGCAATATGTTCTGGTCCACGCGAATGAGAACTACCTCATCAATTCTACAGTTCTACAGTTCAACGATTCAACAAATCTACACCTCAAAATCCGCCCCGCTCCGGAGGAGCACCCTGTTTATAGAAACAGGCATGAGTAAAAAATCTAAAGGCTCTGTAAGAGCCACCTGACCAGGCTGATTACGGATAAATCATTTGGGTATGAATGAGTTCACATCCCACGACACGTGGCTCCTCCGGAGCCTGTGGTAATAACAGCATCTTCATTTTCTATAAACCGGAGGCTCCAATGGAGCCGGTGCTACAAAAACCAATCACGTAACCACGAATAACAAACACTCAACAGTTCTCCGGTTCTACGTTTCTCCAGTTCTACACCTCACCAATCCCGATAACCTATATAGAATTCCTCCGCGGCCTCTGCCCCTCCGCGATCTTCGCGTGAAACCCCAAACGGGATCTTCCCCGGATTTCACGCAAAGTACGGGAAGAGGGAAAAACACGCGGAGAGCGCAAAAAGATTCACCGATGAAATTCATGACCACAATCTGCCTTGGAAAAAACACATGCGGGGTCGGGAATATCCTCGATCTATTATCGAACCATAACCGTCATTAATCAGGAGACAGACACGGTCCTGAACCCGACGCGCCTTTTGTGTCGCGGTGAAGGACCTCCCGGTTCGCAGCTTCTGCCAGTTTTTCAAAACAATCCCATGAAAAATACTTCCTGGCACAGAATCTGCCTCAACGAAAATTTCATTTGAGAAATGTAGCCATAATGCGGGAGTTCCTTCACCTCTGCGGAAAAGCACCCCGACACTTGTGTACGGGACAGGCCGCAGAGTTCAGGATGGATTATTGGTTTAGGGTAAAATGGAGACTTTGATTTAAGCAGCTCCCATCGTTCTGACACTTAGAACTTCACTCTCTTTAAGTGGTTCAATGTCAGATTCAGAAACCGTAACTACAGCAATTGTATCCCCAATCGCGTTGAAGACTTCAAGCGTATATCCATCCTTTGAGGAGTCTGACGGATGATACTCGACTACTGTAGCAACATCCCCTTTTTTCAATCTTTGATCAGGTAAATCTTTTAGTAATACGACTTCTTTAAATAATTCGAATTTCATATCAACCTCTGTCTTTGAGCGGATACATCGTAATAAATTTAGTTAACTTCGTGCCGTACTCATTCATCCAGATTGATCGTACATGCAGCGAATTGCCATTTGGGCCATTCAATAATTTACCTGTTATTTCGTATACGTCACCAAACTCGTTTACTTGAACAAGAACAGCTTTATGAGTTAATAATTGTGTTCTTATATCTTGCTCAAGTTTTTTCCAACTATCAGAATCATATCCTGCTTTTGCAAGCCACTTCGATTTATCACTTCTTTTCCTATAACTCAGTAAGTATTCTTTTACTTTTCTTTCTGAAATAATAGCATCTGATGGCAGCCTCATAATTCATAGTATAATACAAAAAGAGCACAAAAAATCATACTTTCCCGATTACAACTTTGAGGCCGAATTCACTTCAGAGCACCATCCATGATAACGGAGATCCTTCACTCAGCCCAAAAAACGGGCTTCTGTCCCCCGACTGATGACAACGCCATTGGTTGGTTGGTTGAGCGGCGGGTATCAAACCAGCCAACGAAACCAGCATTCCCCGCCACCCGCCGTTGTATTTGATTTAGCCTCACCCATTCTTAATTCTCAATTTTTAATTTTTAATTACAACATATCATACAAATCCTTCCATTCGGGATTCATTGATTCGATCAAGGCTATTTTTTTCTCCCGGCGCCAGCCCTTGATCTCTTTTTCGCGGGCAATGGCATCTGTCAGGAGACGGACACGGTCTTGCACCTGTTCAAAGCTTTCATACCAAACCAGCTTATCCAAGTTGTAGCGGCTGGTAAAACCTTTAACCTGTTTTGTCTTATGCTGCCAGATACGAAACCTCAGGTGGTTGGTCATTCCGGTGTACAACAATCCCCTCTTTCGGTTGGTTGTGATATAGGTATAATAAAGTCTCATACCAGTATGAACCAAAAAGAGGACAATCCTTACAGATTAACAGCTAATAAATTTGTTGGCAAATAAGCACAAAACCCTTCCTTGCGGCGTCAGGAAAGTTTCCGTTCCAACGGCCATCCCGATACGCCGACATCTTTAATAAAGCCACAACTGTCATCAGTCAGGAGACAGACACGGTCCTGAACCCGACGCGCTTTGTGCGTCGCGGTGAAGGACCTCCCGGTTCACAGCTTGATTTTGAAATAGTGATTTAAAGAAAGCAGCCATGATAAGGAGTTCCTTCCTCACCCGATGGAAAAGCACCATCGGGATCGTCAGGATGACAACGCCATTGGTTGGTTGAGCGGCGGGTATCAAACCCACTAACGTTACCAGCATTTCCCGCCACCCGCCTTGGGAAAAAACACTTGCGGCGTATGGAAAACCCCCGATCTATTGTCAAACCCCACACGCCGACATCTTTAATAAAGCCACAACTGTCATCAGTCAGGAGACAGACACGGTCCTGAACCCGACGCGCTTTTTGCGTCGTGGTGAAGGACCTCTCGGTTCACAGCTTGATATTGAATTAGTGATTTTAAAGAAAGCAGCCATGATAAGGAGTTCCTTCCTCACCCGATGGAAAAACGCCATCGGGATCGTCAGGATGACAATGACTCTGGCTGGTTGAGCGGCGGGTATCAAACCCGCCAACGAAACCAACATTCCCCGCCACCCGCCATTGTTTCTGATCCACCCACCCCCATTCTCAATTCTCAATTCTCAATTTTTAATTTTATCATTTTCTCCCGTACCTTACCTCAATTTCAGAAAATAAAAATGAGATTCCCGATGAAATTCAGCACCGCTACCACCTTCAAGTTTGCCATTTTACTGACTGTTTTTTTTCTGATGATGATCCCTGATGGCAGAAGTCAGGAGGCGCCAACCTCCTACTCATTCGGACTTTCGTATTCGGGCGGAAGTTCCGACCTTCCCTTTTGGCTCTATGCCAACCGGGATGCTAAATTTCAAAGAGGATCCTCGAACAACGGGCTGGCGGAGTTTGGCCTTCAACACCGGTTGCTGGATGACGATACATGGAAAATAAACCTCGGCTCAGATCTGGCCGCCCGACTTTCGGATGAAACAAATACCCTCCATTTTCAGCAACTGTTTTTGGAAGTAAACCTTGGCGTATTTCAGCTGAAGACCGGGAAATTTTATGATGCTGTGGGTTTAAATGAACATGATCTTTCAGTGGGTTCGATGATGGTCAGCCGGAATACAACACCCATTCCCAGGATTCGTTTTTCTACTCCCGACTTTGTGGAAGTACCCGGAGCAAAAGGATATGTGGAATTCAAAGCCCGGTTTTCGGAAGGGTTGCTGGAAGAGAACAGAGCCATCAGTAATGCCAAGCTGCACCAAAAGCATCTCTACCTGAAAATAAACCCGACAGAGGAACTCTCGCTTTTCGGTGGAATTGTTCACAATGTGATGTGGGGAGGCGAGCGGTCTGACGGAAGAAGTTCCGTGAACAGTTTTAATGATTACCTGCGTGCAATTTTTGGCTCCAAAAGAGAAGGCGGCCCCACACCGCCGGGGAATACCGTGGCCGCGTATGATTTTGCCACTGAGTACCGCTTCAACGATTTCAGCCTGAAAGCCTACAGGCTATTTTACCTGGAAGACCTTGTCTCCACCCGCTTTCGCAGCCCCTGGGACGGCATGTGGGGACTTAGTTTTAAGCTGAATGACAGGTCCAAACTCCTGCACAGCCTGCTGTATGAACACGTAAATACCAAACAACAGGATGCCAGGGGCATTCAGCCTCCGGGGCGGGCCCGCTACTACTGGCATTTTTTCTACACGGACGGGTGGACGTTTAACAACAACGTGCTCGGCCTGCCGCTGGTGACGTTTGATGAAAACGGAAACCTTGAAAACAACATATTCATCGCACACCACCTGGGTTTCGAAGGAGCTCTTAGCACCAATCTGAATTACAAGATGATGGCCACCTACAGCCGGAATTACGGGACATGCCTGGATATTCTTCCGGATTTTTCAGATTTAAGAGAGTGCCCCATTGATCAGGATGCCAACCTGGATGAAATTACGATTGTACCACTTGGCGAACTGCGGGAGGACCAGTATTCCGTTATGCTAACCGGCGATTACCGTTTGCCATCCGTCCCAAACCTGACCCTTAATTTATCTGTAGCTTTTGATATCGGAGAATTTTATAACAATCGAAGTGGTGTGATGGCAGGAGTCCGGTTGGATGGGATTTTTTAAGAAATTTTCTAATCCTATACAATTTGTGTTATATCATAAAACTTCTAAAGAAAATACCGCGATCTAATATCTTTAAACACAACTGGTATTAAAAGTATCGGTTCAACAAAATATCTTCTGGATAACCTTTTCGGATCATTTATTAATCGATAAAACCATTCTAACCCTATTTTTCCCAAAAATCTTGGGGGTGTTTTTTGTTCACCTGCTATATAATCAAAACAAGCACCGCTACTTAATACCGCATTCGCAGAAACTTGTTTAAAATTATTTAAAATCCATCTTTCTTGACGAGGCATTCCCATCCCGACCATTAAGATATTTGGACTAAATTGATTTATTTTTTTTATGATTCGTAAGTTTTCTTCTGAGTTAGCTTCCATATTAAAATAGCCAGAATGATTTTGAAAAGTAATATTAGGAAATGATTTATTTAGTATCGTTGAAGCTATTGTTGCAACCCCAGGCTTTCCGCCTAAATAAAATATCTTCCAATGATTTTCATTCGCTAACTTCATAAGTGGGTATATCCAATCCAAATAAGTAATTCTATTTTCCTTATTTAAATCATAACCTAATACTTTAGCCCACCATATTAATGGCATCCCATCAATGTGAGTTGCATGAGCCATTTCCCAAAATTTTTTTATCTCAGGAAGTTTTTCTACAAAATATACACTGTGTAAATTATGATGGGCAATAATCTTTTTTTTATCACTGCCAACTATATCCAAAACCATACAGTTCAAAGTGTCAATTGTCAATTGATTTACTTTGACACCTAATATTTCTATTTCATTATCAACATGCTTTTTCATTTTACAACCATAGTATATTTTTTTCTATGTAAGTATCCTAAAAACGCGAACTGCAACATTCCTACCTGATAAAAATAGAATGAATTGGCAAAATGAAGAGGTATTAACTGAAGTAGTATAAATATAATAACTAAGATATTTTTCTGGGAACAATTTTTGTATGCAAAATAAAGAAAAGCTAAGTAAATAGTGGTACCAACTATGCCATACTCAACTAATAACCAAATAAACTCTGAATGAGGCGCTACATCAGCCATACCCGTTTTTGCTTCAAACCACATTGGAAAACTACCCAACCCTATACCTGTTATAAAAATTTCATCTATATGATCAAAAACAGTAGTAACCAACATGATCCTAAATGATGTGGATGTATCAACACCCATCGAACCACTTAGTAGTATTTCAAACCTATAAAGAATATTTGTTGTAAAATAGGTTACAGTTAATAATATTATAAGTATTAATACACTTTTTATTATTTTAAATATGTATTTACTAATATTAATATTATTACTATGAAAATAGGCAACAACAAATGTCAGGATTTGAATAAAAAGAATAGATCTTGATCCTGAAGCCACTACTGCCAATAATGGTAAAATTGATAATTTTAATTTTTTATAATCTGATTTCTTTCTTATCAATATTAACATTATTAAATAAGAAGTATAGACCAAGGACGCATATCCCATCACGGACGCTGTATTTCCCGTTACTCTAAATGAAGCATTCAACACTCTCCCATAGCCAACAACATACATTACTACCCCTATAACAGATATTATTTGGCAAATTTTAACAAAATTAAGTTTAATATTAGTATTAAATAAGATTAAGTATATATTTAAATATATTATAAACCTTATAACCTCAGCATCAGACTGAAAATATCCATGAACAGCCCCAATTATAATGCCATACATGATTAAAAAAATAAATAATATATATGCTGAGGTTACTTTATATTTTTTTAAATAAACTAAAAACATAAATGATAATGCAAATGCAATTATCATATATGCTACCCTTATTTCAGGATATTTAATGAAATTTCCATTGAAAACGCTATAATATGTTAAGCCTGAAAAGCAAACAAAGAAATAAAAGTAAGTTTTAAAAGATTTATTAAAATTCAACATTAATAACATTAATGTCATTTAAATTGTTTTTTACAAATACCCCAACTGTAGAGTTTTTTACATAAATATTTTTAATATTTTCTATAAACAAAATTTTCTCGGCACTTACTTTACTGTCTATAATCTGTATTTTTTCACTATAAAATTTTAAATCCGTAGCCGGATGCGGTTTAACTGCAATATTTTTTTTTATCATAAACCTATATTCTTCAGTAGACATTTCTTCATATCTATAATCATCAAATAGTAATTCCTGTAAACCCTTTTTTTTATATTCTTTGGTTAATTTATTTTCTATATCAAATTCAATAGCTTTTTTAAAATAGTTTAGATTATCATTTTTTATTAAAACAGTGAACTTACAATGATAAATGTGTGAAAATATCCTTTTTAATATTGTGCGAAGAAAAGGTAATTTTAAATTTTCCCTTCTTGCAATCTTAACTGCTTTTCTAATAGTATTATAACTTCCAGTACCCTCTTCAAAAATTACTATACCCAGATTAAAACATTCCTTTACAGTAAAAAAACTTAAATCTCTTATATTAAAATAGGTATGATGAGCAATGAAATTATTTTTTTTACTCTTAAAAAAAACTAAAACAATACTAAGCTTTAGTAATAAACTCACTAAATCAATTACGCTAAAACTATAATTATTATCTACTATGGCTAAATTATTTTTATTAATTTTTTTAATTAAATACTCATTGTTAAAATTTTTCATGATGTGAATTTCGGCACTATAACTACTTTCATTAAGTTTATCCGATAATTTAAAAAGAGCACTCAATGAGGAATACAAGTGGAAAGGAGATATTATTCCGGTTGCAATATATTTCATCTATCAAAATATTAATGGATAGGTTGTAGTTTAAATTTCTTTGAAAGCTGAATCCCAAAATTTTAATCGAGGAGATATGTATTTAAATTGCTCCTTAAATGTTTTATATAGTACATGAACTTTATGATTAGATAATATTTTACTATATAAAAGAAGGGAACTTCCGATTCCATATATCGTTAATTTTTTTTTGGTGAGTAGTATGAGTTCAAAGGGCATCTTTTCTTCTACTTCAGATACGTCAATTGAAGTTTGTTTAAACTCATTAAGCGTCCACTCTTTTAAACCCTCATCTTGATACGGATGAAACTTTACCTTGAGGGAATTAATATCAAAACTAGTGATAAAATATTTAATGAATTTCTTATAAATTTCTATTGGTACTACTTTTTGCTCGACAACTGCATCTAAAATTAAAATATGGTCACCATCATCAATATTTCCAACTTCAAAATTGGTGTTTATAGTTATTTTATCTAATGGCAACACATTTACTTCATTCCTAAAATTGTAAGCATTATCACTAATGCAATGAATTTTTGCTTTATGACTATAAAAAGTTTTGAATGGGTCATCTTCCTGGTATAACCTATCATAGCAAAATAGATCAATCCATTTGAATAATAACTCTTGAGCTAAATAGTTTATCTTTCTTAATACTAGTGGATATTTTTCATAATAAAGATTCTTTTCTAGGTAAGCATCCATCCCATCTTCTAAATACTCAACACCCTTACATTTTTTATTAGTTATAAAAACGCGTTGATGAAAATTTCTTGAATTTGGACAATAATAGATGAAGTTGCTAAAATCGCTTACGTCTTCAATAATGTCATCTATTATTGAAATAATTGTGCTATTACATAACCATTTAAACTTTTTCAAAGTGCTCAATTTATTGTAAGAATGGTAATAAATAGTATCGGGAATCTTGCAAATTTTATATGGAAGGTAACTCACATCAATATTCCTGCATACGGATAATATTACATCTTCTTTTTTTAGAGATTTCAACTCTATAACTCCTAAAGCAGAAACCAAATTTATATTACTATGTACGTGAAAAATATGTTTCATACAGTACTTTTATAATCTTTTATGTTCAGGTAAATAGAATACATTGTATAAAACAATAGATAACTAGAACCCAATGAGAAAGGTATTGCAATCAAACCATAATTTGGAAACAGCCAGAACATCATTGCGATATAAATTATACCTGAAGTAAATAAACCTTCATGAGCAATTACTTTATTTCTTTTTATCATAACTGCCTGAGATAACATAGCGGTAAGTCTTTCGATAGTTAAAGCAATTATCAGAGCAATCCAAACTTGGTTTGATACAAATTGAGTTTCTGAGCCAAGTATATCGATTATATAATCACTAAATACATAAATAACACCGCTACCAGTCAAAAATATCATCACCGAAAATCCTAAATAAGTGATTATTTTTTTATAGTAAAACTTATGCTTGTCGCTTACACTCGCTAATTTTGATAAATACGGAATTTTTGCATAGAAGGGTGGTCTTGAAATTTGTTTAACTTGATCTAGTATTTTCATTGTTAATAAATAAGAAGAAGAACTTTTAGGATCACCTACGTTGCCATAAAAAATTCTAGTAAACTGATCAATTCCATAACCAAATAAACCTGCCGTAAAACTTTGAGCTGATTTTTTAAACAATATTTTTAAAACATACTTTTCGTAAAGCCTATTAACATTACTGGCGTCAATTCTTAAGCTTTCAAACAAGTCTTGAGCTATACTTTTATTTCTTAAAGTAATAATAAAGTACCATAAACTATGATTGATAATAAAAAGGTTTATGTCTTTGGTAATTAATAAAATCAAAATGGATGTAAGTACTTGCCACAGTACAATGAAAGCATCCCATTTTTTAAGTAAGTCAATTTTGTCAAAGCCTATTATTACGGATATATATTTGTTACCGTATAAAACATAAGCAGTTAAAAGAACTTGTCCCCACCAAACAAAATAAATACTATATGAATCAATGGAACTGAGTGTTTCATTAATTGTTAGTGTACCAACCGAAGACATTATTACTAAAAAAATTATTGAAACAAGAAAATAAATTTTACCGGAAACTTTATGTAAAGAGTTAAAAAGACTTTCATTTAACTTCCCCCCTTCACTGTTTAATCTTCTAAGATTTGTTACTCCACTTAAAGTATAAGTATAGAATCTTGCTGTGTTGTTTAAAAAGCCCAAATCAAAAATGTCTTTTATAGAAAAATAAACAATAAACAGTAGGTAAAGATTAATCTCTTCCTGACTAAATATTGATAATGCTAATGGCAATACTAAAACTGTATTAAGGCCTCTAACACCAATACTACCCCAGGAAGCAACTACAGGGGAGTACCATAATTTTTTCAATAGTGACTTCACTAAACAATGTACTTATTCAATCTTGGGTTATTATAAGGTAAAAAATCTATTTGGTTGATTTTTGCCGCTTCATAATCATTGATTGAATCTCCAATAAGTACACATTCTTTTTTGTTCAATTCATTTCTATCTAAAATGTTTACAACTAGATCATTTTTTGGTGTCGGGGACCCATTGATAGAATTAAAATATTTAGCAATTTCTAATTGCTCACATATATATCTTAACTCTGATTGATCAGATCCAGATACAATATGCATCTCTCTTTTCTCATATTCTTTTTTCACAAACTGTATCGTTTCCTCAATTAAAAGTGACTCATCAATTAAAAGCTCTCTCATTATCTCTGAAAATTTTTCCGCCCAACCATTTATTTCCTCTTCTAATATTTCTTCACCCAAGACCTCTTCAAAAAAGTATCTAAATTTAACATATCTCGAAAGCCCTCCATTTTTTTGATGAAATTTTAGCAACTGATCAACCTTTTGCTTAGGAAACTCTGAGAGCACACGAACAAATCCTAAATCCCTAATCTCATTAGAATTCATTAGAACCCCATCAAAATCCCAAAATATAACTTTGTACTTCCTATCAATCATTTTCTAACACTAATTTAACACGTTCAACATCTTCTGGTGTATCTACTGCAATTGAATTCCCTTTCAGCTTAATCATTTGTACCTCATACCCCAACTCTAAAAATCTTAAAATTTCAATATCCTCTTGTTCTTCAAGTTTTGTTTTACTTGATCTCTTTGAAAACTCAAGTAGAGATTTTCTGGAAAACCCATAAATACATATTTGTTTCCATGACTTTTGAAACTTGTCAATTTTATTACCTGGGATCGGGGATCTTGACATGTATAGCAGTCTACCGTCCTCCCTGGTAACTACTTTTGGTATTGTAGAACTACGATATTCACTTTCATCTTTTATTTCCGAGTATCCATTATATACTGAGCTCGCTTTTGGATCGGACTCAATACATTTTATGACTTTTTTTATGTCATCTGGGTTAATTAATGGCTCATCACCTTGTACATTTATATAATAATCTACCTTAATTTTTTTTGCTACTTCAGCAATTCTGTCTGTACCGGTTAAACAATCTGATGATGTAAGTAAGACATTACTTGTAAATGATTCTACATGCTCTTTGATCTTCTGACTATCGGTAGCAATATAAACATTTTTTTCAGGTACAGCTTTAAGACATTGTTCAAATGTCCTTTGTATAACAGTTTTACCTTTAATATTAATTAAAGGTTTTTCCGGTAATCGTGTGGACTTTAATCTTGCTGGGATTACAACTATATAGTTCATGATAACAGAGAATATATATTTGATTGGGGTAATTTAGAGTATTTGGTGGGTGTTAGACTTTCAATACCCACTTCTAAGTTCCCTTTCTCAAATAAATATTCATTTTCATTGAATAGTTCTCTTTCTTTATCTCCCATTTTACTTTCGTTGTAACCATCATAGCCAACAACATATATATTATCTACTTTCAGTTCTAAGGCCGTTTGTAATGCCAAAGCAGTATGGGAATCTTCGAAGCTATCGGTGAAGTTAACTTCCGATAACTCATATGCCTTTTCTGACAATGCTTCGGGTATATATGTTCCCATTTTTCTCGGGAAAGGCGGTAAAATACAACGCCCTTTAACTTCACTTTTATTAAAAACTGACTCTAACCGATAGCCTTCATTTCCTACTAAACAAAAGTATTGATCGTTTTTGATGTTTTGAAAATTCAAAGCATTCTTTGAACTGGCATGGATTACAGCCATATCAGGGTGATTCTTTAAAAGTTCATTGATGGCTTGTGCATGCCTTACTGCGGTAGGGCCTCCACCTATGACCAACGCCGTATTATATTTTTGTTCATCAAAATTAAGCGTTGGGAGCTGTTTATTATCTTTAATTCCTTTTGATTGATTAGCTAATGCACGAATAATACTATTAAAAGAATAAAACCTTTTGCTAACCCACTCCATTACCTGCTTCTGTGGAATAGAATTTGCACCCGAAACCATATAGGGCAAATTTGTTCCCCACTCATACTGCTTCTGTAGTTCTGAAAATACATCAGTAACCTTGCTCAACCAATTGTATTCAAGATCAACTTTACCTTGAGAATTAAGTACAGTGAGTAGCAATTCCATTTTTAAGTTACCGGCCCCTCTCCCCATTCCAGTAATCGTTGCATCAACAATATCCACACCATTTTCAATTGCGGTCAACGTATTGGATAATCCCATCTCCAAATTGTTGTGACCATGAAAACCTAATTTAACATCCGTCTTTGACCTTATTAAGTTCATGGACTTTTTGACATCTTCAGGAAAAACACCACCAAAAGAATCTACCATATAAAAGTAATCTACAATCCCATCTACATTTGAAATTAAGGACATTAATCCCGGATTACTTTCCCATTCAGACATATACATTACATTGAAGCTTACCTCAAAACCTAATTCTTTAACCGCTTCACCTAGTTTTAAAGCCCGTTCAAAATTATCAGGAGCTACTGCTATTCTAACCATATCTAAATATGTCATACACGGAGATAGTAAAGGCTCAGCATCAACAGCTCTAATATCTTTCTCATTTAAAATAACTGCTAATTTTTTATTGCTCTTCTCTCTTATCCCTTTTAATACATATTCTGGTAGATAGAAAAATTCTCCTAAGTATTCTTTCATAGGATTGGATCGGTATCCGATTTCTAAATAGTCAACAGGTAAATGGTTGAATGACTCTATGTATGTTTCTACAGAATCTGAATCAAAATCCCAATTCGTATAGTAACCACCATCTCTTAATGTGCAATCCAGTATCTTCATTTCTCTATTAAACTTTCATTGATTGGAGTTCTTTTTGTATACCTTTAAATGCCCTTGTAACCTAATATTTATTTAATCATTTTATATTTCAGTTCTGCTAATTTCCAGTCATCCAGACTATCTATATCCTGAACTTCTAATTCACTTAGTTTTATAGCCCCACTATTATCTGTAAATAATTGTTTTTCTTTCAACAAATTTTCACTGTTAAACCAGTAAAATTGACCTGCATCATGATAGAAACTTGGCAGATCCTGTGATCTTGAATCGTAATACTCTGGCCAATACATTTCTACTTTGCCTATATCAGGCTTGTTCTTAAATTCTTTTACCTTTAATGATCTTAAGACTGGATAACTAAACTCAGTTACTGGGAAAGTGGTGAATAGATTGTATTCAAGTAATAAATCTAACCCTTTTTTTAAGTTCTTAATTGTCAATAAAGGAGATGTTGGGTATATACAACATCCAACTTTAAAAATTTGCCCAGTCTTATTCTTATAGTTTTCCAAGACTTCGACCAATACATCAACTGTGCCTGCAAAATCGTCTGAATTTTGTTTACTACGCAAGAAAGGAACTTTAGCTCCGTAATTTTTTGCTATCTGAGCAATTTGCTTGCTATCTGTTGATATCATAATCTCATCAAATAACCCAGAATTCAAAGCAAGTTCTATGGAATATGCAATAATTGGTTTACCAGAAAAGTCTTTGATATTTTTGTTTGGAATTCTTTTGCTTCCTCCCCTAGCCGGTATTATAGCAAGTGTTTTATTTGTATTCATTTCTTAGTAATGATATTATAAATGAATTCCAGTATCTGCCTTCTTCGTAACAGTTATCTCGTAATTCCGCTTCTTTTTTAAAATTAAATTCTTTAGTAAAAAAATTAATCTTCTCAGTATCAAATTCATAAAGCTCCATCCAAATTTTATTCAAATTTAAATTTTTAAACCCGTATTCAATTAATAATTTAGCGGAATCTTGTGCATACCCATTATTGTCAATATAGCTCTCATTTTCTCCTATATAGAATGAAAAGTCAGCTGATCTAATTATCCAATTAATATATAATAAGCCACAAGCACCAATTGGTTGTGAAGTCTTTAAATCACAAATCACGAACATGAAATCGTTTGCACTTTTTGTGACGTTTTCAAACCATATTTCTTGATTTAACATATTCAGCTCATTGACTTCTCTAAAGTTTCTTCTAAAAGAAGCTATGTTCCTCCAATCTCTAAGTAGTTGGAGATCATCTCTTTCAACCGCTCTGATTCCTGTTTTTTCACCTTTTATCATCTGTTATATGCCCTTCAGTTAAATGGTCTCCTGCTTTTATATCTTTGGAAAGTGTAGTTCCAAGTATATCCCCAATCTTATAGGGATCAATACCGTCTGTTGGTAACGGTCTTAACGCTTCTAAATCAGATTTTTGAATAACCTGCCCTTTTTTCAAATCCTTAGTAACCCGTAATGACCTTCTTTGCACAATCTTGGATTTCTCTTCATTGGACTCAACTCTTTTTTCACCATCACCCAATGCCGAATAAAGTTGATTAGAATTAATAACCATTTCCTTCCATGTCTTAGGATTCATTGCAAATTTATGATCTGGTCCTTCTCTATCATTGTCATCTGTAAAATGCTTTTCAAACACACGCGCTCCTAAAGCTATCGAACCCAATACTGTAGCATGACCAAACGTATGATCTGATAATCCAAGAACCACATCTGGAAAGTGTTTTTTATATGCTTTTAGGACGTTCAAATTTACATACTGATATTTATCATCATCAATAGTATAGTTTGTATTGCATTGCATTAAAACTATTTGATCCGTGTATTCTTCCAATACTTCCATTGCCTTTTTTACTTCTTCAAAGTCAGAAGCTCCGGTTGCCATCATCACTGGTTTACCCTTTTTTGCAGTGTATTCAATAATTTTATGCCAAGTTATATCACCTGAACCAATTTTGTAGACGTCAACAAATTTATCGGCATGATCAACTGAATCAAAATCATATGCACTAGTAAAATAATCTATACCAACTTCATCGCATTTTTCCTTCAACAATTGTGTCCAATCATCTGACAAACTCGCATCTTCATACGTCTCATAAACACTTTTCTTCCATTTTTGTTGATGAGATAGTTGCCCCCCCAACCTTTCAAATCCAGCCTTGCTCACAATTTTATTTGCTTTAAAATTCTGAAACTTTGCAGCATCGGCTCCAGACTCTTTTGCCAATTCTATTAGCTTATATGCCCTATTTAAATCTCCATCATGATTTGCTCCAATATCAGCTATAAAGTACAACGGTTGATTATCACCTATTGTCTTATTCCCTATATTAATGGTATTCATTAGACTATTAGTTTTTTTTAAGTGCTTATTAAGTGTTAAATCTATTCCTAAACTTAAAGATTTTAGCTTTTCAATATTTAAACTAGTATTTAATGGTCTACTAATATTGGATGAACTAAAATCCACAGTTTTACTGCTAATCAGTTTAGTATCTAAATTATTTTCTTCTGCAACTCTTTTTATAAATTCAAATTTAGATATTGGCAGCAGTGACCCTAAATTATATATTCCAAAAGGTGGCTCAACTTCTATCATTTTAAGTAAAATACTACTAACCTGGTCAACATGCAGTGGATTAAATATCACGTTATCATACCCATCAATATCTCTACCTTCATCTAGAGATTTATATGCCCATTCGAATAATGAATTACCCCTTGAACTATTTTGGCCAATAATATTCAGCCTTAAGATATAGTAGGATAAATGACTTTCACGAATTACTCTCTCTCCTTGTAATTTCGTTTTAGCATAAATGTTAAGCGGACTGGGTTCATCTTTTTCTGAATAATTTCCTTTACGACCATCAAAAATTGAGTCCGTAGATATATATATAAACTTTGATTTTGGATTATTTCGGCTCAGTAGTTCAGTTGAGGTTACGTGAGTTGAACGTGCAATATGAGGATTATCTTCACAGTATTTAAGATCTACAATTGCCGCACAATGAATTATCCAATCAAAATTTATTCCAGAACTAATCTTTTCAATAAAATTTGAATTGGTTAAATCACCTCTAAAATAATGATTTAGATTTTTGTGGGTTTGAACACGTCTGCCAACACCATAAATCTCGACTTCTTCATCCTTAGAAAGGGCTTTAAAAATTGCACTCCCAAGCATACCATTGATACCGGTAATAAGTACTTTCATACTTCAAATGTCGAATCAACATGTTCTTTGATGAGCTTTCTTAAGCTTTCTACGGTTTCCCACTCGTCATTTTCTCCTGAGTTATATCGGAAACCTTGCTCAACTGGTTTCGCCTTATGATGATCAATAAAGTCCTCCAGGTTAAACCGCGGAACCTGTGGAAGAATCGAATAATATTCCCCCAAATCATATGTGTTAAATGAATCAGAAGCCGTGATCATTTCCTCATGCACTTTTTCACCTGGCCTTATACCTACTATTGGTTTTTCGCACTTTGGTCCAATCGCTTCAGCGACATCCAAAATACGGTAAGATGGTATTTTTGGAACAAACAGTTCTCCTCCCCACGCATGTTCCAAAGCATGCATTACCATATTCACTCCACCCTGGAGAGAAATATTGAATCTGGTCATATTTGGATCTGTAATTGGTAAAACTCCATCTTTTCTCTTATTCAGGAAAAAAGGAATGACTGATCCGTTGGAGCCCATCACATTTCCATAACGAACTACAGAAAATTTGATGGGGTTCCAGCCTCTGATATTATTTGCTGCAATAAAAAGCTTATCGGAAGTAAGCTTCGTTGCTCCGTAAAGGTTAATTGGAGCCGCTGCTTTATCAGTAGAAAGCGCCACCACCCTTTCTACTTCAGTTTCCAGGCAAGCATTAATCAAATTCTCAGCTCCCAACACGTTCGTCTTAATACATTCCATTGGATTGTATTCAGCAATAGGTACGTGTTTCATTGCCGCTGCGTGAATTACATAATCTATACCCTTAAGAGCACGCTTAATTCTATCTTCATCCCGAATATCCCCGATAAAAAATCTTATTTGGGGATACTTATCATGAGGATATTCCTGCCCCATTTGAAATTGCTTTTGCTCATCCCTTGAAAAAATTACCAGTCTTTTTATGTCTCGATAATTTTCAAAAATGTGTTTGGTCAAGGCCTTGCCTAAAGAACCCGTTCCGCCGGTAATTAAAATAGATTTATTTCTTAACATTAAACTGATATAAAAAATGAATTGTTAAATAGGTAATTGCGACTAATAAGAACAAAACTGTAATTCCAGTTAATACTGTCAAACCGCTTGAAGTATCATCTACCGGCACCTGAACCGGCTGCAACACACTCACAACAGGCGTCTGCTCCTGTACTTTCAATTTGGCCTGCTCCACCTGCTGGGCCAGGGAGTTATAGACATTAAATGTAAGATCGTACTCCGACTGCAAACGCTCCTGCTGGGTCTGGGCGCGGGCACTGGAGAGGTTTACGTTGCCGTCACGAAATTCGGCCAGCCTGTTTTGGGCTGCCTCAAACCGCTGCTGAGCCGTTTGCAGCTGTTCTTCCGCAAATTGCAAATCTACCTGGGCTTTCCGGGTCCGGTACTGGGTAATGTACTCTTTTATGAGTGAAATACTGGTCTTGGCCACCTGTGCAGATGCATTGGGGTCTGGCATCTCCACTGCCAGGTTAATCACCCCGCTCTCGTCATTCAGAGAGACCGACACCCGTTCCCGCATATTCTCAATAATTTCCATCTGGCCTTTAGTCACCGAGATGATCGAGTCAACTTCAAATCCGCGGGGCAGAGCGGCTTCCGGTTCCTCCTCTTTAAAGATTCCGATTAGTTTACCGGGCAGGCCAACCGTGTAATCCATAACATATGAAAAAACGGAAGGCGTGTATAGCTCATCAAAGAAGCGGTAGACTGTTGTCGTGGTATCAAACTCTCTGAATTCCACTTCGGTATTCAGCAGTGCAAGCTGGAACGGCATGCTCTGTACAATTTGCGGGTAGAGCTGCGGCGGAATCATCCCTTCTGGGCCGGTTTCCAGGTTTCCGCCAATGCCCAGCAGTCCGCCATACTGCTGCAAAAGTTGGCCGGCACTGCCCTGGGATGACTGCACTTCCGGCATCAGGGTAGCGCCGCTCTGGTACTCCTTCGGGCTCAGAAGCGCCACTGCCAGTCCGAGCACAATCCCAACGGCCACAAATTTGTAAATGGTGGAGCGGTTCTCCCAAATATGCCTGGCCAGTTCCACCAGGTCAATTTCGTTCTCATCGCTTTCGCTGCCACTCCACTCTTCAGCAGGCACAAGGCGGTACTCCTGCAGGGGGAATTCCTCCTGTCCGGAGTTCTTCTTTTTCTTGCCGGGTGTGTTTCTTTCCGGGGTTTGGGGGGTATGTTCTTTATTGTCGGGCAAAAAGGTGGTTGCAGATTGTTGGTTACTTGTTGGGGGTTTTTTATGTGCTGAATATAAGGAGTGAAAACGCAAAAGTGAAAAGTGAAAAACTTCTGCACGATTTATTTCAGTCGTATCTCCTTTTGCATTTTTGTACTTGCTCCGTCGGATGATTCATTGCACTCTTCTCTATGTCAGCCATGAAAATACAGCTTTTCGGGGAAATCATCATGTTAAAATTGAGATTTTTGTTTTTTTAGCCATCTGTCAAAATATCGTTGCCAAAACCGGTTTATATCCGAGAGGATTGACAGACTCCTTACTAACTTCTAACTACTCCTTACTTCTCCCGCCAAATTCATGTTCTTGCCAAAAGTTGAGATTCCGGCTGTCGGGATTTCGCTTTGCTCAACTTACGCTGTCCGCCTATTCGGCCAGTTTCGTTGTCTGTTCAAGAGCTGCTTTTATGCTGGATGTTACAAGTTCACTAAAAACGTCAACCATCATTGATGACAAAATACGTTTACTTCCGTTATTTTTTTAAAGCTTCATCATTGGTTAAGAAAGCATCGGCGTTAGTTATAACGGCGGTTGCGATTTGTATGGCATCCGGTGTTCGTATTAAGTATTTGGCTCTTAATTTTGCCGCGTTTTCTGTGATTTCATGGGTTATTGTTAACGTAGTTAAACCTTCAGAGTTTAACAGTATATCTCGGTATCTCTGAGCTAATTTTTCATCTCCAAATCTATATGGCTGAACCAGTACCTCCAGTAAAGTAATGTTTGTTGTTATGGCTTGTATATTACCTTTCTCAATCTCTTTAAATATAGGTTTTACAATAGCCCCATAGGTTTTATGCCGTTCCATATAGTAGATGAAAGGGGCGGTATCGATGCACACTTTTTTGTATAGTAGTTTCTCTTCTAATCCCAGCAGTTTCTCTCCTTTTGAATGTATTGTTCGGTTTCAACATCATTCCATATTTTTTCACCTAATCCTTCGAGTTCGGTTACTTTGTGATTCTCAGATTCAGGTCTGATCTGTTTTTTTATTTTGGCGGTTAGCAATTCTACCAAACTTAGCTGTTGCTCGGGTTCAAGATTGTCTATTCCCTGCACATAATCTTCATAAGTTAAAATGTCTTTTTTCTTACTCATATTTTATCGTCTACTTTGATGTTTCATCTATGATAGATGAACAATAATTGGGTTGGGTATTATCTGCTAATCCTTCCATTCATCTCTTATCTTTTTTTGATACTCGAGGCCATCAACGCCAAAATTTACTTTTCCGAAATAGCGATCAATATTAATCTTCTTTTTCTTCTTACGTTCCGTCGCCTGGCGTATTTTCTCACGGATTGTTTTTTCTGAATCTTTTTTATGAATGGTTAAGGTTATCTTTTATAAAATATTTATTGATTATTTTCGATAATATACAAAAATTTAAAAAATTAATTTTTTGCTTCACAGCAAAATTCTTATCAAATGACTGTATACTGTTTTACTGTCTGCTTGTTTTTTGGTTTAATGCCTGACCCCTTTCCAAAAATCATCACACATCCCCTCGATGAAATCTTTCGCCTTATCAAAGCCGGCCGCCTCGGGGATTTTTGGGTTGGAGTCTTCTCTTCCACCGGGTTGCAACCCGGCGTTACCCACGTGGAATCCCTCCGGGATTTTTCCAGAATACCTATGTAAAACAAAAGCTCACTTTCGGATTTACCCTCACGGCGTGAGGTGCGTTTGGTTCAGTTCAGATATTAATACGCCGTGCCTTTCCAACAAACCGGATTGTCATCAGTCAGGAGACGAACAGGTCCTGACCGGAGTCCCGGGCTTGATTAATGCCAAGGACATTTAGTTTTAACCGGGACGGAGTGGAAGGAGCCACTCCGCCCAATGGCTGATCTCACTGGCACGGCTTGCCAACTAAGAAGCCCTGTATACTGTCTACTGTTTTACTGTCTACTTTTTTGGTTCACTGCCTGATTTCTTTACAAAATCATCGCACATCCCCTCGATGTAATCTTTCGCCTTTTCAAAGCCTGCTGCCTCGGGGATTTTTGGGTTGGGGCCTCCTATTTCACCGGGTTGCAACCCGGTGCTATTGACGTTTAATCCCTCCGGGATTTTGCCTAATCATAGATTTGCCAGGTAAAAAAAATACATATTTATTCCCGGTTTTTGTTCTCACGGCGCTGGAGTGGTTTGGTTCAGCTTAGATTCAAATACGCCGTGCACTCCTAACCCACGCCCATGTCATCCTGACCGAAGTCCCGGGCTGTATTCATGCCAAGGTTTTTGAGTTCCAGCCGGGGCTGAGTGGAAGGATCTCCATTTGCATGGCTGCCAGACAACCATATTCAGGCATCCACATTCAATATACAGCTGACTGCATACTGTATACTGTATTACTGTCTACTTTTTTTGGTTCTCTGCCTGATTTCTTTCCAAAAATCATCACACATCCCCTCGATGAAATCTTTCGCCTTTTGAAAGCCGGCCGTCTCGGGGATTTATGGGTTGGGGTCTTCTCTTCCACCGGGTTTCACCCGGCGTTACCCACGTGGAATCCCTCCGGGATTTTTCCAGAATATATGCATGGCTGTGAAAGCTTTCTACTGTTTTCATTTTTTTAACCTGTTTTCCCAATAGTTTGGTTTTCTGTTTTGTACTTGGCAAAGGCCTCTTGTAAGGTAACAGCCTTGAGATCACCTTGACCGTAAGCATCTATTCTTCTTTCACACTCCTGCTTCCATAATGCGTCAATGGCCTCGTCAGGGGTATCCAGGCTAATCATAAGTGCCTCGATAAGGTTTGCTTTTTCTTTGGGCTCAAGCAATAATGCCTCTTTTAAAAGATCATTTTTTTTATTCAAATCTCTTACCTTTGTTTTTATATAATTTATGATTTATGAATGGTTACGTACATTTTAAATAATACTTTTAAAGATCAGTTTCGGTAATATACAAAAATTGAAAAATCAACTTTCTGCTTCACAGCAAAATTCTTATCAAATGACTGCACACTGTCTACTGTTTTACTGCCTGCTTGTTTTTTTGTTCACTGCCTGATTTCTTTTCCAAAATTTCTTTCCAAAATTCATCGCGCATCCCCTCGATGTAATCTTTCGCCTTTTCAAAGCCGGCCGTCTCGGGGATTGTGGGGTTGGGCTTCCCTTTTCACCGGGTTGCAACCCGGCGTTACCCACGTGGAATCCCTCCGGGATTTTGTTTGAATACCTGTGTACTTGGCGTAAAGTTACAAGCTCATTCACAACTTTTTGCTTTATGGCGTGAGATGGGTCTGATTAAGACAACGGACCGTTCTCCAATTTAATGGCTGCCAACCCGGCCTGTCTTCAATCAGGAAACTAACAACAGTTTAGCTTCCATAAATACCATCATCACTTAATTCTATATAGTGACAATCCATAAGCAAGTTTTTAATTGTTTGAGAATGTTTCCTTATCAGGTTGAAGAGCTTTTTATTTTTGATATTACCTGTTGTAATCAGGAATAATTTTCCAGGTTTTCCTAATATCATGTGAGAGTGATAAAAATCAATATCCTTCGTAATAACTATGAACCCGTTGTTGTCAGCATATCCAGATATTTCGCGATCCTTTGTTTCATCTCCTTCAGGCAAAGTCTCTACATGTTTTGCATGAAATCCGGTTTTTTCAAGTATTTCACACATTTTTGGAGGTAACTGGGCATCAACCAAAAATTTCACGCTGACTTTACATAGGTTTTCGTTTTGGTAATTTTAGAAGCGTATGCAAGACAGGCCCGTATATCTTCCTTCTCCAAAGCTGGATAATCATTCAAAATCTCTTTTTGTGTCATACCTGATGAAAGAAGATCTAAAATCAAGTCCACCGTATAACGTTTATTACGAATGGTCGGCTTCCCATGACAAATTTCAGGGTTTAATGTAATTCGTTTAAGAAGTTCTGTATCCATGATTTTTTATTTTTATTCAGAATATGTATTTAAGATAATGTTTTTTGTTCATACTTAAATAAAGAAGTCCTCACTATTCTTTTAGTTAATGAGTTTTAATAGCGGTTTCATAAAAAATATAAATAACCGGACTGAGCTCCTTGTCATCAGTCAGGAGACGAACAGGTCCTGAAGGAAGCCCGCTTTTTGGGCTGATTGAAAAAAGCGTCTCCGCCCACTGGCTGATCTCACTGGCACGGCTGCCAACTAACAAGCCCTGCATACTGTCTACTTTTTTACTGTCTACTTGTTTTTTGGCTCACTGACTGATTTCTTTCCAAAAATCATCGCGCATCCCCTCGATGAAATCTTTCGCTTTTTGAAAGCCGGCCGTCTCGGGGATTTTGGGTTGGGACCTTTTCTTCCACCGGGTTGCAACCCGGCGCTAATCACGTTAAATCCCTCCGGGATTTTTGCTGAATACCTGTGTACTTGGCGTAAAGTTACAAGCTCATTCACAACTTTTTGCTTTACGGCGTGAGGCGGGTCTGATTAAGACAACATACCGACATCCAATTGAATGGCTGTCAATCCGGCCGCAATCGTGAATCAGAGGGGAGTTAAAGCAGATTCATGTTCGGCGGGTACCGGGGATCATGTTCATAGCACGGTCTTTATACCCGCCGCTCATAACAAAATGAAAGCTGTCATGTCGAGTGAGCGATCCGCCGAGTGGCGGTGAGCGAATCGAGACATCTCCCCGGCATGGCCGCCAACCCGGCCTGTCATGATCATTCGATATCATTCGATAAACTCATTCAATATCCAGATCGTCTTTTCCCTTTCCAAAAATCATCACACATCCCCTCGATGTAATCTTTCGCCTTTTGAAAGCCGGCTGCCTCGGGGATTTTTGGGTTGGGGCCTCTTCTTCCACCGGGTTTCACCCGGCGTTACCCACGTGGAATCCCTCCGGGATTTTTCCTAATCATAGATTTGCCAGGTAAAAAAAATACATATTTATTCCCTGTTTTTGTTCTCACGGCGTTGGAGTGGTTTGGTTCAGCTTAGATTCAAATACGCCGTGCACTCCTAACCCACGCCCGTGTCATCAGTCAGGAGACTGAAAGAAGCGTCTCCGACCACTGGCTGATCTCCATTGGCTTGGCTGCCAGTCAACCATATTCAGGCATCAATAATCAACACACTGTGTACTGCCTACTGGCCCGCTGCTTACAGGTTACCATACGTATCAAACTCCTGACTGCTTAAATTTCCCTGCGACGTTTACATTTCATAAAACCCACCGTTACACTATCTTGAAACAGATACCGGTTTCTAAGAGAATTCATCACTTAAAGCATTTTAATAAAAATTGACCACTATGGATCTGCCAGAAAAGGAAATGCGCTACCTGAACCTGCTTGCCCGGCAGTACCCGACCATCCCGTCTGCTTCAACGGAAATTATTAACCTGAGTGCCATTATGGAGCTGCCGAAAGGAACGGAACATTTTATCTCGGATATCCACGGGGAGTATGAGTCTTTCCTGCATGTGCTGCGCAACGGTTCGGGATCAATCAAGAGACGTATCGAGGAGGTTTTCCAGGATACACTGCTGAAGCAGGAGAAACAGAACCTGGCAACACTGATCTACTATCCGCAGAAGAAACTGCCGCTCATTCTGAAGGATGTGGAATCAAAGGATGAATGGTACCGGATTACTCTTTTCAGACTGATTAAAATGTGCCGGATCTCTTCATCCAAATATACCCGCAGCAAGGTTCGTAAAGCCCTGCCGAAGGATTTTGCCTACATCATTGAAGAGCTTCTGCATGAGCAGGAGAGCGCTGCAAACCGCCAGGAGTATTACAACAGCATTATCAAATCCATTATCGATACCGGCCGGGCAGAGGCGTTCATCATTGCCCTGGCTGAACTGATTCAGAGACTGGCCATTGCACGCCTGCATGTGATCGGTGATGTGTACGACCGGGGACCCGGTGCACATATCATTATGGACACGCTGCACGACTATCACTCGGTCGATTTCCAGTGGGGAAACCACGATATCGTCTGGATGGGCGCCGCATCCGGCAGCGAAGCCTGCATTGCAAATGTGATTCGTGTCTCTCTTCGCTACTCCAATATGGAGACACTCGAAAATGGCTATGCTATCAGTATGCTGCCGCTGGTATCGCTTGCGATGGATGTTTATGGCAGTGATCCCTGCAAGCAGTTCAGATCCAAAGACCAGGAGAACGGGTTTACCGAAAATGAGCAGCTGCTGATGGCGCGAATACACAAGGCTATCACCGTGATCCAGCTGAAGCTGGAGGGACAGATCATACAGCGGCGGCCGCAATACGGAATGGAGGACCGTCTGCTGCTCGATAAAATCAACTTTGACGCAGGCACAGTCCATATTGGTGAGAACTCATATCCCCTGCTGGATACTCATTTTCCAACGATTGATCCGTCAGATCCTTTCACACTTTCGGAACAGGAAAAGGGAGTTATGGAAAAACTCTGCCTCTCTTTTGCAAACAGTGAGCGGCTGCAGGCTCACGCCCGGTTTCTCTTTTCCAAGGGCAGTATGTACCTGACGTACAACGGCAACCTGCTCTACCACGGCTGCATCCCTATGACCAAAAGCGGGAAACTGCGCCACTTTACCTTTGATGATATCGACCACAGCCCCAAAGAGTTTATGGACAGGCTCGAGCGACTGGCGCGCCAGGGCTATTTTACCACCGGGAATCCAAAAAAGAAACAATACGGTGAGGATACCATGTGGTATTTGTGGAGTGGAGACCAGTCTCCCCTCTTTGGTAAATCCAAAATGGCCACGTTTGAACGCTATTTTATCAGCGATTCTGATACCCATAACGAGGAGATGAATCCCTATTACGACTACCGGACCAATGAGCAAGTGGCGGAAGAGATTTTAACCGAGTTCGGGCTTGATCCCGCAACCGGACACATCATAAACGGCCATGTACCCGTAAAAGTTAAAAAAGGAGAAGATCCCGTAAAGGCCGGCGGAAAATTGCTGGTGATTGACGGCGGCTTTGCCAAAGCCTACCAGTCCAAAACCGGGATTGCCGGTTATACGCTCATTTTTAACTCCTACGGACTTCTTCTGGCCGCACACGAATCATTTGATTCAACTCAGGTTGCAATCGAAGAAGCACAGGATATCCATTCGGAAACGCAAATCCTGGAACAGAACAGGAAGAGAATCCGGGTCCGAGATACAGACAAGGGTCTTGAAATCGGCGAGAAGATAAAAGATCTGAAAAATCTTCTGAAAGCCTACCGTTCGGGTGCAATCAAAGAATCATACAAACTCCCCTGATTACAAAGCAGTCTCATCCGTAAAGATCATTATGTAAAATGAAAATGCTGTTTCTTCGTTTTGCTTGGTGTCCTCGTGTCCTCATGGCAAAACCCGGACGTTTATTGCTACGAGGACTCAAAGGTTCACGAATTTTACCCCGGGCTTTGGCCACGCTGAGTTTCTACAGGCTTTCAGCCTGTTTCCCATTGGTATCCGGGGTCAACATCAGGATAATCAAAATCAAAACTTACAAATGATCTGGCTTCCTCTTTTTATCGATCAATAAAAGTGTCCCGAAGAGAAATCAAACAAACTTTAGCAATAATTGCTTTCTTCTTTCGCTGATTTGTAGCCCATATTTGTTGATCAGGTGATACCACGGGTACCCGATAATCACCAATTCAATCATATAGGAGAGAAACCATATATTCATAGAGTAATAAATTCCGATATGCATGCCGATGAGAAGGGTGATGATATACGGACGCAGTTTTTTCCACCAGACCAGGAATGCTGTAAGCTCAGTGAGAAGCCCTATCACTAATATCACGGTTGCAATAAACCGGCTGCTGAGTGCAAGTTCCTGGACAAAACTGTAGTTAAACTCGCCGTACCCGG
>CAYVBJ010000022.1:0-37384 GCA_964449075.1 uncultured Balneolaceae bacterium
AGCCTTCCGGTAAATACAAGAAGTAATCTCTCTCTTCACCCGTAGCACTGCTCATATAGGATACCCGGTTTAGTTCAGCCGGTGATGTTTTAACTCCCGGAACAGGTTTTTCACTGCAGGATATCATCATAGATAAAAGTGTGGCTGATAATAAAATAACGGATTTCATTTGTATGGGAAGTTAGCATGACAACTTGTGAAATCAATTTACAAAAACTTTTGGTTTCTGATTTAACGGTATTCAGAAAACAATCATAGCTTTTATAACCTGAATTATTCACAAATTTATAGAAATGATGATTTAATTTTATGAAAAACAGTTATTTAATATATTTTGAGATCTGTCTAATTCATTAAAAAATGATATAGGAGATATGATAAAACAAGGATCCGGTTTTGTGTTACTGGTGCTGATGATAATTTTTTCATTGCCTGATGCATCAAAAGCAGTGAGTTCAATTCAGTCGGAACAGGATGAAAGAGTGATTGGCACACGGGTTGTTCCTCCGTTTGTGATGAAGGATGATAACGGAAATTACAGCGGCATTACGATCTCGCTATGGGAACATATTGCAGCTGAACTGGATCTTGACTACAGCTTCCGGGAGGAGAGTATTCAGGGAATGATTGACGGGGTGTCGGATGGTAATCTTTTTGCCTCGGCATCTGCCCTCACCATAACATCCGAGAGGGAAGAGGTGACAGACTTCACTCATCCTTACATCATCACAGGACTTGGAATCGCAACATCCTATAAACCGGCCGGCCTTCTGGAAGCAGTGAAAGCTCTCTTTTCAAAAGATTTTTTATGGGTTGTTTTTCTGTTACTGGGTCTGTTATTTATTTGGGGCTTTTTTGTATGGCTCTTTGAACGAAAAGAGAACAGTGAAGAGTTTGGCGGAACTCCTTCCGAGGGTATTGGCAGCGGATTTTGGTGGGCCGCAGTAACCATGACAACCGTTGGCTACGGCGATAAAGCACCCCGAACTTTTTGGGGACGCGTGATTGGTTTTGTATGGATGTTTACTGCCATCATTGTGGTATCCTTTTTTACGGCTTCCATTGCATCGAGCCTGACAGTGACACAGCTTGAAACGCGCGTAAGCGGTCCAGAGGATTTGCCCCTCGTGAGGGTAGGTGTCCTTGAAAACTCAGCCACCCTTACATTTCTCCGTGGTGAAGGTATCGGAGCTGAAACCTACGAAACCATTGACGCGGGACTGCAGGCGGTAGAGCGCGATGAGATCGATGCATTTGTGCATGATGCACCGATTATCCAATTCTATGCACAGCGGGATTTCCGCAACAAGGTCCGCGTGTTGCCTAATACGTTTAATGACCAGTACTACGGTATCGTCTTGCCACCAAACAGTGAATATCGCGATGAGATGAATAAGATTCTGCTGGATTATATACAAACGGATGAGTGGAAGGATCTGAATTCGAAATACTTGGGTGATCGATAGTTTAATGCCTCCGAATCAATGATATTTATATTGTGAATACAGAGTTATTTTTATTTCGCCGGGTTTCGTTTCAATACGGAGAGGAGATTATTCTTGATAATTTCAGCCTTGAAATAGAGCGTGGCGATGTTATTGCATTTAAGGGTGAATCCGGATCCGGAAAGACAACGATACTGAAGCTGTTACTTGGATTTGAACAGCCGGACAGCGGGGAAATCCGGTATAAGGAGGAACCGATGAATGCAGAAACCGTAAAGCAGTTGCGCAGGGAGTCTGCATGGCTACCTCAGGATTTAAACCTGGGCAGTGGCCGGGTTCTGGATGTCATAAAATTCCCACTTGAATTCAGGAACAACAATTCACAACAGTTTGAGAAATCCAAAGCCGAATCTATGCTGCATGAACTTGGTCTTGAGCCCTCTGTTCTTGAAAAAAACTTCCGGGACCTTTCGACCGGCCAGCGTCAGCGGATCGGGTTAACCATTTGTCTGCTGCTCGACCGTCCCATACTTTTCCTGGATGAACCGACTTCAGCTTTGGATGAAGAATCTGTTAGCAGGGTGAAAGAAGTTCTCCGGAAAAGGGATGACCGCACCGTGATATCGACATCTCATGATCCGGCCTGGCTTGAGTACTGCAACAGAATTATTGAGATAGAAACCAAATATCAAAATCAAAACCGGTAAAGGGAATTCATGGATATTATTCAATTGAGCTGGTGGCAACTGGGGATTGGTTTTCTGAGCCTGATTTTGCCGGCAATCATTTTATGGTGGTACAAAACGGGTCTGAATAAAAAGCTCGCTGTTGCAACCCTCAGAATGACGGTACAGCTGCTTTTTGTCGGTTATTATCTTGAATATCTCTTTGAGTTAGACAACGCCTGGGTGAACCTGGCCTGGATTATGGTTATGGTGGTAGTTGCTGATTTTGCTACGATCGACCGCAGCGAACTGAACCGGACGTGGTCCCTTATTATACCCATATTCGGTGCAACTTTTTTCGGGATTATATTGATCGATCTTTTTTTTCTTGAACTGGTAATCCGGCTTCCTCAGTTTTTGCAGGCACAATACGCCATTCCTGTAACCGGGATGGTTCTTGGTAACTGTCTTCGAAGCAATGTCATCGGGATCAATGATTTTTACTACAGCCTCAAAGAAAACCGCGAGAGGTATCATTTCTATCTTGCCGCGGGGGCTACACGACAGGAGGCTCTCTATCCTTTTTATCAGCGGGCATTGAAAAGATCGGCTAACCCGACAATCGCCACCATGGCAACTATTGGACTGGTATCACTGCCCGGAATGATGACTGGACAGATTTTAAGCGGCAGTTCACCTATGACGGCCATCATGTACCAGATTATGATTATGCTTGCAATATTTTCAGGAACAATCCTGTCGGTATTTCTTGCCATCAATTGGTCGAACCGATTTGTATTTTCTGATACTGATAAACTCGACAAACGTATTTTGAAAGATTAAAAGTGAATATATTGGTCACCTATGAATAAGAAAGAAAGAAAAGAACTTAAAAAATTGATTGACGAAAGCATCAAAGAGACAAAAGAAGAGATCAGTGAGCTGCAGGAACTGACCAAACCGGTCTCCCCTGATAACGCTTACGGAAGGTTGTCGCGAATGGACGCCATCAACAACAAAACCATCAATGAATCGGCACTGCGGGAAAAAAAGAGCATTCTTCAAAAGCTGGAACGTGCAGAAGTACGGGCCGAAAAGGACGAATTGGGCAGATGTCTGAAATGCGGAGGAGAAATCCCATTAGGGCGGCTGAAGATTATACCTTACACCACCCGCTGTGTGAAGTGTGCTTGAACGGTATCAGTTGTCTATTTCCTTAGTTCAATAATTGTTTAACAAATAAAGTAACAATTCATAAAATCAATATTTTAGGTGACCTATAATTGAGAATTCGGGTGTTCCGGTATAGAAAACCAGAACAGCCCTGAAAGGGCGTCAGCAACAGCGCGGGGCAATCGCCCCGCGTTAATGGAATGCCATATAAAAAGGTAGCCCCAAACGCGGGCGTAAGCCTTCTGCTTCTGCAGGTACTGGACATATATTGATTCCATACAAAACGCTCTCTCCTTCACTATCACCTTTGGATGGGATAATTATTGTGCATGGGCTTGGTTTTTTATTCGGCTTGTGCCCCGCAAGCGGGGCTGTCTCTGTTGATAGTTCAATTATTCCGCAGGGTTTCACCCTGCGCTGTTGCAAAAGCCCTTTCAGGGCTTCCTTAAGCTCAGATCGAGCAGATGAATAAACATCATTTTCATACTATTGATGATCTTTCCAGGTGTCCCAATGTCGAATTCAGGTCTACCCGATGTGTGAGATGCGTAAAACCGGTATCTGTCGTCTGTGTTTTAAATATATGTTCAATTGGCAATAATTCTGTTCCATAATATACTTCTTAATCTTCTACCGATATTTGTAATCCATTATCTGAATAATAATTGTTTAACTTTTGTTCTTTAAAACCCGGCTCACATATCTCAGAAAAATGTCTGTATCTGGCTTTGGAGAAACAAATATATGTTGCCGGGTTCGCTTTTGGAGCGCTCTCGCGGTTGTAGGTCCGATAGCAAAAAGATGTGGCAATTTCCCGGAAAATCCAGCGCTTTTTGCAAAAGCCTCAACGGCACTGGGGCTGTAGAAGAGAATGGCTTCGACCGGCTCACCGGGCAGTTCAACAGGTAATAAAACTGTTTCGTAAACTTCTGTCTCTATAACGGTGCGTTCCTGTTCTTTCAACTCTTTCTGAATGGTTCTGAGAGTGCGGTTGCCACAGAAGTAAATAAATGTGTCAGAGTGCGACTCGGTCAGGATCAGGCGGCTGAGACCTTCTGCATTTTGATCTTCCCGGGGCACTTTTGTCTGGATCCCATGTTCTTGCAGTGCCTCTTTTGTTTTACCGCCTACCGCAAAAACCTCCGGCGGCTGAGGCAACTGAATGTCTGAGCTCAGTACTCTTGTGACAGCTTCCACTGCATTTTGACTCGTAAATATCCAGGGTGAATTCGGATGGGCTGAAACAGTTTTGGCAACGGTGCCTTTTACATCAGGAAACCGAATGGTAATTGCTTCTCGTATTATGAGTCGTAATCCGAGTTTCTCTGCAAATATACTCTGGGCATCGTTAAGCGGTCGTGTTATGAGTACGGTATGTAAGGGCTCTGTATTCAAAAACGTAATCTGGTATTTGTTATCGATGTTAGCTGTTAGAATTTAAAAAATGATGATGTTTAATACCTTACTTTCGTAAACTGGAAAAGTAAAATTGGTTGCTATTACGAAGAAGATCCCTCCACTCTGTCCCGGTTTAAGCTCATTTTCCAGATTAATTTCACAGGCCGGGACGCCGGTCGGGATGACAGTGTTTATTTTAGGTGGTGTGCGGCGCATTAGAATCCAGTTTATACAATGGTTACCCCGCGCCGTGACTGTTTTAACATCCCGGTCCGGCGGCGTAACGACTTGTTGCGCAATGCAAAAGATTGGATACGCCGCCCACTAATAATAACGTATCTGTCATTCCGACCGCAGTCCCGACAATTAAAAATTATACACTTAGGAAAATATATAGCACTGTCGGGACGGAGTGGAGGAATCCCCCTACTTTTAAGCTTCATCCAACCACTGATAAAGGTTGGGAGTTTTCACTAAATTTTCGAAAATCGAGAGCTAACGCGCTCAAAAAATGACCTCAATAAACAAATACTTACCAAGCTATATGACATTAACTTTAGGATAATTTGATCTCCAAGAGAGCTATATATTTTTTCTTCTTTCGCAGAATCGGAAATTTTTGAGAAGCCTTAATAACTCACATAATATCCCGTGCGCCTTTTTCCAGGAGTTCCCGGCCGGCGTGTCTGCCGAGACCGGCAGCCTTGGAAACCGGTTCGGTAAGTTCAATATCATACTGCAGGGTGCCGTCGAGTGTGAGGGCTACGGCGTACAAATGAATTTTTCCGTTTTGAATTTCGGCAAAAGCTCCCAAAGGCGCACTGCAACCGCCTTCCATTTCATTCAGAACCTCTCGTTCAGCCGCTGTGCATATCGCTGTTTCACTGTGATTCAGCGGTGCTGTTATTTTATACATGTCCGAATCATCATCCCGGATCATAACTGCCATGGCTCCCTGTGCAGGAGCAGGAACCATCCAGTCGAGATACTGGCTGATATGGGGCTCAAGCCCGATTCTGAGCAGTCCGGCCGCGGCAAAAATAGCGCCCTGCCAGTTGTTATCGTGTACTTTTTTAAGCCGGGTATTCACATTGCCCCGGATATTGGTAATTTTATGATTCGGATAGCGGTGAAGCCACTGTGCCCTTCGGCGATTGCTGCTTGTGGCAATTACTGCCTCCATATCCGGATTATCCAAAAAAGAGGTTCCGCCGGGTGCTACCAGTGTGTCGCGCGGATCTTCCCGTTCAAGAATCGCGGAGACTTGAAGTGGGAGCGGGTTTTCGGTCGGCAGATCTTTGAAGGAGTGAACGGCCAGGTCAATCCGGTTTTCAAGAAGAGCATCATCAAGAGCTTTGGTAAAAACGCCTTTACCACCCATCTCTGTAAGAGGAGTTGTCTGATCGATATCACCTTCGGATTTAACATAAATGAGTTCAGCAGAGATGTTTTGCTGCTCAAGTAACTTTTTCACGAATTCTGCCTGCCATGTGGCCAGTTCACTGTCTCTTGTGCCAATACGAACCGGGTTTTTCATTTTCCCCTTCGTTCCATTTCGAGCTTAAACATGCTGCTGACCATTTCTGCCACTTCATCCGATTCGTAATGATCTCTCAGGTGTTCAATGCTGTAGGCTGCAATTTTATTTACAATCCGGCGGGTGAGGTTATCTACTTTATCAATATCCGTCTGAGAAATTTTATTCTTAAAGAATTCCAGTTCATCATCGCGGATTGATTCAAATTTGTGTGTTAAAGCTTTAATGGTGGGCACAACCCGCTGCTGTTTCAGCCAGAGTCGGTAGTCGTCGAGCTCCTGTTCGATAATTTTTTTAACCAGGGGTATTTGCTCTTCCCGTTTTCTATACGCTTCATCAGTTACATCGCCGAGCATGTCCATGTTTGCCACATCCACGAATGGCAGCCGGCCTACTTGCGGATCAATGTTACGCGGAACGGAAAGATCGAGCATAATCTTATACTTCTTATCTCGCAGAGAAGGAGTCATATGCTCCATTGTAATGATCGGGTCGCTTGCTCCCGTAGCTACAATAATAAGGTCGGCGTCTTTAATTTGTTCAGGCAGCCGGTTCATATCAGCCACTTCCACGCTAAATTTGCTGGCTACGAATTCAGCCCTGTCTCGGGTTCTGTTTATCAGTGTCAGTTTACTTGCGCCAAGATTCACGAGGTTTTTACAGGTAACCTTCCCGATTTTTCCTGTACCGACCAGCAGAATATTTTTATTCTGAAGATTATCAAACGTTTTCAAAGCAAAACGTACGGCAGCATATGCTACGGTAGCTGCTCCGTGGCCCAGCGAGGTTTCATTCCTGGAGCGTTTATGGGCTCTGAATATGTGCTGCATCAGCCGGTGCATCTCACCGGAAACCAAATTTTCTGATGTTGAAAGCTCATATCCCTCTTTTACCTGTTTGATAATCTGGAGATCACCCAGTATTTGAGAATCAAGACCGGTGGCAACTTTAAAAATATGCTGAACCGCATGCAATCCATCTAATTCAAATCCGTACCTGTGAAATTCATCCAGGGTGCCGTCAGAGTAGGTGGTAAGTAGCCGAATCAGTTCTTCGGTGGATGTATTTTCGGCAATTATTTCGGTTCGATTGCAGGTGGAGACAACAAACAGGCTTTCAATGCCTTCGCGGCGGGAACCGTCTAACAACAATTTTTTATTGGCATTGCTGAGGCTGAAGCGCTCACGCACTTCAACAGGAGCCTCCCAGTGGTTGATACCGATAACCGTAAACTGATCTATTTTCGGTTGATTCATTACTTATTGTGCTGCTTCTTTCACTGTTTGTAATTCTGATGCCACTTCTGCATAGTCCGGAATTTCGTGTTTTACTTTTTTCAGGGCCTCCTCGGCAAGAGCCTTGATGTATAGCGGATGGTCATTTAGCCCTTCCATGACTTTAATATTTTCGAACTCAAGATTTTTTTCTTCCATCTCTTCCGGAAGTTCAACGCTAAGCTCATAAAGAGTTTCGATGTGATCTGTTACAAATGCGATGGGAATCATCAGCAGATTTTTTATACCGTATTGCAGGTGACGCTCAACAAGATCAACCGTATTAGGCTGAGTCCATTTTTGCGGCCCCACCCTTGATTGAAAACTGAGCCAGTAAGAATTGTCGGAATCCCTGCGTTCCATAACTGCTTCCATAGTCTCCTTTATCTCTGTAGTATAAGGATCTCCGCTTCGCACTTCAAGAAGGGGAGTGCCGTGTGCGCTAAAAATAAAATGTGTTTTTTTGCGGGTATCCTCATCCATCTCTTCGAGGGCCTCATCGATGCGTTCATTTACTGCCTGCAGGTACGACTCATTCAGGTGGTAGTTTTTCACATGGAACTCTTTCCAGGGGGTCTTTTTGCCGTATCGTTCAAGGCGTTTACTCTCCCAGTCGCGGAAACTGCTGCCGGTAGTGGTCCATGAAAATTGTGGATAGAGTGGTACGAAAACGGCATGTGTAATTTCATCTGCTTCCATTTCATCCATTATGGTATCCGCAAACGGGATCCAGTATCTCATGCATGTATAAACTTTCGTATCCAGGTCCGGCAAAGACTTCCTGAGGTATTTTTCAACACCCCGGCGCTGTGATTCGGTCAGACCGTTTATCGGGGAGCAGCAGTCTGAAACAATTTTGTTTTTTCTGTTCAGGCAGTGTTTGTTGCCTGTACAGCCGTTCGGACAACCGTTAATTTCTTTGTAATCTTCTGCTACATTTGGCGCCCTGAACTTTGAAATGATTGTGGCGAACGTATTTTGAGTGATGCCGCCGCCCAGCTTGATGATATCTTCATCTTTAAAAAGATTATACAAGAAATCACGTACATTTTCCTCATGGGTGGGTCCACCCAAATTCATAAGAATAATTCCCAATCGCATAAGTGACGAATAAATTTAGTGACATGCATTCAACGTGCAAAATAACTGTTTTTTTGTGAAGAGTTCGTGAAGAGCAGCTCGCCGCAAACAGCCGTTTCATATAAAATGTTGATTAACAAAATGATTTTTAACAGGAATTCACAATTATTCCTGAATAAATCAATATATTGACTTGCGTCATAGGTATATCTGAAAGTAGATTAGATACCGTATAAAAAAGTCATTACATGATAAAAAAATATGCGGCGGAATTTATCGGAACGTTCTTTATAGTTCTTTCGGTAGGTTTAACTTCAAATCCGCTGGCTATCGGAATCTTACTAACCGCTCTTGTCTATATTTGGGGTAATTGTTCAGGAGCTCACTTCAACCCGGCAATAACTTTGTCGTTTTGGTCTGACGGCATAATGTCAACACGAGAAGCTCTTGTTTTTGTTGCCGGCCAGGTCATGGGAGCCTTTGCCGGGTCAGAACTTGTTCTCTATCTGAGCGGTGCCGCATTCATGCCCGTTCCCTCCGACTCCATAACACCTCTGCAATTTGCAGTTATACAATTTCTCTTCACATTCATTCTTGTGATGGCCTACCTGATTCTGTTTAATACCGAGAGATTCCGCAAAAATCAGGTATACGGGATTGTGATCGGGTTCACTTTTTATACTATC
This sequence comes from uncultured Balneolaceae bacterium, assembly GCA_964449075.1. Lineage (GTDB taxonomy): Bacteria > Bacteroidota > Rhodothermia > Balneolales > Balneolaceae > CAYVBJ01. Next base: position 9,259 of record CAYVBJ010000022.1, read on the forward strand.
ATCGCTATAACGTCCCCTCTTAGCGGCATTGGAAGCAACCCTGCAATGTCGCTGGGGTTTTCTACATTTGAAATCCTGCTCGGAGGCGATTCTTACATACACTTGCCGATCTATATTTTGAGTCCGCTCATTGCCGGCTGGGCCGGTGCATATGCATTCAGATTTTTTGAACCTTTTGAATAGAAAGGCAGATTTGAAAGGGAAAAATCTGACTATAAAAAGTGCTGGTATCTGTTGAAAGAGAAAATTTTTGGCCGCCCGCGTCAGAGGCTATCTTTTTGATAAAGCATTCAATTAACAAAGTTGTCTAAAATGATGCGCTTAATTTATGGATGACTTACCAGTTAAAGTTTACTGATCGAACTATTGATCTGTCAGCTGACGAATTCGTTGCAAGAAATTACCGGTTTTTGCCACGAGGACACGAGGGCACCAAGCAACACGAAGAACTCGTTCTGCATCTTATATGTGGTATGATTCTACTTCTCTTTTGCCCTGGGAAGAGTGAACCAAAAGCGGGTGCCGCTGCCCGGTTTGCTTTCCACATGAATATCTGAACCGTGTGCGTCCAGTATGCTTTTTACAACAGAAAGACCCAGACCGGTACCGCCCTTATCTCTTGAACGGGCCTTGTCGGTTCTGTAAAACCGGTCAAATAACCTGTCGAGGTGCTCTTTTGAAATACCAATTCCGGTATCGATAATTTCAACGGTAACCTCATCCCGGGTTTTGGATGTCCGGATTTCAATTTTACCGCTTACGGTATATTTGATAGCATTTGAGACAAGATTCTCTATCACCTGTTCAATTTTACCGGGATCAGCTTCAACCCACACAGGATCTGTATCGGTTTCGAAGTCAAGATTTTTTTCTTTTGCTGCCGGGGATAAGAGTTCGTGAATCTGCTCAATTACCTGCGACAGATCGCATCTTTTTAATTGAATAAAGAACTCATCAGAATCGTATCTCTGAAGAGTAACCAGGTCCCTGAAGAGCCGGTTAATACGTTCTGTCTGACGAATAGCAGTTTGAAGATAGTGTTGCTTCTGTTTTTCGTCGATATTTTTCAGCTGAAGCATTTCGAGTGAACCTGCAATCGTATGCAGGGGATTCCTGAGTTCATGGGTGATATCAGCAAAAAACTGTCCCTGTTTTTCATAGATTTTCTGAAGTCGTCTGTTGTCTTCCTGAAGCCTGGACGCCATTCTGTTCAGCGAGGTGGCCAGTTTTCCAAATTCATCATTCCGGTCCAGGTTCAGTGTTTTAGAAATGTCACCGTCAGCAATATCACCGGCTGTTTGTTCAAGCTGCAGAATTGGTCTCGTTAAATATCTTGCAAACCAGATGCTTACCAGGATAACCAGCCCGATCGAGATAAACATCCCGGTATAAATAATCCAGCGAATTGTTTTTATCGGTTCATATAATGTCTCTTTTAACTGGCTTACCTGCAGATATTCAGCCGGGTTGAGATCATTGCTGAGGCTGGAGTAGGCAACGATTTTTTCGGAATCAGGATTATTTTCAACCAGAACGGAATCGGAGCCTGTTAATGACATCTGAATTGAATTGGATAAATAACCGGGAGCTTCAACCTGTTCGTTATAGGGAACAGTAGCAAAGAGTACACCATCTGTATCATAAACGGCAATCCGGTAACCGGATGTAAGGGCGGCTTCATTCAGATTTGTTTCAAAGAGATCATTGTAGCGGAGGCTTTCTATGGTGATGGCGAGCCACCGTGTATCGTTGTATAAATTTTGTTCGCCTTCATCAATTAAAAAATTTCTGATGAAAAGAATAGAGTAACTGCTGATTGCCGTGATTCCAAAGATCAGCAGCAGGATAAACGTCCACGCCAGTTTTGAGCGAATACTCATGCAGTTACAATTTCACGGTTCAATCCATAACCCAAACCGCGATAGGTTTTAATAATATCAGATGCCTCCCCCAATTTCAGTCGCAGGTTTTTAATGTGCACATCAACCGTCCTGTCAAAAACGAATTTATCGTCATCACCAATTTTTTCCAGGATGTTCTGGCGGCTGTATACATGTTTTGGGTTTTGAAAGAAGAGTTTAATCAGTGTAAACTCGGTAGATGTGAGTTCAATACGGCGATCTTTGTGATAGAGCTCTTTTCCATCTACATCAAGGTAGAGGTCGCCGTATTGAAGCCAGTTACTTTTTTGAGGGTCTTGCCGGCGAAGAAGAGTTTCAACATGAGCCTTTACAAGATTGAGGCTTGCCGGTTTCGAAATATAGTCATCTGCTCCCAGCTCAAGGCCTTCAATTTCATCTTTTTCCTGGTCTTTGGCGGTTAAAAATATAACCGGAATATCTTTCAGGACAGGATGTTCGCGTATTTTTTTACATATCTCCTTTCCGTCAACATAGGGAACCATAATGTCGAGTACAGCAATGTGTATATCGCTGGCATGATTTTGAATAATAGTTAAAGCTTCTTTTCCGTCGTATGCCTTTAATACCCGGAAATTATTCATTTCCAGGAAATTGGCAAGCATATCAGCAGATTCCTGCTCATCTTCAACAAGGAGAATGGTATGGTTTCGTTTCACAGATTTTATTTGTCAGTTTAAGTAAAAGTCAGATTTAAAACGGGTGAATTATTTTTTCAGTGCCTGTTGAATTTTGAATAATGTTCAATTTTATCACACGAAAAAAGTATCTTCGGAACTAAATATAAATCAATAGCCCGGATTATTATAAATACTTTAAAAAGATTCAAATAATGAACCGGATCAAAACATCTTAAATCTACCTTATTATTATGTCTCTACAAAAACAGATTGTCTGGATCACGGGTGCATCGTCGGGAATAGGTGAAGCTCTTGCGTATGCATACTCAGAAAAAGGTGTAAAACTCATTTTATCTGCCCGCCGGGTTAATGAATTAGAAAGAGTTCGTGAAAATTGTCCGGGCAGTGCTGAAGATATTAAAATTTTACCTCTTGATCTTACCGATACCGAAGCCATGAATGAAAAGACAGAAATGGCTGTGAATATGTTTGGGAAAATTGACGTTTTGATAAATAACGGCGGCATAAGTCAGCGCGCCTACGCAGTTGACCTTACCATGGATACAATCAGGCAAATCATGGAGGTAAATTTTTTCGGGACTGTTGCCCTCACAAAAGCTCTCCTTCCGCAAATGATTGAAAATAAGAGCGGTCATATTGTAGTAATAAGCAGTGTTATGGGTAAAATAGGAACAAAGTACCGGTCGGCCTATGCAGCATCAAAACATGCTTTGCACGGCTGGTTCGATTGCCTGCGCCAGGAGGTGCACGAGCACAATCTTGATGTGACAATGGTGTGCCCGGGTTATGTAAGAACAAATGTGACACGCAATGCACTAACGGCAGAAGGCGAGAAGCTGAATGTTATGGGAGATGCCCACAAAAAAGCGCTCTCTCCCCAGGAGTTTGCCAACAAACTACTCCCGAAAATTTCAAAGGGGAAAGACGAAATCTACATCGGGGGCTTCGAAATTATAACGATCTATTTAAAACGGTTTTTCCCGGGTCTCCTGAACAAGATACTTCTGCGGGCCAAAGTGACGTAAGCAACTCTGTTGATTGGCAGACAGGTCAGCCAAGTTTTTTGCGTTTGTTGAGATAAGCAAGCAGAGCCAGGTCGAACGGACTTTGGGTATCAATTTCAACGAAATCAACTTGTGCGTTGCTGCAGGCTATTTTAAACTCTTTGGTATACTCTTCAATCTTGTTTTTATAATCTTCCCGGACCTGGGCAGGCACTACTTCAATTTCACTGCCGGTTTCCATGTCTTCAAAAAGAAATTTCCCATCGGGAAAATCAAGCTCTCGTTCACTTTTATGTTCCAGCATATTGAATAGCAGTACTTCATGTTTTCTGTGACGAAGATGCTTCAGGGCGGATATGAGCTGATCATGTCCTGATACATTTTCAAAAAGATCAGTTATGATAACAACCAGGCTTCTGCTTTTCAGATTTTCTGCTAAATGGTGAATGGCATCGGCCGAGGCAGAAACACGTCTCTCATCTGGTTGCGCCTCACTGCTTTTCAGGAGATTTTCCAGTTGGCCAAATAGCATTCTGAGGTGGCTGTAAGATGACTTAGCAGGATAAAAATCACGTATTTCTTTATCGAACAGAATCAATCCGGTGGCATCGCGCTGTTTGTTCATCATATACATCAGCGCAGATGCATAAAGGATAGAATATCGCAGTTTTGTCCACTCCGCAAAATATTTAAAATTCATGGATGTGCTTGTATCCAGAACAACATAGGCGCGCAGGTTTGTTTCAGCTTCATACTGCTTTACATAAAAACGTTCACGCTTTCCGTAGACTTTCCAGTCAATATGTTTAAAATCATCTCCGGGATTATAGGGGCGGTGTTCCGCAAACTCGACGCTGAAACCATGATACGGACTTCTGTGCAGACCGGAGATAAAACCCTCAACAATGGTACGGGCTTTCAATTCAAGCGGTGCAAGTTGTGTAAGTATATCGGGATTTAAAAGCATAAAAGACGATTGTTATTAGGTGATAATATAACCACCGGAAGTTCAATTCATTGTATGATAACCAATATCTTCAGGAAGTTTCGTAATCACATCTGTCCAAAACATTTCATGTGATCCCCCGGATTGCGATTTAAAACACTCGAGAGTTCGTTATATCCGTAGCAAAGTTAATAATCTTGACCAAAAAGAAACCCCTGTTCGGGGTTTGACTTTTGTAATTTTATAAAACTTGCCCTGAATCATTCAAAAACAATAATTATTAATAGGTTTTTAAATGTTTTTGATAACCCTGTTTTGGAATATATTTTTTACAGGCAAAGAAGAATTATTTAACCCGCTTTGTGCGGCTGATACCCGGACGGCGGCTTATTAACCCCGGGCACGGAAATATCAAATAGTCATGATGGAATCATCTCACGTTTTTTTTCTGAGAAGCTCATGATTAGAACAGCGGATTGTTTCTCAAAATTTTCAATAACAGGTAGTAGAGATCAGTGTCCTTATAGTTATACCGGAATTCAGTCTCTTTAAGGTGTAAATAGAGTGTGGATTTGCGCATTCCCCTGAATTTTGTAACCCTGTTTTTTAAAAAACCAATAAACCCGTCAATCCGGTTGTATTTTTTTCTAAAAGAGTGATCAGACTCATTTTTAAATTTCTTCAGTGAAAAATACCATTCACTTTCAATATCAAAAAAAACATCATAAAAAACTTTATCAGGGTTTAATCTATTAAAATGATTGTTTTCAGACTCTTGAATCTCTTTTATTTTGGAAATAAGGGATTGGTCAGGAATAGAAATAAAGATCTTTTGGAGATTCTCTGACAATCCAATAACCGTGTGATCTTTAATTTTTTGTTCGATCAGGCTGTTGTTTGTTGAACTGTGCGGATCGATTTTATTACAATGTTCTGCCACCCGCACCCTGATGCCGGACAGGTATCGGTTAACTGTATTCCTGTTTAAATCCGTTAGCTCTGAAATCTGTTTTGCTGTTAAATCGAGACTGAAAAGCTTTACCAGTTTTCTGAATTTCGCTTCAGAAATCTTAGAACGATTTACATATTTGTTATTCATTGACGGTCAACAAATTATAGAATTTAGCAGTCGCCTTACTGGTCATGACCCTGGCAGGTTTAGTTTTTTCACCGGCAATTTTAAACAAAACTCCCAGTCATAATTATTTAGAATCCGTCTAAATAATTATGACTTCTATTTAAACATAGTCTAAATAAAATTCAAGTGCCGGTTTGGGATATATGAAGTGCCCAGTGATGAATTGATTATGCTTGAAGATCTCTTCAAACTAAATCAGAGAACGCTCGCAGTTTTGTAAAAAGACGTTTTATTCAGGTCCGCCCATCAAGGGTTCATTAATAGCACGGATACTGGCATTGGGAAGGCCATCCGGATAGGCTTTTTTACTCATTTTAAGAGCCTCAATTACCATTTTCAGGTGAAGCTCCTTCGAATTTTCGTAGAAAGTCTGTGCCTCGCCGCTCAGTTTTGGTTTACCGTGTAAGGGCTTGTCACTCACACAGAGCAGAGTAGCAAAAGGTATGCGGTATCGATACCCATTTGTGGCAACGGTTGCCGATTCCATGTCGATGGCAATGCTGCGGCTCATGTGAATCTGTTCAACTGTGCGCCGTTTGATAAATTCCCAGTTGCGGTTTGCAGTGGTATAAACCGTGCCAAGGCGATAGTTTCTCTCATATTTATCAAGCACTTCCTTCAGGTATACGTTCAGGAGGTGATTCGGGGTAATGGGAATATTGAGCGGCAAAATTTCATCCAGTACGCCATCTTCGCGCATAAAGCCTGTGGCCAGGACGAAATCACCAATATCCTGGTGATTTCTGAGCCCGCCGCAATGTCCCACCATGATAACGGCATCCGGCCGCAGAACAGCAACATGATCGGAGATCGTTTTGGCATTCGACGGACCCACACCAATATTTACAAGGCTGTATCCTTTGTTATCAGGCAGCACATGATGGTAAGCGGGCATCTGAACTTTATTTTCAGGAGCCAGGCAATCCGGAAAAAATTTCTTAAACACGTCAACGTGCATGTCGTAATTGGTGAAGAGGATATTGCGCTGGAAATTTTTAGCATCCGTACCCGTGTAGTGCTCAAGGCGATTCAGTGACAAGTCAATTCTTTCAGGGCTGAAAAGAAAGAGTTTCTTTTTGGTGATATCCCATTCATCTTCATCCGCATTTTCAAAAATAAGAGGATCAGTCATTTCTACCTTTGGCCGGGAAGGGAAAACCTTTATTTCGGCGCCTTTTTCGGCCAGTTTGTAGAGCTCTCTTGTGAGATACCAGCGGTATGCATGCGGAAAAGCAATTTCGCCGGTGATGATAGGATTGTGTTTCGACCAGGTTCGTTTAACCAATAGTTTTGGATAATCCCCTTCACTGTAAATTGTCTCCATGATATCGCATGCTTTTTCAATAACTTTTGTTAATTGCGAACCGGTTACAGTTTCATCCTTCTTAAATTCAAATCGTTTATCCATCTTAAAATATAAGCTATGAGTAATTCAATATTTCATTTTTCAAAACCTGACTGGCAGATCATCAAAGATACAAAAGTATTTGAAACTCCGATTTTCAATCTTCACGAAAGAGAGGTAAAACCGGCGGGCAAGAATCAGCCATCCGACTTCTATGTTTTGGATGCCCCCGAATGGATTAACATCATTGCGCTCACACCCGACAGAGAAATAGTGCTTGTGGAGCAGTACCGGCACGGAATTGATGAAGTTACTCTTGAGATACCGGGAGGAATGGTGGATCCGGGTGAAAAACCGATTGAAGCTGCAAAAAGAGAGCTGGCTGAAGAGACCGGTTTTACGTCTGATTCCTGGGAACTGATTGGAAAATCAAGCTCAAATCCTGCTTTTCTTACCAATTTTACCCATCTTTATCTCGTTGAAAACTGCAAGAAAACAGAAGATCAGCAAACGGAGGGTACCGAAGATATTGATGTTCATACCATGAATCTGAAGGATTTTTTAAGCCTGATCAGAAATGGTACAGTACACCATGCCATTGTGCTGTCAGCTGTAACAAATATGTTGCTGAAGCGTCCTGAAATGTGCAAAATGTAACAATTTTAAAACTGGTTTTCTTGCGCTCTCCTCAAGGCGATTTTTGATTCCGGAAAAATAGTTGCATCCGGATTTGTTCCGTTTCAAGAAGATTGTGTATTATATAAATCTGAAAAAAACTTTTAGTTTGGATTCGAAACGAAGAGAGGGTTGGTTCAGGTTATTCTGTCTGAACAATAACCTGATATAAATAATATGATTGCAAAAGGAAATAAAATAGATACAAATTTTTCACTGGATATTGTGACGGATGGCGATGAGAAAGAAGTAACATTCTCAGAACTGTTAAACCGTCCCACTATTGTTTCTGTCTACATGCGGAACAATACATCCGGCTGTGACCGCCAAAATCAGAGTCTTGCCGAAAATGCCGGTTGGTTCGATGACAAAGGCTTCAATTTAATAGGCCTCAGTAAAGACAGCTGCGGTTCGCACAAAAACTATTCAAAAAAACTGGGCATAAATTATATACTGGCGTCAGATCCGGATTTTAAATTTGCAAAAGCAACAGACTCTGTCGTCGAGAAGAAGATGTACGGAAAAACATTTGATGCTCCGTCGAGATCAGCATTTGTTATTGATATTGACGGAACAGTTCTGGAAGTGATAGAGAAAATAGATACGAAAGCACACGCTAACGAGTTGAAAGAGCTCGTTGAATCAATTTAGAATAGAATTAATATCATGAAATCATTAGTAATCGTTGAGTCACCGACAAAAACCAAAACGATCAAGAAGTATCTTCCGAAGGAGTATGTCGTTGATTCATCGATGGGCCATGTAAGGGATTTACCATCTTCCGCTAAAGAGATACCTGCGAAGTATAAAAAGGAGTCGTGGTCGAATCTTGGAATCAACGTGGAGGATAACTTTGAACCGATCTACGTAGTCCCTTCCGGTAAAAAGAAAATTGTTACCAAACTGAAGAAGCTGCTGAAAGATTCGGATGAACTGATCCTGGCTACAGATGAAGATCGTGAAGGGGAAGCAATATCCTGGCATCTCACGCAGCTATTGAAACCGAAAGTTCCTGTGAAGAGAATGGTGTTTCACGAAATCACCAAAGAGGCAATTACCCAGGCACTCGATAATTTCCGTGATATTGATACAAACCTGGTGCAGGCACAGGAGACAAGAAGAATACTCGACCGACTGGCCGGGTATACAATTTCGCCGCTTTTATGGAAAAAAATTGCACCGGGCTTATCTGCCGGACGGGTACAGTCGGTTGCCGTTCGTTTTCTGGTAGACAGGGAGCGGGAACGAATGCGTTTCAGAAGCGGGAGCTATTTTGACCTGAAGGCTAAGCTTTCCAAAACCGGCGCAAAACAGGTTTTTGAGGCAGATCTTTCTCATATCAACGGCAAAAGACTTGCAAGCGGTAAAGATTTTAACGAAAATACCGGCAAGCTGAAAAAACCGGAATCTGTAGTACTTCTTGATAAAAAAGATGCCGAAACACTCAGCAGCAAGCTCGGAAAAGCGAATTGGTATGTTTCAAAAGTTGAGAAAAACAGGCAGAAAAGAAATCCCTCGGCTCCTTTTATCACATCAACGCTTCAGCAGGAGGCAAACCGTAAATTCGGATTCTCTGCACGTGATACAATGTCGGTAGCGCAAAAGCTGTATGAGAACGGTTATATCACATACATGAGAACAGACTCCACTAACCTGTCGGGACAGGCAATCAATGCTGCAAGAAATGCTGTTGAGGAGATTTATGGCAAAGATTACCTGTTTGAACGGGTCCGGAATTATTCCAAAAAAGGGAAGGGCGCCCAGGAAGCTCACGAGGCGATCCGGCCATCCGGCTCGAGCTTTAAACTTCCCGAGAAGTCAGGTCTTAGCGGACGGCAGTTTAAGTTGTATGATTTAATCTGGAAACGGACCATTGCTACACAGATGTCTGAAGCAGAGCTGGAATTTACCAATGTGGTGATCACTGCTGAAAAAGATGATACTTCTGCAGATTTTAAAACCAGCGGTAAAAAGATTTTATTCCCCGGTTTTTTCCGTGCATATGTCGAGGGTAGTGATGATCCCGAGGCAGCACTGGAAAACCAGGAGATATTTCTGCCCGAATTGAAAGAGAATGAAGCTACGGATCTGAAAGAGTTAGAAGCGATATCACATGAAACCAAACCGCCGGCGCGCTACACGGAAGCAACACTGGTGAAAGAACTCGAAAAACGGGGCATTGGACGTCCGAGTACCTATGCAAGTATTATCAGTACCATACAGGACCGGGGTTATGTAAAAAGTGAGGGGAAAACCCTGGTGCCGACGTTTACGGCATTTGCGGTAACTGAACTCCTGGAAAATCATTTTCCCGACCTGATAGACAGTGATTTCACCTCGGAACTGGAGGCAAAGCTGGATGAGATTGCAGCCGGTAAACACGATCCTCAAAAATATCTTGAAAACTATTACAAAGGCGAAAATGGATTGAGAAGTAAGGTTGACAGGCAGGAGGATAAAATCAACGCCCAGGAAGCAAGGGAGCTCGATTTGCCCATTGAAGGTTTGAACGGCATGCAGATTCACGTAGGGAAATTCGGCCCTTACGTAAAAATGAAGAGCGGCAATGATGAGATCACGACATCCCTTCCGGTTGACCTTGCTCCCGGTGATATCACCATTGATAAATTGAAAGAATTGCTGAAAGCTGAGAAAGAAGGTCCGAAAGCCCTGGGCAAAGATCCTGAAACAGGCAAGCCTGTATATGTTCTGACGGGACGTTTTGGTCCGTATGTTCAGCTTGGAGAAGCAGATGAATCTGATAAAAAACCAAAAAGAACATCACTTCTGAAAGGAATGAAACCGGAGGATGTAGACCTGGAGACGGCCCTTAAACTGCTGAGTCTTCCGAGAACACTGGGTAAACATCCCGAAACCGGGAAGGAGGTGAAGGCCGGTGTTGGTCGATATGGTCCGTTTGTTTTGCACGACGGCAAGTTTAAATCACTGAAACGAACCGATCATGTTCTTGAAATAGAGCTGGACCGCGCTATTGAGCTCCTGAATGAGAAAGGGAAGTCGAGGGGAAGTTCTGAAATCAAGGACCTGGGATCCCACCCTGAAAACGGAAATCCTATAAAAGTTATGGATGGTCGTTACGGACCCTACCTGAAGTACGGAAAAAAGAATGTATCTCTTCCCAAAGAAGTAGATCCCGAAAAGGTAACGCTCGATGAAGCTGTTACGATCATCAGTGAAAAAGGCAAAAAATAGGTTTACTCTGTTGATTCTGCTGTCTGCGTAACATATAATATGGACAGCTGTTGTACGGAATGAAATATTAGCTTAGTGGAGTGGCAGTGCGATGGAAAAAAAATCAGATCATATTCTAAAGTATCCTCCGAACCTTCAGGAACTTGATCTTGCTACGATGGTGAGTATGTACCGGGGACGCGGGGAGCCAAGGAAAGCTGATCCCGGTAAATACATAGCCTGTACCCTGACAGGTGAACTTTTAAAAGAGGCAAAATGGTGGTTTGGTTTGTACTACAGCCAGCCGGCCTGGGATTCACTTCTGACAAAACACTCAAAGGGTTACCCTCTCACAGAAACTGAGTTTGACATACTGGGTCTGGTTCTTGTATCTGAGGATGAGCCGCCGCATCGCGAACATGTGGAGAATAACATAGATCTTTTGCCGAAGATGGCTTATTTAATTATCAATGATCTCAAGCATTTTGGGTTTATCCATGAAAATGACCAGGGATTTCTGATGATAACGCCACAGGGCGAACAGGCTCTTCAGGGCATAGCCCGCCGGCTTTACAGCAAACGTTTTTCGCCTGAGATGTTGTCTATGTATCATTTCCCGCCTTCTTCGGAAGAAGTTAAAAAATCATCCGGGCCAGGCAGTGATCAGCCTTCTCTCTTTTAGTCTTTTTTGAAATTAATTCAGGGGAAATACTGTTTGAACCTCATTCACAACACGAATTGAAACGATTTAAAAGAAAGCAGAAAATCTTATGAAGAAAGAACCATTGCAGGCTACTGCGCTAAAAAATATTATGAGGCGCATTCCCTATCCTGTTACTATCGTCACTGCAGCATTTGCTGACTCCAAAAGGGGAATCACCATCGGTTCTTTTACAAGTTTATCTCTCGATCCGCCGCTAATCTCATTTAACGTAGGCCGTGAATCCCAGATGCACGAGCTTATCATAAATACCGGCCATTTTGCGGTGCATATTCCGGATGCGGGACAAGAGAATTTGTGCAACCGGTTTGCTATTCCTGATTTGACAGATAAGCAGCAATTTGAAGATGTTAAACATGAGATGCATTCACTTGGCGTACCTTTGATTAAGGATGTTAGTGCAGTTTTAATTTGTAAAAGTCATTCTATTGTGGAGGCGGGTGACCATTCTCTCGTAATTGGTGAAATTGTAGAATCTGACCAGTTTAAGCAAGATCCTGCTATTATCTATTTTGACGGCCGTTACTATGAGCTTGAAGAAAAATGAAACGTAAGCTTATAATTTTCACCAGGCTTTTTATCAACCGGCTGAATCATCAGTTTCTGTTACTGCTTATAATTGGGGCCTTAAGTATACCGGCTTCGGTAATTGCTCAGGTTCTGAATGTGGAAAGTGTCCGCTCGGATGTTGATTCAGCCCGGACATGGGCCGGTGAGGTTAAATTTGATGTATCACTTGATAAGAATCGCGAGACCGTTCTCAACCTGGGTAATGAGGCGAACGCCGCCTACTTCTCACGGCGTCATACGTACCTCTTGCTGAACAGCATCGATTTTGTAAGTGTTGATTCAGAAGATGTGGTCAGCAAAGGGTTTTTTCACCTGAGAGGCACTTTTTTCAGCAGGGATAAATGGTCGCCTGAACTGTTTGTCCAGTATCAGTACAATCAAAACCTGGGGCTTCAGGACCGGGCTGTTGGCGGCGGCGGAATGCGTTATACATTTTTGAAAAGACCTGGTATTAGTGGCCATATCAATTCCGGGATAATGTTTGAGCATGAAAACTGGAATACACCGGAACAGCAGGAAGTGAGTAATTCATTTGTTAAAAGCACGTCCAATATTGTGATGCGTGGCAATTTAACAGACGAGGTTAACTTGCTGATGATAGGCTACTACCAGGCCCGGCCCGACCGGTTTTTTACACCGAGGGTCATTTCCGAAAACAGTTTGAATTTCAGGATGTCAGCAAACCTGGTTTTCACATTTAATTTTACACTTGCGTATGATGCCGACCCGGTGATCGATATTCCCAATGTCACCTTTCAGCTAAAAAACGGTATTCTGATCTTAATCTGAAAGTATTCCAAAGGACCCCTTGGCGCTTCGCTGCGCCCTTAGCGGTTTAATCCCTGGATCTATGTCCCGGTAAGGATTTAACCGCAATGGCCGCCAAGGTGCGCAAAGACTAAACCCCCTTGGCGTTTCACTGCGCTCTTAGCGGTTTCACCCCTGGATCTGTGCCCCGGGAAGGATTTAACCACAATGGCCGCAAAGTTATTTCTCAACGGGCACATCCCAGTGGGGTACATCCGCTGTTCTGTTGCCGGTCATCAGGTATGTATCAAACCATCGCAGCATGCGCAGATTGTACTCATATCGTGAGCTGGCCCGTGCATTTCCATGGCCTTCACCCGGATAAAATACAAGACGAAGAGGAACTTCAGGCTTTCTCACTTTCAGATGCCTGTGCAGTTCCAGTGACTGACCCGGATGCACGCGTGTATCTTCCTGCCCATGCATGATCAGAATCGGTGTTTCAGAACGGTCCACATAAAAGATGGGGCTTCGCTCCAGGTACCAGTCCCAGTGATCCCACAAACGCTTGCGCGAGTGCACCAGAAACAGCTCCTCAGGAATATCACTCGTACCCCATTTTGAGATATTATCACTGATTCCCACAAACATCACAGCAGCCGCAAATCGGTCGGAGTAGTAGGTGCTCATCCATGCAGATGCGTACCCGCCATAGGAGCCGCCGGTTACGCCAACCCGATCTTCATCAGCTACTCCTTCATCAATCAGGTAATCCACGCCGTCAACGATATCGTCGAACTCCTTGCCTGCAAGATCGGCCTGGCTGCTGTATGCAAATTCAACACCGCGGCCTGTACTTCCCCTGTAGTTGGGATAAAAAATAGCATAGCCTTTACCGGCGCCCATCTGTCCGGGCATAGAATAGGAAGTGAGCCATCCATTGCTGTAATGGGCTTCCGGTCCGCCGTGAACCTGGGCGACCAGCGGAACAGCAGTACCCTGCTGATAATCCACAGGGTAAATCAGTAATCCTTCGATTTCGAACTCACCGTCACGTGCTTCATAGCGAACCACTTCCTGGCGGCCCATCTCTTTTTCCCCGAGCCACTCGTTGTGGTGTGTCATTCTCTGAAGATCCCGGCCTCTGCGTGTTTTGAAGTAGACTTCATTTGGATGTGCCGGCGTATTTGCCAGGAATGCGGCTGATCCATTATCCGCCAGGCTGAAGGAGGTGAGGATTGGTCCGTTGTCAGCGATGATCGACTCCTTGTTTGAACCGTCGGGACGTATTGTGCCATAGCTGGTCCACACACCTTCACTTGCCAGAAAGTGAATCGTATTGGTTTCGGCCCAGCTTATCTGCTCATATTTTCCTTCAAAATCCTTGTCAATAATCTGGGGTGTTCCTCCGGATGCAGAGACGATCAGTATTCTGCCGTCAATCGGATCATGGATGTCCATGCCGGCTTTAAGTGCCAGGCGATCTCCATCAGGACTCCAAACGATCTGCCCGAGCTTGCCTTCATTATCAATTTCAGCAATTACTTCCTGTTCCTGGTGACTCACAACAAATACCTGCTGCGCCATAAACTGATCATCCACAGTTGCCGTGGGTGCCGCGGAAACTGCAATTTTCTCACCATCGGGACTCCAAACCGTATTATAGACAGATCCTTCAACTTGCAGTGTGTGCGGCTCATGACCTTCCATATCAAGATTTGTGATAAACGCTTTTCTCAGGGCCTGGTTCTCTTCAAATACAACGGTAGAGTAAGGCAGCGGCGACTCAGATTCTTCCGTCTCTTCAAAAGCCGTGTATACAATATGATTTCCATCATGATGCCATTCATATGATAGAATGCTATTTGTATGTTCAAAAATCTTTATAGCCTCACCGCCATTCAGTGACATTTCATAGAGAGATCTCGCTGAATCACCTTCCCGCTGAGTAAGAAAGGTAACCGAATTGTGTCCGGGTCGAAAAGCAACACTTCCAACGCTTCCGGTCGTAAAAAAGGGAACCACATCACCGCTCTCTGTATCCAGCAGGTAGAGCTGGTTTCGGGCGGGGCTGTTCTCTTCAAACGGATCAGCCGGCACACTAAGTGTATAAGCCACATGTGAACCATTTGGTGAGATATCAACACCCGACACAGATTTAATTTTTGCCACATCATCAGGTGTCAGAACGGTTTGTGCCTGAACATTCAGATGAAGCGTTGATGACAGCAGAAACAGGAAGATGAATAATTGCCGGGTTTTTTTAATCAGGCGGGAATGATGCATGGATCTGTTCATAGGATTCAGGTTGGTTGAATTAAAAATTACAATTTACGTGACAGCTCATTTGTTAAAGATTTGCATTCACATAGTGCACTGGTTGTGATGTAAACTACCAATGAAAAATCTATTTATTGAACACATTAACTGAAAAATAATAAAAAATCCTGATCAAAGGGCGTTGATTTGGTCGAATTTTTAAAGGAGAATGGCCGGTTTACTACTATTGCATCGATCTTCAGAATGCAATGTGAAATCATGTTTTTGAGTGGGTGTTTGATTTCGTGTGTTCATTCACCTTTTCAGGGGTTATCGTTATGCAAGAGTTTCGCAATCACCCGTTTTCAACCGGTATTATTGGCGCTCAATCCTTTCATTTTTTTTGGAGATCTTATATTTAAAGAAGGGTGCGCAACAGGAAGTTTTTTTGATAAGGTTTTGAAGAAGGCGATTTTTTAAAAAAACATTTACTAATAAAATAAACACCTAAACCCCGTCCACCGAACCATTTAAAAACCGGGTAAAGGATACCACGTCCAGGTAGCCGCGGCGGGTGTTGACGATGTTGCCATTGGAGTCGAGTACCACGATGAAGGGATAGGCAGTGGCGCCCATTTTGGCGGCAAACTCTTTTTCGGTCATGGTTTCGCCGAGAAAGTTGACGGGGTCATCGGAGTGGCCATTGATTTTGGTGACGGTAAATTTCTGATCGAGCACATTGCGAACGGCCGGGGCGGGGTAGACTTCACGGTCCATCGCCTTGCAGAACTGGCAGCCGGTTTCAAAGATATCGACCAGTACATAGCGGTCTTTGGCGGCCGCTTCATTCATGGCAACCTCAAGATCGGCCCATTCCGGGGCATTTTCAATCTCCCTGGGTTTCACTTCCTCCATGGCATTGTAAAGGAAAATACCAATGAATGTTGTAACCAATAAACCGATGATCCAGCTTCGTTTCATTTTCTGATAATTTAAAAATTGAGTATCACGAGGTTTCTCGTTTGGGGTTTCTCGCAGAGGGCGCGAAGTTGTTTACGCAAAGCAAGCATAGATTTATGTAAGAGTGCCATAATATCAATTCGCTATTCATACATCAACTAACTCTCACACTAAATACTACGTACTAACTACTACATACTTCTTACTACCTCTGCCTACTGCCTACTGCCTACTAGCGCCTGCTGACCGCTGCCTACTCACAACAAACGCTCCAGGTACAAATTTAATACATTTGAATTTAGATTAAAAGACGGTTCGCGCATTTCAAACTCAACAATCTTTTCCCGGGTTTCATCGAGAGTAAATTTATATGCCCATACATATTCGCTGTCTTGATTTTCGGTGATCCAGAAATCGGATCTTCCGAAACGGAGATCGTAAAAGAGGAAACCGTCTGATGTCTCTTCAACATGATAGTACCCGCGGGAGAACCACAAAACCACTTCAATTTCATCGGTATGCAGAAAATCTTGGATCAGATGGCTGTTTCGCGGAATTTTGTGGCTGTCCGGATTACCTGCCGAGTTAAAAACGGAATAGGTGGCCACACTCAGGGTGTCATTTTTAAGCGCAAACCCACTCCAGAAAAGGGTGGTGGGACCATTGGGCATGGTTTTCAGTTTTTCGTAATAACCGTTTTCATTTTCAAATTTTGCGCTGAACCATGAGTGCACGTGCGCTTTGATGCCCGTTGCCCACAGCATATAGGAAGCTCCCAGGATGAGTCCGGCCCGGTTGACCCAAAGTCGTATCCCTGAATCACGCCGCATAAAAAGTGCAATAATGACACCCGTCAGTACCGGCAATGTAAAAAGAGGATCTACGATAAAAATGATATCCGTTGCCAGCGGGTAATTTGAAAAGGGCTGAAATACCTGGGTTCCGTAGGTTGTGGGAATGTCGATCAGGATGTGAGTTAAAAGAATCCAGAATGAGAACTTCCACCAGGCCTTCCAGCCGGTTTGCTCGTTCTTGATATACCGGTTCAGCAGCAGTCCAAGCAGGGGAGCGGCAACAATCACTGTAAAGAAAGAGTGAGAAATACTTCTGTGGAAATAGATCTGCTCAACAACTGTCAGAAAAGGATTGGCCAGGATGTCGAGGTCGGGCAGTGTGCCGATTACGGCTCCAAGAAGCGGCGCCTTGTATCCTGCTTTTTTGCCGAGCAGAGCTTCACCTACTGCAGCACCTAATGTGGCCTGGGTTATTGAATCCATTTAAAATTTTGTAAATGACAGTTATACATTCTTTAACATCTGCAGTGAAACGATTCTTAACAAATGTAACGTTTCCTTTTTAATTCTTTAACAACTTAGCGGGAATATGTCCGGAGTAAAAAGCGTTATTTTATCGCACAACAATAACAACCTGTAGATCATGCAATTACATTTTAAGAATTTATCGATATTAACATTACTGCTTATGTTGCTTGGCTGCAGCAATTCAGAGAACAATAATAGTGACAATTCATCTGAAGTGCTCCCATCTGTTGAAGCAGTGAAAGCCCGGTTCGGAGCATTGCCGCTGGAAGAGAGATTGAGCGGGATTGTGACCGCCGGAAACCAGGTGGAAATCTTTCCCCGGATATCAGCCCCGATTGAAGAAGTGCTGGTAAAGAATGGTGAACGTGTTGAAAAGGGTGATTTGCTGGTACGGCTGCGCTCAAGGGAATTTGAAGATCGTCTTCGGCAGGCACAGGCCAACCTGAGAATAAACCAGGCAAGGGCAAAACAGGCAAAAGCTGCGCTTGATCAGCTAACTGCCCAGCTTGAAAGGCAACAGGAACTTGCAGACCGTGATCTGATCAGTGACCTGGAGATGGAACAGATTCGCTCCCAGTATGATGCGGCGGAAGCAAATTATGAGCTGGCCCGGGCTCAAATCGACCAGGCGGAATCAACAGTCTCCGAACAGCGTGAAGCACTTGGCCAGACAGAAATTCGTGCCCCCATACACGGAACGGTTGGCCAGCGTGATGTTGAGGTCGGGATGCAGGCAAACACCGCTAACCGGCTATTTACTATCGGTAACCTTGATAATTCCAAGGTCACGATCAACCTGACGGAAAAAATGCTCAATTATATTGAGACGGGTCAGACCGTTCGCGTCTACTCCGAAAATTTCCCGGATACAGTTATAACGGCTGAAGTAGATCGTATCTCACCATTCCTGGAAGCCGGCAGTTTCAGTACGGTTGCAGAAATTGAAGTTGAAAATGATGACAGGCTGCTGCTGCCCGGAATGTTTGTAACAGTTGATGTTCTCTATGGAGAGAGTGAACAGGCTACGATTGTACCACTGAGCGCAATCTACCGGCACCCAAGAACAGGGGTAACAGGTGCATATGTAGCAAAAGATTTTGGATTTGAGATGGAGCCTGTGATTCAGGTTGATGCAAATAATCCGCCGCCGCTGAGTGAGCCGACAAACGTAGAGTTCGTGCCTGTTACAGTAGTAGCAAAGGGACGTGAAGCTGCGGGGGTGACAGGTGTCCGGAACGAACAGTGGGTGGTTACTGTAGGTCAAAACCTTATGGTTGGAAGTGATGGAAAAGCAAAAATAAGGGCTACGGCATGGGGCAGGATATTAAGTATGCAGAGTATGCGCCCGGAAGACCTTTTGCGCGAAGTTATGGATGGAAATCTGATCAGTTCAAGAGATGATTCTACCTTTAATCAATCACTTTAAACAGTTCTTATTATGTCCTTAACAGAAGTCTCAATTAAACGGCCTGTTGCAACAGCGATGGTCTACCTGATTATACTGGTGCTGGGTGTTGCCGGGTTCAGGTATCTGCCTGTTGATCTGCTGCCGCCGATTGAATATCCCAGGATGTCGGTTTGGGTTGATTATCCGAATGTGGGCCCCGAAGAGATCGAGGTTACCATCACGGAGCAGGTTGAAAATGCCATTGCAGGTGTAGCTAACCTGGAACAGGTGACATCCGAGTCTGAAGAGGGAAGAAGCCAGGTAAATCTTCAGTTTACCCAGGGTGTGAATCTTGATGAAGCCGCAAATGATGTTCGTGCCTCGCTCGACAGGCTCAGAAGAACACTTCCCGAAGAGGCCGAAGCGCCGCGGGTGCGCAAGTGGGATCCCAATGATTTCCCGGTGGTGATTATCGGCGCACAGTCAGAGCGTCCACTCGATGAGGTGACCCGCATCCTGGAGAGAGAAATTTCCAAAAGAATTGAACAAGTTCCGGGAGTCGGAACAATTGATGTTTGGGGTGGCGTGAATCGCGAAATCCGGGTTGATTTAAAAAGAGACAGGCTGATGGCAAGCGGTTTAACTGCCAACCAGGTCAGAAATGCCATCGCAGCTGAAAATAATAACCTGCCGGGCGGAAATGTAAAAGATGGGTTAAACGATATCTATGTCAGAACGCTGGGAGAGTTTGAATCAATTAACCAGATATCTGAAACGATCATTGCCCGGGTTGATGGAAAACCGATACGTGTACGGGATATTGCCACTGTAAATGACTCCTATGAAGAGATCGGAAGGTTGATTCACATCGATGATATCCCGATGATCCGAATGGCTATCCGGAAACAGACCGGGTCAAATACCGTGGCTGTAGCGGAGGGTGTTCAGAATGAAATAGACCGGATAAACAGCGAGCGGGATGATGTGAACCTGCTGATTGTTACCGATCAGAGTGATTTTATCCAGGCATCGATCGATAATGTTACAAATTCAGCGACATGGGGTGCCATTTTAGCAATCGTTATTTTATACCTGTTTCTGAGGAACGGATCCACAACTTTCATCATCTCACTTGCCATTCCTGTGTCCATTGTAGCTACATTTGCACTGCTCTACTTCAATGACCTGACCCTTAACCAGATGAGTTTTGGCGGACTGGCACTTGGGGTGGGCCTCATTGTTGACAATGCCATTGTGGTTCTTGAAAATATTGTGAGGCTCCGAAGCAATGGCAAAGGAAGAGAGGAGAGCTCACTGATTGGAACAAAACAGGTGTCAGGTGCCATTATTGCCTCTACACTAACAACATCGGTTATTTTTCTGCCGGTCGTGTTTATGCAGACCATAACCGGAACCATGTTCCAGGAACTGGCACTCGTTGTAGTATTTGCACTTTTTTGTTCGCTTTTGGTTGCGCTGACCCTGGTTCCAATGCTTGCCAGTAAATTTATGTCGATTAAACCTGACAGCGAGTTGGGCGAAAAGGGAAAAAGCCGGTTCCAGAAATACTTTGAGAGAGTTGAAGACCGATACAGTAATCTATTGGAACTGGCTATTGGCAGAAAGAAGATGGTATTCGGTGTTACACTGGTACTCCTGGCAGGAAGTGTTTTTGCATTTGGCTATGTGCCCATGGAGCTTGCTCCGCAAACAGAAGCGGATGAAATTGACATAGATTTTCGCCTGTCTGACGGTATGAATATTGCGGTTGCCAACGAATATGTAAAGGAGCTTGAGCAAAAAGTAAAAGCTGTTCTGCCGATGGAAGATGTAAAACATTTCTCAACAGAAGTCAGAAATGGACGCGCTTCTGTTGAAATCGCACTAAAGAGTGCCGACGAGCGAAAATCGAACAGTTATGAACTGGCCGACCGAATTCGTGATCGTATAGATGGCACCATACCCGGCGGCAACATTCGGGTGCGGGCCCAATCGGGGTTGTGGATATTAAGAAGGATCTTCGGTTCCGGTGGCGGCGAAGAGGCGGTGCAGCTTGAGCTTCGCGGTTATGACCTGGAACTGGCCGATGAGCTTGCAGATGAAATTGTAAAGAGAATGGAAAGAGTTCCTGAAGTACGTGATGCAGAACCGGGCAGACAGGAGGGCAGGCCTGAACAGAATATCAGGTTTGACAGAGAAAAAATTTCTGAGCTTGGTCTCACAGTTCGTGAGGTTGCTGAATCTATACAAACCAATATCGGCGGAAGCCGGGCAGGAGTATTTCGTGATGGCGGTGATGAGTATCCGATTACAGTGAGATTGCAGCCATCAGACCGGATGAGTACGCTTGATATCAATAATATCTCCATCCAGACACCCCAGGGGATAAATATCCCGGTTTCGACAGTGATTGATGAGGAACCGGGAAGAGGGCCGGAAGAGATCCGGCGAATTAACAGTCAGCGTGTTACCTATATTTCGGCCAACCTGGAAAGCGGGGTGCCGCTCGGTGTTGCCGTGGAAAAAATTCAGCAAGAGCTGTCAGATTTTACACTTCCTGCAGGTTTTACTGTTGTGTTCGGCGGTGAGTATGAAGAGCAGCAAAAAGCCCAGGCCGATTTTACCCTCTCTATTATTATGGCACTGATACTGATCTACATGGTTATGGCCGGACAGTTCGAACGATTTGCAGACCCGCTGATTGTCATGTTCTCTGTTCCGGTAGCTATTGTCGGGGTTATTCCCACCATGCTGCTGACTGGTACATCCATGAATATGCAGAGTATCATGGGGGTTATTATGTTGATCGGAATTGTTGTTAATAACGCAATCGTGCTTGTTGATTACATCAATCTCATGAGGCGCGAACAGAACCTGAGTACGTTTGATGCTGTTATTCAGTCGGGTAAGCTGCGCCTCAGGCCAATATTGATGACAACACTGACAACGGTACTTGGTTTGCTTCCGCTTGCTCTCGGGTGGGGTGCCGGAGCTGAAATCCAGGCCGCACTTGCAAGAGTTGTTATCGGCGGATTAATTGCTTCGACCTTAATCACACTGGTGCTGATTCCCGTGGTCTATATTAGTGTAGATAAATTGCTTCTCTATGTAAGTGAGAAAAAACGTGAGTTTATAGCAGTTCCGGAACCGGAGCAATCAATACAGGGAACCGGCTGAAACTTCTCAATTCAGAGGAGTTTAGGTTCCTGCGGTTTTTTTATATTGGCGTCAAGTACGGGATTATTTTCGCAGAAGGATTAAGCTGCTTCTCTATCTTTTTGACAAGGTTCGAAAAATTTATCGGTTTCAATAAGAAATTTTTAGCTCCGGCTTGCATAGCCATCTGATACATGTCCCTGTTTACATATGAGGTCATTAGAAAAACGGGAACATTCGCTTTAAATTCCTGCATCCAGCTAATCAGATTAAGTCCATTCAGCCCGGGCATCCGATAATCTGTTATGACCAGATCAAAATCCCGCTGACTGATCTGTTCAATTGCATCCCATCCATTGGTTGCAAGAAAAATGTTGTACCCGGTTCTTTCAAAAAAAGATTCAGCCATTTTCCGGAAAGCCGGTTCATCATCTACAATTAAGATACTATAACTCATTTTTTATCTCCCGAAATCAAAGATTCCTAAAATTATTTATACGATGTGGTAATCTCTCTTATATTATTATCGTATAAATTCTCTCAAAGATCAACCAAAAGATGGACTTTGGCAGGATTTATTTTTTTTAACTCTGTTGTTTATCGCCAATGGCTTCTTCAATTTTTTCAACCAATTCAGTATAGTCGATCGGTTTAAGCATAAATTCACATGCCCCGGCCCGGCGAACCACCCCCTGTATACTTCTGTTCACGTAAGAGGTGATCATAATAACAGGCATTTCCGGCTCAAACTTTTTAACCCACTTTATTAATTCCAATCCATTCAGACCCGGCATCTTAAAATCCGTAAGTACAATATGGATATTGTTTGTCTTTAATGCGTTCATAGCCTCACGACCGTCTGAAGCAGTAATTACTTCATACCCCTCATCTTCAAGTATTATTTTTCCCGACTCAAGAATTGTCGGTTCGTCATCCACTATTAAAATGAGATTTTTCATCTTTGAAAGTTTTCCAGGATACGTTTATCTCTTTTTAATCGTTATATAGCATTGATCACAAGAGCATAAACACTCCGTTTTCTTTACTGACTGTAATTACAAGAGTTGTACCAAACTATCGGGATTCACAAAATTTATTTTAAAGAGAGGATATTGAACTTACATTGTGTCTTTTAGAGTGGACGTCAAAAGTCATTTTGGCAATTGATACACCCGGTATTGCAGAATTGCAATGATTTTTTGAAAAATTTTTGCGTCTTTACAAGAAAATGAAACATTGTTTGTAAAAACAGATTCAAGGAAACAGTAGTAGGTGCATATAGATCAGATTTATTTGTAACAAATATAAATTTTTTGTTTTCTTGAATTTTGGAACAGCATTTGCAATACATATAGTAAATCTTAAATTAATGAAAAGGATCGTTATGAAATTGATATTATCTTTTATACTGCTATTAACTTTTACTGCCGGTGAGCTCTTTTCACAAGATACCGAAATGGCAGGATTAGATATAAGCAACGCAAGTTCCATTGAAATTGATGGAACATCCACTCTCCACGACTGGACTGTTATTGCAGAAGAGTTTACAGTTGATTTTAAAGTTCCGCAAAATTGGGTGAAAGGACTGGACTTCTGGAATCCTGAGGATGTAGAGGAACTGACTGTCAGCGTGCCCGTTGAGTTTCTGGTCAGCGGTAAAGGCGGAATGGATAAGCGAATGTATAAGGCCCTGGAAAGTGAGGATCACCCGCAAATAGTTTTTGAACATACAGGTATGGAAATTATGGATGCAGAAACTGAACAAGTTACTGGTGCAAAAATGCTGAAAATTGATGGTAACATGACCATAGCAGGTGAAACGCGTCCGGTAACCTTAAATGTGCTGGGTGAGATTCTTGAAACAAACGCGTTGAAATTCAGCGGACAGCACACAGTAAACATGACTAACTTTGATGTTGATCCGCCATCTGCAATGCTTGGTACAATCAAAAGCGGCGAAGAAGTTACCATTCGGTTTGATATTATTTTTCAATAAATTAAGCTAAATATGAATATTGAGACCCGGTCATGCCTCTAAAAACCCTGATTAATAAAAACAAAAATTGGTTTGCAAGCTTTTGCCCTGCCTTTCTCCTAATACTTTTGCTAAACCTGATGTTTTCTTCCAATATGGCCGGGGCTCAAAATTTGAATGGCGGAAATGCCGAACCCATTCACTTGTCCCATGAAAGCAGGCTTTGGCTCGAGGGTGATACGAATATAAACAACTACTCCTGTGCCGCCGACA
The DNA here is from genome assembly GCA_964449075.1 of uncultured Balneolaceae bacterium. Classification (GTDB taxonomy): domain Bacteria; phylum Bacteroidota; class Rhodothermia; order Balneolales; family Balneolaceae; genus CAYVBJ01. The sequence continues at coordinate 33,489 of CAYVBJ010000022.1, forward strand.
CCATGTCCGGTTTTGGAAAACTGGATGATGCTGAAAAGCCACAGGGTTCCATTGAGGGTCACGGAAAAGTATCAATCAATGTGGAAATTCCTGTCTATGAGCTTGACTGCGGCAAGAGAGCAATGAACAACGACATGTTTGAAGCACTGCAGGCTAAAAAACATCCCAGGATCACATACAGTCTGGATGAGGCTCAATTCATTAATTATGTAGAAGATGAAAATAATGTAGAGTGGATGAATATCTATACAACAGGAGTTATTTCAGTTGCGGGAGTGGATAAAAACATTGAAGTGAATATCCTGGGAAAGGTTTTGGATAACAACCGGTTCCATGTAAAAGGAGAAAAGGAACTGGATATGACGGAATTTGGAGTAACCCCGCCAAAAGCGCTTTTAGGCCTGATAAAAGCCAACGAAAATATCACCATTAAGTTTGATGTGATTGTTTCTCTTGATGAAATGAACCTGTGATTTCAGGGGATCAGGCAGATTTCTGAAGGGTCAAAAATTAACAATCCCGGAATTTTAAAACATTAATTCTCACTGGTCTTGGTTATACCCAGCTTTTCCATTTTTCTGTATAGTGTGGAAGGGTCAATATCAAGCAGGCGGGATGCCTCATTTCTGTTTCCGCCTGTTTTTTTCAGAACATTTTTTAAATACTGTTTCTCAAATACCTGCATTGCCTCCTGCAGACTATTTTGAGTCGAAGGAACATAGTCACCATCCCTATCGTGAACAGAGTCCGGTAAATCCTCCGGCCGGATGAATTCATTATCGGTGAGAAGCATAGCCCGCTCTATAATGTTTTCCAGCTCCCTTACTTCACCCTTCCATTCATGATGAATGAGAGAGTTCATGGTGTCCGAGTCAACTCCTTTTACTGCCCGGTTCAGCTCTTTCTGATATTTCTTTACAAAATGATCAACCAGAAGAGGAATATCTTCTTTTCTCTCGGACAGGCCGGGTACTGGTATTTCAACAATATTCAGCCTGTAATACAAGTCATCCCGAAAACGGCCTTCTTCAACCTCTTTTTTCAGGTTTCTGTTGGTTGCACAAATTACCCTCGTGTCAAATTTCTTGATCTGGTTACTGCCGATCGGTTTTACTTCGCGTTCCTGTAAAACTCTCAATAAATTAACCTGAACATTCTGAGGCAATTCACCGATTTCATCAAGGAATAGCGAGCCGCCTGAAGCAGCCACAAATACACCATCTTTGTTTTCGGAAGCACCTGTAAAAGCTCCTTTCTTATGGCCAAACAGTTCCGATTCCACCAGGTTTTCAGGAATGGCCCCGCAATTAATAGCGATAAAAGGCCCCTCTTTACGTGAGCTGTTTGCATGAATAGCCCGTGCCACAAGCTCTTTCCCGGTTCCGCTTTTACCGGTTATCAGAACATTTGTTTTTACATCACTGACGCGGCCGATCATCTTGTACACCTTTTTCATGGCGTCGCTTTCACCAATGATGTAGTTGAGGTTAAAATTCTGATCAATTTTTTTTCTCAGATACCTGTTTTCAAGAAGAATCTTTTTCTGTTTTAAAAGCTGTTCAATGCGAATGATCACTTCATCAAATTCCAGAGGCTTCATAATATAATCAGAAGCACCTTTACGAAGTGCTTTTACAGCCGTTTCTACCGTCGCAAATGCGGTAATTACGATAATGATCATATTGGGTGCAATCAGTGACGCTTTGTCCATCAACTCGATTCCATCCATTTTCGGCATCTTCAGGTCTGTAATTAAGATATCGAACGTTGACGACTCCAGTTTTTCAAGGGCTTCCTCGCCGTTACTGACCGCCACTGCATTATATCCCTCTTCTTGCAAGAGAAGTACCAGCGATTCACGTACATCACGTTCATCATCAGCGATTAAAATGTGAGCTTTCATAGGGTATTACTTCCGGGTAAAGATATTCTGAAACAAGATCCCCGGCCCTCTTTTGTTCCGAGTACTATGGTTCCGTTCATGGACTGAATAATACCATGGCTTACAGACAATCCCAAGCCCGTGCCGCTTCCTGTTTCCTTGGTGGTGAAAAAGGGCTCAAAAATGCGATCTCTGATCTCTTCAGGTATACCGGGGCCATTGTCACATATTTTTATCCTGATTCTGCCTTTAAAAGATTTTGTGCTAATATAAATAATTGGGTCTTCTGTGTCTTCAAGTGCATCAGCCGCATTGAGAAGAAGGTTTACGATTACCTGGTGCAGTTGATCCGGAACAATGTAGACTTTGTTAATCTGTGGATCAATCTGGATATTAAAGTTTATATCTCTGCATCGGGCGTCATGTTTTAAAAGTCCAACAGCCGATGTAATGAGTTCATTTACATTTGTTTCGGTCGGATCCTGGTTAGAAGGCCTTGAGAAATCAACAAGGTCCCGTACAATCGTATTGATACGGTTGATCTGCTGACGGACTTTCTTCAGTTGTTCCTGGGAAAAGGGATCATGGGCTCTGCGTTGTAAAAGCTGGGTCAGTGATGAAATGGATGCAAGCGGATTACCGATTTCATGGGCAACACCGGCTGCCATATGTCCGACTGAGGCAAGGCGTTCCGATTGCTGAAACTGCTGTTCTTTTAGTTTTGCTTCAGTCAGATCCCTTAAAATCTGAGCCTTTCCTGTTACCTTACCTGTCGCGTCTTTGATCTGGGTTTCACTTAAATTTACCAATCTTTTGGAACCGTCTTTATGGAGACGTTCGGTTTCATAATGATTGACAAATCCATTTTCTTCAAGCCCGTATGTAAGACATTCAATTTCTCCCTGTTTTATCAGCACATCGGGAATTAATATGGTTATATGTTTGCCTTTTATCTTATCTGCACGCCATCCAAAAAGATTTTCAGCACCCCTGTTCCAGGAAGTAATGATTCCATCCGGAGTGGTAGTTATAATTGCGTCTGCAGCCTGTTCAAGAAGTTTATAATACCGTTCTTCTGCAGCTTCAAGTTCCGATTTAAAAATATCCCGGTACTGGTAAATTGTCCATGTCGCCCAGAATAGAATGACAAGAGCAGTAAGGATGCCCCGGCTGAAATTGAGCCATCGTATCTGGTTTTCAGAAAGATCAGAAAAAAGTACCAGCTGAACGATCTCAAAAAAACCGAAAATTAGAAATATGATGACAAGCGAGGAGCCTAACAGGTAGCCGAACCGGACGCGTTTTAAAAAGGAGGGTAACTTATTTTTTTCCATGCAGGAAAATAAGGAGGAGAAACTGAAAAATCAGCTTCTCCTTATTTATCTTATTCCTTTTTATCATCGTAATTTCCGGCAATAAAAAGGGCACCGCCTGCAAGAGCCAGGTCTTTCAGCATACTCGGCATAGATGCTTCATTTCCACTCATTGCACCGGGTAGGTGAATCGATAGAGCAAAAATGACAAGCATCAATGCCAGTAAAAGTCCGGCAAGACGTGTCTGTTTTTCTATGATAAAACTTACAGCTGCTGCAATTAGTGCAACACCTGTTAAGTAAACCCAAAATACCCCGCCCGGTATCGGCACCATATCGACCATTTGATCAGCAGCCATGAAATGCATCAGGCCAAAAATTCCCATGGGTATTGCATAAAGCCAGCGAGCAACTGTTGAAGTTAACATGCCCATATTCTCCTCCTGTTTTGGATTGTTAGTTTTAGTTAGTTAATACGTCGTTTCAATATTGAAATAAGTTAACTCATTATAAGAAAGGGAATTGAGAAAACAAATATTTTTAGCAGATATTACTGAACTAATCACTAAGCAAACAATATCCAGATTGTATTGAAGTTTTGTTATTGATAGTTTAAAAGCAGTTAAAATTTTAGGAAGATCCGACGATGCCGAAAAAAATTGGAGATTTAACACTCTACTCCGTGGATGACTTGCATGAGC
>CAYVBJ010000022.1:37484-47229 GCA_964449075.1 uncultured Balneolaceae bacterium
ATGCCGAAAAAAATTGGAGATTTAACACTCTACTCCGTGGATGACTTGCATGAGCTGCTTGGCCTGAGTAAAATGACACTCCGGGCGTATCTCAGGGAGGGCAAGCTGAAAGGGCGAAAACTCGGGGTGCAGTGGTTTGTAACGGAAGAGGCGATTCGGGCCTATTTTCAAGAGTCAGATCCCAAAAAGCCGGAAGCGAAGAAGAGGGAATTTACCTACGTGGTGCAGGGCGTAAATGATCTTGTAAGTGAGAAGGAAGAATTTGACAATGAAAAAGATACAATTGAAAGTCTCAATAACCAGGCAATTATCAGCCTGTTCCAGGTGGCCGTGATAGATAAGGAGAGCGGTGAAACAATTGAAATTGTAAAGGCAAGAGACTTTTTGGAGCGATTTAAATAAAATGGCCAATTTAAATCAGACAAAACTTCAAATATTTGAGTTTGGTGATTCACCTTCCGATCTGTTCTATTTGCTCATTGATCGTAAAGTCAGTCCGGATGGCATAAACCCGGAACAGGTAAAACTACTGGATCCAAGAAATTTTGACCGGTCACTTCGGGAGCTGGGTTGCCTGCTGATGTTCACCGGCGATGAAGTAGAGGAACTCATCCAAAGAGAGGAGATTGATCCTGAGGATATGCACGTTTCTGTTTTTAAACTGGCTGTTAAAGAAGGAGTCATAAAACAGGATTGATTTTTTTTCAGAAGTCCCGATTTAAATTCCGAAGTCCGGAATGAATTTTTAAACTTTTGGTAATCTGAAAAGGGTAACCGCAATGAGCGCGGAGAATACGCAGAGTTTTTGTTACAGGTAGTTTTGGTTTTTTCGCAGTATTCTTTACGGTTCATTTCAATGGGATCTTTGAGTCATTCAAACTATTCTGCCCGAAGAATCTCCGCAAGAGTTTCCGGTTCCAGGGATCTGGTATCTATTCGCTTATATTTTATTCGCTGTCCACGGCCGGTGCTCTCAACCCACATGGCAAGAAGCTCACCGCTTTGAAGTTTCATAACATTCGGGGCCCATCCGTCCTGATTTTCAGCAGACAGCGGAATGGTTTTTTCAAGACCATGTTCGTTAATAACAGACAGTACTGCACGCTTGCGGGCGTCTTTTCCATTCCCTTTCAGCTCATCCCACACAGCAACAGCCTTATCGCCATTCACAACCAGGTGCGGATGTTTGGCAACCGGGTTATCACTGATCTGAACACGCGGAGAAAATGATTCGCCATTGTCAACAGATAAGGCGTAAAAAAGTCCTTCACCTCCGGCAAGTGAGTACCAGATAAAGTGGAGATCCCCGTTTTCAGCTTTTGTCATGGCAGGGCCGTTATGTGGGCATGCATCAATTTTCCAGCCGTCATCACTGACTTTCACTGGTTTTGTAAAAGTTTGGCCGTTATCATTTGATTTGAAGTGCATGATGTCCCTGGTACCATCTGTTAGTCCGCGATAGGTGATATGCAGTGTTCCGGATTCATCTGTCAGCATACTGTTTTTACAGCACTGGCAAGTGGGTCCGCCAATCCTGTAATCTTCTGTGAAGCCTTCACGTCCGTTAGTTTTTGCGAAATACATGACAGAGTGATCCAGCTTATGGCGGCCATCCAGCCATACCGTTCCGATCTCTCCATCCGCCAAAAGAGTGGCAGCCACAAAGGAGTGACTGTTCTCGATGTTCGTATCACTAACATGAACAATTTCCGGTTTGCTCCATGAATCGCCGCCGTCAAAAGATTGAATATATTTTACGCTGCCTGCAAAACGGAATTCAGCCTCTTCATTTTTACTTGAAAAAACCATCACAAGAGATCGATCCGGTTTTTGAACCAGGGCAGGCAAACTCTCACCGTGTGCGGCACTTACCCCGCGTGTTTCAGGAATTTGCACAGGTTTGCTGAATGTTTTGCTCTCATCTTCAGAAATTGACATAGCAACAACAGCATCCCCGTTTTCAGGGTCTTTTTCTGTCCACCAAGCCAGCAGCTTACCGGATTCGAGGTACATCATCTGTGGTAAATCCGGCTGTTGACCGGTGGACAGAGTTCCGGTGGTATTTGTTGCACTATTTTGATCTGCAGATCCACAGGAGAGCAGGAAAAGCAGTGGCAGTAAAAAAAACAGATTTTTCATGATGGTAAACATTTACACCGTTATTAATTGAAAAGATATTTGATTCCCACGCCTACATACGCATTCCGGTCGAGCGAGGGATTAAAAAAGGCGGGCTGAGCTCCGCCGAAGCCGGTTGCATTCAGGGAGATATTTGAACTGAACTTCTCATCAAAAAGATTATCCACACCAAACTGGACATCCACCTCGAATGAGGATAAAACGTGTGCCCTGTAACCGATCTTGGTATTAACGACCTGGTAAGATGGATTGAAGACGGAGTTATCATCCCTGATAGGAGCATCATCTGTAAAAAAGTATGTGGTGTTCAGGTAAAATCCGGGGTTTGTATCGATATCAAACCCGGCGGAAATCGTATGGGGAGAAATCCCGGTGACATCATTGCCGGAAAAGTCATTCAGCACCGTACCGGATTCATTTCGGATTCTGAAATCCCTGAATTCAAAATCCGAATAGGTATAATTGATGAAAGGCCGGAACCGTGAAATCAGTGATCCGGAATCGCCTGCCCAGGTGTAGCTCAAAGCGCCTTCAAAACCATTTCTGTTTGTACGGCCGGCATTCACAAATATGGTATTGTTCAGATCCACTGTTTGTGGAATGAGCTGATTTTTCATTCTGAAATGAAATACCGCTACATCATAGTTCAGTCCGCCAAGAAGATTACCTCGTGCACCTATTTCATAGTTGGTTCCGGTTTCCGGGTCAACATCATTTCTGATGGATCCGTCCACATCGCGAAGTTCATTGGCTGTAGGCGGCGAAAATCCCTGGCTCACACCTCCCCGAAGTGCGATAGCGTCACTGAATACATGAACCAAAGCCACCCGGGGAGAAAACTCAAGGTCAAAATCCCGGACACCGCTGTTGCCTGAAATAAGCAGATCTGTTACATCATATTCAACTTTGTTGAGACTCAGACCAAACTCTATCGATGTTTTGTTGGTGAGTTCGGTCTCGGTTTGGGCGAAGATTGAGTATTGAGTCATATCCAGCTCCTGGTTGAATATCAGGTCACCTTCAGTTCCGCCGAGATTCTGAAACCGTTTGGAATCCTGTAGGCCGTTCAGAAACTCTCCGCCAAGTGTAAATTTGGTTTGAAGTGTTTTCATGGCAGGTTCAAAATTAAAACGGGTGCGCCCGCCAAAACTTTGATACGGTTGCCGGATAATGGCAAAAGTCAGCGGATGATCCATGTCGTAAAAAGAGCCAAACATGCTGCTCACATTCGAAAATGATTCATTAAACTGGTAGGTATGAGCAACTCCCACCCGGGTCCAGTTTTGGAACCGTCCTGCCTGCTGTGCGAGGTTCCGGGCATTGGCCTGTTTTGGGTTTTCCTGTACCTGGTCGGCTGTCAGCGATCCGGGAATGTAGGTATCCTGGCTGGTACGGCTCAACAAGATGGTAAAAGATTGTTGTTCACTTGGAATGAAGCGAAGGGTTCCGGTGAAAAACTGTCTTTCATCACTATTGTGCTCCCGGAAGCCGTCAAAATTTTGATCACCAAATGTTATGTTGGCATTAAAGGAATCACTTCCGTACCGGTAGGTGGTAGCAAAACGCCGGAGCCCGTGAGACCCGCCAAGGGATGAAAATTCAAGGCTGTTCTCCCTGAAACCTGCACGTTGTGTCTGAAAATTCAATACGCCGCCGGTACCGGCTCCATAAATGCTCGATGCCGGACCTTTAATAACTTCCAGCCTGCCAACGGTGGCAACATCAAGTCCTTCAATTCGTGTAAATCCATCGGCCTCCGTAAGAGGGATCTCATTCAGATAAATCTTGATATTTCTGATTCCGAAATTTGAACGGATACCGCCGCCGCGAATTGAAATCCGTGCATCGGTAAGATTGCTTTGATCCATCCGGACACCGGGTATGGTATTTAAGACCGGCTGGAGGCTCACGCGATTTGTGCGGTCAAAATCTTTATTGGTTACCAGGGCAACCGAACCGGCTGTTTCCTGAAGTTTCTTATTTGTATCAAAACCGATAACCCTCACTTCATTCAGGGCGATGTTATCGGGCTGTATTTCGATATTCAAAAATTCATCAGGATCTTTAATACGGATATCACTTTGAATATAGCCGATAAACCTGATTTGCAGCATTGCGTTGTTAGCCAGATCTTCGGGCAGCTGCAATTCAAAACGGCCGTCTTCATCTGTGGATGTTCCGATTGAAGAGCCTTCAACCGAGATGTTGACCGCAATGAGAGGTTCACGCGTAACCTGGTCAAGAACCCTTCCCTGCACAAGCACCTGTGAAATAACCTCAGCGTTAAAAATAAAAGAGATAACTGTTGTTAATAAAATGAATTTACGTTTCATTACACCATAAATTTGTTTGAAATTGAGATAATCATGCCTTCAGTATTTAATGGGGCATAATTTTTAAAAAGGAAAGCCCGGTATTTGACACTGCGAAAGCAGGTTATACCGGTGTTTGCTATATGGTGTTATGCACGGGGAGGCTGGAGCAGTTTATCGGGGGGGACATTTATCACATCTTCAGATATGAATAGTTCTGCTGAGTCTCTTGAATCCGGCAGATGCGGAGATGAACCATGTTCTGATACAAATAGCACCTGGAAAATATGCTGAACAATTAAAGCTGAATCTGTATGCTGGTGCTGCACCTGTTTTTTCAGATAACAGGCACCCTCACAATCACTGTCAGGGTTTTCACAGTAGTGCAGCATAATATGCTCCTTGTGCAATGCGTACTCCGCGTAAGGTATCAGCGGGGCAAAGAGCAGTGCCACATACAATACTGAAAGCAGTATGGAGAGAGTTTTCTTCATATTCAGCAAACATTATACAAAACCAGATCTTCTAAGGGGTCACAATTTTATAAAATGTTTTCGAAATAACAGGCTTTAAGAAGACAAAAATGAAATCTGCTTCAATTCTGAATTCTGAATTCTGAATTCTGAATTTTTCAATTTCGAATCTCTACCTGGTTCACAATTTCATCTCCAATGGAGAGCGCGGCTGTGGCAGCCGGACTCGGTGCATTCAGAACGTGTATCTGGTTTCTCTCTTTTTCAAAATAGAAATCATCGAGTATTTCACCATTGGGCTGAAGTGCCATTGCCCGGATTCCGGAGGGAGAACCTGTGAGATGTTCTTTTTTTATTGAGGGGATCAGCTTTTTCAGATTTTTCAGAAATGCCTCTTTTGAAAGAGAGCGGTACATCTCATCCAGACCCATTCGCCAGTGTTTGCCTGCAAGTTTCCAAAATCCGGGAAAGTTAAAGGTGTCAATGGTATCAGATAGATTGAAAGAGAGTTTGTCGTATCCCTCCCGCTCAAACGCAAATACAGCATTCGGGCCACATTCAACACCGCCTGTTGCCATTCGTGTAAAGTGAACTCCCAGGAATGGAAATTCCGGGTTTGGCAGCGGATAGATTAAGCCTTTTACCAGGTTTTCTGCCTCGGGCACAAGTTCATAGTATTCACCTCTGAAAGGGACAATGTGAACAGGGCTGGATATTCCCGCAGATTTTGCAACGAGATCGGACTGTAAACCGCTGCAGCTGATTAAAAAATTTGTTTCGAATGATTCGGTGCCGGCTTTCACCTTCAGTGAATTCCCGCTTTGATGAATGGAGTCTACTTTATGATTGAATTTAATAGAAGCATTAGCTGATTCAAGCAGTTCCGCCAGTTTTTCACAAAACCCCCTGTAATCAACAATACCGGAACAGGGCACATGAATGCCTGAAACACAATTGACAAAAGGTTCAATCTCTTCCACCTCTTTCTTATCGATTAACCGGATGCCCTCTATTTTATTTTCAAGGCCGCGGCGATATATTTTTTCGAGCCTCTCAGTTTCATCATCTTCAGTGGCAACTATCACCTTGCCGCAAATTTCATGCATAACGCCATGCTCCGAGCAAAAGTCAACCAGCTGATGGCGGCCATCCACACAGTTCCTGGCTTTGTAACTTCCGGGTTTGTAGTAGATTCCGGAGTGTATTACACCGGAATTATGGCCTGTTTGGTGTGCCGCTACACAATTCTCTTTTTCGAGGATCAGTATTTTGGAATCAGGATAACGGACAGATAGTTTGTAAGCTGCAGACAAACCGACAATACCTGCACCCACTATCAAAAAATCGCAATTCATAGAATGAGTTATCGAATTCAGTGAAATTTTTACATCAGAACAGCAAGATACTAACAAATAATTTCGTTATAAATCGTTATGAAATATTTACAGATAATTCTGTTATCTTTAAGAAAAAAGTTAGGCAAAATGAAAAATATAAGAATACTGACTCTGTTGATCCCGGCAATTTTGCTTATTTCGTGTAGTTCAAACGGAGATAAACAAGCATCTGAAGGCACTCAAACAAGATCGAATGTAGTACCTCCCGGATTGGTTGATGAAGACAAAGCAAAAGAGCTGATTCAGAATGCAACGTTTACTGATCTTGAGGGAAATGAAGTTTCAATTGACCGGTTTGAAGGAAAGGTTGTACTGATTGATTTTTGGGAGACCTGGTGCGGACCCTGTCTGCAGGTGTTTCCTGCAATGGATAAGCTTCGGGATGAATATGAAAATGAGTTTGAAGTACTTGCCGTTACGGTGGGACTGTCGGATTCAATCGAAGATGCAAGAAATTTTGCAAATGAAAATGACTATAATTTTAATTACCTGATTGATACTAATAATGTGTTCGACCAGCTTGGGGCGAGCGGGATCCCATTCAAAGTGCTTGTTAATCCCGATGGGGAATTGATTAAAATAGAAATGGGTTCAAGAGGAACCGAAGGAGATTATAACCAGATGAAAAGCATAATCCTTGAATACATCTGACAGATATATTTTATTTGCGTGAACAGAATAACTTCTTTATTTGTTAAATCTGAAGCCAGATGAATTACATACTAACAATCGAACTAAAAACACAATTGATTTAATGGAACAACAAGTAGATAAATTACCCTATAAGGTCAAAGATATTGGATTGGCCGGATACGGGCGAAAAGAGATTAATATTGCCGAATCCGAGATGCCCGGTCTTGTAGCTTTACGAGAAGAGTTTGGAAAAGAGCAGCCGCTGAAAGGGGCCCGGATTGCAGGATGTCTTCACATGACAGTACAGACTGCAGTGCTAATTGAAACCCTTGTAGACCTTGGCGCTGAAGTTCAGTGGTCTTCCTGCAATATTTTTTCTACACAGGATCACGCCGCTGCAGCTATCGCAGAGAGCGGGGTTCCCGTTTATGCATGGAAAGGTGAAACCGAGGAAGAATACGACTGGTGTATCGAGCAAACACTCTTCTTTGAAGATGGAAAACCACTGAATATGATTCTGGATGATGGCGGTGACCTTACACAGCTCGTTCACGACAAATACCCCGAACTGCTGGATGGAATCCAGGGGATATCCGAAGAAACTACAACAGGTGTTATGCGATTGTACCAGATGCATCAAAATGGCACGCTGGGCGCTCCTGCTATCAATGTGAATGATTCGGTAACCAAGTCTAAGTTTGACAACAAATACGGATGCCGCGAATCATGTGTGGATGCAATCAGGCGTGCTACGGATGTTATGTTTGCGGGAAAGGTGGCTGTGGTTGCCGGTTACGGAGATGTTGGAAAAGGTTCTGCTGCTTCAATGCGCGGAGCAGGTGCCAGGGTTCTCGTAACTGAAATTGACCCGATTTGTGCACTCCAGGCCGCGATGGACGGTTACGAGGTGAAAAAGATGATTGATGCAGTTAAAGAAGCTGATATTGTTGTAACCGCTACAGGGAACAAAGATATTATTACCGGAGAGCATTTCGAGTTGATGAAAGATAAAGTTATCGTTGGCAATATCGGTCATTTTGATAATGAAATTGATGTCAACTGGCTGAAGGAAAATGCAACCAAAGATAACATAAAGCCGCAGGTAGATCTTTTTACCCTCGAAAATGGCAATGATATTATTCTGCTGTCTGAAGGCCGCCTTATGAACCTGGGTAATGCAACCGGGCATCCGAGTTTTGTGATGAGTAACAGTTTTACCAATCAGACACTGGCCCAGATTGCACTCTGGACCCGTCCCGAAGATTTTGAGCTTGGTGTTCATGTACTTCCGAAAGACCTGGATGAAAAAGTTGCAAGATTGCACCTTGGTAAAATCGGTGTTGAACTGGATGAGTTAAGCGAGGAACAGGCTGACTATATCGGAGTTCCTAAAGAGGGTCCGTACAAGTCTGACCAGTACAGGTACTAATCGATTGTCTGGATTTCATTCATCGGATGACTTGTTTGCGCAAAGGTGTTGGATCAATGATGCTATAAGTCATCCGGTGATTTTATTTAAAACCTGTACTTCAGGCCAAGACTAACAGCACCCTGCGTACCAAAACCTGCATTTGTCAGAAACCGGATATTGCGCCCGAATTCAAACCCGATGGCATTGGCCTGCCACGCAAAAAAGAGATCCGTTTCAGTACGGGAGCGTTCCGGATCTTCCAGGGCAAACTGGTCATCATTAGAAAAACTAAAACCAAGTCCGGCTCCTGAATAAATTCCAAACAGATCCGATTCAAACCAATAGAAGCTGGCAATTCCCAAAAGTGTAAAGAAATCCGTAGTTCCCTCGCCAACTTTAATGTTATTTTGAACAAATTCTTTGTCAATCCGCTGATAGGTGAGTTGTCCCCCGACTCTGATGTTGTCATGAGCAAGGTACTGGTAGGCAATGCCGATCCCGGTTGAAAAATTCTCAAAAGATGTAACGTCCTCATCCGGAAAAACCTGGCTGAAAACAGAGTCATTGTAATTCAGGATATCATTTGAAGTAAGGAACCCGGCTGTTATTTCGATTTCTGTATCCTGAGCAAATGCCAAAGTGTGACTGAAAAAAAGAAGTGAAAATAGTAGCGTGGTCTTGATTTTTGAGTAAGCCATAGATAAATAAATTAGATTTTATAGTATATAATGAATCTGATACCCGGTTTCATATCTATAATGTAACATTTGCCAAAAGAGTTTATAAGATGATCTTAAGTAAATAATGAGATTTTAAAAAATGCAGTGAATGAGACAACCTGAAAAGTTGTTTTTAAATAACAAAAGAGAAGTCAAAGTAATAATCAGTAATTAAAGCATTTGTATCTATGAAGAAAATTGGAATGATAATATTGCTTACAGTTTTCATGTCAAATTGTATGCAGGAGCAGGAGAGAACAGAAGTGCAAACGGAAATGATAAGTCAGGATAGTCTGATCGCAGTCATCCATCCTACGGAAGGAAATGAAGTTGAAGGAATTGTTACCTTTGCAAAGAATGGTGACAATGTGGATGTCAGTGCAACTGTAACAGGTTTGAATCCTGAAGCAAAACATGGGTTTCATATCCATGAATATGGTGATTGTTCGGCAACTGACGGAACATCTGCGGGCGGACATTATAATCCCAAAAATATGCCGCACGGGGCACCTACAGATGCTTCCAGGCACATGGGCGATATGGGAAACCTTGTTTCAGATGAAGAAGGTGTTGCTACTCTCGAGTATACGGACACAGTAATTGAGCTTGAGGGACTTGATACCATCCTGGGACGAGGAATCATCGTTCATGCCAATGAAGA
>CAYVBJ010000022.1:47329-51614 GCA_964449075.1 uncultured Balneolaceae bacterium
CCAGCTGACAAACCAGATTTTACACCGGATATTGAATCTTCAAATACGATGCAATTATGGATGGAGGCCCCCACTGTTTTAGCAGCTTTCAGATATGGTTCGGGATGCGGCTTGCTTTTGGTAAAGTGAGATGAATCTAATACAGCTTCAAATAAATTTTTGATAGATAGTTCATCTAAAATATAATCGACATTTTCGGGCGGGGCAGATGTGGCTACAACTGTCTGAATTTCTTCTTGTTTGATCAAATTTAAAAAATCAATGAAACCGGGCACTACATATTTTTTTGGGTTGAATTGTTTTCTGAAGAGTGTCTCTTTTTCATCTGCAAGTATTTCTATTTGTTCGTCAGTTAGCGGTCCGAATACATTTGGAATCCACTCCTGGTTTGTCCTTCCAAAAAGGTTTTCACGAATGTAATTATCCGATAGCTTCTTCCCATATTTTTCACAAAATTCCTGTAGAATCTTTTTGTGAACCGGGTTGCTGTCCACAATAACTCCATCCATATCAAAAATAACTGCTTCAATTTTATGGCTCATAATTCAGTAATGGTTATTACTTTAATTTCATTTTGAAGCCGGTTTGTGTGTCAGAATTCTACTCTTCAACACTGAAACCCAGCATCATCCCCGCATCCAGATGTTCGCCGATATGACAGTGCATCATCCAGTCGCCGGGGTTTGACATTTCCACAAGCAGGTCAACAGTGGACCCTACAGGAATTATAGATGTATCTTTCCAAACCAGATTGGGGTTGGGGACACCGTCGATGCTAAGTACCAGGTGGCGCTGGCCATGAATGTGGAACGGGTGGCCCATTGGATGAAAGGTTTTCGGATCGTTGAAAATCCTGATTTTCACCACATCTCCCTGTTTAAAATTCCAGTTGATGTCCATATTTTTTTTACCTGTAGCCGGATCTAACAGTATCCACTCAACCTGTGAGCCGGTTGAGAGCCAGTTCATCATTGGCATAGTATCATTCCACTCCACATGCGGAACATAGAATGTATCAATAGCCATCGACTGCATGATGGCAAGAGGCAACCCGCTTACGCTGAGTGTCAGTTCAAGTGAGTGATCAACCGGCTTATCAAAATAGGGTTCAAAATCGGCAACATCATCCTGAACATCCCTGTTTTGGCGAAGAGAGTGAAATGCTTCTGTGTAATTTTCCTCTGTATTGGTATCTGAAACATGTACAGTACCAAGCGTATCTTTGTGAGGGTAAAATTCTCCCCGAAAATGGTTGATAGCCTGAATGGAGTTGGTGATCGGATAAACACCCGGCTCTTCATACAGAACTTCAACAATATATCGTTCGGCAACACCTATGGGGATATTCTCAATGAACTGCTCCCTTTCAAATTTGCTGACATCAGAACCCACAAGTTTTATTTTTGCTCCCTCAAACACTGTGTTGAAGGTCCGCGTATTGGCAACATTGGTGATATAAAAACGAGTTACATCATTTCTGTTCACTTCAAACTGATAGTCAGTTTTACCGTTCACCAGCATAACATTCCCAAAACGTCCCATCAGTGTGTGGGTCGGGTTATCGGCGCCCCAGGGAATAAGGCCCTGCTCGTCCATCAGGATGTCGTCAAGGATCAGTGTCTCTTCACGGTTTACCGGGCTGTAGTGGTCTTTATTTTTCGGGTCAACAATCATGTTCCCGTAGAGGCCCAGATCCTGCTGAATATACTCCAGCACATGCGGATGGTACCAGAAAATGCCTGCATCTCTGAAAAACAGTTCGTAGGTAAACGACTCCCCGATCTCCACTGCATCCTGTGTAATGCCCGGAATACCATCGAAGCGATTATCGAGACGAAGACCATGCCAGTGAACCGTTGTCGGGAACTCAATTTTATTATTAAATTCAACTACAATGGTAGCGCCTTCCGGAGCCCTGATAAGCGGTCCAGGATACTGGCCGTTATAGCCGTACATTGCATAATCTTGGCCAAGAATGGTGCGCCGGATAATGGACGCCTGCAAGCTGATTGTATCGCCATCAGCAAGGTTTATTGTTTCTTGCGGAACGGCTTCAGGAAGGTCGCTGACATTCAATCCAAGTCCGGCCAGGAATGGTTCAGCCGGGGGAAGTTCACTGTGAAGCCCGGGCAGCATCGGCATCTCCATATCCATCGGCGGCATTCTCCAGGCTGCTTTATCGGAAGCAGTATCCATGGAGTGACCCATTTCATGGTGTTCATGCTGAGAAAAGGCAATTGAGTTGAAAGAAAAAAGAATCGGAAATAATGTAAACAAAACTCTTTTAAACATCAGTAATACCCGTACTTTGCACAAGGTTCCTGCTCAAAAGGCCCGTGACCGGCCATGGTGTGCATCAGTCCGCTCCGCGACATTCCCCGGAAAGCAATGGGCCCCTGCCAGATTTGCCCGTCTTCCGGTGTTGATACTTCAAGAGTGATTACCACAATATATTTGTTCCAGCTTACTTCACCAGACACTGTATACTCCTGGTCAAGACTGCCGATCAGTTTGGTTTGATCCAGAGATGGAGTTGTAACCCATGCAACAAACCGGCCCTTTTTATGATTTTTGATGTTTCCGAGCTTTATATCAAGAAGATGCCGGTAGGAGCCGTCTTTGGTAATTGAAATTCCAAATGGCGAACTATCAAATTTCATTACGGCTTTGCCTCCGGCCTGGCCTGTTCCCGGTATATTCTTAGTCGTGACCAGGTCAATTGAATAGTAGGAAAGACCGGGCTCTTTACACGTAAAGATCTTTTCGTTATTTAAATCAAACCCGGTCGACACAAAAGCTGAAGCACTGACTCCAAAAGCTGAAATTGTCAAAATCAGGCTGAAAATTAAGAAATGTTTCGATTTCATGATTTTTCCGGCATTTTATTGGTTTTGAGCGGGTCCGTCATCCCAGTTCTGTGCACTTGAAATATTGGGCATACCCCAGACCCTGCCATTCCAGCCCTGGAAATCTTCAAGCCTGAATGCCCAGAATCCCGTTCCCATATCGCTGACAACAATTAAACCGTCTTCGTTCCGGATATCCACTCCGAATGCGCCGTTACAAATATTTTCGCGGCACATGCCCGACTTGTGTGATCCGAGAAAGGTATCGTAATAAGCGACAGTTTTGGGATCTGCGGGATCGAATAGATCTACAACCAGGAGTCCGTCTTCGTATCCTGAAACAAACAGGTAGGGCCAGCGAACCTCATGGTTGTGCACCAGGTTCTCGTAGTCAAAATTCCAGACGCTTATGGGGGTGTCAACTATCTGAACTTCACCATCCAGTGCCGGTTTCAGATCAAAAATACGAAGGGGTGCATGAATATATTCTGTTTCTCCCACCATGTACCGGCCATCTGGTGATGGAGTTACGGTGTGTCCCCAAACAACGCCCTGTACGTTGCTGACTGTAACCAGGAGTTCCGGTGTCTTGGTATCAGTTACATCGAAAACGAAATATCCGCCGGCACCGCCGCCATAAAAACGATCCTGCTGGCTGTCGGGATGATATCCCACATAAAAATCATGGTAACCCAAGGATGCACTTGCAAGCCGGGTAGGGACATCAGGATTTGGAACGCCACCGGCCAGGATATCCTCCTCGCCTTCCACAAATTTACCGAGATCATAAATGAGTGCAGAGTCGCCGGTTGTAGTTGCAAACAGCAACGGCCGGCCATCCGAATGTTTGTACATAAAGATGTTGTGAAAACCACCGGGATGTTCTGCATTCCTGATATAGCCTACGGTTTTTACCTTACTCACATCGGGCAGACCGGTCACATCTACAACAACTGCCCCCGCATCCTGGTTAGGCCCGCCCTGGAAAAACTGAAGTGACTGAACCACGTAGTATTTTCCCTTGTGTTTAAAGTACTTGGGATCCATGCCTCCAAGACCCACATGGAGCTCCTCGTTGGGCATTCGCCAGCGGTAAATAACTTCCGCACGTTCAGGAGTAGAAAGGTCAATAATATCAAATCCCTTCTCCGCCTGCATTCTGCCAACATAGGCATAGGGCCGGTTCATCTCCTGTTCAACGACAATGTCTGTGACGCTTAACGGTGCACCAAGAGGTACGTGAGAAAGAACTTCAAGATTGCTGCTTCTTTTTGGAAGTTCATCATTTTGCTGGGCTGATACGGTCAGGATAAAACCTGTACTCAGCAGCAGTAAAATCGTATACGATACAATTCTCTTCATTTATAAATCCCGTAATAAATTAAAATTAATCTGAAACGGCTTGTATTTACGAAATATGAATCAGAAAAAGAAATGAT
>CAYVBJ010000023.1:0-50689 GCA_964449075.1 uncultured Balneolaceae bacterium
TCGGGAAGAAATTCAAACCTAAAAACAGCTGCCTCTCCCCCCTTTTTTTTGAGGGCTTTTCCGAGGGCCATTCTCTTATCGGGATGTTTTTCATCAATGAGACAGAGTATTGTCTGTGGATTGGGCTGATTCAGATAGGACTCAAAATCATTCAGGTGGCCTTCGCCATCGGGCACCTTTTCTCCTGCTTTTAAAAATTCGCGTACAATAACCACTCTCTGTTCGGCCATCATCGGAAAGCTGCGCGCAATATCCAGGATTTTTCTCGGTGAGGTTTCAGAGCCATAGAGCAGATCAAAATTGAAATCACGCTGTTCAGGCGGAACCAGTTTCTCTATCTCATCCTGAAGCCGGTCAATAAAAAAATTCTCATCACCATACAGGTAGATCACCGGTTTTCTTTCTTCTGGAGACCGGATCAAAGAGAGAGCATTCTTATATATATCTATACTTGTAGGCCTGGCCACTTTATGATTTCATGAATTGTTTACAGTGTAACAATCCAAAGGTAAGCAAGATTTTGGAGAAAGTAATTTGAAAAACTGCTGGTTGTTTGGCGTGAAGGCAATGAGCTCAAAGTACCAGACATGTTGTAAACACACAAAAGTTAAAGAAACGGCGTGAATTCAGAAAACAAATCAAACGAAAAGTAGTCAATAAGTATCGCTCAGGTAAGAAAACCCGGAACAAGGCTACCTATCTTCATAAATGTCCTGACGATGACTAATACACAGGACCAGAATGACGACTCTTCGTCCTGAATTTGGCTGATAATAATTTGTTTGCTGCAACATCAGGCAATAAACATAAATGAAAAATTTTACAGCAATAATAGTGTTTGGTTTAATTTTGTATATTTTTTTAAAGTCAAAAACATAATGAAAGCCAAAGCCAGGAAATTATATATCATTGAAAAAATCTTACAAGAAGAAAGCGAGTCTGTGCTAACCAGAATTGAAACCATTCTGAAAAAGAAGCCATCGGATAAAAAACCATCAGACTATGCAGGATGCATATCAAAAACAAAAGCTCATGAACTGCTGCAACACGTTGAAAACAGCCGTAAGGAATGGGAAAGAGATATCTGATCGATTCCAATATTTTAATTGAATTCAGCGGCAAGCTTCTTCATGAAAAATCCCTTGGATTAGTTTCAACCTTATTGACGATGAATTTAATATTTTTGTGATCAATAAAATAGAGGTTTCAGGTTATCCTTCTGTTGATAATAAACTCACCAAATTTATCAATTCTGCCAATATTTTAAATTTAGATACCAACATTACAGAACGGACTATAGAACTGCGAATAAATCATTCCATTAAAATTCCTGATGCAATCATAGCGGCCACCGCACTGAAATATAAGCTGATATTACTAACCAGAAATACCACTGAATTTAAACAGATACCGAAACTGAGATCAGAAAATCCATGGCAGTGGTAAAACATGCCATGTTTATCTCATTTTGCCGGCACCCGTCAGCCGGTTCGAGGTTGCCGTCGCGGTCGTAGTTAATTCCGGAAACATTGTACGAGGTCGGGTTTTGCCACGACGAGTCATTCCACCAGTTGTAGGTGGCGCTTTTAAGCTGGTTTCGCTTGTTGTAGGTGTGACGTTACCGGGGACGTACGTGGCTGTGCGGGTTGGACGGCTAATATTGCACATGGATTGGCTCGCCCAGTCGAAGAATGGCATGTTCTCTTTAGTGATTATTTGTTATTATTGTTTAAAACCAATTACAATATCCAATTCTATGAAAGAGATTACACTCAAAGTACCGGATCATAAAGTCGATTTTGTGATGGAACTTATCGAACAGTTAGGACTCGATGTTTCAAGCGAGCCGTACATTCCAGAAGAACATAAAACTATTGTGAGGGAACGGATAAAAAATTCGAACCCTGAAGATCTGATTCCCTGGGAAAAAGCCCGGAAACAATTTACTTTTAAAGATAAATCGTAATGGCTTTTTCTATTGCTGTTGATCCCCGGGCAATGCAGGATATCCAACAGGCAATTGACTTCTATGAAAATCAGCAGCCGGGTCTTGGAAAACAATTCGAAGAAATTCTGAATCAACAATTACTCAGACTTGAACACACCCCCTTTTTTCAGTTGAGATATGAAAATGTACACTGTCTTCCTCTGAAGAAGTATCCCTACATGATTCATTTTACTGTTGATGAAAAAGAGCAGCTGATAACCGTGAGGGCGGTATTGAACACTTACTTCCAGAAATCCAAAAATCTGGAAAAGCAGAAGCTAAAACTCAGGTATAGAGTAAAGGTTCATTATTCGTCGAAGCAAATGGATAAAGTACAATTATGATATCTCCCTGTTTATACATATCCCTTTTCTTTGAAAAACTCATCTATATGGGCAGAAAACTTCCGGATAATGGAATAAAATTTATGGATAATGTTATTGACATGACGCCCAACCTCTCAATTATAATTAAAACGAAGTTCTCGGATTTAATACATCTCAAGATCATTATACTGTACTAAATAGCTTTATAGAAGATTCAGTCATCTTTTACTTAACCGATCCTATTACAGATGAGACGATTCTGATTCGAAAAAAATATAAGACAAAATTAGCTGACGCCATTGTAGCCGCAACAGGAATTGTTTACGATCTGACTTTAATTACAAGAAATATCAAAGATTTTAAAGAAATAAAAGGTCTAAAAATGGTTGATCCTTATAACCAATAATCCACACTCAAATGCCGCCCGAACTCCTCTGCATTGCGGCGGGCTACCAACTGTTGAAGGGACAAATATGTATCATACAAATAAACAGAACAGTGCTGTATATTCAACAAGTTATTGGATAATATCTTTGGTTTCACGCAGAGGCAGGTAAGAGCTAAAAGACTTGCAAAGAAAGCAGTGAAAGACAGTTTCACCGACTGCCTGCCTGCCTTTTAAGGAAAAAACATTCAAGTTTAAAAATATACAAGGCGAATGTTAGTCAAACCAATTACATCTCTTAGCCGGTCTCTCCGTCTAAACCTCACCGGACTTTGCGTGAAACCTCCTCAAAAATTATAAAATATGCGAAGAGATAATCTCGAGCCAAGTGGCTCAGAACCGGCAACTCTCTGAAGCGTCCCTGGGTATATTAATTTAAAAAGCACAGCCGTCGGGCAGAGGTTCACTGTTTTCAAGATCAGCTGCAAACTCTTTATCCAATTCTATTTTTTCAAATCCCGATTCCGGGGATCCGAAAAAGGCTTCGCCACCGTAACCGCTGTTATTCATATGTGCCCTCACCCAAACTTCGGTATCCGCCTCTATTTCCACAGGTCCCCCGCTGCGGGTAAATGGCTGTTCATTGACATGACTGTGAAGAAGAACCCTTCGGTAAATCAGCTCACCCCCTTCCGAAACAATTTCCCACCAGTCAGCATATTGATCACAGCCGGTGTCCGGACTGCTCACTTCCACCCGGAAAGTATAGTCGCCTTCATCGCCTGACACACCAACAGAAGTGACATCTGCAAATCCTTCGCTCTGACCGGCAGATTCATCGACTACTTGTTCTCCGGAGGAGGAACAGCTGAAGGCCAAGATTAAAGCGGGCAGAAGTACAAAATGGAATTTAATTTCTGAAAACATAAGGATGGTTTCGCTTTTGATTAAAATCATTGCATATAATTTTAATGTAAGCAAGATCAGAATAAAATCGTAAACCGGGTTTTATGGCCGCAGTCTTCCCAGCATTCTTGGAAACGGAACTGTTTCCCGAACATGTGCCAGGCCGCATAACCAGCCGACCGTCCGCTCGAGTCCCAGTCCATAACCTGAATGCGGCACAGATCCGAATCTTCGAAGATCGAGGTACCAGCTAAACACCTCTTCCGGCAGATCGTGTTCGGCAATACGTTTTTGAAGCTCTTCAAGACTATCTTCCCGCTGGCTACCACCGATTATCTCACCAAACCCTTCCGGGGCCAGTACATCCATAGCAAGCGACAATTTCTCGTTTTCCGGGTCACGTTTCATGTAAAAAGCCTTCACTTCAGCAGGATAGCGATGGACAATCAGGGGAGCATCAAATTGCATGGTTAAAATGGTTTCATCACTGCCGCCAAAGTCATTACCCCACTCAAACCCTTGTGCAGACTCTTTCCATCCGGGAATATTTCTTAAATCTTCTTCAACCTGGGTAAGGCGTGCATGAATCTCCTTAATCCGCTGGTCGATCTGGGATTTTCTCCATTTCTTGGCCGAACCATGCTCTTTTTTCAGCTCTTTCTCCTCTTTAACAAGCTCTTCTCTCTCCTCTTTTCTGCCGGCTTCCATCTCATCAAGCATATTTACGGTTTTATCACTTTTCAAAAGCTCTACAGCTTCTGTGTAAGATATTCTGTGAAAAGGCTTGTCAGCCGCTGCCTGCAGGTGAGATGTATCCCTCTCCAGGATCTCCAGTTCCGATGCATTCTGATCCAGTACCGATTTCACAATAAATTTGATCATCTGCTCTGCCAGGTCCATATTCATCTCCAGGTCATAAAAAGCCATCTCCGGTTCTATCATCCAGAATTCGGTGAGATGGCGCCTGGTTTTACTTTTTTCGGCACGGAAGGTTGGGCCAAAGGTGTAGACCTTGCCATGAGCCATTGCCATCGCCTCAGCATAAAGCTGGCCGGATTGTGTCAGGTAGGCTTTCTCATCAAAATAGTCGGTTTCAAACAGTGTGGTGGTTCCCTCTGCCGCATTCCCTGTAAAAATGGGAGCATCCATCTGGATAAAATCATTTTCCTGGAAAAAACGATGGATGGCATAGATGATCGTACTTCGCACCCGCATTGCCGCCCACTGCCGCTGGCTTCGCAGCCACAAATGGCGGTTCTCCATCAGGAACTCCACACCGTGCTCTTTTGGAGTAATCGGGTAATCTTCAGCAACCTGGATAATCTTCAAATCATCAACATGCAATTCATAGCCGCCAACACTGCGATCATCTTTTACAACTTTGCCGCTGATTTCCACGGAACTCTCCTGCTTCAGTGAACCTGCATCTTCAAAAACCTGGTCCGGCACATCATCCGCAGATACAATACACTGGCAGAGTCCTGTTCCATCCCGCAACTCGATGAAATGCAGATTTTTACTGCTTCTTATGTTGTAGACCCACCCTTTCAGTGTTTTTGTTTGACCTTCGAAGTTTTCCAGATTTTTTATGTAAACCATTGTCACAAAAGTTAATTTTTAGTTTTTAACTCAGATTTTTAAAACAAAATTGCAAAAAGATGCCACAAAGATAAAATCTGCGGATATGAACGCAAAGCCTCTATTCAGGGATAAATATAATTTTTCCAAATATGTAAGTTATCTCATGTGATCAACCCACAAAACTTAATTTTTGATACTATCAATAATACATCATGCTAAAGATAATCTCTGACTATAATATTGTGGTTTTTAAAATTAATTAAGTATCTCACTCCCAAACTATATTATGGTACTTTTGGCGGTCAAAAGATTAAACATGTTTTATTAACTTTAAAAAACGATTCCAACCTGTTACTAAAAGTATATTTACAGTTTCTTTTCGGGAACCAGCAGTGTTTCAGAATAAGAGTCTTTATCGAAGAAAGCTTCGCTGAACTCTTTTATATCTTCTGCCGACACTTCGTCAATTTTTTCGACCAATTCATCAAGTGTAATAAAACGGTTGAAGTAAAGTTCACTTTTTGCCAGCCGATTCATCCTGTTACTCGTGCTTTCCTGGGATAAAAGCAGTTTCCCTTTCAGATGTGCTTTGGCTTGCTGCAACTCTTTTTCGGGTACCTTTTCAGATTGCATCCGGTCAAACTCTTCGAAAATTAAAGAGCGGACATGATCCACATACTCCTGGTCCGTTCCGATATAAACCCCGAACAAGCCTGAATCCAAGTAGGTCTGGTTAAACGAGCCGATGGAGTAACAGTAACCATACTTTTCCCTGATATTCTGATGCAATCTTGAACTCATTCCCCCGCCTAAAATTGTATTGGCAAGGAGAAGGATATACTTTTCAGGGTGATCATAATCGAGGCTGCGCCTTCCGAGAATCATATGAGTCTGTTCAATCTGTTTGGTAATTACCTTTTTGGAGACTTCGTATGGAGTAAGCGGTTGTTTCGGATTTTCTGTCGTTTTTTCAGTCTGAATATCCAGCATTTCGCCGGCAAGACGAACCACCTCATCATGATCTGCATTTCCGGCTACTGCCAGGAGCAGGTTATCGGGGCGGTAACGGTTTCCGATATAATCAAACAGATCTTCTCTGGTAAACGATTGAATGGTATTTTCGAACCCAATGATTGGCCGTCCTATGGGATGGTTTTTAAAAATCTGGCTACCAAACTCTTCAAAAATTACATCATCCGGACTGTCTTTGTACATTTTAAGCTCTTCGAGCACCACTTTTTTTTCCTTCAGCATCTCCTCTTCAGGAAATCTGGAATTCCTGACCATATCTGTGAGCACATCAAGAGCGGTTTCAAGTTTGGTATCAAGGCAGCGCGAGTAATAGCAGGTGTATTCAGTGGATGTAAAAGCATTCAGATAACCGCCAACTGATTCCATGCTAAGTGCAATATCGTATGAGGATCTTTTTTCGGTGCCCTTGAACAGCATGTGTTCCAGAAAATGTGTGATTCCGGCCAGTCCGTCATCTTCATGGCGGCTCCCGGTTTTTACCCAGATACCGGCAGTTACACTTTTTACGCTCTCAATATATTCCGTAACGATGGTTAACCCGTTATCAAGTACAGTTTTTTTTATCTCTTCTTTCACTTCTTTTTGATTATAGTTAAATAAAAAGGCACCGCTTTATTAAAAACGGTGCCCATTGAAAAATTAAATGCAAAGAGGATTAATCTTCTTTGGGGATTAATGCTTTTCTTGAAAGCCGGAGTTTCCCGCCGTGTTCTACTTTCAGGAGTTTCACATCAATCTCATCACCGACCGAAAGAACATCTTCAATGTTTTTCACATGGCTGTGATTTACTTCCGATATGTGGAGCAATCCTTCTTTTCCCGGTGCAATCTCTACAAATGCGCCGTAGTCTTTCAGAGCTTTTACAGTACCTTTGTAAACGGCTCCTTCTTCCAGGTGCCCGGTAATCTCTTCGATCCGCTTCTTGGCCTCTTTGGCTTTTTCGAGATTATCAGATGAAATTGTGATAATTCCTTTCCCTTTTTCATTTTCTTCAACAATGATCTCAGTTCCGGTTTCTCTTTGAAGCGTTTGTATTACTTTTCCGCCCGGGCCGATTACAGCGCCAATCTGGTCGCCATCAATTTCCATTTTCAGGAACTGAGGCGCATATTCAGAAAGCTCTTTCCGTGGCTCACTAATTGTTTCTGCCATTTTTTCCAGGATATGCATGCGTCCGGCGTGAGCTTGTTCAAGTGCTTTTTCGAGCAGTTCAAAGCTGATACCTTTTACTTTCATATCCATTTGGGTGGCTGTAATTCCGTCTGCAGTTCCGGCAGTTTTAAAATCCATATCGCCCATGAAATCTTCTTCACCGCGAATATCTGAGAGAATAACACTGTCATTTTCACCGACAATCATTCCCATCGCAATTCCTCCAACCGGTTTTTTGAGAGGAACACCGGCCTGCATCAGAGCCATTGAACCTGCACAAACAGAGGCCATCGAAGACGATCCGTTTGATTCCAGGATATCAGAAACCACTCTGACCACGTAACTGAATTCTTCAAAATCTGGCATTTTCATTTTGAGAGCACGTTCTGCAAGGTGGCCGTGACCGATCTCACGCCGGCCCGGACCTCTAAGAAATCCGGCTTCACCAACGCTGTAGGGCGGAAAATTATAGTGAAGCAAAAACTGTTTTGCATCTTCATGAAAAAGAGTGTCAATCATCTGCTCATCCCGCTTCGAGCCAAGAGTAACAGTTGCCAGGGCCTGGGTTTCACCTCTTGAAAATATGGCCGATCCATGAGCTCTTGGCAGGTACCCTACTTGTGTCCAGATATCGCGAATATCTTCAGGAGATCTTCCGTCAATTCTGCGTTTACTCTCCAGAATCTGGTTCCGCAGAGCCTCTTTTTCCATTCCGGAAAATATATTACCTATATCATCACCGGCTTCTTCGTACTCTTCAATCTCTGTAATTTTCTCTATAACAGAGTTTTTCAGTTCTTTCAGTTTTTCATTGTACTCTTCTTTACCAAGACCTGTGCTGACAATATCTTTGATCGCAGACTCAGCAAGTTCTTTAACTTTGGATTCAAGAGTTTCATCCACCGGTTCAGGAACAAATACACGCTTGGCTTTACCGAACTCCTCACGCAGTTCTTCCTGAAATTCACACAGCTTAACAATTGCTATATGCCCTTCTTTGATGGCATCAAGCATCTCTTTTTCAGAGATTTCATCCATTTCACCTTCGATCATGATAACGCTGTCGGCGGTTCCGCCAATCAATAGATCGATATCGCTTTTCTTAAGTTCATCGAGTGTTGGATTTATAATTATGTTTCCATCAACACGGCCGATTCGTACTTCTGCCATTGGTCCCCCAAACGGGATATCTGAAATATGCAGTGCTGCAGAGGCACCAAATCCACCGATTGCATCAGCTTCGTGCTGCCCGTCGGAAGAGATTATATAACAGATAATCTGGGTATCGTTTACATATCCTTTCGGGAATAATGGCCTGAGACTTCTGTCTATCAGCCGGCTTGCAAGTATTTCGCCGTCAGAAGGGCGCCCTTCTCTTTTCATAAATCCACCCGGAAATTTACCACCGGCTGCGAAACTCTCTCTCAGGTCTACAGTTAGCGGGAAAAAATCCTGGCCGGGCCTGGGCTCTTTAGCGGAAACAGCGGTACATAAAACCATAGTTTCTCCCATTCGTACAACTACAGAACCATCAGCCTGTTTTGCAAGTCTTCCTGTTTCAATCGACAGTGATTTACCCGGGGCAAATTCTACTGTTTTAAAGTTTTCTTTCATTGATAATCCTATTATTAATATTTTATTTACAATTACGAGTTTGTGCTATGAAAACCGCATTGTACATAAATGATCAGGCGGGAAAAGATCCTAATGACTCAAGAGTCATATAGAAAAAAGGCACGTTTATACGTGCCTCATCTTACTAAACTATTTCCTGATACCGAGTTCTTTAATCAGAGACCGGTATCTTTCGATATCCTTTTTGGTCAGGTAATTTAACAGCCGTCGGCGTTTTCCAACCATTTTCAGCAATCCCAAACGGGAAGAGTGGTCTTTCATGTTGCTCTTGAGATGGTTGGTCAGGTGATTAATACGCTCTGTTAATATGGCAATCTGGGCTTCTGTTGACCCTGCATTTTCTGCAGAACCGCCATAGGTTTCAATTAATTCGGCTTTTTTTTCTTTTGTTATACTCATTCTAAATTTTTCATTTACACTTTTAAATACACTTACTATTATCCTTTAAAAATAGGCTTATTCTTTAAGTATTGCAATATCTGGTTTATTCTCTTTTAGTACTGATTCAGTTATTGCACGGTCTTCAGATAAGCGATTTTTCAGTTCGTCAACACTGTCAAATTTAACTTCATTGCGGATTCTTTTTACGAATTGAATTTTTAGTGATTCACCATAAATATCTCTGTCGAAATCAAGAATGTGAATCTCTATAGTACGGTTGGTTCCCTTGTAGGTAGGTCTTGTCCCAATATTCATCATTGCCCTGTAATAGTTGTTTTGATACTCCACCCAGACGGCATAAACACCATTTTTGGGTACGATTTTCCTGGGATGCGACGGCAGTAAATTTGCTGTCGGAAATCCGATTTTATTACCTTGTTTGTTGCCGTGAACAACAGTGCCGGAGAGTAAGTAATGTCGTTCAAGTAGTATGGCGGCCTCTTCGACATCACCTTTGTCTTCAAGGGCATTCCTGATTTTGGTACTGCTTACAGCCTTGTCACCGACCTCATGTTTTGATACGATATAAGCATCAAAACCAAGTTCTTCTCCCAGTTTTTTCACTGTTCCGATAGATCCTTCACGATCTTTTCCAAATTGATGATCATACCCGATAATAAAGCGGGATACACCAATTTTTTTCCAGATGATATCTCTTACAAACTCATGTGATGAAAGCAGTGAAAAATCTCTGTCAAACGGGATAACCACCATCTCATCAATACCCATTTCGGCGAGCAGTCCGCATCTTTCTTTCAAAGTGGTCAGTAAATTAATTCCTGAACTGCCGGGATTAATAATTTCTCTCGGATGCGGGTCGAAAGTTACGATCACACTGCGGGCTTTTCTCTCTTTTGCCTCAGATATAACTTTATTCACAAGTACGCGATGGCCTGCATGTACACCATCGAAAGTTCCGACAGTAAGAACTGTATTTTCTATTCGTTCTACATCTTCCAGGTATACAAGTTTTGCCATATCAGTGATTCATCCGGTTTTCAAATTCTGCTGGTGTGAACGCATGTTCAACAGAGAAACAGCCGATTTTCGTTCTTCTGAGATTTTCAAGGTGCGCACGGCTGTTCAATGCTATCCCAAGGTCATGAGCGAGCGAACGCACGTAAGTCCCTTTGCTGCATTCAACCGTTAGCTGCAGATTGCCATTTACAAAGTTATCAATATACCAATCATGTATATAAACAGTTCTTGCATTCAGCTCCAGTTTTTCTCCCCTTCTTGCCTTTTTATAAAGCCGTTCACCCTTTACTTTAATGGCTGAAAACATAGGCGGAACCTGTTCTATCTTGCCCGTAAACTTTTTGCTGAGTGCTTCTTTTATGTCTGATTCGCGGATGTGTCTCCATTTCGCAAAATCATCAGGATCTGTAGCAGCATCATAACTTGGTGTGGATGATCCGAAGCGGATATTTGCCACGTACGTTTTTTTCATCTCCTGGATCTGGGAAATTGATTTGGTCGCTTTTCCGCAGCAGAGTATGAGTAAACCTGTAGCAAGGGGATCAAGTGTACCTGCGTGGCCCACTTTTTTAATTTTGATGCGATTACGCACGAATGCAACCACATCAAAGCTGGTCCAGTGCTGAGGTTTGTCCATCAGAATCACAGCACCCTGACCAAATTCAAACCCGGATAAATCAGATGATCGAACATCCGCAACAGGAAGCTTGCTTAGCGGGATAACCTGGGCCATCTGATTACTTATCCTCTACTCAGGTGAGCTTTTATCATTCTGGTCTTTTTTGGTCTCATCAAAAAGCTTTTCGAGCTTATTGATATATTCTGCTGTATCGTCCTCAAAAAACAGAAGTTCCGGTATCCGGCGAACCTGGTTCTTAATTTTTTTTGCAAGCTTATAACGGATCTCATCCTGGCTGTTGTCAATCATTTTATAGATTGGTTTTTCATCCCGGCCCGGAGCAAAAATGCTTAAATAGACCTTTGCAATAGTCAGATCATCCGTCAGTTGTACACGTGTAACGGTAACAAACGATCCCGGCGGCTGGTACTCTTTTTGTAAAATTTCACCGAGATCTTTTTGAATAACTGATCCAAGTCGTTCAGTTCTAATACTCATAATTGGTGATAAGAGATTTGAAATTTCATTGCATATTGATTCCCGCTATTTCTGAAAAAATACAGAAAACGAGATCAGAAACAGAAGTATAAATTGCGGGACTCTTATTTAGAGACGTCTTCAAGCTTGCGTTTTTCTTCCACTTCAGTAAAGCTTTCAAGTTCATCTCCCACTTTGATATCATTGTAATTTAAAATACTGATACCACATTCATAACCGGCCTGAACTTCTTTTACGTCATCTTTAAACCGTTTTAAAGAGTCAATCTGACCTTCAAAAATAACAACTCCGTCACGAATCACACGTACCGGGTTGTTCCTGTTGATTTTGCCGTCAAGCACATAACAACCCGCAATTGTGCCAACTTTGGAAACCTTAAACACTTCTCTTACTTCAACATACCCGAGTATTTCCTCCCTGATTTCAGGACTTAACAATCCTTCAAGGGCATCATGAACTTCATCAACAGCATCATAAATGACACTGAATAGGCGAATATCAATCTTCTCTTTTTCTGCAATTTTTCTTGCATTGGCTGAAGGTCTTACCTGGAAGCCAATAATGATTGCGTCAGAAGCCGAAGCAAGTAACACATCCGACTCT
Organism: uncultured Balneolaceae bacterium; assembly: GCA_964449075.1. Classification (GTDB taxonomy): domain Bacteria; phylum Bacteroidota; class Rhodothermia; order Balneolales; family Balneolaceae; genus CAYVBJ01. Next base: position 12,145 of record CAYVBJ010000023.1, read on the forward strand.
GTTATTGCACCCGATCCGGTGTGGATAATGTTTACAGCTACTTCGTCTGTACTTAACTTTTGCAGAGCGCCTGAGAGAGCTTCGATCGATCCGTCAACATCTGCTTTGATGATGATGTTAAGTTCTGATACTTCACCGAGAGCCATTCTTCTCGACAGATCATCGAGCGTGAGATGTTTCGTGGTTCTGAGTGACTGTTCCCGCCTGATCTGCTTTCGCTGATTTGCAATTTCTTTTGCTGTTTTTTCATCTTTGGGAACAATCATTTTATCCCCTGCCTGCGGGATATCATCAAAACCTGTTAACTGAACGGGTGTCGACGGTCCCGCCTCTTGCAAACGCTGCCCGTGTTCATTTTCCATGGCGCGTACCCGTCCAAAACAAGGTCCTGCCACAAACGGATCACCTATCTTCAGGTTACCATTTTGAACCAGCATATTTGCGACAATACCTTTGCCCTTATCTACTCTTGCTTCAAGAACAATACCCTGGGCACGCCGGTCGGGATTGGCTTTCAGTTCCATTAATTCAGCTTCAATCAACACTTTTTCAAGCAGCTCTTCAATTCCCTGGCCGGTATGGGCTGAAACTTCAGCACACTGATTTTTTCCGCCCCATTCCTCAACAATCACATTCTGGTCTGCAAGCTGCTGCTTAATTCTGTCGGGATTAGCTCCTTCCTTGTCCATCTTGTTAATGGCAACAACGATCGGAACATCTGCAGCTTTCGCGTGATTAATGGCTTCAATGGTTTGTGGCATTACCGAATCATCAGCCGCTACCACAAGAATAACAATATCGGTAGACTGTGCTCCCCTGCTTCGCATAGCTGTAAAAGCTTCGTGACCCGGAGTATCAAGGAAGGTTATTTTCCTGTCATCATCCGTTTTTACTTCGTATGCTCCAACATGCTGGGTAATACCTCCGGCTTCACCGGCAGCTACTTTTGTTTTTCTGATATAATCCAGAAGTGATGTTTTACCGTGATCAACATGGCCCATTACGGTAATAATAGGTGCACGTGGCTCCAGATCTTCAGGATCGTCTTCTTCTATTTCAATATCTTCGATTATTTCTTCAGCGTCTACAAATTCAACTTCAGTGTCAAACTCTGAAGCGACCAATTCAATGGTAGAGGCATCCAGTCTTTGGTTAATAGAAACCATCATACCGATACTCATGCAGGCCGTAATTACATCGTTTGGTTTCACATCCAAAAGGTCGGCCAGGTCACTGACCGTTATAAACTCTGTTACCTCAATTACATTCTGGTCCTCTTCGGTGCCCTCTTCAAGAAGCTCCTCTTCCCGTTCTTCTCGCCGCTGTTTTCTTCTTTTTTGACGTTTTGAACCAACGGTTCCGCCCTCTTTCATTTTCTGAATAGTTTCACGCATTTTGCGTTCAACATCTTCTTCATCTACACTTTTTCTGCTTTTTGATTTACGGCCTTTTTTCGTTGTCTTCTTTTTGGATTCTTTTGTATCGGTCTCTGACTTTTTCTTCTTCTCTTTCTTTTTAGAAGCAGCTATCTCTTCATCGGTGTCACGATCTTTGCGCCGCTTACGTTTTTTCTTCTTTTTTGTATCACTTGCTTTCGCAAACTCTACTTTGCCGAGTATTTTTGTCCCTTTCAGTTTATTGGCCTTGCCTCGTAAAATATCTTCTTCATCTTCTTCTTCGTCGGTTTTGGTCTTCTTCGCCTCTGTTTCCAGAGGTTCTTCTGTTACCTCAGGTTCTTCTGTTTCCGGTTCTTTCTCTCCGGAGGTAACTTCCTCTTCAGGTTCTTCAGCTGTTTCTTCTTCGGCATTTGCGGCTACAGCTTCTTCCTTTACTGGTTCTGCTGTTTCTTCTTCAGCTTCTTCGGGAACTTTTGTCTCTTCCGCAACATCTTCAGATTCCCGCTCTTCCACGGCTGCTATCTCTTCAACAGGTTTATCAACAGGTTCAGGTTCATCAGCAATTTCTACATCATCAGCATCTTCAGCAATAACCTGTTCTTCTTCTTCATCTACGTACGGTTCTTCCTGCGGTTCAAGCGGAAGCTCATCAATAGGCTCCAGAAAATCATCAAAAGAAGCTCTTTCAGTTTTTTGTGATTTGCCTTCCTTACCTGACTCGTACTCCTCTCCCGACATCTCATGCTCATAGCTTTTCTCCCTGTCGTCGCCATAAGCATCCATTAACACTTCATACATTTCTGGAGTGATATTAGAATTTGGCTTATTGGCGATATCAAATCCTCTCTCCGCAAGGGTATCTACAATAGTCATTGTAGCCACATTAAATTCTGAAGCTACTTTAAATAATTTTTTTGTTCTTTTGTCTGTCATACAGTTTGTTTACAGTCGATTTAAAAAAATAACACCTTTTAATAACGTGCTACTCAAAGGTACGATCAATCTTCCTCGTCCTCAAATTCATAAGAAATAATATCAATAATCTTTTCAGCTTCTTCAGGAGTAATTTTGCCATCGGTTCGGTTAACAATTTCCTGTTCATCAAGTTCCAGTACAGCACGGGCAGTGTCGCATCCTATATCGTGAAGCATGTTAATGGTCTCTTCTCCAAAATCAACTTCAAACTCTTTCAGGTCAATATCATCTTCTTCCTCAACTTCCCTGTACACATCAATTTCAAAACCTGTCAGCCGTGATGCCAGCCGAATATTCACGCCTCCTTTACCTATAGCTTTAGACACTTCATCCGCAGGTACAAGTACATTTGCGTTTTTACCGTCTTCACTAATTTCAACCTTCATAACATGTGCAGGCTGGAGTGCACGCTTTATAAACTCATACTTATCGTCTGTGTAATTTATTACATCGATATTTTCATTTTGCAGTTCCCTGACTATTGCATGAATTCTGATTCCTTTCATACCAACACATGCACCTACGGGATCAACTCGTTCATCATGCGACATCACAGCCACTTTGGATCTGTCACCGGGTTCACGTGCAATACGCTTGATATCAATGATACCGTCAAACACTTCCGGGATTTCATTTTCAAAAAGTCTCTCCAGGAAAAGCGGGGATGTTCTGGAAATAATCACAGTTGGATTTCCATTATATCTTTTTACTTCAGAAACGACTGCACGAATTGTATCTCCTTTTCGATAACGGTCTTTATAAATCTGTTCACTTTTCGGAAGCAAAAGTTCCACACCATTATGATTTACCAGGATATCTTTATTATTCCTGATCTGGTACACATCTCCAAGTACAATTTCGCTAACTCTTTCGGTATAGTCATCATATATATTCTCTTTTTCAATCTCACGGATTCGCTGAGCCAGCTGCTGCCGTGCCATGGTAACTGCTCTCCGCCCAAAATCAGCGATCGAAATTTCCTGGGCAAATTCATCATACAGCTCAAGATCAGGATCCATTTTTTTCGCTTCTTCCAATGAGATTTCCGTTACCGTGTCGGTCAGTTCTTCGGCCGGAACAACCTCCCTAATATGCAGTATTTGTATCTCACCCCGATCCGGATTCAGAATTACATCAAAAGCTTCATCAGATTCATATTTTTTCCGAATCATGGTCCGAAAAACATCTTCAAGAATTGTTAATAATAGATCTCTGTCAATACCTTTGTCTTTTGCAATTTCAGCAAAAGACTGAATTATCATTTTTGAAATATCATTTTGCATCTGAGAAACTCCCAATTAGGATCATATTTTTGGTAAAATTTTTGTTTCAACTATCTCATTAAAACCGATTTTCAGGATTTTATTCTCCTTGCCGCCGGGTTTTAACTCAACATCTGTATCTGTTACAGCAGAAAGAACACCTTCCTCTGTCTTATACTCATCTTCAGATTTAAACTTAACACGGGCATAGCGTCCGGTATTTTTACGGTACTGCCGAAGATCACTCAGTGGCTTGCTCAAACCGGGTGATGAAACATTCAGCCTGTAAGAACCATGCATTACATCATGTGCATCAAGTAAAAAATCAAGCTCACGACTGATTTTTGAGCATTTATCAACATTCACTGTCTTCTCTTCAGAATCTACACTCACCCACACAACAGTACCCTGATGTTGTTTGATCTCAACATCAATTACAAACATATCATATTGCGCAGCAATTGGTTCGGCCAATTCATGTATAATTTTTTCCGGTGATTCAGACATCGTTTACCTTGTTCAATAAATAAAAAAAAGCGAGTGCCCCTCGACGCTCACTGCAGATTATAAAAATACCGTAAAGTACAGAAAATAACAACTTATACGCGTAACAGATTTAATAACTGAAGATATCTGATTATATTGTCGTTCTCAGATCTTAATCTGCAGCTTCCCGTTTATAAATAAACATAATAGTAATCGTTACATATGAACGCTCAATTATTTATTCTATTACTTCTGGTACCACTTTTATTTATATCCTGTGGCTCTGAGAAAAAGGAGCCAACACGTGTTCCGGAAGGCCGGACACTCACTTATACCGGGGTGCTCAGTTTTCTGACACCGGATGGCAGCGAAATCACCTCGGTAGAGATTGCAGTTGCCAATGATGAGGAATCCAGAAGTTCGGGTTTGATGGATGTCAGAAATCTTCCGAAGCAACATGGAATGCTGTTTATTTTTGACGATGAACAACCCCGAAGTTTTTGGATGGCAAACACCCCGCTATCGCTGGATATAATATTTGTGAATTCTGAAAAGGAGATTGTCAGGATTCACAGAAATACCCAGCCCTATTCCGAAAAGAATTTTGCATCAGAATTTCCCGCTATGTATGTGGTTGAGGTGAATGCAGGTTTTACTACCAGACATGATATTACGGAAGCAGCCAAAATTGAATTTGAGCTTTGATCTGCCCCTGTTGCTAATTTAATAATATAACAAGTTACATCAAGCCGGCTCTTCCTGGTATTTTTCAAGAAACGACTTTACCTTTAATACATTCTGCCTCGAGCCGATATAGATGGGTGTACGCTGATGGATTGCTGTAGGTTCTATTTCCATAATTCTTTTTTTACCGTCAAGAGCGGTGCCGCCCGCCTGTTCAATAATAAAACTCAGCGGATTGCATTCGTACATAAGCCGCAGCTTTCCATCCGGGTATTTTTTACTTGAAGGATATATAAATATTCCGCCTTTGATAAGTGTTCTGTGTATATCTGCAACCATTGAGCCAATATACCTGGCTGAATAAGGTCGACCTGTTTCCGGATCTTCTTCCTGGCAATATTTTATATATTTTTTCAGTCCGTAGTCCCATGAGTTGTAACTGCCCTCATTGATACTGTAAATCTTACCGTATTCAGGAATTTCGAAACTATCATCTGACAGAATAAACTCTCCAATTCCCGGGTCAAGGGTAAAAGCAGAAACACCCATCCCCGTTGTATAAACCATAATAGTACTCGAGCCATACAAAACATAGCCTGCAGCAATTTGACGTGTTCCGGGCTGCAGTGCATCTTTTTCATCCAGTTCTGATCCGTACCTTGGTTTACGCATGTATACTGAAAAAATACTGCCAATCGATACATTTACATCAATATTGGATGATCCGTCCAGCGGATCGAGATAAACGATGTACTTGCCGCCTTCACTGCTCAAATGAACGGCTCCGTCATTCTCTTCTGAAATAACCATACATGTGATCAGTGACCTGTTCAAAGCAGATATGAGTTGCTGATCAGCAAACAGATCCAGTTTTTTAACTGATTCTCCGTGTACATTTTTACTGCCGTCAACACCCAGCAAGTTGGTAATACCGGCTTTATTTACTTCTCTTGAAATAATTTTTGCTGCAAGCCCGATATCTCTGAGTAGCTGCGACAGCTCACCGGTTGCACCCGGAAACCTGTTCTGCGATTGAATAATGTATTCTTCGAGTGTAACCAACCTGTTTTGATTTGAATCCATCTGTATGCTCCCTGCTCAATTTTTATAAATGTTTATAAAAAAATGAACAATTTTAGATGTAAATACCACCCTTAACTCAGAAATTATTCCTTTCTAATATTTCCCGGTATATCTCTTTTGCTTTTGCATGCAATTCATCCAGTGAGCCATTGTTATCTATTATATAATCGGCGAGGTGAATCAGTTCTTTAAAATCCTGCTGGTTTCTTATTCTGTCAGAAACTTTTTTTTCATCCACATCATCTCTTTTCACTACTCTTTTTATCCTCTTCTCCTCAGTGCCGGTTACAATCACCACATAGTCAAGGTTTTCAGGACGTCCGTTTTTTAATAAAAGGGCTGCTTCTTTTACGAAAACCGGGTATCCCTTTTTTTCTGCCTTCTTAGCAATTTTTGCAGATTCCTTGTAAACTGCCGGATGAACGATCCTGTTTAGTACATCAGCCATTCCTTCGCGGAATGCTTTATCGGCCAGGTAAGGTCTGTTAAGATTCCCCTTTTCGTCATAGGCCTGGTCGCCAAAATGCTTTACTATTTGCTCTTTTACCTCAGGATCATCTGTCATAATCTTTTTTGCAAGGTCGTCCGCATAGAGAACAAAGGCGCCCATCTCATCCCATATTTTGCACACTGTAGATTTGCCGCTGCCTATTCCGCCTGTAATACCAACTCGTACCATCTGTTTACTTATCTCTTTTGGGTTGCTGTTAATCCTGTGATATTTTTTTAATCAGTACAGAAGAGAAATCCAAAGAATCAAATAATCGTATCTGCTTTTTCCACAGATTTTGGATCCGGGTAATCGGTTGTATAGTGCAACCCCCTGCTCTCTTTTCTCATCATGGCCGATCTTACTATTAAAAAAGCAACTCCAATCAGATTTCTCAGCTCGCAAAGAGGTGCACTTACCTTCGTCCTGTGATAAAAGTGTTCCACCTCTTCATCCAGAAGACGCAATCTGCGCATTGCCCTTTCCAGTCGCAAATCACTGCGTACGATTCCTACATAATCCCACATTATGTGTTGTAATTCCTGCTTATTATGAGAAATCAATATCCATTCCGCCGGGTTTTCCGTATTGCTTTCATCCCATTCCGGAATATTTTCTTTATAGCTCAGTTCATGAATGTGTCGTGCGGCTTTCTTCACAGCCCTTCCGGCAAAAACAAGCGCCTCAAGAAGGCTGTTAGAGGCAAGCCTGTTCGCACCGTGAACTCCCGTACAGGCTGTTTCACCACAGGCAAACAGACCTTTTATGCTTGTCTGACCATTCAGATCAGTAACAACACCGCCACAGTTATAATGTGCTGCCGGTACAACGGGAATTAAATCTTTTGTAATATTTATTCCATAGGAAAGGCATGTGCTGTGGATATTCGGGAAGCTCGAGATTATATCTTCAGCATCAAGATGAGTAACATCCAGGTAAACGCAATCATCACCCCTTTTTTTCAATTGATCATCAATAGACCTTGCAACAATGTCCCTGGGAGCCAGCTCTTTACGATCATCATATTTTTCCATAAAAGCTTCGCCGGCAGAGTTGCGTAAAATACCTCCATGCCCTCTCACGGCTTCCGATATCAGGAAAGAATCTGCTTCAGGAATACACAGTGAAGTAGGATGAAACTGGATAAATTCCATATTTGAAATTCGTGCTTTTGCACGATACGCCATTGCAATACCGTCCCCGGTTGCTATCTTCGGATTTGTAGAGTGTAAATAGACCTGGCCGGTGCCGCCAGTAGCCAGAATAGTGGTTTTGGCAAGTGCACGGTGAACACCGCCTGTTTTCGTGTCCAGTACATAAGCGCCAAAACAGCGTATCCGGTCGTACCGGGTTACATTTTTTCCTAAATGGTGCTCTGTAATCAGCTCAAGTGCATAGTGATGTTCCAATATTTCAATATTGGTGTGCGCCATTGCACTGTTTACCAAAACCCGTTCAATCTCTTTACCGGTCATATCATCTGCGTGAACGATCCTGTTCGCGGAATGCCCTCCCTCTTTACCGAGATGATATTCGCCATTTTCTTTGGTAAACATGGCACCCATCTCAACCAATTCACGAATAACTGCGGGTCCTTCTTTAACAATAGTTTCTACTGCCTCTTTTCTGCATAGTCCGGCCCCTGCAACAAGAGTGTCTTCAACATGCTTTTCGAATGAATCCGTTGCAGCCAGCACGGAAGCTATGCCGCCCTGAGCATAGGCAGTATTGGCTTCACTTTTGTTATCTTTTGTAATAATTCCGACAGTTCCAAACTCTGCAGCTTTAATAGCTGCAGTTAGTCCGGCACTACCGCTGCCCAGAACCAGGAAGTCGTATCTAAAAGGCATTTTCCATAAGATATGATTTAATAAAATCGTCAAGATCTCCATCCATAACACCTTGTACGTCTGAAGTCTCATGCTCGGTGCGATGATCTTTCACCATATTATAAGGATGAAAAACATAGGATCTGATTTGTGATCCCCACTCGTTTTTACTTTTTGAATCTTCGAGGGATTGCTGTTCCCGTTCCTTAATATTTTTTTCAAGTTCATACATCTTGGATTTCAGCATCAGCATCGCTTTCTCCCGGTTCTGCATCTGTGAACGCTCTTGCTGGCACTCAGCTACAACTCGTTCTTCTGAGCCATCTGACAGTTTGCCCGCCCAGATGAGCCGTACACCGGTTTCAACTTTGTTCACATTCTGACCGCCGGCCCCGCTTGCGTGAAACCGCTGCAACTCTACCTCACTTTCGTTTATGTTTATCTCAATCGTATCATCGATCAGTGGTGATACAAATACGGAACAAAACGATGTGTGCCTGCGGGCGTTGCTGTCGAAGGGAGAGATCCGGACCAGCCGGTGGACCCCGCTCTCAGCTTTCAGAAAACCATATGCATTGTTTCCGCTTACTTCAATGGTTGCGCTTTTAAGACCTGCCACATCACCCTGCTGATATTCAATCGTTGATATAGTAAAACCCTTTTTTTCAGCCCACCGGGTATACATTCTGAACAGCATCTCAGCCCAGTCCTGGCTTTCAGTTCCGCCTGCTCCGGGATTAAACGATACAATGGCATCCCTGTGATCATCTTCACCGCTAAGCATATTCTGAAGCTCAAGTTCCTGCAGTTTCTTTGCAAAAAGATTACTTTCTTTTTGCAGTTCTTCTTTTACATCTTCACCCTCTTCCAGGAATTGTTTATATACATTTATACTGCTGCGCAGTTCATCGAGTTCATCCCAGCTTTCAATAATGCTTTTTTCCTGGTCCAGTGTTCGCATTATTTTTTGAGCTTCGGCAGGATTATCCCAAAAACCCGGATCCTGAATCTTTTCCTGCAGCTCGATGATATTTATTTTTCGCTTATCATAGTCAAAGATACCTCCTGAGCTCATCCAGACGCTCGAACAGTTTATCCATGTTGTTTGTACTGATCGTATTTATCATATTATCTATTTTATCTGCTGATTAATTTTCCGAGAAGAACACCTGCAATAATTCCGCCTGCAAATGCAATTCCAACCCCTTGTTCCGGGTTTGCACGGACATATCTGCGTGCGTTCCTGTATTCATGCCGCATCTCACGTTCCAGGTTTTCACGTTCGCTTTTAAGAGTAGTTATGATATCGTCATACAAAGATTCGACAGCCTTTCTTTCAGCTTCAAATTCACTTGCAGATTCCTGTTCACCGGTTGTCTCTTTACTTTTTTTTGATTCTTCCATGATTGTTACCTCATTAATGATTTAGTAAAATGTTAACACTGATAAAACTTACTATATTATAACTTCTTATTAAGATACGAATTGCTTAAAAACTTATCTAAATCTGCAAATCGTAAAATTAGAAAGCAATATTATCAGGCCTGCAGCAGCTGTTCACTGTATTGTAATTCATATAACCTGCGGTAAATTCCATCTTTTTGTTTCATCAGCTGATTATGCGGCCCCATCTCACGAATTTCACCTTTATGCATTACAAGAATTTTATCTGCTCCGTGAATGGTTGAAAGCCTGTGCGCAATCACAATGGAGGTACGTCCTTCCATCATCTTTTCACATGCTCTGTTTACATATTCCTCCGTTTCAGAATCAACGCTGGACGTGGCTTCATCAAGTATCAATATTTCCGGGTTGTATACCATAGCTCTCACGAAACAGATCAATTGTTTTTGACCCAGCGACAGAGAAGCCCCCCTTTCACGAAGTACATATTCATATTTTCCGGGTAATTTATTGATAAAATGATCAGCTTCAACTTCTTGTGCAGCCTCTATTACTGCTTTTTCATCTATGTCGGGGTTTCCAAGCGTAATATTTTCCATGATTGTTCCTGAAAAAAGTGCATTGTCCTGAAGTACAAGCCCGAAATGGGATCGCAAATCAAACAGGCTGATATCTCTTATATCGTTTTCATCCAGAAAAATACTTCCCCTCTGAATGTCATAATACCTGAGTAGCAGATTGATTATCGTCGTTTTTCCGGCTCCTGTCGCCCCTACTATCGCTATATTTTCACCGGGTTCAGCTTTAAAATTTAAATTTTTAACAACATCATCTTCATCTTCATTGTATCTGAAGAATACATTTTTAAATTCTATCTTTCCATTTGAACTGGCTAATTCGATCGGGTTTTCAGCTTCAACTACCTCTTTGGGAGTATCGAGAACATCAAATATTCGTTCGGATGATGCGAGCGCCGACTGCAGCGTATTATATTTTTCTGACAACCCCCTGATCGGGTTAAAAAACTGGCGCACATATTGGATGAAGGCAAGCAGTATTCCAAATGTGATCCCGCCCATCAGTGCTCTTGCACCACCATACCATACAACCAGTGCCATGGCAAGACTTGCAAGAACCTCTATCACCGGCCAGAAAATTGAAAAATAAAATATTGTCTTTATGTGTGCATCGCGATGTTCAGCATTGATATTTTTGAATTTTTGTCTCTGCTTATCCTCCCTGTTAAAAAGCTGCACGATCGCCATGCCGCTGATATTCTCCTGAATAAACGAATTCATTCTCGCAATTTGATCACGAACATTCAGAAATGCTATTCTCACTTTACTCTTAAACCAAAAAGTAGAATAAAAAAGTATTGGCAGAACAAGAATGGATATGATTGTCAATTCCCAGCTCATACTCAGCATGAAAAAGAGGATAAAGATAATCCGGAACATATCACCAATCATGTTCACAATTCCGTCCGAGAGAAGTTCACTGAGAGCTTCAATATCACTTGTTGTGCGGGTAATAAGTCTTCCGATCGGATTTTTATCAAAAAACTGAACGTGAAGAGACTGTATTTTTTTGAATACAGTATTTCTTAAATCAAAAAGAACTCCCTGGCCAAACCACCTCGTGAGATATGTGTTGAAAACGAGAACCAAAAACTCTCCGACCAGTGCTGCAACCAGCAACAGAATTACAGAGTAAAGTCCCGGAACATCACCATTTGCAATATAGTCATCAACAGCAATCTGGGTGAGTTTGGGCCGCACCGAGCCAAGGAAGGCTGCAGATAGTGTCAGGATAATTGCAAGAACAGCCCACCATCTGTATGGTTTAAAAAAATAATAAAGCCGCCGAATCAGATCTGAGTCGACGGCTTTTGAATTCACTTGATTACTCAAAATAAAGAACCAAAATTAGAACCGGTTAAAATCATCAAACGGCGTTCTGGGGGTAATATGCTTTGGTTTCTTTTCATTGTTATCATTATCCCGGTCTTTTCTTTTTTCAGAATCACGCCTGCTGCCGGTATCGCGGCTTCGTCTGTTGTATTTATCGTCCTCGTTACTGCGACGGGTCCTTTTCCGTTCTCCACCGGAATCCCTGGATTTATAACTCTTTCTTTTTCTGAATCGTTTCTGCTTGTCGCCCGATCTTTTACCCCTGGAGCTTTTCTTATTCTTGTCATCATCAATCTCTTTGAGATATACCTTAGCCTGCACAATTCCTTTTTCATGCGCAGGATCCGTATAAATTGGTCTTAGCTCCGTTGCAAGCCATGTAGGGAAAAAATCTTTTCTTGCTTCCCGGAGTAACACAAACGGATTGGTATATCGTGCAGAAAAATGTGAGATGACAAGTAATTTTGTTTGTGATTCAGTCGCTACTCTCGCCGCATCAGCAGCTGTGGAGTGCCCTGTTTCAGCAGCTTTATCTTCCAGACCCTCGCTAAAAGTAGCTTCGTGGTAGAGGATATTCGTATTCATGGCAAGTTTCACAGCATTCGGACAGTATCTTGTATCTGTTACGTAGGCAAAGCTGTCACCGGGTCTCGGGTGGCCAACGATGTCACTGGACTCTACAACCGTTCCGTCTTCAAGTGTAATGTCTTCTCCGGCTTTGAGCGCTTTGTACTGGGCGTCCTCAGTAACACCCATGCTTTCTGCTTTTTCTGCATCAACTTTTCCCGGTTTGTCTTTTTCCTGGAAACGATATCCTATACAAAAAGTGGTATGTTTCAGAGGTCGGGCTTCAACGTAGAAATCTTCTTCATCTACTACTTTCTCTTCTTTGAAATCTGTATTGATCTCTTTGTAGTGAATTTCATAATTAAGATCAATTTCAGCAAACTTCATATTAAATTCCACGTATTCACTGAGTCCTTCAGGACCAACAAGTGTAATAGGAACTTCACGACGCTGAAGCTGAAGTGTTGAAAGAAGGCCGATCAGCCCGGAATAGTGATCAACATCGAAATGTGATATGAAGATGTAATCAATTTTGGATCGTTTTAACCCGGCCTGCAACATTCTCATTTGAGTATTCTCGCCACAATCGAATAGATAAATACTACCCTCGCGCCAGAGTGCAACCGATGATAAATGTCTTGTTGCTGTTGGTGTGGCAGATGCGACACCTAATGGTACTATGATCATTTTGAATTCTCCCGCTAAGTTTAATTAGGATTTTTGCCTGTCAGACAAAAATAGCCAGTTGTGTTTTTGTTTATATTTCTGCTAGTTCTTGTTCGATCAGTTGTTTGTTATACATAGATGAATATCGTCCTTCCAGTTCAATTAAATCATCATGTGATCCTGATTCAACAATTTTTCCGTTTTCAAGATAATAAATTTTATCGGCGTTTTTAACAGTAGATATACGGTGACTAATCATTATTGTTGTAACAGAGCCATAGTTTTTATGTAAATGTTTTAAAATTTGATTTTCTGTTTTTGTATCAACGGCACTTAGAGAGTCGTCAAAAATCAAAATCCTGGGTTTCTTTATCAGGGCTCTTGCTATTGCTGTTCTTTGCTTTTGTCCACCGGACAGAGTTATTCCACGTTCACCTACCATAGTCTTAAATTTTTTCTCAAATTCCAAAATATTCTCAAGAATTTGTGCTTTATCTGCCGCTTTTTCAATATCATCACGGGATGCTTCTTCAACCCCAAATGAAATATTTTCTTCAACTGTTGTTGAAAAAAGAAATGTTTCCTGTGGCACATAACCTATTTGAGAGCGCAGAGAGTGAATCTGCCATAATTTAGTATCCGTACCATCTATCAAAACTTTCCCCTCCACCGGATCAAAAAGCCTGGGAATTAATTGTACAAGAGTAGTTTTGCCCGCTCCCGTTCTGCCGACAATTGCCACATTACTTCCCGCTTCGATCTCCAAACTGATATTCTTTATGGCATACTCATCACTCCCCGGATACGTAAACCCTACATTCCTGAATTCAATTTTCCCATTCATTTCCCGGTCTTTTATCAATTCCGAGCCATCATCTTTAATTTCTACAGGCTGATCAAGGAGTGTGACAATACGCTGCCACGATGCGAGTGATTTTTGAAACCGGTTTACGGTATAACCAAGAGACGCAACCGGCCAGGTTAAGTAAGCTACATAAATAACAAATTCAGCAATATTTCCAACGGTTATAACCCCTTCAATAACCATCTTACCACCCTGCCAGATTACAATAATTACTGCAGCCCCGATAAGAAGGTTTAATGTGGGGTGAAACATCGATTCAACGAGGTCTAAACGAAGCTTTTTCTTTCTGTACGACTCACTTTCATCTTCAAAGAGTTTCTGCTCGTACTCTTCCCTGTTAAAAGCTTTTATCAGGCGAATACTGGAAAAAGCTTCCTGTGCCCTGCCTGCAATATCAGAATACTGTTCCTGTATTATCGTCTGATACTTATTGATAAACCCGCTGATCCAATAAGCAAAAACCGAAAGAAAAGGTAACGGAATCAAAGCCCACAGGGTTAGTTCCGGATTTACAATCAGCATCATTGCAATGATAAAACCGGCTCTTGTAAGTGTATTAATCGTGTACATCAGAACCGGTCCGAAATATTCACGCACCCTTGAAATGTCTTCTGTAGCTCTTACATAGATTTCGCCGGATTTATGGGATACATAATATTTTTGAGGGAGATGAAGAAGTTTGTCAAGTACAAGATTGCGAATGTCAAATTCAATTTTCCGGGAACTTACAATCAGTGTCTGACGGGTTGCAAAAAGCAAAATACCATAAAGCAAAACAGTTCCGATAAGCAACAGTGAATTATAGGCGAGAATTGAACCTGCTTCACTTGAAAACAGAAGCTGAAAAAGAGAATCAAATTCCTGGTCAACATTTTCACCAAGCTGTGCCACCCTGTCCATTGTATCCCTTATGAGTACAGGGATCCAAATCAGGAAAAAATTAGATGCTGTCAAAAAGAAAGCACCGGCAAAAATAATTCCCTTGTACTTGAATAAAAATTTATTAAGGCGCTTTATAGATTCCACTTTTTTTAGAATTTAACCAATCTGACCAGCTAAAAATTCATTTACTGATTAAATTTGTCAGCCCAGTGCCTGGCCAGTTTATATCCTGACTGGTACGCATCATCAATGGTGTTACCTCCTAAATAGTCGCCCACCAGTGCCAGCGGTCCTTCACTGTTTTCCAGTTCAAGATAAGGCTCCGGAAGAGAGTTTACAGCTTGTTTATATCGCCAGTAGTGCAGCTGATTCCAGGCCGGGGCCGCACTCCATGCGCCTGTTATTTTAGCTGTCTCGTTCAAAAGCATTTTAGTGACAGTTTCAGGATCAGAATTGCGATGTTGTTTTGCAAATGCAGATGTAGAATGAATCACAAAAGAACACTCCTGTTCTGTTTCACGCTTCGACAGCTCATTGGATATAAATTTAATATCAGAATCTCTGCAAATAATACCATCCCAATCGGGTGCAGTTCGGTCACCATACCCTGCCATCACTGTATAACCCGGGTTATAATGAATTTCATCAATTACCCGTATAATTTTTAAAGTATTTGTTTCATCTCTTGCGGTTTGTAATACGCCGTAGGCCTGGGGAGCCGGTGTGGCAATAATTACAGCATCCGCTTCAAAGGTGTCTGCCCCGGTAAGATTAATCATCCAGGGTCGTTTCTTTCTTCTTCCTTCACCGATATATGTAAGTCCGCCTGCCTTTGTATTGCGTTTTACATCAACCCACCTTGCAAGATATTTACCTATCGAATTCATACCGCCGGGTGCAGTATAGCTTGCTTCATTTTCACCGGTCGGGTTCGTTTTCTGAAAACCACCTTTCCTGTAATAGGCAAAATTATCGCCCCAGAGTTTGACAATGTTTTTTTCAATAAGTTCTGCTACAAATGAACGGAATTCCGGTGAATGAGCATGAAAATATGGGATTCCATGATCAAGTTTTGTGTTTTGATCTTTACCTGCATAACGGGTAGCCAGCCGTCCGCCATAACCCCTGCTTTTCTCGATGATTGTTACTTCATGACCTGCACGAGCCAATAACCTTCCGGCTGTTAAACCTGAAATGCCCGCTCCGATGATACCAATGACCATAACTGAATATTATAAGTTAGTTAGAGCAATTAAAATTTAAAAAATGTGAAAGAGATACAATAAGTGTTAAACAACGCTTTCTCCTTACTTCTCTTTATCACAACTGCTTGCATGATAAGAATTTTGCAGATAGAAAACTTACAATTCATATAATATTACACGAGGCTGAACTACTTTTTTATCCAGAAGTGCCGGCCAGTAAGCCACTACATCACTTGCCCTTGGCCTTCCGCCTGCAAAACCTGTAACTCCGCTGGGACCTGTCAGAATCAGCGGGGCAATCTCTTTCCCAAACCTGTTGAGATCACTTTCGGAATGGCTGCTGACGGAAATACGAAGCTGAACTTCATTCACGGAACCAGGTGCACTCTCCAATTCATCCGGGTCTTCATTACAGGCATTAATACCAACAAACTCAATGTTTTGTTCTTCAAATTCAATACCAAGGTTTCCAGCACGTTTCAGGAGAATTTCACCTGCTTTTTTTGCTTTTTTAATAGCATCAGGCCAGCAGTAGACCAATGTAGAAGAGAGTTTATATCCATCATTAAAACTTGCAGATATCTTATACGTCGGGGTTTCAGGCTTGCCTGTAATTCCAAATACCCGTACACGGTTTTCACCTTCCTGGGCAAGTCTAATTGATGTGAAGTCAGCAATCACATCAGGAGTAATGTAACTTGAGGGATCTCCAATTTCGTACAGCAGCTGCTCTTTAACTGTCATTTCGGAAACCAGTCCGCCGGTATTCTCATGTTTGGTAACATAAAACGTTCCATCGGGATAGGCCTCAATTATCGGAAAGCCAATATTCACCAGATCGTCCACTTTTTCCCAATCTGTAAAATTACCGCCAGAAACCTGTCCTCCGCACTCAATTATATGACCTGCTATAGTTCCAACAGCCATTTTGTTATAGTCATTGTAAGGCCAGTCAAACTCATAGATCATAGGTGCAAGTGTTAACCCGGTATCCGTAACGCGTCCTGTGATTATGATATCGGCACCTTTTTGAAGTGCTTCAACCACAGGCTTGCTTCCAAAATAGACATTGGCACTCAGCAGGTTTTCCTTCACCGTGGAAATTGGCTCACCGGTCTCCATATTGTTCAGATGATGACCCTTTTCAATAATTTTATCCAAATCCGGCAAGATGTCATCCCCGTCCACAACGGCAATTTTAATTCCTGAAATACCCTTCTTTTTTGCCACTTCAAGAATAGCATCCTTGCACGCATTGGGATTTACACCCCCTGCATTAGAAATTACCTTTACACCGTGTTCACTGATCTCCGTAAGTGTATCCTCAATTACGCCAACAAAATCTCTTGCATAGCCGTGTTCCGGGTTTTTTTGTCTCTGCTTCTGCATGATCGACATGGTTACCTCTGCAAGGTAATCCATTACCAAATAATCTATTTTTCCCTTTTTTACCTGGTTGACAGGTGCATTGGGCAGATCTCCCCAAAACCCCTGGCCGGATGCAATACGAATATTTTTTTTCACTTCTGTTTTACTGTTAATTATTAAAAATTGATATTTATTCTGAGCTGTGAAAGATCTTGTTCTCGAATTTTACATATTTCTGCGATACTGACCACCTACTTCATACAGTGCTTCCGATATCTCGCCAAGTGAGGCAACTTTCACTGTTTCCATTAATTCTTCAAAAATATTACCGTTGTTTCTCGCTGTCCGTTTTAGCCTTTCCAGTGCATTTTCTGCCGAACCGGAATTACGTTTTTGAAATCCGGAAAGATTTTTAATTTGCTGTTTTTTCTCCTTATCGGTGGACCTGATGAGCTCTATTTCCCGTTCTTCTTCCTCACTGGTTAATTCATCACTTTTAAATGTATTAACACCGATAATGGGTAATTCTCCGGAGTGTTTTTTTGATTCATAAAGGATACTTTCGTCCTGAATTTTTCCCCGCTGGTACATATTTTCCATAGCGCCAAGCACTCCTCCCCGTTCTGTTAACCGGTCGAACTCTGAAAGAATTGCTTCTTCAACAAGATCAGTTAACTCTTCGATAAAATAGGAACCCTGGTTAATATTCTCATTTTTAGTAGTCCCCATCTCTTTATTGATGATTAACTGAATGGCCAGTGCACGCCGGACTGATTCTTCCGTCGGGGTGGTAATAGCTTCGTCATAGGCATTCGTGTGCAGCGAATTGCAGTTGTCATAAATTGCAAGCAGAGCTTGTAAAGTGGTACGGATATCATTGAATTGTATGTCCTGGGCGTGCAGTGAACGGCCGCTTGTCTGAATATGATACTTCAGCTTTTGTGATCTTTCATTCGCTCCGTACCTGTTCTTCATGGCAATTGCCCATATTCGCCTGGCAACCCGCCCGATGACTGCATATTCCGGATCAAGGCCATTACTGAAAAAGAATGAAAGATTGTGGGCAAATTCGTCAATATCTAAGCCCCGGGACAGGTAGTACTCTACGTAGGTAAAACCGTTTGAGAGTGTAAAAGCAGCCTGGGTAATCGGGTTGGCGCCTGCTTCAGCGATATGGTAACCGGAAATAGATACAGAGTAGTAGTTTCTTACCCTGTTTTCTGTAAAATACTGCTGGATATCACCCATCATCTTCAGTGCAAATTCTGTAGAGAAAATACAGGTATTCTGTGCCTGATCTTCTTTCAGAATATCAGCCTGCACCGTACCTCTGACCACCTGAATTGCGTTCGACTTAATTTTTTGATAGGTATCTGCATCCACCAGTTTGTCGCCGGTAATACCAAGAAGACCCAATCCAAATCCATCATTTGTAGGCGGCAATTCAATTGCATATTCGGGCTTTTCAACACCTTTTTCTTTAAAATAGTCAGCGATCTCTTTTTTAGCACTTTCCCACTCGCCCTCTTCTTTTAAGTAACGCTCCACCTCCTGGTCAATGGCTGTATTCATGAACATGGCCAGAATCATGGGTGCGGGACCGTTAATTGTCATGGAAACAGATGTGGTGGGTGATGTAAGCTCAAATCCCGAATAGAGCTTCTTCATATCATCCAGTGTACAAATACTGACTCCTGAATTCCCGATTTTTCCATAGATATCCGGTCTCAGGGCCGGATCTTCGCCGTAAAGCGTCACTGAATCAAAAGCTGTGGAGAGCCGGGCGGCCGGCATTCCCTCACTTACGTAATGAAATCGCTTATTGGTTCTTTCAGGAGTTCCTTCACCCGCAAACATCCGGGTCGGGTCTTCTCCCTCACGTTTAAATGGAAATACTCCGGCAGTATATGGAAAATATCCCGGTAAATTTTCTTTCAGTGCAAACCGAAGCCGCTCGCCATAATTTTTGGTTTTCGGCAGTGAAATTCTTGGAATTTTGGTACCACTTAAAGACTCACGGTAAAGTTTGGTCTTAATCGTCTTATCCCGAATCTGTACCTCGAATTCATCCTGCCGGTATTTTTTAAACAGTTCATCCCAGCCTTCAAGTACACGTTTGGAGTGTTTGTCAAGTTTATCACTCCAATGATTTTTCATTTCGGTGAGGCGGGTTTCAAGCTTTTTTCTGTCTTCCGGGTTCCATGATTTCAATTGATTTAGAGTGCCTTCTACCTGGTCAAGTTTGGCGGCAATATCCACCTGCTGCCCGGCCCATTCGTGATAATCGTGAATCGTCTCCGAAATTTCTGACAGATATCGCTGCCTCTTACCGGGTATAATGGCTTGTATATGCAGATTATCGGCAGGCTCAGCCATTGTATAAATGGTTGTTTCCCAATCCAGAGAATGAATTTCATTGATTTTATCTGTGATTGCTTTAAATAGCCTGTTAACACCTTCATCATTAAATTGTGCAGCAATCGTTGGATAAACCGGCATTTTTTCAGGCTTTTCATGCCACTCTCCCCTGTTACGCTGCATCTGCTTGCGTATATCTCTCAGGGCATCCAGTGAGCCTTTCTTCTCAAATTTGTTCAGAACCACAAAGTCTGCAAGATCCAGCATGTTAATTTTTTCAAGCTGCGTGGCCGCACCGTATTCATGTGTCATTACATAAATAGGTATGTCAGTGATATCCGCAATTTCTGATCCGCTCTGCCCGATGCCGCTTGTCTCCACGATAACCAGATCAAATCCGGCTGCTTTGTAGAGGGCAATTGTACCAGCCAGGTCCTTACTGACAGCCTTATTGGATGCACGCGTAGCCATGCTTCGCATAAAAACACGATCGGTATCAATGCTGTTCATTCGAATCCGGTCCCCAAGCAGTGCGCCTCCCGTTTTTATTTTAGATGGATCAATAGATATCACCCCGATGGTGAGATCATCAAATTCTGTAAGGAAACGCCTGATAATTTCATCCGTAAGTGAACTTTTCCCCGCCCCGCCTGTTCCTGTGATTCCAAGCAGTGGAATATTCTTTACATTTGACGGATCAAACAGAGTTTCGTCTCCCTTTTTCAGAAGATTATCATGAAATGAGAGAATTTCAGTTTTTTCATTCTCCAGTGCTGATATGGCCCTGGCCAGTGCAACCGGCCGGTTGACAGAAATATCCTCAAAAGGTGCGGGTTCAATCTCATTGGTATCAAAATCACAGGATTCCATCATGTAGTTTATCATTCCCTGCAATCCCATCTTGCTTCCATCCTCTACTGAGAAGATACGTTTCACTCCGTAATCGTGCAGTTCACGAATCTCGTCATCCACAATTACACCACCACCGCCGCCAAAAACCCGGATATGAGAAGCTCCCTTCTCATTCAGAAGATCAACCATATATTTAAAATACTCCACATGACCGCCCTGGTATGAGCTTATTGCAATTCCCTGAGCATCTTCCTGAATTGCGCAATTCACAATTTCCATTACCGACCGGTTGTGACCAAGATGAATAACCTCTGCACCCGTAGATTGTAAAATACGGCGCATAATATTGATGCTGGCATCGTGCCCGTCGAACAGACTGGCTGCCGTTACAAACCTGACTTTGTTCTCTGGGATATATTTGCTATTTGCCGGTTGTCCGTTACTGGAGGTTTCAACAGCTGATTTTTCAACTGTTTTTTCTTTTGACGATACTGTATTAGACATAATATGATATTATTTATGGAAGCGATTCCAATCAATGCTAAAAGATACGTTTTATTAGCAAGCAATGCACAAATCTATAACGAACTGCTTTTGTAAAATTATTATAACTCAAATGCACGCAATAGTACCGGGATAAAAATTTCAGGTCTATATAATCAGAGGCGGGAAGATAGTGAAGGAAATGGACTGATTACATTTTTTCCTACTCAGATATGGTAAAAAAACAATTGTCAGAAAGAACCCCGTTTTTCCGAAATAAAAAAACCGGGCCCCGTTGATATTGCAGGAGCCCGGTTTGGGTAATGTTATGAAAGATTAGAATTTAATTTAACTGAAGCGTAAAAGTATATTCCGGTGGGTTGCTCAGATCCATTTCAACTGTGTAATTACCGGCTTCAGGAACGGGGATATTGGCTCCGCCGAAATCGAGGAATCCATCCTGGTCATCATCGCCAAAATCGATTTCCCATTCATCGTTTGCACGGAATTTCATTTCACCCGCTACCATATCCAGTGTAATTCTCCACACTTTATCTTCTGCGATATAAGTCATATCCTGGTCAGCATCCCAGCCGTCGGGCGTGGCATCACCGATAACACCCCAATCTGTTTGTGTTGTGGAATAAGTAAGATTATTGAGGTCTACGTTGATCATGTAGAAACCAGCCTCGGGCTCAATAATATCATCACCGCCTTCATTCAAAGTTCCGTCAGCACCTGTATCGCCCCAGTTCACATCCCAGTTTCTTTCGAGTGTGAACTTAAATGCTGTACCAGGCGAATCGAAATAGACAAATCCCTCATAAAGGTCATCGTTATTTTCGGATGCAAGAGGCGGAGCATCTTCAGGTGTCCAGTCATTGCCGTAAAATGATGCAGACTGGTATGATCCCGGAACAAATATTTGCGGAATATCAAGATCAAATGCAAAAGGAATAAACTGAACGGTTAACGGTTCAGAAACCTCCTCCATAGAATCACCTAATTTTGAAACTACTGTGAACACCACATCTGTTTGACTGCCGCCAACTGCTCCGGCTGACAACAACCGGCTGTTAAAATCACCGGTCATAATAGGAAAAGATGTACCGTTCGTTGAACCGAGATTTACAGGATCTGAATCGTCAGCAGGCATATCCATTCGGACTGTATAAGTAGGTGCTGCCTCGAAGCCGAAATCAGGTTCCGTCCATTCTATTATAAGAAGTGTATCTTCTGCAGCCTCTTCTGTAAGGGTGAAGCTCTCACCCGGCTGCGGCGACATAATTGCCGGAGCACCGGCTTCGCTGTTAATAACCGGGTTTGTTTTACTTGAATCACAGGTAGTAAATATCAGTGCAAGCAAAACAGCCGGTAAAATGAGTTTAATAAATTTCATAATGTTACCTCATTGTGGTTTTGTTTCAAAATTAGTATCCCGGATTTTGAACGAGATTCGGGTTTGAATTTATTTCTGAAGAAGGAATCGGGTAGATATTCAGGATATCATTTATACCGGTGCCTTCCTGTACACCGCCTTTCCAGGCCCATACGAAATCATCGGATGTAAACAAACCGTACCGTACTAAATCAGTACGCCTGTGAGCCTCCCAGTAGAGCTCCCTGGCTCGCTCATCCAGAATAAAGTCGAGAGTGAGTTCACCGGCTTCAATATTTCCGGATGTATCGCCAAATGCTCTTTCTCTTACCAGGTTTACAAGCTGAAGCGCAGTGCCTGTATCACCACCCTGACCACCGCGCAGAACTGCTTCAGCGTACATCAGGTATGCATCGGCCAATCGGAACATTGGAAAATCAATATCCGGAAAAGTCGGATCTTTACCTTGCTGGCCGCTTCTGGTAAGATTTTTCCATTTTGTTACTGCATAACCCTGTGTAAATTGTCTCAAATCTTCAATTTCAAGGGTTTGTCCTTCCGTAAAGAACATCTCCCTGCTGTCCACACTGGTTCGCTCAGTTGAAAAGGTATAGGGAGGTGTTCCAAGTTCCAGGGTAATCAGAGTTTGTCCAGCCTCACTAATAGCAATATTTCCTCCGTCCAATTCTAATACACCGTCGCCGTCGCTATCTCCGAAATTAATCAGCCAATCATCGTTTGCACGGAATTTCATTTCACCCGTTGAAAGTTCGGTGATGATTGTCCAAACCTTTCCTTCCGCATCATACTCCATATCCTGGTCAGGAGGTTCCCATCCTCCGATTGTGGCATCACCGATAACACCCCATTCGGTTTTGGTGAGAGTGTATGTAAGTTCGTTCAAATTCACATCGAACAGGTAATAACCCGGTTCCGCAGCAACAATATTTGCACCATCGGGATCGAGAGTTCCGTCAGCATCATTGTCACCCCAGTTCACATCGAAGCTGCGCTCGTCGGTAAATTTAAATTCCGTATTTTCCGAACCGAAATAGACATACCCTTCATAGACATCATCACTATTAACCGATGCCAGTGCAGGTGCGTCTTCCGGGGTCCAGTTTGAACCGTAATTGCTCTCTTCCTGGAAACTGCCGGTGACAAAAATTTCCGGGTAATCCTGGGCTGCATTGGCAGCCGCAAAGCTTTGCGTTTGTGATTTGGCAAGCAGTTCTATGTTCACAAAATTATTCACAAACTCTTTCGTAACACGGTGTCCTGCCCATCCAACATCCACGCCTAAATCAGCAGCATTCATATCACCACCTATTGCAGCGTGGGTGATAAACGTCGTGCCACCAAAAGTTCGTGTATTCAGGCCATCAAACGGAACAGGGAAAATAATACCCTCTGAAAGATGATTGTCCGCAAGAAACAGGTACTCGTATTCTTCATCAAGCTGATACCCGCCTTCATCTATGATCTTCGATGCAAATGTAATCGCATCGGTATACCTTTGTTCACCTGTATATACTTCAGCATTCAGATATAATTTTGTCAGTAACATCCAGGCTGCACCTCTGTCGGCCCTTCCGTATTGATTCTGACGAGGAGCCGGCAGACTATTTTCGATTTCAAGCAGTTCACTTTCTATGAAATTAAACAGATCTGACGGATTCGTTTGTTCTGGTAAAAAAGCACCAACTCCATCTTCTTCAGTCACAAAAGGAACATTTCCCCCGTAGAGATCTAATGCATGCCAGTAACTCAGGGCTCTTAGAAAACGGGCTTCGGCATTAAAAGCCTGAATTTCTTCTTCAGGCCTGTCTTTTGCGTTCCGGATAAATTCATTTGTAAGCGAGATCTGAAAAAAGATCCTGCTGTACATTCCCAGCACAAAATCATTGGAAGAACTCCATTCTAACGTATTGAATTCAGGCAGTCCGGGGTCATTCCAGGCAACTACTGCTTCATCGGTTGGCAGTTGCTGTGAAACCCACAATTGACGTATATAGTTTGAAAAACCTTCATCAATTCCCTGAATATCAGGATCCCCGGCCGGCCCTTGCTGACCAGTTAAGGAAAGGCCTGCGTATAATTTCGCAAGTACCTGGCGAAAGTCAGCCGGTGTGTCAAATACCTGTGCCGAGGTCAAAACATCTTCATCCGGTGGTGTGACATCCAGCGAGTCGGTGCAAGAAACCAATGCTGCTATCATCAGGCCAAGCCCAATGAGAGGAATCGTCCATGTTTTTAGTTTTCTGTTATACATGATCATTCTCCTTTGGTTAAAATTCGTTTAGAGGTTGAAATTCAGGCCCAGAATAAAGGTTCGTGGCCTTGGAAAAAGGTTGTTGTCGATACCGCCAAACACTTCGGGATCCAGCCCGCTGTAATTTGTGATAATAAATGCATTTTCAACTGTTGCAGATAGTCGAACTGTGCTTTCTGTATTGAGCAGATTTTCAAACGTATAACCGACATTTATGTTATCCATTCTAAAGAAGGATGCATTTTCAACAAAAGTATCAGAGAAAAATTGTGCATTTCTGAATCTTGTATCCAAAATATCGGTAGTTGAGTTGAATATAAATCCGAGCGGTGAAACCAGCTCATTGATAAAAAATTGTGAATCTGTGTTATTATAAACGTAGTTACCAACACTGGCTCTTCCTGAAAAGGATGCATCCCAATTTTTATATTCGAATCGTGATGACACACCAACAAGTACATCAGCCTGAGGACTTTGAAACCGAATCCGGTCACTATCATTAATGATACCGTCGCCATTTTGATCGACGTATACTCCTTCAAGCGGATTACCATCAGCATCATATACCTGTTCAAGAACAAAGAAGGAGTTCCTCGGGAAATCAACGCTGTGTACCTGAATCGTATTGCCAACTCCTCCCGAAATACCTCCTACTTCAACACCCACAAAATCGGGACTTTGAACATTGGTTAATTTGCTGATGCGGTCGCGCGTCCATGTTGTATTGAAACTCATAGACCAGAACGTTTCCCTTTTGGAAATAATTCTTCCTGTTACTCCAAACTCAATACCCTGTACATCAAGTGTACCGATATTTGTGAGGATTCTGTTTGTAAAGTTGGTTCCTGCCGGTACCGGAATTACATTGAGTAAATCAGATGTTTCTTTAATGAAACCTTCAATTGTACCGGTAAGCCTGTTATTCAGGAAACCGTAATCCAGGCCTGCGTTGTAGGTTGTGGTTTCTTCCCACTTCAGATCGCTGTTGAAACCTTCGGGTCTGAGTGTATTAACAAATTCATCTCCAAACTGCACACGTGCATTGGGCTCACTGACGGTAAACCTTGCAAGGAATGGAAAGTTACCAACCCCTATATTTTGCTGACCGGTTTCACCCCAACCAAGACGGAGTTTCAACTCCGACAATACATTACTGTTTGCTAAAAATCCTTCTTCATGAATTTTCCATGCCAGTGCTACTGAAGGAAAAAGCCCCCAGCGATTCTCGCTCGAAAATCTGGAAGTACCATCTCGACGGATGGTACCAGTTAGAAGGTATTTATCCATAAAGCTGTAATTGATCCGCCCGAATGCTGAAACCAGGAACCTCTCGGTAATAAAATCAATATCCTGTTCTACCTGGAGTACATCATCGATATTAAAATTGGTTTCGAACGTTTCACTGGTTTCATAATTTCTTTCCCAGGAGTAACCTGCTGTTATATCAAACCTGCTGTTTGCCCGGGGAAGTTCTTTATCGTACTTCATATAGAATTCAAGAACCTCATTTTCCCTCGTCTGGTCAAAGTCCCGGCGCACACCCACTGCATTAGAACCATCATCAGCAAAAGCGGCACTTCCGGGTACTCTGAAATCACCCGTGCCAACATCAGAGTAATCAAAACCAAGATTCAGATTTGCATGTAAGCCTTCTACCCTGGGTACTTCCAAATCCAGCTGAACGTTACCAATTCCACGAAAAACCACGGCATTGTCACTGGTCTGCTGTATTCGCGCTACCGGATTAGCCGGTGCGATTGTAATCGGGTTACCCTGCGAATCTGTCCAGGCAAAAAAACCATCGAACCGGTCGCCCGGGTCACCTGGCCGTACCGGCTGCGTCGGGTCGAACCTGATTGCTTCGCCAATAGCTGACTCAGCTGAAAAGAAATTATCTTCGCGAACGCCCTTCAGGTTGATATCAACCTTTAGCCGTTCATCAAAGAAAGTAGGATTCAGAGCAACTGATGTTGTCAGACGATCAAGTGAAGACCGTTCCAGGATACCGTTACTGCCTGTAAAGCCGACAGAAAGTCTGTATGGCAGACCGATCTGATCCATTGATCCGGTAACACTTATATTATGGTCCTGGGAAATAGAGTTGTCAAAAATCTGATCCTGCCAATCTGTGTTCTGATCTCCAAGTCTTTCTAAAGCAGACTCATCAAATTCTTCTGATATTATAGTTCTTAACTGATCTGCAGATAAAACATCTACCTGTTTGTGATTGGTATTTAGTGATGCTTTAAAGTTGTAATTAATCCTGGTAGGCTGTCCTTTCCGGCCCTTTTTCGTGGTAATAATAATTACTCCACCGGACGCCCTTGAACCGTAAATAGCGGTAGCAGATGCATCTTTGAGTACAGAAATTGATTCAATATCATTCGGGTTGATTGAATTAAGAGGATCTCTGCTGCCTGCAATTCCGTCATCACTAAGCGGCACGCCATCTATAACATAGAGAGGAGCGTTACTTGCTGACAGAGAAGAACCACCACGGATTCTCACTTCCGGCCTGCTTCCGGGAGCGCCGTCGCCGGATGTTACATTCACACCGGCAACCTTACCCTGGAAAAGTTCCTGGGCAGATGTGACGTTTCCCTGGTTGAAATCACGTGTATTTATAACATTAACTGAACCGGTATTATCCTCTTTTTGTTGCACACCATAACCGATTACTACAACACCTTCAAGGGTTTGAACATCGGGTTCCAGTTCTATGTCGATGGTTGTTCTGCCCTGAATTGGCACCTCCTGTCTCAGGAAACCTATGAATGAAAATATAAGTGTATCCTGAAGTGAAGGAACATCAAAAGAGTATTCACCATCGAGATTCGTAGCTGTACCTACTGTGGGTTGACCTTTCACCACGATATTTACACCGGGCAGAGGGTCGAGTGTTTCAGCATCAATTACAGTTCCTGAAACAGTATTTTGGGTCATACCGGCTACAGGAATGCATAATGCCAAAAATAATGTGATTAGTATTGTTTTAAATTTTTCCATGATCTAAAGAATTTTGGGTTGCTTTTGATACTCAGTTAAAAAAACGGGTATCAATTTTCATTTTTAAAAAATTTGACAGATTTTTTTGTGATTCGTATTAAATTCATGTGAATGATTGCAGTGCCTATTAGCTGTTTTAATACTCTTATATCTTTTTGGCTTAAAAAAAAACTAGATTTTTTTAACCTTAGTCAGATCAGATTATGAGATGCTACTTTTTTGTATGTGCCTGGTGCTCCTCAATAGTTTAGACATTCAAATTTAGCGCTCTACACAAGCAAAGATGTAAGCGCTTACGTTATCTAAATATTATATCGATTTTATATGAAAGTCAACATTTTTTTATCGCTGAGTGATGAGATTTAAATGAATCTGCAGGTACAGTATTTTAATCCCTGAGTATGGACGTTCCAAATCCCGTCAGGTCTGATATTTTTAAGATAGTAAGTATTATTAAAAAATAAGTATAAACCCGATTCTCTCCCCGTCATTACCTGCAAGACGAATAGCACTCTCAATTTTAAACATGCCAAAAATCTGGCTTAGTGAAAATCCAACTTCAACCTGCTCGCGAACATTGTCGCTCCACGGTGTTACGGGAGAAAGACCGTTTTGATTATCGGTAAAACCAAGAGCTGTGTGCAAGCGTAACTGCATACCGCTTTGCCTGATGGCTTTTAACGGAAACATTCTCACAAACGATGAGCCAAGCAGATACTCAAAACGGGCAACACTTACTTTATTTCCGATCGATTCATTAAACTCCAAAGAGACAAAAGGTCTTCGGCGGCTAAAATCATCTACCATAAAGCCATTTTTCCCAAACTGCATCTGCCCGGGCAGCGGATTATCTGAGCCGCCCATATATATCTCTGTAACAATAAACTGAGAGGCAAATACCGGCAGCCTGAATCCAACCGAACTTCGGTATTTTAAATAGGTAAAGATCTCATCTCCTGCTCCAAATGACGGGTCACTCCAGTACACCAGATGATCAGTAAACCAACCGAACTTGCGCACATCATAATCTCTGAACACCCCAACTCTTGTAAACGGCCTGTTATCGTAGTGTAAATGAAATTCAAACCCGGCGAACTCTCCTTCATTAAATCCTGTCACTTCCCTCGGATTTCCCGGGGTAATTCCGATATTTGTATTTCTGTTAAAATCCACCCTTTCATCAGAACCACCCACATCAAAACTTTTAAACCAGGAATGAGGTGCAACCACCGGCAAAAAACGATGATCTTCCCTCATATATCCTGCCCGGAAAAAGAAGTCTCTGTCAAAACGCAGACGAATGCCGGCCCTGTAGCCCTGTCTCTCAAAATAATTGTGTATGTCTGTACCGGTCATACCAACTATCATTGTGTTCCGCAGCTCATCAACATTCAGCGGATTGTTATTGTATTCGTAATCGGCAAATTGTATAGCAAGCCTTTTGTAAAAGCTGCCTTCGATGGCCAGGGGCGTTCCAGGAATGAACTGCATCATCTCCAGGTAGTATCGCCAATCTTTAGCACCGGGATCTGTTGCGTAGCCAACTGACCCTTTATAGAAATGATTTTCCCGGATGTCGGGAGTCCGCAATCCAACTCCGACATAATTACCTTCAACCCTGTTTAATCTGTAAAAGTCTGAAATATTTGTGATGTACGACCGCCTCAATATATTCGGAGCATTTAAGTAAGCTCTGAAAAAAGCCATCCCGGTATTAACCAACGATCGTTCTTTGCTATAAGATTGTGCTTTTTGTAACTCTTCAGACTCTTTCGGCGTGGCAAGATTCAGTGCGTCACCCCAGTACTCCTCATTTTTCTGATCTGCATCTTCTGCTACAATTTTTCCTGACAAGGGAATTTCATCCTTTGAAAAGGAGTTGCCATTAATTTTATACCCGGTATAATTCCATACATCCCGGTAAAACCAGTTTTTATTAAGACCCAAAATACCAACCCTTGCTTCAATCTCAGTTCGTTCCGGCAGCCAGTAATCATCTGTTTTTTTAAACCGCTGAAAATATTTGAAATTACTGATTGAATAGAGCCCGGCAAAAACGTCTGCAGCTTCGTTCAGAACCAGGTCCATGCCGATAATTCCGTCCGCATCGTCATTCACAAAAACAGAACCTTCAAACAGCGGGATTTTATTTGAGGTTGGCTTTACAATTATTTCAGTAGTACCCTCAGGCCAGTCAGAACCGGCAGGATGGTCACTCAATTCGTAGAACTTTTCTGCATCAGATGAAACAGGACCAATAACTGTAATTATTTCTGATAAAATGTTCAGCTGAACTTTCTCCTCGTTCAGATTCAGGGGTTCTCCATTTGTTGCAAGAATATCGTATTCGGAAAAGAAGTTCTCAGATGACCGGCGGGCCTCCACTTTTTCTGCATAACGTTTTGGGGTCACAAACAGCTGCCTGATCACCCGCTCCGCAAAAGCGATAGCTTCTGCTGAATCAGGGGTTACATTTCTGTTACTTTTTTCAGTTTCGTAGACAAGAGCAAGTTTGTGTACAGTGGCTTCATAGTTATTCAGAGTTTTTTTTCTCTCCTCCCTTATCTGAGCCAGCTCTTTAACTCTTCTTTGCACGCGATCCGACCTGACGATTATTTCTTCACCTTCAATCCGTGTTGATTCCAGGAAAAAATTCTGCACATTCTCTCTGCCGGGCACCACAGATACGGATACAGTGTCAGCCTTATACCCTATAAAAGTTGCAACCAACGTATAATCACCGGGCTCCAGGATTACTGTGTAGAAACCGTCTTTATCAGTGCTTGTTCCTCTTTGGCTTCCACTGATACTGATATTGGCGCCGGGCAGCAATTCTCCGTTTGCACTATCCCTGACGAAGCCGGTAAGTCTCTCACTGCTTTGTCCAATGGCACCATTTATCCGGATAAAGAAGAGAAACAAAAAAAATAAAATAGACTTTTTTTTAAGGTATAAAGTTCGCATCAAACCGTCTGAATCTGTCTGAGATATTTGGAGTACTGAGAATACTCTTCAAAGTAAAAATTATTGTATAAATGTAGCATTTTAATAGCTCAAACAAGTATAAAATCTATCACAAAATTAAAATGTAAACGATTTACAATTTTAGATTTATTTTGACATCTTCATACTTTTTTAACCACAAAGGAGCAGAAACGGATAACAGGAAACAGCCTGCACCTAAACAAGCAAATAGAATTGCTATGGTTTTATCATAATTTAACAGGTTCCACTGATAGAGCAGGTTGTACCAGTCATGAGATTCTTTCCCAAGGTTACCAATCAGTGGCAATTGCCTGGCACTGCCGTCTGCCGCATAAAAAGCTACACTTAACCATGCGGAACCAAGAAGATAAAAACCGAATTGAGTTCCCTTTTGAATTTTATGAAACCAAAAATATCCCAGGATCAGGGAACTGAGCAAAATTTCATTCAATGAACCTCCGAGAATGGTAACTGTTCTGTTTCCCAACAAGCCAAAAAAAGTGTGCCCTGCTTCATGGACAAGAAGAAGAAAGTTTCGAATAAAAAAATTTTCAATGTTTATCGGGAAAGGGAATTCATAAGAGATACTAAAAAAGATATTGAAACGAATTGTCCAATAAGCCTGGTGCAAATGAAAAAAGATAAAGGGAAGAAGAAAAATGGAGAACCACCATTTTTTGAATCCCTTCCTCCAGTCATGCTCTGAAATTCTTTTGACTAATGTACTCATCATAGATTGCTATCCTTTACCAGGGAATCGGTTTCTGAAATACTGTCCGGTATAAAATCATAGAAAACGGAATCTTTTTTCGCTCCGGTGGAATCAACTGATAACCGGTTTTCTTCTGCAGAATCAATACCTGAAAAATTAAATTTTGGCACATTACGCAAACTTAGTGAGTCTCTGTCCCGAATACTCTTTTGTACTTTTTTTACATAATCGATACCGCTTAACTGTGTCATTTGTTTCAATACCCACTGACTTCTCTCTTTTACAAATGGCGATGGCGGTTCAACCCTCATTCGTTTAGGATTGGGGAGAACAGTTGCCAGCCGGGCTGACTGTCCGGGCTTCAATTCAGAAGCTGAAACCCCATAAAAGAAATCAGATGCTTTGCCAACTCCGTAAATACCGGGGCCAAATTCTGCAATATTCAAATACACTTCCAGGATTCTTTCCTTCGTCCAAAAGATCTCAATAAAGAGTGTTATTACTGCTTCAACTGCTTTTCTGAAAAAAGACTGCTCCGGCCACAAGAAAAGATTCTTGGCAACCTGCTGAGTAATGGTACTTGCTCCGCGCTGACGCACGCCGCTTATTCTTTCGTCAATGGCTTTATCAATTGCCTGAACATCCAGTCCAAAATGATCGTAAAACCTCTGATCTTCAGAAGCAATAACCGCCCACTTTAAATGCTCCGGAATCTCTCCGGCCGGAGCCCAGTTCTCTGAAAGGCTGTATTCAGACCTCTCTAATTCCGACCAGTTTTCCTGCATGGTAAATGATGTAAAAGATGGGTTAAAATGCGACAGATAAAGAAGAATACCGGTGAGAATAAGTGTGATAAGCAACAGGAAAAAAACTGCAATTTTGAAAAAACTGACCGACAGGATTTTAATTTTTTTGTTTTCTTTTTCCATAGATCCCTGAATCTTATAACTTCAACTTTGGTAAGCTATTCAAAATATGTAATTTACTGAAAATCTGTTTTAACCTCTCAATGGATCGTAACTAATTCAGATAAGCTTAGGCGAGATCTGTAAACCATTGCTTTTTCTCATCATGACAGTTCTATTTGTTAGCCAGATCTCGGTATCCTGATATTTTCTACAAGTTCTTCAATATCTGCCGGCGGTGTTTTTGTATATTTTGATACCGCCAGGGCAACTATAAAGTTTACAATCATCCCAACCGTACCTATGCCCTCCGGTGAAATACCCATCCACCAGTTTCCGGCATTGTTCAGGTCAGGACGAATAAATGTAAAGAAGATTATGTAGGAAGCCGTCAAAATGATTCCTGCAACCATACCGGCTATCGCTCCTTCTTTATTCATCTTTTTATAGAAAATGCCCAGCATGATAGCCGGAAAAAAAGATGCTGCTGCCAGGCCAAATGCAAATGCTACCGTCTGTGCAACAAAACCCGGCGGATGAATCCCCAGGTATCCGGCAACCACTACTGTTCCTGCCGCAGCAACCCGGGCAATGAAGAGCTCCTGTTTATCGGATATATCCGGAATCAGGGTTCGTTTCAGTAAATCGTGTGCAATAGATGTTGATATTACCAGCAGCAGGCCCGCCGCAGTTGAGAGCGCAGCAGCGAGCCCGCCTGCAGCAACCAGGCCAACAACCCAGTTGGGCAAATCTGCGATTTCAGGATTGGCCAGAACCATAATATCAGGATCAATCTCCAATTCATTCTCTTCCGGATCTGCACTGTAAAGAATTCGTCCGTCCCTGTTTATATCGTTAAATGTAAGCAAGCCTGTATTTTCCCAATTGTAAAACCACTCCGGCACTTCACTGTACTCCGTATTGTTAATTGTGCCAAGAAGATTGGTTTTTGCAAAAGCAGCAACGGCCGGTGCAGTGCTGTAAAGCAGAACAATAAAGATAAGTGCGTACCCTGCCGAAATTCTTGCATCTTTGACTTTTGGGACTGTAAAAAATCGGACGATCACATGAGGAAGTCCTGCGGTACCAACCATCAGTGCTGCCGTAATAAAGAAAATATCGATTGTTGATTTGGATCCTTCCGTATATGCATCAAAACCAAGCTGAGTACTCAATCCGTCCAGTTTATCCAGCAGGTACATGCCCGAACCATCGGTAACGGTACTCCCAAATCCCAGCTGTGGGACCGGGTTACCGGTTATCAGGATTGAGATAAAAATTGCCGGAACCAGGTAAGCAAAAATAAGTACGCAGTATTGTGCAACCTGTGTATAGGTGATTCCTTTCATCCCGCCTATTACCGCGTAGAAAAATACAATAACCATCCCGACAACCACTCCTTCCGTAATGCCGATATCCAGAAACCGGGAAAAGACAATACCAACCCCGCGCATTTGTCCGGCTACATATGTAAAGGAGATAAATACCGCACAAACTACTGCAACCATCCGTGCTGTGCTTGAATAATAGCGGTCACCCACAAAGTCAGGAACGGTAAACTTGCCAAATTTCCGGAGGTAGGGAGCCAGTAACAGAGCCAGCAGCACATAGCCGCCAGTCCATCCCATCAGGTAAACGGAGCCGTCATATCCCATGAAAGCAATCAGTCCCGCCATCGAGATAAATGAAGCGGCCGACATCCAGTCGGCAGCAGTAGCCATTCCGTTTGCCAGCGGATTTACATTGCTGCCAGCGATGTAAAAATCATTAGTTGTGATTACTTTTGCCCATACAGCAATCCCAATGTACAGGGCAAATGTTACACCGACAATAACAAATGTCCATGTTTGAATATCCATCAGTTTACAGTATTACAGCACAGGTTCATCATATTTCATCAAATTCAAACTCTTTATCCAGTTTGTTCATTTTGAAAACATAGATAAAAATCAAGACTACAAATACATATTGGGATCCTTGCTGCGCAAACCAAAACCCAAGACCGAATCCAAAAAAAGTAATCTTGTCAAGCTGATCAACCAAAAGAATACCAAAGCCATAAGAAACCGTGAACCAGATTCCCAGCAAAACAGCCAGCAGCTGCAAGTTCTTTCTCCAGTATAGTTTAGCT
Organism: uncultured Balneolaceae bacterium; assembly: GCA_964449075.1. Classification (GTDB taxonomy): domain Bacteria; phylum Bacteroidota; class Rhodothermia; order Balneolales; family Balneolaceae; genus CAYVBJ01. Next base: position 46,300 of record CAYVBJ010000023.1, read on the forward strand.
TTATTTTCCATCCCAAAAATTCCAAAACAGGTTTTAATCAAGAGGCACATTTTATGAAATTAAGAGGATGGATCAAAATGAGACAACCGTTCATCGTTTTAAAAAGCTCACTAACATGTTACAGTTATAAGCGTTTTGAAATATTTTACAGCAGCGACTCAAACTGTGAAGTAAATTATCATTAGATTATCCGTAACAATTAGTTAACCCAAAAAAGGATTATGGAAATTAACCGGAACTTTCCTCACTATATTTTCTCTGCACTTATATCAATTTTGGTTGTTTTCGGATGCAGTGAAAAGAATCATTTGAATAAAAACTGGCAACTTGGGCCTTTTGAAAAATTTGAAGGAAATCCGATTATGACCCCGCGCGGAGATAGCTGGGAATCAAAAGATCTGTTCAACCCCGCAGCCTGGTCTGACGGTGAAACCATCTACATGTTATACAGGGCTGAAGATTCTGCCGGTATCGGGCAGTGGAATGGCACATCACGCATCGGGCTGGCAACAAGCACCAACGGTATCGATTTTAACAGGGAACCGGACCCCGTTCTTGAACCATCAGAACCCTGGGAACTTCCCGGAGGTACTGAAGATCCGCGTGTTGTCAAAATTGAAGGTACATTTTATCTCACATACACCGCGTATGACGGTAAAACAGCGCGTCTCGCCATTGCATCATCTCCTGATTTAAAAAACTGGACGAAACACGGGCTGGTTTTTCCCGACTTGGGCTGGACAAAAGCCGGTGCAATTGTACCCGAAAAAATAAATGATAAATACTGGATGTACTATGGTGATACTAATATTTGGATTGCCTGGTCGGAGGATCTGATTAACTGGACACCTGTTGAAGAACCGGTAATGAAAACACGTGAATCAAAATTCGACAGCGGTCTCATTGAGCCGGGGCCAACACCCATTATCACTGATGATGGGATTTTACTGCTCTATAATTCAGCAGATAATGACCTGGTTTACAGAACAGGACAGGTTTTGTTTGATATAAATGACCCTAAAAAAATTATATCGCGTTCAGATTCGTATTTCCTTGAACCTGACATAGAGCTCGAAATCGGCGGTCAAATCCCAAATGTTGTCTTTATTGAAGGACTTGCAAAGATCGATAACCGCTATTTTTTATATTACGGAATGGGTGATTCGGGTATTGGTGTTGCCATACATGATTCAGAACAAAACTAATTCCCTTTCATGAGGAAACAGATTTTAGAACTCGAAAAACTTTCATCTCAGCTTGAACCTGATTCAGACATCCGAAAACACCAAAGAGAGCCTGTTATTAAATACAGTGAACGTTTTCTTGAAAATCTTTCAGGGGCCAAAGCATATGAGCCTCCTGTTCAGGATAATGAAAAACTATTATCCGAACAATTTTTTGAAGAAGGAATTGAGGTTCATAAAGTTATACAATCTGTTGAAAAGAGTGTAGATCGCGGCGGGATAAATCCGGCATCCGGTAACCATTTTGGGTATATACCGGGAGGCGGAATTTACAGTGCGGCATTAGGTGATTATCTTGCTGCTGTGTCAAACCGCTATGCGGGTGTCTGGTTTGCCTCTCCCGGTGCAGTAAATGTTGAGAAGAGTCTGTGCAACTGGATGGCAGACCTGATCGGGTTTACCGGAAATTCCGGCGGCTATCTTTCATCAGGCGGAAGTTTGGCTAATTTAACTGCGGTTGTCGCCGCACGGGAATCCAAAGGAATATCCACTCAGGAATCATCCAAAACTGTTATCTATCTCACCAAACAGGCGCATCACTGTATTGATAAAGCATTGGCCATTGCAGGTTTGGGCAAATCTGTTATAAGACGCGTTGAGATGGACAACCGCTTCCGGATGGATCCGGCGCACCTCAATTCGTTGATAGAAAAAGATATTCAAAACAAATTAAACCCCTGGCTTGTAGTAGGATCTGCCGGCACAACCGATACCGGCGCTATTGATCCGCTGAACAGCATAGCTGACGTGGCCCGCAAATACAATCTTTGGTATCATGTTGACGCAGCTTACGGCGGTTTTTTTCTTCTTGATGATCAGGTAAAAGGCAAGATGAAGGGAATAGAAAAAGCAGACTCTGTTGTACTGGATCCTCATAAAGCACTTTTCCTTCCCTATGGTATCGGTGCTCTTATTGTCAGGGACATATCCACGTTAAAAAGTACTTTCCGGTTTGATGCAGACTACATGCAGGATGCCGATTCCGAACCCGTAGAATATTCACCGGCCGATATTTCACCCGAATTGAGCAAACATTTCCGCGGACTTCGTATGTGGCTGCCACTGAAAGTGCATGGAGTAGCTCCTTTCAGAGCCGCGATTCAGGAAAAGCTGCTTCTTGCCCGGTATGCCCATGAAAAAATTAGCAGCATGAGTGGCTTTGAAACCGGGCCCGAACCGGATCTTTCGGTTGTTACGTTCAGGTACATTCCCGGAAATGGAGATCCCGATGAATTCAACAGGCGCCTGCACCAGGAATTACTCAGCGACGGACGAATATTTCTCTCAACAACGCTGATCGATGGTAAATTTGTGTTAAGGCTCGCCATAGTATCAGTGCGGTCTCATCTCAGCGAGGTTAATCGAGCTCTGACTATTATTCAAGAAAAAGCATCTCAGATTGACAATTAACCCGGAAACGCCTTAACAGATTTCTTCACAAGAAATCGTCTTTTATGAAAGTACATGTTTGGCTTCCTGCACTTCAAATGTGAGTCGATAAACGGTGCCTTCACCGGATTCAATATTCATATCCGCATTCAACTGGCTTGCAAGCGTATAAATCAATGTCATTCCCAGGGATTTTACCTTCATCTCCTCAAAATTATCAGGTAACCCTACACCGTTATCCGAAATTACAAGCTGAATAACGTCTCCCTCTTTTTTCAGTGAAATTACAATTTTCCCGGATTTTCGACCTTCAAAAGCATGTTTCAGAGCATTTGTTACAATTTCATTCATAAGCAGACCGCATGGAATTGCCTGGGTTATTGTAAATTCGATCGGGTCTGATTCTATATCGATTTCAATCGGTTTTTCTTTGGTGATATGTGAATCTGCAATAACATCGATCAATTCACCAATATATTTACCAAACTGTATAAGGGAGAGATTATCACTCTCATAAAGCTTTTCATGAATAAGAGCCATAGAGTTTATTCTGAGCTGGCTGTCTCTCAACACCGTTTTTGCTTCATCATTGTCTGTATTTTGCACCTGGAGCTCCAGTAAGCCCGTGATAACGGCAAGATTGTTCTTCACACGGTGATGAATCTCTGCAAGTAATATCTCTTTTTCTTTGAGACTCTCTTTTATTTTCTGTTCCGCCTTTTTTCTTTCAGTGATATCTCTGGCAATAGCAATCACAACGGGTTTACCAAAATATTTACCCGGATTCAATTGCAGCTCTTTTGGAAAAATTTCACCGTTCTTTTTCCTTCCCCACCATTCAAATTGCTGAACACCTCCATTCAGTGCATCTTCCATGCGTCTGTATGTCAAATTCATATCCACCTTTCCGGGTGCAGCCAAAAAATCAGGCGTACTACCGATAAATTTTTCTCTCGGATATCCATACATCCGTTCAGCACCCTGGTTCACTTCTAAAAAACGACCATCCTCATCGAGTATATACATCGCGTCCTGGATGGAGTTAAAAAGAACTTTATAACTTTCAATAGACTCTTTCAGTTTTTGTTCTGCCACTCTCTTGTCGGTGATATCTTCAACAAGCGAATAAATACTGATCAGGTTTCGGTCCAGGTCGTAAATGGCGGCATTGTGCCAGTTACAATAGATTGTCTTGCCGTCTTTTGTCTTATTTTCGGATTCGGTGCTAAAGTAATTCTTCCCTTTTGTTATAAAATCGGATAGCTGCTTTTCAACAAACTCCCTGTTCTTAGCCGGCAGAAGCCCAATGTCAAATAAGTTTTTTCCGCGAACCTCTTCAAACTCCCATCCAAAAATCTCTTTTGCTTTGTCGGACCAGTCACGAACATTAAAATTTTTATCCCACTCAATCATCGCCATGGGGATGTGTGCCCTTACACTTTCAATTCTGGGCAGCAATGCAAGGCTCTTTTTTTCGTCCCTGATGATCGAATCAACTACATGCGCTATTGTAAACTGAACAGGATTCCCTTTCTGGTGTATCAGGTGGCTTGTCAGCTGTACATAAAACTTGTTCCCGTCTCTGTCTGAATGTGTCCATATTGCTGACGGATTAAACATCTCCTTATCGATTCCGTCAAGCTCCTCAGGTTTTATTTTATTGCCCAGGTCGGTAAAATACATTTTTTGGAATTCCTTTTTCGAATAGCCATATCTCTCCAGGGCTGCCTCATTTACATCTATAATTTCGAATGTAT
>CAYVBJ010000024.1:0-3654 GCA_964449075.1 uncultured Balneolaceae bacterium
CAATCGTTCCTACGTTCACATGTGGTTTGTTGCGTTGAAATGTCTCTTTTGCCATTGTAGTACTGTTACTTAATTATTTGTTATCTAAAATCTTTTTTAAAAACCTTCACTTAATTCATCTTACAGTTAACCTGAAGAGCCGATAGTCGGACTTGAACCGACGACCCCTTCCTTACCATGGAAGTGCTCTACCGCTGAGCTATATCGGCGTAGTTCAGTGAGCGGGCGACCGGAGTCGAACCGGCAACATTCACCTTGGAAGGGTGACACTCTGCCAATTGAGTTACGCCCGCAAACAATAAGTCTGGACATAAGGTAAGTTTTGATTTAAATACTTCTCAAAAGACTTACCTTATGCATTCCAAAGTGGGGGGAGCAGGATTCGAACCTGCGAAGGCTTACGCCAACAGATTTACAGTCTGCCCCAGTTGGCCACTTTGGTATCCCCCCAATGTTTTCAATAAATCAACTGTTATAAAAAATTATAATACATCAGCGAAAGACTTTCAAAATAAGTACAACTTAATCTATTGTCAACATCTGAAACAATTGTTTTTTTACTCTTCTCTATCCAACAGTTCAAGTAATCTTTTTTTCCGCCTTCTCAGGTATATCCAACGGGCTAAAATTGCAACCAAAATAGCGGCAAGAATAACTCTGCCATATATATTGAGATAGTCGCCGATCACCTGCCAATTTTCATGTACAATCCAGCCAGCCCCCAGTAATATGGAATTCCATAAAAGAGAACTCACGGTTGAGCTGATTATTGTAGGAATAACTTTTGTCTTGGTAATACCTGCCGAAAGAGAAATGACTGATCGTGTGCCTGCTAAAAACCTGTTAGCCAAAACCACTCCCTGTCCCCAGTTCTGCATCCATCTCTTTGCCCTGGAATAATATTTGAAATCAATAAACCGCATCAGCCAAAAGCGATGTTTCTTCTCTTCTATTATTTTACCCCAGTAGCTTCCAATGCAGTACATTGTCATAAATCCTATTACTGATGCTACGGTCGTGATCAGCAGAATCGCTGTAAAACTTACAATTTGCAGGGCAGCCAGGTAGCCGCCAAAAGCAACAAGCAGATCACCCGGAATAGGAGGAAGAATATTTTCCACATAAGCTATCACGAGAAAAACAGTATAAATGCTTATCGGAGACAGCGTTTGAATCCATTGTATTAGCTGTTCAAGAAATGATTCCATTAGTGAAAAATTATCCTGTCATTTTAAATAATACTGCTAAGCAAAACTACGGCATGAACTGCAATTGCTTTACCTTCGCCTAAATAGCCCATTTTTTCATTTGTAGTTGCCTTTACAGAAGCCTGTGATTTGTCGATTTCTAAAATTTCTGCGATGCTTTTCCTTATACCGGGAATAAAGGTGATAAATTTTGGTGCTTCTGCTATAATTGTTGAGTCGACATTTTCAATCTGATAATTTTTCTTATCCATCATCTCTGCGACCTGAGACAGAATAATCCGGCTGTCCATATCCTTATGTTTATCGGAAGTATCGGGGAAATGGGTTCCGATATCTCCGGCCGCCATAGCACCCAGGATAGCATCTGCAATTGCATGCAAGAGCACATCTGCATCTGAATGGCCTTTCAGGCCTTTATCGAACGGAATTTGAACTCCTCCGATTATCAGCGGCCTTTTCTCCGACAGCTGATGCAAATCATAACCAAACCCAATTCGATAACCCATTAATTTTCTCCGGTTATCAGCAGTTCTGCATATTTCATATCCGCCGGATATGTGATTTTAAAGTTCTTGTAGCTCCCCTCAACAAGAGTGACGTTTTCACCGAGATGTTCAACCAGTGATGCATCATCGGTTCCGATGTAACCGGTGGATTTTGCATAAGCATATGCGCGATCCAGGATCTCTTTTTTGAAAATTTGAGGAGTTTGTGCCTGCCAAACTGTTCTTCTGTCCGGTGTTGATTGTACGATCCTTTTTTTATCTGCCACCTTGATTGTATCTCTCGCGGGAATTGATAAAATTGCAGCGCCCGATATTTTTGCCGTCTCCAGGCATTTTTCAATTGATAAATGCTCAACAAACGGCCTCACCGCATCGTGAACAATTACATATTCAACACTGCTTTCAATACTGCTGAGTGCCTTTTGAATAGAATCCTGTCTTTTACTGCCACCGGTTACGCAACTAACTGCCAGGTTCGGAAAAACCCTTTTAGCGATTTTCAGTGCTTCTGAAGTATATTCTGCTGCTGTAGAGATAACAACCTGCTTTAGATCCGGTAAATTTTGAAAACATAAAAGAGTATGCTTTAAAACCGGATCACCGGCAATTTTCATGTATGGTTTTGGCAGCCGGCTTTTCATTCTTTTACCTGAACCTGCTGCCGGAATGATTAGTGCTAAATGTGACACAAATAAACAAATGAGTTAGATAATCAATATTGCGTCTCCGAAAGCAAAAAACCTGTAGTCTTTTTCTTTTGCTTCTTCGAATGCTTTCATAATAAAATCATACCCTGCAAAAGCAGCACCCAGCATTAGTTTTGTTGATTCAGGCCTGTGAAAATTGGTAATCAACGCTTCCGTAATTTTGAAATCGTATGGAGGATATATAAACTTATCAGTCCAGCCTGTGCTTGGTTTAGACATTCCACTGGCCATCACGCTGGTCTCAATTACCCTGGTTGCAGAAGTACCACATGCAATAACTCTGCTTTTTTTATCTTTTAATGCTGCATTTATTTTATCTGAAGTTTCTTTGGAAATCGTATAATTTTCCGAGTCCATTCTGTGCTTGGTAAGATCTTCCACTTCTACCGGTCTGAACGTGCCCCACCCGATATGGAGTGTAACAGGAAGGAATTCCGCACCTTTATTTTTTATCTTCTCTACCAGTTCTTCGGTAAAATGCATAGCTGCTGTGGGTGCAGCAACAGCGCCGCGTTCCTTTGCAAAAATCGTCTGGTATTTCTCCTTATCACTTTCCCTGGGCTCTCTTTCTATATACGGAGGCAGCGGCATCTGGCCGATTTTATCCAGTTTGTCATATAATTCATGATTCGGTCCTTCATACAAAAACCGGATGGTGCGTCCGCGTGAGGTCGTATTGTCAACAACTTCAGCCATCAGATCTTCCCCAAAGTAGAGTTTATTTCCAATCCTGATTTTTCTTGCCGGCTCAACCAAAACATCCCAAAGCATATTTTCAGGCTGCAGTTCTCTAAGCAGAAAGACTTCGATATCTGCTTCCGTTTTTTCTTTTTTACCACGCAAGCGAGCCGGAAACACTTTTGTATTGTTATAGATAATTACATCACCCTCATTTACATATTTGTGAAGGTCGGCAAACGTTTCGTGTTTTATGGATTCATCTTCTCTGTTCAGTACCATCAGCTTGGCCGCATCTCTCGGTTCTACCGGCTCTTCTGGTACGTTTAGATCATCTACTTCAAATTTGAAATCGGTCAGTTTCATTCGTTAATTTTCTTTTTAATAATAGTTTTTTTTGAAAAAGCAATAAGCTTTGTAATATATTTCATTTTATAAACTTCAACAAGGGTGAATTATTGCAGGGAGTTGTGCCAGGGTGGTCGAATGAGGCGTTCTCAAAAATCACACTCCATCATCTTACGGCCCGGGGGTTCGAATCCCTTCGCCTCCGCA
>CAYVBJ010000024.1:3754-12213 GCA_964449075.1 uncultured Balneolaceae bacterium
TTTATTAACAGGAGTTAAACCAGAATCTTTGCAACGATTGGAACTATTTGAATGCAAAGGGATGAGAAGCCTGTCCCGACAAAACAGGGATCAAATGTATTTTTGAAAATAATCACATCGGGGAATCCCTTCGCCTCCGCATTTATTAACAGGAGTTAAACCAGAATCTTTGCAACGATTGGAACTATTTGAATGCGAAGGGATAAGAAGCCTGTCCCGACAAAACAGGGATCAAATGTATTTTTAAAAATGATCACGTGGGGGAATCTCTCCGCCTCCGCAAGTAAAATACCCCCACCGCCCATTAAAATCGTTCCCGGTTAAATCCCGCTCATCTACTCATTAACCGGTTGTGTTTCTGCAGTTTCAGCCAGCCGGCGTAAAAAATATTCAAAATCAGGTGTATCGTATTTTGCAAAGCCCTGTTTTTCAAGCGCAAGCCTGCCATCCGGTGTAATCACATATGTGGTGGGAACAACCGTACTGCTATAAGCATCCAGTGACCGGCTTCGGTAATGGTAAACAGGCAATCCGTAATCTCTCTCTTCCATAAATTCTTTAGCCTTTTCAAAATCTTCATCCGTTGAAACCATGACGAATGAAATATTATTTACATCAGAAATATTTTCGTAAAGTGACTCTATTGAAGGCATCTCTGCTATACAGGGAGGACACCAGGTTGCCCAGACATTTAAAAAGACAACATCTCCCTGGAAATCAGTGATTGATTTCATCTGATTATTCTCATCCGTAAAGTGAAAATCTCCGGATGCCTTCGGAAATTCGTCAATCTGAGCCGGAACAGTAGGTGTAATTAATCCGGTGGCCAGTAGTACTCTCTGCATTGTGCCGATCACCGTTGTATGATAACCGGTTATATAAAGCAAAAGCATCACCGTCAAAATTACACCCCACTCAATTAAGTGCCGCCGGATGCCCGTATATTTTTTATCCTTATTTTCAGATTTTTTATTTTTGGTGATCATATAATTTTAACTTTTCCTTCTGTATAAAACTTATACCCAACCGAAATATTTCAATTAAAAACCCAAGCCAGACTGCAGGTATTGTACCAAACTTATTTTTTAAAAATTAACACTATTATTAACACCAGGTAAAGTTGTATTACACTTTCATTAAATCTTTTCCAATAACAGCAAAAGAGTTTACAAGTTCACATAGTTTGCTTATAATTTAATCCAGACTGTTTCGTTTTGTTGTATAACCAAAATCGTTTTTCCATGAAATATTCAATACTAGTAATAACCTTCTTGCTGAGCCTGTCAACTCTCGCAGAAGCCCAGTTACGGGAAGATCTGAGGTATAACAGTGATAATTTTTCCGGTACAATTAAGCATACCCACAGTCCTGAGTCGGGCCCCGGTAATTTTATGAACATGCTCAATATGACCATGTCTCACTCCTACAGCATGTCATTCAGCAGTTTTGGCGGACAAACACAAAACATCAATGCCTATACAAACTCTATGGCATTTGATATAAGTGACAAGGTAGATGCATATGTTGATGTATCTGTATTGCACTCGCCGTTTGGTAACAGCTTTATGAATAATGACAATGCTTTGGGCGCCAGTATCGTGATTGACCGGGCAATGCTCAATTATGAAATATCTCCGAATACGAGTTTATCCGTTTCCTTTTCTCAGCGGCCCTACTATTCACCTTTTGGATCACAGTTTGGAAACTCACTGTACCATTCACCTTTTGGACGCAACAGATTTGGCTATTAAATTTCAAGAATGAGACAAAATAATCAGGAGCAAAAAAGTTTTGCATTAAACTCGGCAATCGGTTTCCTTTCTGTTTTATTATTTATTCTGATTCTTGCGCTTTTAACTCGTTTCGTGTATCCGCGTATCCTGAATGAGAGAGCAGAAGAAGATCCTGCACTAATCAGTTCCATAATTCAGCTTGAGGTGTTGAACGGATGCGGCATTCCGGGCCTGGCTACAAAGTATACGTCATCTTTACGACGATACGGATTTGACGTGGTAGAAACCGGTAATTTTGACAATTTTGATCTGGAAAATACTTTAGTTATCAGCAGAACCGGTAACATGGAAAATGCAAGACGTGTTGCACAGGCTCTGGGCGTTCCGGAAGAACAAATTATCAGAGAAGAATCTGCCGATTTTTACCTTGACGTTACCCTTGTCCTTGGATCTGATTACACATCTTTAAACCTATAAATGCTTATGAGTAAACAACCCGATACATTAGAGACCCAATTCAGCACCACTTCAGATGGGAAAAAAACAGATTCATCAGCCCTGATTAAGACGATTACAGACGCACTTCTTGAAAAGAAAGCAAAAGATATTGTCCTCCTTGATGTAACTAAGTTGACTACACTTACAGACTATTTTGTTGTATGCCATGGTACATCCGAAACACAGATCAAAGCACTGGCTGACAATGTAGCCGAACAGACCAATAAATCGCTTGGCGAAAAGGCATGGAAAAAAGAGGGATTGGATTCAAGGCGCTGGATCATTCTGGATTATGTAAACGTTGTTGTTCACATTTTCAATGAAGAAAAACGAGAGTTTTATGGCATTGAACGGATGTGGAACGATGCTGAAAAGACCGAAATCCGGGATAATTAATATTTTTGGACAGCCTCCAAAGATAACCCAGATTCCTGACTCATATTTCATTCAACCAGAGCGCAGTTTATTGTTATGGCAAATACTCCGAACAGACCTAAAATACTCATAGCTGAACCAGTTCCGGAGATCGCGATTAATAAACTTCAGGAGAGAGGAGAGGTTACAGTTGCGGGCCGTGGTAATTTAAATACGGAAGAAAAGCTGATAAATGCTCTGCACGATAAAGATGCTTTCTTGTCTATGTTGTCGAACAGGGTTACCAGGTCTGTTTTAACAAAATCAAAGCAGTTAAAAATCGTAGCAAACTACGCTGTAGGTTATAATAATATTGATACATCTGCAGCTGCAGAACTTGGAATAAGAGTTGCCAACACCCCCGATGTGCTTACAGATGCAACAGCCGACCTTGCCATTGGACTGATGATCGCTGCTGCCCGAAAATTTCCGGCGGCAGAATCTTACCTGCGCGATGGACAGTTCACAGGATGGGAGCCGCTTGGTTTCAGGGGAACAGAATTATCGCAGTCTGTAACAGGGATAATCGGCATGGGCCGTATAGGGCAGGCATTTGCCAAAAGAGCCGGATCTTTCGGCACCAGGATTATCTATCACAACCGCAACAGAGTATCACGCAAGACTGAAGAAAAACTAAACGCAGTTTACGAACCCGATTTGGAGAAACTTCTCGCCAGGGCCGACATCCTGAGCCTGCACTGTCCCTTAACCGACGAAACTCACCATCTTTTAAATCGAAAACGCCTGGCATTAATGCAAAAGCATGCTATAATTGTAAACACAGCGCGCGGGGCAGTCATTGAAGAGAAAGCCCTGGCTGATGCACTTGTGAGTAAGAAGATTGCCGGTGCCGGACTTGATGTCTATGAAAATGAACCGTCTGTTCATCCTGGTCTACTTGAGGCACCAAATTGCATTTTACTTCCCCACATCGGAAGTGCAACATTTTACGCCAGAAAAAAGATGGCAGAACTGGCAGCCAATGCCATTATCGGCGTGTTGCAAAACAGGGATAAATCAGAAATTCCGAATCTTATCGTTTAGTTTCGTAGATTTTCACTTCAGTAAAACGAATTTATACGTTTTGAAATTCAGACAGAATCTTATTCTATATATTCTCACAGCTCTGTTTGTTACAGGTGTGGCTGCTCTTTTGGGATTTTCATATCTTGAACGCAATTCTGATCCTGATACCGGAGATTTACACCCTCTTATGGAGCAGAGTATTAACAGCGGGGCTGAACTATTTGAAAACATATACACAGACTTCAGGGCCCGTTCGTTAAACCTGAAAAACAGTCTCTTACCTCATATTCAGAACAATTCATCCGGAACAACATTCTACCAGGCAATCCGCGACTACGAATTCTGGAATATAGCCGTTTACCGGGAGGGTGCACTCATTGCATGGAACGGTTTTTCCTTTCAGTCACCCCCGGAAGCGCCTGAAATTCAGGAAGATTCCCTTTACACGTCAGTTATCAAGAAAAACAACGTAATTCTTCTCTATGGTTACCAAAAAACAGAAAATAGTGATAACGGACAGCTCTTTGAAATAGTGACTGCCAGGCAGCTGGATCAAAAAAATTCACTGCCAATTGCTGCAGGACAGGAAACGGATCTTTCCAATCATTCAAAGCTCCGGAATATGTACCCGGTTCATTTTTCTTTTTTTTCACCATTGGTTTCTGCTCCTGCTATTCACAAAAAGCTTAGCATTGCAGACCAGGATTCGGTTGGAGTTGTGTATGCAGAGGCAGATGATCGTAATGAATACTTATCTTCAACCAATAAAAACCGAAACCGGATTCAATATTCGCTGATAATCGGAATCGTCATTACCGGTATTCTCATTTTACTTGTCTGGTTTTCGAACAATAGAAATAAACAGGCCCTGCTTTTCATTATCTCCGGTCTTACAGGTTTTTGGATATACTTGCAGTTCACTGATTTTGTATCTCTTTTAATCAATGGCCTGATGCCCAATATAAAAGATGAAAATCTTGGAGCTGCCTTTGGTTTTATCAGTTACACGGTCCATACTATTTATGTTATTTCAATAGCCGCAGCGATAACACTTTTTGTTCAAAAACAGAGATCAATTTCAAGTAACAACAATCACTATGTGTCGTTTATCTTATCAGCTCTTTTCGGGATATTAAACCTGGTACTTATCCTCTTTTTTATCGACAGCACCTCATCATTGATGTCAAGTGGCAGGTTTGGATTAGCGGAATTAACGATATACCCTACATACAGTGCTTTCCTTTTTTACATAATCAGCGGTCTGTTTTTAAGCAGTATTCTGATACTCCTGATTTCATCCGGATGGATGCTTTTTATTTATGAAACCGACAAATCTACAATTATTGCACTGTTAAGCTTCATCACTTTCCTTTTCGGTTTATTTATAACTGGTTTTATTCTCGAAGAACAAATTTTCCTGACATGGAAATTCTTTCTGGCAATCGGATTGTTTCTGACAGTTCTGTTCTGCAGTCTTTACATTTTCAAATTTCCGGTTCGTTATCTCCAGGTATCGGGGATTCGTAAATTACTGTTTTTCTCACTTATTATATCTGTTTCGGGCTATTCTATTATTAATGCCATGGCTGTAAAAGAACGGGATCAGAACCTGCTGCAAATTGCTGATGAATTTGCTAATGAAGATACAAATATAACCCGTGAAATTACACGGCAAGTTCTTGCTTCCATTGAAAGTCGGTTTTTATTTCTGTCAGGAGAAGATATTATCAACCGGCCAGGCATTGTGCAATCTCAGTTTCAGCGCGTTTTACAAGCCAGTATTCAGCCGGAATGGCGCCAGTATTCCTTTGATATCCAGCTGTTAGAACCTGATGGCAACCTGATTTCAGATTATTCCACTACCCTGGATTCACCTGCCTGGACCGCTTATTTTGACGTCGATTTGATGGATGTCTCCTACAGAGGTGAACAAATTCGCAGAGAAACCAACCGGCCGGTGATTCGCGGCAAGCCGGCGGGATTAAGTGATCAGTTCTCTACCCTGCACCGGGGCTGGATCCCTATATATGATGATTTACAACCGGATGAGATTATCGCCTGGGTATTTGCAGCTGTTTACCAGGAACGTCCCGACTTCAATAAGCCAATCCGTGCTGTTCTTGCGGCCTCATCGGGTGATGAGTGGAAAAAAAGCTATTACATTGCTGAATTTACAAATGGAGTTATGTCAAGAAATGTTCAAAAAGGGTTTTATGAAGGCCAGCCTGAATACAATCGCCTGCCTGAACGGGAACAAGAGATAGCCCTCAGCGATTCCATTGCCTATATCTCCAATTTCACCGCACGTGGCCAGTTCAGGGAAGTAATTTTAAAACATAACAAAGATAAAATAGTAAAAGCAAGTACACCTGTTGCGGGCTTCAATGTCCATCTTTTTTCATATTTCCGCTACAATGTCTCCCTTATTTTTTTAGGAGTTTTCCTCTTTCCCCTTCTCAGTTTTTTAGGATTACGACAATTTTCCCTCTATAATCAGAGTGTCAGATTCCAGAGCAGATTACTCGACGGACTGGCAATAGCAGTTTTGATTTTTCTTGTAGCGTTAATAATTACCACCCAGTTTACGATGACAAACCAGGTTGAAGATCGCCTGGAGAGAGACCTGATTACCAAATTGGACGATATCAGTGAGACTTTAGATTCCGAAAGCATTGAAAACAGCAATAATTCCTTTGAGATTAGTTCCCTCTCTTCAACAACTGTTTTTGATGTGGACGCAATCTTTTACAGGCAGGGCACAGTTCAGGAGTCGACAACTCCCCAAATTTTTCAGCAGCATTTAATACCCCGTCAGATGCCCTATCAGGTTTTTGACATTCTATATAACAGGCAGAGAAAAAATTTTCTGTCTACTGAACAAATTGGAAATGAAAAACTACTGGTTGGTTACAAAGCTCTTCAGAACAGCAGCGGCGAAACTGTTGCCGCACTGGCAATACCAACATTTTTAACATCCCCGGTCTATACGGAGCAGATCCTTGAAACCACAAGTTACCTGCTTGTGCTCTACTTTATCATATTCGGATTTTTTATTGCCGGAACTGCTGTTTTCTCACGTCAGCTTACAAAACCGATTGAGAAAATAAGAGCCGGCCTTGATAAAATTTCACGCGGAAATCTTGATACAAAATTACCAGTCACCAGTCGTGATGAAATCGGTTCCCTCTCAGAAGCCTACAACACAATGGCTCAAAGGTTAAAAGAGCTGCAGTATGAGTTAGCAAAAGCAGAACGGGAAGCGGCCTGGAAAGAGATGGCCCAGCAGGTAGCGCATGAAATAAAAAATCCGCTAACCCCGATGAAATTGAATCTGCAGCATCTGCAAAGAAGATTGCAGCAAGATCCCGGTAATTCGGAAGACCTTCGTCCGCAGGTTGAAAAACTGACTCGCAACATCATTGAGCAGATCGATTCACTCAATAAAATTGCTTCAGATTTTTCAAAATTTGCAAAACCTGTCCGGGAGCCTTTCAAAATCATAGAATTGAATGAATTGATTACATCTGTAGCTGATCTCTATTCAAATGATGAAGAGTTAGATTTACAAGTACAGATACCTGAAAAACCGGTTTTTGTTGTCGGTGTTGCGGATGAGCTTCGGAGAGTCTTCATCAATCTGGCAAAAAACGGAATTGAGGCAATGAACAATTCCGGAACGCTGACTTTAAAGATGAAACGCTCAGGCAACAAAACAACAGTAACGATTGCTGATAACGGCGAGGGAATCCGTTCTGAAAACAAGGAAAAAATATTTGTTCCCAACTTTTCAACCAAATCGAGCGGCACTGGGCTGGGCCTGGCCATCTCAAAACAGATTATTGAAGCTCATAACGGTACTATCAGCTTCACATCCGAAAAAGGAAAGGGCACTTCCTTTACCGTTACATTGCCTGTCTCTGATAGTCAAATTTCGTAGTTTTAAAATATATATTATTTACAACTGAGTGGTGAACTCGGGTAATAATTTTTAAAAAGAACAATATGGCAGAAGCGGAGGGTAAATTCGATTTTGAAAGCATGGAAGGAAAGTTCACAGATGAGCTTTTTGATACATTAAGAGAGGGGTTCCTGGTTCTGAATACTGATCTGCGAGTAGAAATGGCCAATACGGCTTTTTGCAATCTTTTTAAGATAGAAGAGAAGAAGTTAAAAGGAATATCTCTCTACGCACTAATTAACAGACAATTTGATATACCTAAGTTGAGAAAACTTCTGGAAGAAATACTTCCTGAAAAAAAGACAATAGATGATTTCCAGGTTGAGCATAAGTTTCCCGGCATCGGCCATCGCATACTACTGCTCAACGCCCGGCAAATTGATGATGTCCGGCTTATTCTGCTGGCATTTGAAGATGCCACAGATCGTATAGAAGCGAAACGAGAGGCAGAGGAGGCGAAAGATAAACTCGAAGAACGAGTAAGGGAACGCACCCGGCAGGTCCGGAAACTTGCTTCACAGCTCACAGTTAGTGAACAAAATGAGCGGCAGCGTATATCAGAACTACTACACGGTGATCTTCAACAGGTTCTGTTTGCTATTCGTCTGACTATGAACCTAATTCAACGGCGGATTAATGAAGAGGGTATAACCAAATATGTAGAAGAGAAAATTACTGAGGTTACGGAAATGACAGTTCAAGCTCTTGAAATAACACGACAGCTAAGCCATGATCTTAATCCGCCTGTCCTGAAATCTGAAGAGCTTACTATTATAGTGAACTGGCTGGCAAAAAGATTTGAAGAGATGTATAACCTGGAAACAACAGTA
>CAYVBJ010000024.1:12313-48522 GCA_964449075.1 uncultured Balneolaceae bacterium
AGTGAACTGGCTGGCAAAAAGATTTGAAGAGATGTATAACCTGGAAACAACAGTAGAAGCTGAATCAAACTTCCTTATTCCAGGCAGAGATTTGCGTATTTTGATTTTGAAAATTGTACGTGAATTGCTTTTTAACATTGTTAAGCATTCAGATACGGATGAAGCTCTTATTGAAATCGAGAATTCGAAACAAAACCAGTTGATCATTCGTGTTATTGATCAGGGTGGTGGCTTTGATATCAAGCAAGCAGAAGCCAGGAAAGGATTTGGACTCTTCAGCATTCGCGAGCGGCTGAACCTGCTCGGCGGAAGTTTCGAGGTCCACTCAGCCGTCGGAAAGGAAAGCCGTATGATAGTGAAATTGCCACTTGGCGATAATATAATTATTAGAGATACAAATTGAGAGTTAGTCAGCCGCTATTCCTTAAAACCTTTTAGACTCCCTCTGCCACTGCTTCCATAGTTTCCTGTGGACAGCTCAGGAACAAATGGCTTCTGATTCTACCTTGAGAGTACTCCCACCTATTTCATTTAATTTGTCCGCCTCATTTCCTGTTCTGTTCGATTTCATTTTAAAAAAACGAAAAAATAATTTTGCCTTTAAACTCTGAGTGTAATTTTTCGTACCATCACAGCACTCTACACAAATGCTCAATACGTCACGTACATACAGAATTCATTTTTGGGATGAAGCCGGCACACTTTTAAAAGTCGGCATCCCTGTTATCATTGCACAGATACTGCAAATGAGTATGAGTTTTGTGGATACCGTAATGGCCGGGCGCCTTTCCCCAACCGATCTTGCCGCTGTAGCCGTCGGTTCCAGTATCCTTCTGCCCATTGTGGTACTGTGTCTCGGCTGTATGATGGCCGTAAGTCCGATTGTGGCTCACAATATAGGTGCGCGGGATTTTCACCTCGTAGGAAAAAATGCAAGACAGGTGATCTGGCTGAGCCAGATTCTTGCAATACCCACTTTTTTTATTCTCAGAAATCTTGACTTCCTAATGATTTTACTCGATGTGAGCAGTGAGATCATTCCGGTAGCTGACGGCTATCTGAAGGCAATCTCCTGGGGAATATTTCCCATTTACGCATATGGAGCGATGCGATATTTTAATGAAGGAATGTCTGTTACCCGCCCTGCCATGTATGTTGCACTGGCCGGAGTGCTTGTGAATATACCGGCAAATTACATTCTGATGTATGGGAAGCTCGGTTTTCCGCAACTGGGAGCTGTTGGAACCGGTTACGCCTCTTCCATCGTATTTGTTGTGATGTTTACCGGTATGCTGACTTTTACTTACCGGTACCCCACCTACCGGCGATTTGAGATATTTAAAAAGTTCCGGTGGCCTGAATTGAAATATTTCAAAGAGATGATGCAAATCGGAATACCGATCGGTATCAGTTCTACTATGGAAGTAACTCTTTTTGCTTTGGTGAGTTTATTAATGAGTTCCATTGGTACCATTGCAGTTGCCGGACACCAGGTTGCCATCAATTTTGCGGCCATGACATTCATGGTACCATTCGGGTTGTCGATTGCAATTACAGCACGGGTTGGAAATGCAGCCGGCAAGAACAATCTTGCATCGGCACGGTTCAGGGGGTTGGTGGGCGTTGCCATCTGTACCTCATTTATGACATTAACGGCTCTTCTGATGTTTCTCTTTCCGGATTTGATCGTTTCCATTTACACAGATGACCAGGATGTAAAAAACCTTGCCATTCAGCTGATTTATATGGCTGCCATTTTCCAGATTTCCGACGGACTGCAGGTTAGTGGCTTTGGAGCTCTTCGGGGGCTTAAAGATACCAAAATCCCGATGTTGGTAAATCTGTTTGCCTACTGGATTGTCGGTTTGCCGGTCGCCTGGCTTCTTGGTTTTACACTTGATTATGGTCCGCCGGGACTCTGGATCGGACTGATCATCGGATTAACGGTTGCGGCCGTACTCCATAATGCCAGGTTCTGGCATCAGACCAGATTATAGCGTCAGTAATAAGCCGGTCGAAACGGAATTTTAATCATAAGATAACCTATTGGATTCGAACGATTTTGAGCAGATAATGCATTTCTTTAAGAAAATGAGATGATTTATCCGTAAATACCTGTTACCATACATACAGTAGTAAAAGAACAAGATGCCTGCATATATTCACAAAATTGAGACTTCACTACCCCGGTTTAAATATCAGCAGGAAGAACTGCGTGAACAGATGAAGGAACTGGTTGCAGACAGCGATGTTAACCGAAGAATCATCCATCAGATCTACAGCCGGTCGGGTATTGAGACAAGATATTCAATTCTGCAGGATTTCAGGCAATCAGCACCGTCCCAAAAATCCCTGTTTTTTAATGGCCACGGAGATTCACCCGCCACAGGGCATCGTAATGATGTTTACATCCGTGAGGGCCGGAAACTCTTTGTTGAAACTGCCCGAAAACTTTGTGAAAACAGTGAAACAAATCCCGCCGATATTACGCATCTCATTACCGTTTCCTGCACAGGTTTTTATGCACCCGGACCTGATTACGACATTATACAATCTCTTGGAATGAATACCGCAACTGAACGATATCATCTCGGTTTTATGGGATGCTACGCAGCTCTGCCTGCATTGAAACTTGCGGCCAAAATTACTGAAAATGATCCGGGAGCCAGCGTTATGGTGATATCTGCAGAATTGTGTACCCTCCATTTTCAGGCCGGAAATAAAACAGACCATCTGATTTCCGCTTCTGTTTTCGGAGATGGTTCCGCAGGCGCAATTGTCCGGGCACAGAAACCCGAAAACGGTGGTTATCAGCTCAACAGCTTTGCATCCACAATCACAAAAAAAGGGTCGG
The DNA here is from genome assembly GCA_964449075.1 of uncultured Balneolaceae bacterium. GTDB lineage: Bacteria > Bacteroidota > Rhodothermia > Balneolales > Balneolaceae > CAYVBJ01. Next base: position 15,168 of record CAYVBJ010000024.1, read on the forward strand.
AAGATATGGCCTGGTCGATCGGTGACAATGGGTTTGATATGATTCTGTCTGCCTACATTCCCGACCTGCTTACCGGAGGTCTTGATGATTTCCTGGAGCCTGTTCTGAACAGATACGGACTTCGGGCTGAGGAGGTAAGCCGCTGGGCAGTTCATCCGGGCGGACGGGCCATACTTGACAAGGTTCAATCATATTTAAAACTGCCGGAAATGTCACTTGAAGCATCCCGGAATGTACTCTCAAAATTTGGGAATATGAGCAGCGCCACCATCCTTTTTGTACTCGATCAGATCATGAAAAATCCGGTTAATCAGGATAAGGAAGCGGAAGAAGTTATTGCCATGGCGTTTGGTCCCGGTCTGACGATTGAAAGTGCTCATTTAACCAGGATATAACAGAGCTCCGGCTCATTATTTATGCCCCTATTTTTATCCAGAAGAAACACAGCTCTTACGGAAATCATGGATGATCCGGATTGTGACCGTGAGGGATTGTTTCGTACGTATAAGACATTTGATCGCATGAACCGCCTTCTTTCCGGGTGGACATCCATTTATAAAAAAGAGATCCGCCCGGTATTGGAAGCCTCATCATCACAAATTACACTATTAGACATAGGCACCGGCGGCGGAGATGTTCCCCGGCACCTTTCCGAACTGGCTGTAAAAGATGGGTATTCACTGGATATCACAGCAATCGATCCCGATGAACGGGCCATTGAGTTTGCAAAATCAGCAAACAGCCCTGCCAATATCGACTTTTTATCTGCCCGCTCGAATCAACTTGTTAAAGAAGATAAGCAGTTCGATTTTGTGATTTCTAATCACGTGGTTCACCACCTGGAAGAGAGTGAGATCCTGAGCCTTTGCCGCGATGCGGAAAAACTGTGCCGGCACTGTGTACTCTTTAACGACATTGAACGGGGTGACCTGGGATATGCCTTTTTTTCACTTGCGGCCCCACTCCTTTTCCGAAATACCTTTATCCCGACCGACGGCCCTCTCTCTATCCGCAGAAGCTTCACCAAACATGAACTGAGTCAGCTACTCCCGCACGGGTGGAACGTACAGCGCATCTTTCCGTATCGCCTGATTGCATCTTATCGATCTAAAGATTCAGGAGTAGAGTTATGAGAGAAACGCAGGTCGTTATTATCGGAGGCGGTCCGGTCGGTCTCTACCTGGCTGGTTTCTTACATCAAAGTGGAATTTCCTGCCGGATTCTGGAAAAGAGGCCGGATATTGATCCGCATTCCAAATCTCTTGGTATTCATCCCGTTTCGCTCGAACTTTTTCAGGAGGCCGGAATCATCGGCCCGTTCCTGGATCAGGGACTCAGGATAAAACGGGGTCATGCTTTTCTTGATACCGAAAAGGCAGGAGTTATCTCTTTCGATGAGTGCCCCCAGCCCTTTAACTATATCCTCTCCCTTCCACAGAATCAAACGGAGCAAATTCTTGAAAGCTGGCTGAATCAGCTTGACCCCGATATCCCAATCCGAAGTGCTGATTTTAACTCTTTCCGGCAGATTGATGATTCGATTGAAACAACTTTTACGGCCGGTGATAAACAGGAAGTGATCCGATCAACATTCCTGGTTGGCTGTGATGGTAAAAATAGCTCGGTCAGAGAACAAGCGGGGATCCCCTTTCACGGCTCACCCTATCCGGATACATACATCATGGGAGATTTCACCGATACAACAGATTTTGGCAGTGACGCAGCCGTTTACCTTCATCACGACGGCCTGGTAGAGTGTTTTCCGCTTCCGGATGCGAGACGGCGCTGGGTTATAAAAACAGATGCTTTTTTAAAAACCGTTAACAGGGAACTTATTGAGTCTGCCGTTTTCGCACGGCTTGGTCACGATCTCAGCAAGGCCGATAACTATATGCTGAGCAGTTTCGGGGTGCAGCACTATCTTGCCGGAACCTTTCACAAGGGCAGAGTTCTGCTTGCCGGGGATGCGGCGCACGTGGTAAGCCCTATCGGCGGACAGGGAATGAACCTCGGCTGGCTGGATGCAAGAGATCTGGCAGACACCCTGGCCGGGTTATTACCGCGAACAGGGGAAACTTCAAAAGAAAATGAGCTTTTGAAATTGAATGAATATTCGAAACGAAGAAAAAAAATAGCTCGTCAGACGGCCCGCCGTGCCGAGCTGAATATGTGGCTGGGCAGGAAAAGAAACTACCCGCAGATTCGAAATCTTTTGATTCGCCTGATGGTTAAGAAGCCGTTCAGCCAAATGATGGCAAACATGTTTACGATGAGAGGGCTGGAAAAGTGACCGCTGATCCAGTATTGTCATCGGATGACTGAAGGCTAAAATCAAACCACGGGCCGTGCACGAACAAGTCATCCGATGAATAAAGCCCGAAAAATTATCACATTACTGTAACAAACTTGCTATTCTGAATTTATTCCATCACTTTCTTTTAAACATTCAATAAAATCGGGGTCAACTAATGACTTCAAGAGCAGTTGTTTTGATAGCGGGAAGTGTTCTTTTCTTTGCCTGCGGCCGTTCGGAGCCGGGTCAGGTAATGATCCGGGTGGATATGGCAGCCGAACACGATGCCGGGCGCTTTAACCCAAATGCCGGAGACCGGACGGCCATTGCAGGCCCCTTCAACAACTGGCAGCCGGATGCAGAGCAGCTACGTGATGATGAAAATGACTGGTATTACGGTATCCCGCTCACTTCACTGACTTCGCCTGACACGGACTCCCTGGAGTTCAAGTTTGTAATTCTCCCGGGACCGGGACGTTCTGTTCCCAACAGTGGGTGGGAAACACTGCCCAACCGCCGTGTGGCCGTTGCCGACCTGGCCCGCCACCGTCCGGTAATGACATACAACGAACCGTGGGGACCGGAGCAAGAAACCCCGGTCACTTTCCGGGCAGGAATGGCCGGACAGCAGGTACTCGGATTCTTTGATCCCGGACGGGGCGACCGTGTGGTGGTCACCGGCACGTTTACCGGCTGGGATCCCCAGGGTATTCCTCTGCGTGCCGACACCGGCGGAGTATACAGCCTCAGGCTGCCGGTCACCTACCGGCCGGATGAGCCGGTACGCTATAAGTTCCGCATTCTGCCCGGGCAGCCGGACGTGCTACTGCCCAACGGCGGGTGGGAACAGCGTCCTGACCGTGAACTGAGCCTGCCTGCCATAAACCCCGGCGGGGCCTTTGATGCCGGCTTCGCCTGGTTCGGCGACCAGGTACGAATTGCCCGCTTTGTGGTGGATACCGGCCGGTGGCTGGATAATGAAACCTTCAGGCCCGGACAGGGTGATCTGCTGCAAGTGGAACTGAACCTGGACGGCACCGTCCGCCGCACCCCGGCATTGGTTAAAACCCGCGAGGGATGGTGGGAGACCTCGGTGGAGATCCCGCTTGAAGCCAGGGAAGTCTCCTGGAGGGTGGTGAAAAACCTGGAGGAAGAACTGACCCGGTTTGAAAAAGTTCGCGTTCCGCCTGAAGGTGCGGTGATTGACAACCTGGAATCGGATTTTGCCACGGTTGATTCATCGGATGACTGAGGGCTGGATTTCGCCAGGGGCGATGTATGGCTAAGTCATCCGATGAATAAAACCATCAACATCTGAAAACTCACAACAACACAACGAGAGGTACAATAATGAAAACAGATACAAACCGAAGAAGGAAAAAAGAGTTGACGAGAGCAGCGGTTTGGCCGTGGCTTTTGACAATATGCATGCTGTGGGCTACGGAAACGACCGCCGCACAGGACAGAAAGGGGCTCACTCCGCAGCAGATGCAGGCGAACGAGCAGGTCATGGCCAACAAGCTTTACGAGACGGCCTTCAAGGCCGAACCGATTCAGGGCAATCCGTTTGATGATTATGAAGATGTGATTGTGCACAACGATGGAAGTTTTACGCTGCTTGCCCCGGCCAATCGTACCACCAGAAATCCCGACGGGAGTCGTACGCTTCTGTCGGGTGCTAACCGGGTAGTAAGGTATAGCCCGGACGGGGAAATCGAATGGGAGCGTTCATTGTCCGGTAACAAACAAACTCAACTTGATGAAGCCAGTAAAGGCGGAGAAATCATAACGTTACTGGAAGCGGATGGTGTCAGATGGAAGCTCTCTGCCATATATAATCAGAACGGCAATAAGATTACATTGGATACAGATAGAGTTGTTAACAAAGAGATAAAAGTATCTCCTTCTGGGAATTATTTATACGCCACAAGTTCGGGTTATGCGATTCAACGTTTTGAGTTATTCTCATCAACTGGAATGAATATAGATTTTCCTTTTGAGCAGTTGTTATCTATTGACAGAACGTCCTATAACTATACACTTGGCTTTCATATTCTCGAGAATGACATGGCCATTGTTTCACTTTATGAAATGGAGGATGGCGATAAAGACAATTTGGTTCGTGCCACATTAGATGTTATTTCTCTTGAAAAAGAGAACGTGTTATTCAACTATGATAGAAAAATACAAAATCCTGCACGAACAGCAAGAAAAACCATTGGCGTTCCATTTAATACTATACAAATCAGAGGAGATTATATCTACTTCTTAACATTAGGGCCGGTTGGGGGATTTTATGGATATCATTTGCCAAACCAAAAAGAAGTTTTAAAAATGGATGGAAGTGGCTGGTATTATGTATCAGAAGATAATCAATATTTACTACACCGTAGTAAATCGAACATATATTCACTCATCAATATCGCAACTGAAGAAACCATAAATCAATACCATTACCTGCAAAAAGTATCCTTTATTTCGTTTAAAGTAAATCAGAATCAGCAAATTATTTTATTATTGGGAGGTCTTTCCCATGACTTTGATACACTCGTTTTATTTGATACAGATGGTAATCTCCAATCCGAATTATATGGCTGGTTTGCTTCGCCGGAAACCGGATATATCAGAGATATACAGAACACCTATAAATTCACAAAAACAGAGAGGGAAGAACAATGAAAAAGCAAATAGCACTTTTTCTATTCGGAACGATTTTTTTCTCACAGTATGCCTTTTCGCAACAACTTAGCTGGCCTCTTACGGAGCCATCGGTTCCGGACGAAACTCATGAGAATAATAACGATGTAGTCACCAGTGCCTTTGGCCCCAGAATTCTCAATTCATCTGGAACAAATTTTGATATACATTATGGCATGGATCTGAACCGGTCTGGTGGCGGAAAGGGAGACCAGATTTATGCACCAGCAAATCTATCTATTGAAAGAATTAATTTCAGCAGCACCCGTGGATATTATATCGAAGCTCGATTTTTCGACAGTTTTATAGAAGATTTTTCAAGAATTCAATTTTTGCATTTAGAGCAGGATCCCCGTTCATTTCCGTATAACTTGCAGGAAAATGACATAATAAATAAAGGAAATCCTATCCCCGGTGCTTTTGTGGGAAATACCGGCCTGCCCGCAGGCGCTGCCGCACATTTACATTTAACTTATTTTCCTGATGATAAGATTAATCAAAATCCCCGAACCGATTCAGAAAATCCAATTCAATTACTTCCGTATGAATACAAGGATGATCTTAATAATACAGTTCCTTATTCTGCATCTGATCCACAATTAGAGATGGACGGGCAGGATACCTGGTTTTCGTTTACGGCTTTTATCCCTTCCAAGCGTCTGGATTTAACCCGAATTGAGGTTAGTTTTAACGGGTTTGATAAGAACGGATTTCCGCATACTCATAATGATGAATCCGGTTCGTACTTTGATCCAATTATTGAAAGCCAGCAAGGCTTTGTTGAAGGATTTGAACAAGAGATCGGTGTTGTCGATTTTCATGAGAGAATCGGACTGGACATTAATTCAGAGAATAATACGTTTAATGGTGTGAAAATCGAACCAGCAGAATTAAATAATTTCAGCGGCAGCGGATATCAACCCAATGATCACTCCTACAAAATCAGTTTCAAGCTGGACAACCGGGTGTTAAGAGAAATTCTGGTTGGCGGCCTCTATAATGTGACTGCAGAATTAACCAGCGTAGACCTGGCGGGGCACGGTCCCGACCAGTTTACCTTCGACAGTGACGACATCGCCGTGCAGTGGCAGCAGGAGTGGATGGCCAACACCATATTTCCATCATCTACTACAGTCAGTAATTATCACATCCGGGATGGTGGAAACGTTCTTATCCTGAACCAGAACTCCTCGGAAACCAACAGCCCGCAGCTCAATTCCGGCCAAACCCTGTATGTGGATAGCGGAGGAACGCTTGAACTTCAGGACGGGACAGAAAATAACCGAACATGGTTCAGAAATTCTGGAACCATTAATCTCGTTAATGGCGGTCTTTTTGTTCAGGGTGAACACAGCCGGTTTAAATTTTCTGGCACTTTTCATGTGGATAACGCATCTGAGGTAGATTATCGAACAGGAGCTGAGTTCATTAATGAAGGAACTTCAAACTTTGAAGGTTTCGTAGCCCTTAACCAGCCTGAGTCCTGTATCATCCCTATGACCGGCAGCGTAACTCATTTCCACAAAGATGTTACCCTTGAAAATGGCGCATTTATCATGACCTGGAGTGAAGATTCGAAGGTTATTGTTGATGGAAATATCACAGCCAAAGGCAGCGGCAATAACAACGGCAATGTGATTGAACTGATCGAAGGCACCGAAGTGGTGATTGGATTTAACAAGCGGATCACCATCGAAGACGGCGCCCGGATGAAAGCCTTGGGAACAGCATCCAATCCGATAACCTTCACCTACAAATACCCTCAGGAGTTTCCCGATGCGGCGTGGGACCGGATACAATTGAAAGGCGACGGCAACCGCTTCGAGTATGTGATCTTCGAGTACGGGGTCAGCCCGCTGGATGTGCGCAGCAGGAACAACCTGATCACCCATTCCACGTTCCGGAATAACAAACATGGCATTGACTCATGGAAACAACCCTCAGGTACGAGAAGCCAGTTCCGGGTATTGGAATCTGCCTTTGACAGCCATACTTCGCTGGCACTGCGCGCGCGTCATGCCGACGCCTCCATCGAACACAGCCGCTTTACCAACGAGGTGTGGAACGGCGGCGGGATCTATGTGTACGCCTCTACGCTGGGCAACCCGGGCTCGAGCGGGGGCTATTTCCGCCGCAACGAAATTACCAACAACCGCTCTCACGGGCTGCGGCTTGATGTAAGCGCAATTGTGTACGACGGGTTCGGCTCGGTACGCGGCGGTAATTTGATCTACGGCAACGACAAACACGAAATCTTCCTGAGCAGCTCCACCACGCGGTTGTGGACCAGCACCGGCGGGGCCCACAGCAATATCCACTCCAGCGACTCCTACAAATACATCTACAATCTGGCGCAGACCACCAGCGGGGAGGAGCTAGTCTCGTGGACGGTGCCGGTGGAGAACAACTGGTGGGGATCATCCTCGGGCCCCTCGTCCACGGATTTTTTCGGTTCGGTGGATTATTCGCCATGGCTAAGCACCCCAACTTACCAGCAGGGCGGCCCCACGACCCCACCTCCATCGTCCATCGAAGATGATGGCGAACAGCAGATGACGCTCCAGCCGGCAATGTCGGCTGCCATGGCACAGGCGGTGACAGTCGAAGCAGAGAGCCTGCCGGAAAAAGAACGGCTGCTATGGGTGGAACAGCGGCTGGGTGAGTTGAAAGAGTTATGGCTCAATGGCGAGCGTGATGAATGGCGTGCCCGCTGGCTGAACGGGATGGTGAGCCTGTGGCAGGAACTTCCTCCCGGACGCCGACAGGCTCATGAGGATATCCCAGGATATGTGAGCCAAAGCCTGGAGCTGCTGATGAACGAACCCCGCATGGACCTGCTGGCCGGACAGGATCCGAAAGCGGCAAAATCGGCCCGGCTTACCGGCGAGGCGGCCATGCTGGCAGAAATGAACCGCCACCTGGAAGAAGATGAACCCAGGCAGGCGCTTTTTTTAGATGAACAGTACCGCCCGTACCTGCAAAACCTGGATCACCGCCGGGAACGGCTGCTGCTGGCCGTGGCAGCCCATGAAGAGCTTGGCCAATACGGACAAGCCCTGGCGCTGCTGGACCCACTGCGCGAGCTGGCCCGCGAAGGCATTGACCCGGAGGGAGCCGCCCTGGATTTCACCGAACTGGAACAGATGCTATCCGAACGCCTCGAAGAGGAGGGCCGGTCTCCTGAGGAAGCCAAAGAGCTGGCTGCACCCGTGGTGGAAGCGACCGGCCAGGCCGTTGATAATGCCGGCTCCGGGCTGCCGGAGTCATTTGAAATAAAACCGGCCTATCCGAATCCGTTCAATCCGAGTACGCAGCTTGTGTTTGCCCTGCCCGAACGAGGGGAGGTTCGCATCCGGGTATACGATATTACCGGGCGACTGGTATCGGTGCTGGCCAACCAGACATTCGACGCCGGCCGCCACCAGCTTACGTTTGATGCCGGGCGGCTGGCCAGCGGCGTTTACCTGATCCGCGGAAACGCCGCCGGTGAAGTGTTCACCCAGCGGGTAACACTGATTAAGTAGAAATCGACAAAATTCATCGGATGACTGAGGACGTGATTACACCAAATGCTTTGCATGGTCAAGTCATCCTTCAAAGGCCGGACACGGTCCGATGAATGGGACATTTTTCATTTGTGCGGCATAAGACATAAACCGGTACTATTGATTGACCTGATATGCCGCACACTTTCTTTAAGAATGCTGTCATTCTGAACGAAGTGAACGGTAGTGATCGGAGTGAAGAATCTCCTCGCGCCAGGGAAAGACTGACAAATCAAAAAAAATGAATATAAAACCCATATTCTTGATCACCTTCCTGTGTCTTTACCTGGGTTGCGACCGGGAGCAGCCGGTTTTATACCTTTCGGAACCACTGCCTTTTCCTGCCGACAGTACCGGTCGCGAAGAGATTTTTTTTACGTCAGATTTTAACCCGGAAGAGATCCCATCCCCATTAAATCCGGAGAATCTTGGACAGGTGAGCGACCTGCAATGGCAACAAATCCCAAAAAATAAAGAAATTGACTTTTTGCAGCACACAGAATCGGGCCAAAACACCTGGCATTCCATTTACGTGATCGATGAAATCATATCTGAAGAGGATCAGAAGGCCGTTTTATCTGTCGGCTCGGATGACGGATTTGCCCTTTGGGTAAACGGCCGGTTTACAGGCGGCCGGTATATCGGAAGGGCTGTGGAGCCCGACAGCGACTGGCTGCCTGTTGATCTCAAAAAGGGTCTCAACCAGCTGTTGTTTAAAGTTGAGCAGCGGGAAGAAGGCTGGGGGTTGTGGTATGAATTTGCATCATCTGAACGGGTAAAAACCATCCTCAAGAATCGTCCACATATCGTTTACCGCGACCTGCCGGCGGCAGCCATTATCGAAAACCATTCACAGGTACTGCCGTTAAAACCTGATCCTCGACACCGGTTCGATTCACTGCATACGATGCATCTGCAATGGAAACGAGAAGATGGGACATCGCTTCAGGATACACTTTTATTCGATGGATACAATCTGCCGGATACCATTCCATTACCGGCATTAAACCGGGACGTTTTCCTGTTCCAATACGAGGTAACCCGGGAAAACGGAGAATCGGTCTATTCTGAAACCATTCCCATATTTACCGAAAAGAGTTTTGAAACGGCAGTTCGCAAAATAAAAGAGCAACCCAAAAGGGATTCATCAGCAGAAGCATTTTTGAAAATTTCAAACTCCAATTCATATTCCACACGGATGAAAGCCGAGTGGGCCGCTGACCTGATGAAGGAGTTAAATCTCACCAGCGGACCGAGAATGAAAGTTCATGCTGCAAATCGTGAGGCAGGCCGCTCACAAGAAAAAAATGTTTTCCGGTTCTACCTTCCTCCGGCACACACAAAAAGAGGAGTGATTGCCATGCACACCGAGTTCTCCGAATCGGTGAACAGCTATTCCCAAACCTACGCCGGCCGGAGTCATGCAAGAATGGTGCACTGGAATTCTTTGGCGGCCAGGTATGGGCTTTGCATCGCTGTTCCATACCTGAAACAGGCAGGAGAAGTATCCAATTTCATGGAAAATATGAATCATGTTTCTGATCTCATAAGGGGACAATGCGGGGACAATCAACAGGCTGTCATTGCCTGGAGTAAAAGTGTATTAACCTTGTTTCAGTGGCTTGAAAAGGAAAAACGTCCGGTTCATACGGCCGCGCTTGTGAGTCCGTGGCTAAACGACAATGTCATCGATCGCATTCAGATCATTCAAAAACTGGCAGAAACCAACCCTCAGATTACCTGGCATATCTGGCATGGGCTGGATGATATCGATGTACCTGTCTACATCCCGCGCCGGTGGGTCGAAGCAATGAGAAATGCCGGGATGGATGTTCATTTTTACGAGCAGGAAGGTGCCACACACTGGAACTACAAGGAAGATCCCGAAGAATCCTTATATAAACTGTTAACCAATCATTCATCGGATGACTGAAAAAGAATATGTACCCTATATTGAGCAAGAACAAGTCATCCGATGAATTTAAGCTACATCCTTCCAACGCTTCGGGGAGCTCACTTTGTTCGCACACCCGGAGGTTGGAAATGGGGCATCCGATGAATAGTGTATAAACTCTTAATTTTATGAATACAAACACTTTAAAGTTACTTGCAGGTGGTTGTATTATTTTGACCGCATTGATTGTGATCGCCGTTGATCCCTGGGCATACCGGTCGTTTAATGCTCTCAAACAGATGTTGTTTGTTACCGGAACCGGGCTGCTTATAACAGGATTTGTGTTTGCAGTAATAATAAGGAAAAAGAAATCCCTTGTTCTTTCTGTTATAGAATTGGTGATACTGATTCGTCTTATCTGGCTGATTGTTGCTCACCCCGATCCGGGGTCATATATTCAAACCACAAGTTTTTGGCTTCTGATATCATTGCTCGTTTTCACAATGGTCTGCCGCCAATTATATAATTATACTCCCGGTTATTCTCGGGAAGAGCTTCAAAGCATGTTTCTTCAAATGGTTGCAGGCCTTTCTTTTTTTCAGGCGTTTGCCGGGATTTTTCAATTTTACATGATTGAGCCTGGTGATGACCTGAAAACAACTGTTTTGGGTACACTCGGTGCTGCAAACGGGTATGGACTTTTGCTGTCTATAGGGTTGCTCGCCCATCTGGGTTTATTACTGCAAGCTAAAACCCGCATAAAGCGTTTGTTTTTGGTTTCATCCATGTTTTTCATCCTGTCGGTACTTTTTTTAAATGGAAGCCGGGGTGCAATGTTAAGCCTGGCTGTTTCATTAGTGCTATTTTTGTATATTCGGTTTCAAAAGAAAGCCTGTCAGGTTTGGTTAACCAAACGGATGTTTAAAAAGTGGCAGCCAATAAATTTGAAAAGTTTCAAAAAGGTATTTGCTGGTAGTGTCCTGGTTCTGCTATTAATTCTTTCCGGTTATCTATACAGGGTTGACATCGAATCCTCACAAGGCCGTTGGATGGTCTGGCAGCTCTCTGCAACAATGCTAATAGAACATCCGTTAACCGGTATTGGCCATGGCAATTATGCAACAGAGTACCTGAACTATCAGGCCCGGTGGTTTCAAAATGAGAAACATCAACCATTTGCCTATAAGGCAGCCAATTTAAAACAAGCTCACAACGAATTCCTGCAAGCTTTTTTTGAAGGCGGAACTCCGGGAGGTCTTCTGTTTCTGTACTTGTGGTTGTATCCTCTCTTCCATTTTTGGAAAAACCGGTCAAAACTGAACCAGACGAATACGACTCTTTTTGCCATTCTTGCTGCAATTGTGTGTCACAGCCTAATGGATTCTCCGCTTCATGTTCTCCCGGTAACGATTATTGCTTATTTTATACTGGGCATATCTCCTCTATCTGTAATCCATTTCCGTTCAGACAAATTCATTTCAAAATTTGCAATGAGCTTGATATCAGTAGGATTTTTTTTTTGTCATTTTCAAATTTGTGATGGCATACCCCGGACAATGGCATTGGAAAAAAGGAATGGATGCTGCCGAATCCATTTCATGGCAAAAAGCAACCGGGCACTACCAGCATGCACTTGAATATCTGCCGGATGAGGGTGAATTGCATTTTCACATGGGCGCGGCATTGGTAATGCAGGAATCGCCGTCAAGAGGTCTTGTGCACCTGGAACACGCTCTGAAAAATTTTAATGACCGGAATATTTACCTCTCCCGAAGCCTCGCTTTTACTGAATTAAAACAATATGGAAAAGCTGAAGAAAATGCACATACGGCCCTTTCCATGTTTCCGGATCATCTTGCTCCTCACCTGTTGCTTGGAGAAATATATCACTATACAAAGCTTGAAAATAAATCAAAGGAATCACTTTTAAAATGTATCAAACAACAAACATCCGTTCAGTCTGATCAAACCAAACAAATTTCTGAGGATGCTGCAGATATGTGGAAACAATTTTACGGACAAATACCCAAATAGAAATAAGTAGTAATCATATCATAAAAAAACTGTTTTGAAGGGATTCCTGGCAGTAAGCTTTTTATGTGTAATTGGAATTATATTTTTATTGCTTACTGGATGGGGTGCAACATACCTGGCACCACTGATTTCACTTCTGTTTGTATCATTGGCAATAGGGGTTCGTGGTAAAGATACCATTTTTAAATCCTTTTCTTTTTCTCTCTGGGTTATTGCCTCTGTTGCATTAGCGATGTTTTATCCGGAATATTTTTTGGAAATTGGAACTTTTGAGCTGAGTATTCTAATCGTTCCGTTGATTCAGGTAATCATGTTTGGGATGATGATAAGTATTCTCAATATGATTATTCTGCCCATCGTGCTTGGCCTTTTGTTTAACAGATACCTCGGAGGCAGGATCAAGTGGTTAAATGATGTTATGCCTGTTATTTCAATGATAGGAATCATCTTTATTATCTCAATTATTACTGCGCTGGCAGAGATTCTCTGCTTACTATGGGTATGCTTTTAATTACTGCAGCAATTATTCACAACTTGTCAGGCTACTCTTTAGGATACTGGAGCTGCCGGTTGATGGGGCTGGACGAAGAAGCATGCCGAACCATTGCCCTTGAAGTTGGAATGCAAAACTGCGGCATGGCTTCGGGTATTGCCGCAGAAATGGGGAAAATTTCGACAGTCGGCCTCGCGCCTGCCATATTTGGCCCCATGATGAATATTACGGGATCTACGCTTGCTAACTGGTGGCGAAGAAAAGCATACAATGAAAATAGTGTAATCAACAATTAAACAGGTACCTCTTGTATGCCGGTTTTTTCGCAGCTCTGTTTTTCTGTTTACTCTGTTATTCTTCTTTTGATTCATCGGTTTACAACCTCTATACATACATTAATTATTTCAAATTTTGATGTATGGCATCCGGACCAACATCAAATCTAAAGCGTGAATAACCTACAGACATTAAAATATAATTTTATTAATGTTTACTATCTGTTTTTTACGTACATTTAAGGTCAAAACTACCATCATACATTAAAAAATATCTTAATTAATGCCTGATAAATTCCACTACACGATAAACCCCGACCGCAATAAACCCTGGAATGATCTTCCCGTGTTGCCCATTGATGAGCGAAATTACAAAACCGTTGAGGTTTATGAACAGCTCGGTAAAGCCAAGGAGGCGCTTGCATTGCTTGCCGGACGAAGTGTGGCGATTCCGAATCCTTCAGTGCTGATCAACACGATTACCCTGCAGGAAGCAAAAGATTCGAGTGCGATTGAAAATGTTTTTACCACCGATGATGAGCTCTACAAAGCATACAGTGAAAATAAAAATGAAACGGAAGTCCCCGGTCCGGTTAAAGAGGTACTGCGTTACCGTGAAGCGTTGTGGGCAGGCTTTCAGTACCTGAACCAAAAAAAGCAGTTCGACCGAGACTATTTCATTCAACTCTATCGCGAAATTAAAGAGGCTCATGATGGAATACGACCACCCTTTGCAAGAACCCATATCCGCATGGGTGGCAGCGGACCCAATGCCGGAAAACCGGTTTACACGCCTCCAAGAGGAAAAGGTGTTGTAGAAACAAAACTCGACAACCTCGTTGATTTTTTGAATGATGATTCCATTCACCCGCAGGAACCGCTGCTAAAAATGGCCATTGCACATTTCCAATTTGAAGCGATTCACCCGTTTCACGACGGCAACGGCCGCGCCGGAAGAATTTTGAACATTCATATTATCACGTACACCGGCTTGCTGGAATATCCCGTATTGTACCTGAGCCGGTTTATCATCGAAAACAAGCAGGAGTACTATGAAACACTGGCTGGTATATCCCAGCGCGGCGACTGGCAGAGCTGGGTCATCTACATGCTGCGTGCTGTTGAATCAACCTCCCGGCTTACGTACAATAAGGTAAACGAGATCATCGAGGCCAAAGATCATGTATTGCAGATTATTGAAAATGAGACATCCATTCGCCGTCCCGCACAACTGGCTGAAGCGATTTTTTCACAACCCTTTACCAAGGTAAACCACCTGACCGACAGCGGGATCTACGCCGAAAATACCGCCCGGAATTACCTCAATGAACTGGCAGAACTGGGCCTTCTGCAAAAAGAGGAGATCAAAGGACGACATTATTACAGGAACCGGGAACTGCAGGAGATTTTACGGTATTGACGGGTTCTCTCATGTTGAGACAGGAGTGAAAAGTGGGGAGTATGTAGTATGTAGTATTTAGTAAATAGAGATAGCCGATAGCCGATAGCAAGCTCTATTCATTTCAGCTAACTATCAATCTGGATATTCAATAACCCAAGCCGGTAGCCTCCGCCCCTCTGCGGCCATTGCGGTTTTCTCTTTGAGAATTTTGAATCCTGGGAATTAACCGCCAGGAAAACCTATCCCGGAATTTGGCAACTATTGATTTTCTGACTTCACTCAAATGAAATACTGTGCAACTCTGTGCATTACACTGTTTAATCTGCGGTTAATCCTGCTCGGTACTCAAACTGAGTTAGATTTCTTCGCCCTCTCGAATATTGTCTTTTTTTAACCACAGAGGAACACAGATTAATTTTATATCTATCTGCCCATTATTCAAAAACCACCGTCCGGTTCTGATAGATAAACACCTTCTCCTCCAGAACCAGCTTCAGGGCTTTGGAGAGCACAATCTTTTCGACATCCCTGCCTGCATTGGCCATATCGGAAGCGGTATAGGAGTGGTTCACCGGGATCACATCCTGGGCAATGATTTGACCTTCGTCAAGATCATCCGTAACAAAATGGGCGGTAGCCCCGATAATTTTTACTCCGCGGTCAAACGCCTGCCTGTAGGGTGAAGCACCCACAAACGCCGGCAGAAAAGAGTGATGGATATTGATCATCCGGTTGGGAAACCGCTTTACAAACAGCGGGGTAAACACCCGCATATACTTCGCCAGCACAAGGTAAGCGGGATTGTAGGGAGCCAGCGCATTTAAAATCTTCTCCTCGTGTTCTTCCCTCTCAAGATGTTCGTGGGAAATATGATGAAACGGAATATCAAACGAACGCACCAGCGGCTCAAGATAATCGTGATTGCTGATCACCGCAGAAATAGTGGCCGGAAACTCATCATAGGCGTTTCTCAGCAGAAGATCGCCCAAACAGTGCGGCTCTTTCGTAGCCAGAACCACAACCGACCGTTTCCCGTTGGATGCTAGCCGGATGTCCGCCTGTTCCGGCAAAATCTCTTCCAGGTCTGAAAGCACCTGTTCCGCGGCCTCGGTTCCCTCAAACGCAGAACGCATAAAAAAGTGATCCGAAACCGGGTCCACATACTCCTGGTTGCTGACAATATTCAGCTTGTGATCGTAGAGAACACCACTGATTTTATAGATCAATCCCTTTTCATCAGGACAGTCGATCAGCAGAATGCGTTCGTTGGAATTCAATTTGTGATATTGATTGTGTATGATTTAGTAGAAGTAGCTAACGATATAAAAACGCAAAAAACTGAGCAAAAGTGAAAAGTGAAAAGTGAAAAGTGAAAATACCTTAAACTAATTTCCATCCATGATTATAAATTAATCAATTTCCCTTTTGCGTTTTGCGTTTCCACTTTTATGACTCTTTTTCTTCTTCCAGGTAATCCAGCAGAACCTTATGCAAAATACCACCTTTGCGGTAATACTCAATTTCAACCGGTGTGTCGATCCGGTTTACTGTGGTGAAACTGATCACTTCACCGTTCTCTTTTTTGGCATCTACCTTCACTTCCTGTTGCGCTTTCAGGTTATCATCCACGTGAATGGTGTACTCTTCCGATCCGTCCAGTCCAAGGCTGTCATGCGATTCACCTTCACTGAATTGAAGCGGCAGAACGCCCATTCCCACCAGGTTCGACCGGTGAATCCGCTCGTAGGAAGCCGCAATCACAGCCTTCACTCCCAAGAGAATGGTTCCTTTAGCTGCCCAGTCACGGGATGAACCGGTTCCGTACTCTTCGCCTGCAAGTGCAATAAGCGGAGTGCCATCTTCTTTATATTTTTCAGCGGCTTCGTAAATCGTTGTAATATCTCCGGTTGGATGATACTTCGTAAAGCCTCCCTCTTTCCCGGGAGCCAGCTGATTTTTAAACCGCACGTTGGCAAATGTACCGCGAGTCATCACACGGTCATTTCCGCGTCTTGATCCGTAGGAGTTGAAATCTTTCACCTCAACGCCATTATTGATCAGGTACTGGCCTGCAGGACTTTCGGGTTTGATATTACCGGCAGGCGAAATGTGATCGGTTGTTATCGAATCACCCACCTTAACAAGTACTTTTGCATTTTTAATCGGTTTGATCGGCTCAGGCTCTTCACCCATGCCCATGAAGAACGGGGGCTCCTGAATGTAGGTGGAGTCTTCCTTCCATTCGTAAAGTTCTCCTCCGCGGACCGGAATTTCATCCCAGGTTTCCGATTCAAAGATGTCACTGTACAATCTCTCAAATAACTCCGGTCGGATAGAGCTGTCCAAAAATTCAGTTATCTCATCAGTTGTGGGCCAGATATCCTTCAGGTAAACATCCTTGCCGTCTTTGTCTTTTCCGAGCGGCTCTGAAGCAAGATCGATATCAACCGTTCCGGCAAGAGCATAAGCCACAACCAGCGGCGGTGATGCCAGGAAGTTAGCTTTTACATAAGGGTGAATTCGTCCCTCAAAGTTTCTGTTTCCGGAGAGAACACCGGCCACAATCAGGTCACCTTCTTTTACAGCATTTTCAACAGCCTCGGGCAGTGGCCCCGAGTTCCCGATACATGTGGTACATCCATATCCGACAAGATTAAAACCGAGCTGATCCATGTAATCGGTTAGGCCGGCCTCTTTCAGGTACTCGGTAACGACCCGGGAGCCGGGAGCCAGTGACGTTTTTACAAAGGGCGGCACTTTCAACCCGCGTTCAACCGCTTTCTTTGCAACAATTCCTGCACCCAGCATTACGCTTGGATTGGATGTATTTGTACAGCTTGTGATAGCGGCAATCACCACATCACCGTGCTTCATTTCAATATCCTGTCCATTTTTAAATATACCTTTATTGGCCAGTTTTTCTTGTGCCAGGTTGAAGCCCATTGTGGGATCGTCGCTCGTAAGACTGTTTTCAAAGGTTGTCTTCATATTGTTCAGTGTGATACGATCCTGCGGCCGCTTTGGTCCGGCAAGAGATGTTTTTACGTCGCCGAGATCCAACTCAAGAGTTTCCGTAAACTCCGGGTCGGGTGTATCGTCTGTCCGGAACAGGCCCTGTTGCTTGGTATAATTTTCAACCAGGTCTACCTGCTCCTGCGAGCGCCCGGTTCGAAGCATATATCGCAACGACTCTTTATCAATCGGGAAAAAGCCCATAGTTGCACCGTATTCGGGAGACATGTTTGCAATAGTTGCGCGGTCAGGTAGACTCATATTGCTCAATCCCGGACCGAAAAACTCAACAAATTTACTGACCACCCCGTGACGGCGAAGCATTTGAGTGACTGTAAGCGTAAGATCTGTTGCTGTAATTCCTTCATTTAGTTTCCCGGTCAGTTTCACACCTACAACTTCCGGAACCAGCATATAGATCGGCTGGCCGAGCATAGCAGCTTCCGCTTCAATACCGCCGACACCCCATCCCAGGATTCCAAGACCATTGATCATTGTGGTGTGTGAGTCGGTTCCCACAAGTGTATCCGGGTAGGCTGTGATTGAGCCGTCATCCTCTTCGCGGGTAAAGACGCCTTTTGCGAGATATTCCAGGTTTACCTGGTGAACGATTCCGCGTCCCGGAGGTACAACCCTAAAGTTATCAAAAGCTGATTTACCCCATTTCAAAAATTCATATCGCTCGCGGTTGCGCTCCATCTCTTTTTCCACGTTGAACTGCAGGGCATAATCCTGGCCGAACATATCCACCTGAACCGAGTGGTCGATCACAAGATCAACAGGAACCTGCGGATTGATAGAGGTAGCTTTTCCGCCCATACGGTCCATTGCCGATCGGAGTGCGGCAAGGTCAACCACAGCGGGTACTCCCGTAAAGTCCTGAAGTACAACTCTTGAAGGTTTGAAAGGGATTTCACCCGTTGGGTTTTTGGCATTATACTCAGCAAGCACATTCACATCATCCTCTGTTACGACATAACCGTCGTATTCACGAAGAACGGCTTCCAGTAAAATTTTTATTGTAAAGGGAAGGCGGCTCACTTTATCATAACCGAGCTCTCCTAATTTCGTAAGGCTGTGAAGGTTAGCTTTTCCATTACCTGTATCAAATTCTGTTTTTGTTTGCAGCAGTTCATTTTTTGTGGCCATTTTAATCTCTTTTTTATGACTTTACTTTCTGTTTTATAAGAGTATAAAATACAATGAATCATTGAGAATTTCTCATTGAATGCAGATTAATGCCTTGCGTTAAGTGAATATTACTTTTTCGTGACAGACTTAAATTGTAACCCGCAGTTCGGATTCAACCTGCTTTATAGGAGCCGGAGATATCGCTCTCTTTCAGATCTGTATTTTCTACAAGGTACTGGAGCAAGCCTTCGGAGCTTATCAATTCCAGAATATACCTGTAACGGCGAATGTAAAATTTTAAAACACCGTGACTTATTTCAACACAATCTCTGAAAAGATCAAAAAATTCATCTCTGTCAATTTGAAGTACTTCTGTCTCTTCTGTAGAGATTGCATCAGCTACACAGGGTGATCCATCAAAAAATCCCATCTCTGCGAGTACATCCCCCTTTTCATAAGATCTTGCAGCCTGATTATTTTTCACTACCGTAACGCTGCCCGATACAATTAAATAAATCGCCGGTGTTAAATCTCCTTCAACAAACAGGCACTCACCCTCAGCGTAAAAATGAAACCTGGAAATTTGTCCAAGGTATAGCAACTGTTTCGTCGGAATATCAGAGAAAAGCTCCGTGTTCATCAAAAAAAGTATCTTTTCTACTACTGTGTCATGCATTTTACCAGCCTCCATAAAATATTTCTCTGTACTGCCTGAATTTTATATATGATATTCATTCAAAAGCATATAAATTTGCGGTGCTAATAGTATTAAAATAACAGCATTTCATAAGAAAACCTGCCTTTCCGTAGCTTTTACCTGATAAATTAATTCGATGCTATATGTGATCTTTTAGTCAACTATCAGTTATACAGTTTTCTGCAACAAACCCTTACACTGAATCTTACTTATGCAGTTGGGGACAACATGTGTAAACATGAAAAACCCAACTACTGATTATACATCAACAGAGGTTATTAAAAGGTTAGATCATAATAATAGCGCAAAAGATGATCCTTCCAGATCAGAAAGAGGGATAACTGATAAATCATCTTTCTTTTAAAACAGAACATCACAAGACAGGGCACGGAGGAATCTGTGCCCCGTTTATTACTCTTTTTTGCTTCTCTCCCCTCCCGGATCATCCATCTAAAATTATAAAATCAGATTACCTGAAAACTTTCTGCAATAAGCTGCCTCCAAAACGAGTCCACTTAACTCAGAAAATAAAAAAGGATTTCATAGTTTCTTTCTTTATAATTAAATAGTTAATTCATTTAACTGTTCCTTCTTATAACAAATAGAAAAATGCTCTTAGTTCTCATTCTTTTGATGTTGGGTTTTCAGCAGACGGCGAATGGTCAATCCTATAGCGAAGTGGCGTACACCTTTCGGGACGGGTTTACTCACCGGGAAATTAGAATGTCGTTCAATCCCGGTAATGGTGATATATATTTGTTGAATCAAAGAGATAACACTCTTGTTCGCATCTCCGAAGCAAGCAGTATAGATACTCTTGCCACTCTTCAATTTGAAGATGACTCTGCAAAAATCATGGAAACCGGGTTAAACGGTGAGAAAATCTTTTTCTGGGATACCGGGATTGGCCGGGTACATGAGTTTGACATTGACTCGCGCCGACTGAGACGGATCGATACATCATTTAACCACAGAAATATGTTTGGCCATGCGGCAACACTTGCAGAAAAAAATTACATATACGCCATCGGAGGCTACGGTTTGTGGCTCTATAAAAACCTATTGATCCGTTATGAACAGGATACTGGTCAGTGGGAAGAGGTGACAGTTAAAAACAGGCAGATCGTTAATAAAAGTATGAGAGGATTATTGTATCGTACAGAGTCTGAGTTCTATTACATTGGAAGCCCTGCCGATCATGCCGGCAGCACTCCTCTTGTATACAGGCTGAATCAAGAAGAAAAAGAGTGGCAGATCAACAATTCTTTAACCGCATTGCTAAACGGGATTTATTTAGGAATTAGTCCCAAGCATACAAGAGTTACCCAAACCGCTACCTATAAAGTGGACACCAGCTCCAATATTTTTGGTTTTTTAAGCAATGAAGGTGAATCGAATTACATCAACCTGGTTAACTATAAAGATGAAAAACTACACCGGATCAGGGTTTCCGCAATGGGTTTGGTTGACCCTCGTGTACTCTACTTTTCAGAGCGCACGGGCAGATGGATTATTGCCGGTCACGAACCGCCATGGGACAGCAGAAATACCTTGCTAATAAAAACCTTCAAATTTGATCCAAACCTTCCGTTTGTGGAGACCATCACCAAGCCTGGAAGATTTGATTCAATCTATTCTTATGCAGGAATTTTTCTTTTGCTGATTGCCGGGTTCGCGGGCTGGAAATTGCTAAAAAACGGAAAAAATGAAAAAGAGTCTGACAAGGTTCAGGACTATCCAGTAATCATAGATATTTCTGATGCTGAACCGGCCATCACCATCAACGGACATATGTTCAATTCAACCGGTGACAAACAACTTGAAAAACTCTGGGAGATCATTAAAGATATGGCGCTATCGGGCCAAAAAGAGATATTGGCAAGCAGTGTTGATCAGCAGCTCTATTCCAGCCAAACCCATCAGTCATATATTTCAAGAAATCGAAAAAAGCTTATTAAGCTGATAAACGATGAGTGTGGCACACAGTTAATCAGGGAGGGGAAATCAAAAGTCGATAAGCGTTTCAAGGTACTATCCTTCGATCTTGATAAGATCAAAATCATCAGATGAACTCGTGGGCATACATTGCCCGGATACGCTTTCCCTGCAAAGCACTAAAATATTTATCATCATCTGCTATTGCAATCATTAACTAATACTCTTATTTTTCGTGACTTGTCGAATTTGCAAATTTTTAAAAACACAAAGAGACTCTCGTGAACACGATTTCAAATAAAACATTTTCAGCCAAACCGGCTGATATCAAAAAAAACTGGTTATTGCTTGATGCTGAAGATGTACCGCTTGGCCGTTTGAGCAGCAAAGTGGCTTCCCTGTTACGGGGCAAACACAAACCGGAATTCACACCGCACATGGATACAGGAGATCATGTAATTGTAATCAATGCTGAAAAGGTAGCCCTTACCGGAAACAAGATGGCAAATAAGCTCTATTTCCGACATACCGGCTATCCGGGTGGTGAAAAGTTTACGTCCGCTGAGGAAATGCTTGAAAAAGATCCTACATCTTTAGTTATGAAAGCAGTCAAAGGCATGCTCCCAAAAAATAAACTGGGGCGGAAAATGCTTACGAACCTACGTGTATATGCAGGTCCGGTGCATACCCAAGCAGCACAGAAACCTGAAAAGATTGAACTCTGATATTACTTATGGCAAAAGCTAATTATATAGGACGACGAAAAACATCAACAGCACGGCTTTATATCAAGCCGGGTAAAGGAGATTTTTTAGTTAACGGTGATCCCCTCGATAAATATTTCGACACCCAGGCTAAAATCAATGTTGCCATGCTGCCACTTGAGGTAACTGAAAAAACAGCAGATTACGATATAAAAGTGACTGTTCGCGGAGGCGGCATCACGGGCCAGGCCGGAGCTATTCAGCTGGCTGTTGCGCGAGCTCTTGATGATCTGAATGAAGATCTGCACGACGTGCTTAAGCAGAATAGCCTGCTTACACGTGATGACCGTATGGTTGAACGTAAAAAATACGGGCAGCCTAAAGCCAGAAAGAAATTTCAGTTTAGCAAGCGATAAACCACCTTTTACTTCCGGTTACCGGGTATTTATTTTCCCGGTTACTGCGTGCATACAGACATCACAAGCAATAAAGCTGTCTGACATAAAGAACTTTTTTTAATCACACATACACAGTGACCCTTCGCCGGGTGTCCGTCAACTAATGACGGGTTAGCGTTCGGGGACGATCTGTGTAGAGGACAAACTCAAATTTACATATTACTATGACAAAACCTGCATCTTTAGAAGAACTATTAAAATCAGGTGCCCACTTCGGACACCTTACCCGCCGCTGGAATCCGAAAATGAACGAATTCATTTTCATGCAGCGAAACGGTATTCACATCATAGACCTCAAGAAAACACATAAATACCTCGAAGAGGCTCTTGAAGAGGTATCCAACCTTGCCCGCGCCGGAAAAACCATTCTGTTTGTCGGCACTAAAAAGCAGGCACAGGAAATTGTTAAAACAGAAGCGATCCGCAGCGGGATGCCATATATCGTACACCGCTGGCTGGGAGGAATGCTTACCAACTTCAGTACAGTCCGGAAAAGTATCTCCCGAATGGAAGAGATTGAACGAATGAAAAAAGACGGTACGTTTGATGAGCTCACAAAAAAAGAGGGGCTTATGCTCGACCGTGAAAGAGAAAAACTCGAATTGACCCTGGGCGGTATTGCAAATATGACTCGTCTGCCGGGTGCCATTTTCGTTGTGGATACCATTAAAGAACATATTGCTGTAAACGAAGCGGTGAAACTGCACATTCCCATTATTGCAATGGCTGATACGAACAGTGATCCGGATATCCCCGACTACATTATTCCATGTAATGACGATTCAGCGAGAACCATTCAATTGATTACATCACAAATTGCTGATGCCATTATAGAGGGTAATGCCGAGCGGGAAGCCATCAAAGAAGAAGAGCTTATGGAACAGGCAGCTGAAGAAGCAAAGAAAGAAGAACCGGCTGAGAAAAAAGGCGAAGAGGAAGGTAAAACAAGGCGCAGAAAACGAAAGCGGAAAACGGCTTCCGAAACAGAAACCGCAACTAAAGCGGAAACTGAGTCCCAACCGGAAAAAAAAGCTGAAAAATCGCCTTCTGCAGATGAAGAAGAGTAGATTATAAACCAACAGTTAACTCAAAACGATTTTAGACAGACGAACAATGAGTATTAGTGCAAAAGATGTAAAAGAACTGCGCGATCAGACCGGCGCCGGAATGATGGACTGCAAAAAAGCCCTGTCGGAAGCTGACGGGGATATGGAAAGAGCCGTTGAAATTTTACGGAAAAAAGGTCAGAAAGTGTCTGAAAAAAGAGCAGACAGAGAAGCAAACCAGGGCCTTATCTTAACCCGGATCAGTGAAGACGGAAAAAAAGCAGCAGCCATTGAAATTAATTGCGAAACAGATTTCGTTGCACGGAATGAAGATTTCCAGGATAAAGCCGAATCGTTTTTAAATGTGGCTTTTGAAAATAATATCGCCTCCCTTGATGAACTGCTTCAGGCAGAGTTAAACGGTCTTACTATTGAAGACCATCTGAAAGATATGGTGGGCAAGATCGGTGAAAAAATTGAAATCAGCCGTGTTATTCTCCTGAATACATCCGGCCAGATCGTCCACTATATCCACCCGGGAAACCAGCTTGGCGTTTTGGTTGAGTTTGAAGATGATATCGATGCCGACACTCTTGGCAAAGATATCGCCATGCAGATCGCCGCAATGAATCCGCTGGCCGTAGACCGTGAAGGTGTTGACAGTTCAATCATCGACAAGGAGCTTGAAATCGCAAAAGAACAACTGATCAATGAAGGCAAACCCGAGGAGATTGCTGAAAAAGCAGCCAAAGGGAAACTGCGCCGCTTTTACGAGGAGCGTGTTTTGCTTGAACAGAAATATGTAAAAGATAACGGCATAACAATAAAGGAGTTACTGAAAAAAGAGGAGGCTCCCACAGTCAAATCGTTTCACCGGCTGCAGCTGGGCGAAAACTCCTGACATATTTTTAAAAAAAGGCTACCTTTACGGTGGCCTTTTTTATATCACTTAACTTATAGCAGAACCATAGTGGCAAATCAATATAAACGAATACTGCTTAAACTGAGCGGGGAAGCTCTTTTAGGAGAACAGGGACATGGGATTGACGGTAATATTCTGACGCAGTATGCCGATGAAATTAAAGCTGTACATGACGAAGGAGTTGAAGTATCGATTGTGATCGGTGGCGGTAATATTTTCAGGGGGGTGCGCGGAGCAACTCTTGGCATGGATCGTGTACAGGGCGATTACATGGGAATGCTTGCCACCATGATCAACAGCATGGCTCTTCAGGATGCACTTGAACGAAAGGGTGTGCAAACCCGGCTGATGAGTGCCATACGGATGGAAGAGATAGCTGAACCCTATATCCGGCGTCGCGCAGTGCGTCATCTTGAAAAAGGGAGAGTGATTATTTTCGGAGCCGGTACTGGAAACCCCTACTTCACAACCGACACCGCCGCGGCCCTCCGGGCGATCGAAATTGAAGCCGATGTTATTTTAAAGGGCACCCGGGTAAACGGTATTTTTGATTCGGACCCGGAAGAGAATCCCGATGCGATCAAATTTGATAAAATTTCGGGGGATGAGATTTTAAAACGCCGTTTGGAGGTTATGGATTTAACCGCATTTACCCTCTGCCGTGAAAACAAGACCCCGTTTATTGTTTTTAACATGAATATAACGGGGAACTTCAAGCGGGTTGTCTGCACAGATGAGTCCGTCGGTTCAACTGTTGTTTGGGATGATGAGTAGTTTTATTAAATTTCAGTTTACATACTGTTATAAACACAACTAATGCTTAGTAAGGACTGACATGATTCCAGAAGAACTACAACTGATTATCTCCGATGCCAGCTCACAGATGGATGAGGCACTCTCATTCTGCAAAAAAGAATTTTCCCATATCCGTGCAGGAAAAGCATCCCCTACCCTTTTAGACAATGTAAAAGTTAACTACTACGGTTCCCAGACACCCCTGAACCAGCTTGCCAACGTAAGTGCGCCTGAACCGCGACTGTTAACCGTTCAGCCATACGACAAATCCGTTATAGAGGATATAGAAAAAGCAATTATGTCATCCGGCCTGGGATTAAACCCAAATAATGACGGTGTGCTGATTCGTATTCCCCTGCCGATCCTATCGGAGGAGCGCAGAAAAGAGCTGGTAAAACATGCCAAAGAAGTTGCCGAGAATGCACGGATCAGCATCCGGAATACGCGCCGTGATGCAAACGATCAGATCAGGAAAGAGGTGGAGCAGGAGTCACTGCCCGAAGATTCCAAATATGAAGCCGAAGAGAAAGTACAGGAACTGACCGATAATCACATCAAAAAGATTGATGAGGCCCTCGAGCAGAAGGAGAAGGAGATTATGACGGTTTGATGAGTTGTTTTTGGCTGTCAGCGATCAGCTTTTGTCTTCGTGAACCTTCGCGGCTTCGTGCCCTCGTGGCTGAATCCGAGCAGTAGCTTTTCAAGCGAAGACCGAGGACTCTGAGAAGCACAAATTTTTGGAACTACCAACCAAATTCAATCAGCTTCTTGTCTCTCTGCGCCCCATTGCGCCCTCTGCGGTTACCCTTTCAAAAACCTTCGTTTGATCCAAAGCAGTGTAGCTGCGCCAAATCTTGTAGCCCGGCGGATTCATCCCCGGGATTATGGACAGCCAACACACCAGAAAGTGCCGTAGGTACGCACGATATATGTTTCATGAATTGATTTAACAGACAGATCCCTATTTTAAAGATTATCCGTGCCTAAGGCACTTCGGAGATATGGATCGTCTCTATACCCGCCGGAATAAATTCCGGGGCTACAAGATCGTCCATCCGTCATTCAACGGATTTTATGGGCATCCTAAAGGGATTACGTCAGAATTCAAATATCTAACATTCTTTTTAGAAGACTATAAAGTAATGCGAAAGCCACACGATCAAGCTAGCACTCAATACACGATCTGAATTCATTTTTTCCACAGATTATCTGAGGTTTGAACCAAAGCAGCGTAGCTGCGCCCAATCTTGTAACCCGGCGGATTCATTCCCGGGATTATGGACAGCCAACACACCAGAAAGTACCGTAGGTACGCACAATGTATGTTTCATGAATTGATTTAACAGACAGATTCCTGTTTTAAAGATTTTCCGTGCCTACGGCACTTTGGTGATGTGGATCACCTCTCTATACCCGCCGGAATAAATTCCGGGGCTACAAGATCATCCATCCGACATTCAACGGATTTTATGGGCAGATCGTAAAGAAATTGTTCCCGGAATTGCGAACAACGAATATAACAGACAATAGATTTGAAAGGGGAAAACGTAATAATGGTAAAACTGAGAATGCAGGCTCTTGGCTATCGGCTTTCAGCGGACAGCTTTTCTTAGTGAACCTTCGCGGCTTCGTGCCCTCGTGGCTAAAACCAGGCAGTAGTTTTGCCGCGAAGACCGAGGACTCTGAGAAGCACGAATTTTTGGAATTACCAACCAAATTCAATCAGCATCTTGTCTCTCTGCGCCCCATTGCGCCCTCTGTGGTTACCTCTTTCGCGTCCTCAGTGTGAACCCCTTTTAGCTTTTTTTTAAACCCTGGTTACTATTATTGAATTTTGGATGAGCCAAATTAATAAGCTCCTTCATTTAAGGTTCATTCTCTTCTAAATTAAGTTCTCTGTATTTAAAAAGTCCAGAGGATGAATCACCGGCAGTGATGGCATCGCCTTTTTTATCATTCCAGAATCTCGGGAAATGATAAAATCAACCTTATGATAAAGTGCCGTATAATACTGAATTGCATCTTCAATATCGTTCCAATCAGAATTCATCACCTGTTCAATCACCTCATGGGGAGTTTCAATTACTCTCACATCATTTAACAAGGCAAGTATGATAATTTTTGTTTTTTCTGAACCCAGATGTTTTTTTAAAATGTGTGATGCAATGTGTATGACTACAGGACTAACCACTCCACGATATCTTCCCTCAATTATATACTGTAGAATAATTTTTGAATTTTTGTAACACTCAGGCCTTTTTAATGAATAATCTAATATCACATTGACATCAAGAAATAACCTAATCATCGTATTTGTTTTCCATGTCTCTGTGATAGTCGTTTACAAGATTTGCATCTTGAGGGATTTCCGGAATTTGCATAGACTCGACAACATCAATAATTGACCGTTGCTTACCAGATCTCGTCAACTGTTCAAAATAATATTCTACAAGTTCCGAAATGCTGACATTCCTTTGTTTTGCATAAGATTTAATCTGCTTCTTAAGCTTCTTATCTACAGTGATATTTAATCTTGATTTCATTTTGATAAATTATATAAGTGCGCATTTATATTAAAAAATACGTATAAGTTAATATTTTTCAAATAAAATTGATTTAACAGACAGATCCCTGTTTTAAAGTTTTTCCGTGCCTAAGGCACTTTGGTGATGTGGATCACCTCTCTATACCCGCCGGAATAAATTCCGGGGCTACAAGATCATCCATCCGACATTCAACGGATTTTATGGGCAGATCGTAAAGAAATTGTTCCCGGAATTGCGAACAGCGAATATAACAGACAATAGATTTGAAAGGGGGAAAACGTAATAATGGTAAAACTGAGAAGGCAGGCTTTTGGCTATCGGCTTTCAGCGGTCAGCTTTTCTTCGTGAACCTTCGCGGCTTCATGCCCTCGTGGTTAAAACCAATCAGTAGTTTTGCCGCGAAGACCGAGGACTCTGAGAAGCACAAATTTTTGGAATTACAAACCAAATTCAATCAACATCCTGTTTCTGTGCCCCATTGCGCCCTCTGCGGTTACTCCTTTTGCAATCTCCATGTGAACCCAAAGCAGCGTAGCTGCGCCCAATCTTGTAGCCCGGCGGATTCCAAAAGCGTCTTCATCTATTACAACCGGGCTTCATTTTATTCATTTTGTTTTCCCACTGGATAACGACCGAATATTCCCCTAATTTGAATTTTTAAATTTGGCAGCAGATATGGGTGTAAACTATGTTAGGTTGAAAAAATAACGTCATCTTAACCCGGGACACACCCCTGCCATATCCGCTGAACGCGAATAAGGCTGTCCCCTCTCTATAGGGGAATTCTCAATACTCACGACTTACGACTACATCCAAATGTACATCTCAGATCTTGAATTGCACGGTTTTAAAAGTTTTGCCTACAAAACGCATGTAAAATTTGACCAGGGAATTACCGCTGTGGTGGGACCGAATGGGTGTGGTAAATCAAATATTGTGGATGCCCTCCGGTGGGTACTTGGTGAGCAGCGTCCATCACTACTGCGGTCGTCGGCTATGAGCAATGTGATTTTCAATGGAACAGCCGGGAAAAAAGCCCTCGGGCTGGCTGAGGTCTCGCTCACATTTGTGAATAACAAGGGGATCCTGCCTACCGAATACAGCGACCTTACCATCACCCGCAGACTCTATCGCTCGGGTGAGAGTGAATACCTGATCAATAAAACACCCTGCCGCCTGAAGGATATTATGGAACTCTTTATGGATACCGGCATGAGCTCCGACGCCTACTCGGTGATTGAGCTGAAAATGGTGGAAGAGATTCTGAACGATCGCAATAACGACCGCCGTCGATTGTTTGAAGAAGCTGCCGGCGTAACCCGCTACAAAGAGAAACGGAAGCAGACACTGCGAAAACTGGATGAGACACTGAAAGACCTGCAGCGGCTGGAAGATATCCTGGTTGAAATCAGGAAAAATGTAAGATCACTCGAAAAGCAGGCAGAGAAAGCAGTGAAAGCCAAAAAGTTTCGCGAAGAACTGGAGCAGCTCGATAAAGCTTTTAACCTGCATGAGTATGAAACAGTACACGAAGAGCTCGGTCCGCTGAAAGAACGGATTGAACATGCGGAAAAGGAAAAACGGGAACTGGCTAAAGCAGTAGAAGAGAGTGAGGAGACCGAGGAGAGAGCCCGGAAGGAACTAATTGAAAAAGAGAGGGAGCAAGCTGAAGCTCAGCGGCATGTGAATCAGCTGCATGCTTCGATCCGGGATATGGAGACAAATCTGCGTATAACAAGAGAGAAGATTTCGAATGCAAAAGAAGTGATCAGCCAGCATGAGAAAGATATCACCCAGGGGAATCTGGACCTGGAAGATCTGGAGGAGCTGAGGGATCAAAGCATTGAAAATCTGGAGTCATTCAGCAATGACCTGGAGCAGGCCGAAGTGAGTTTGAACGAATCTAAAAAGAAGTTTGCATCCGTGCAGCAGGAGTACACGCAGGTTCGGCACGACCTGTTCGAAATCGAGGTGGAAATCAGTGATAAAAACCGTGAACTGAGTGATATCCGCGGAAAACAGATCAAACTGGAATCCAAGCTGGAAAACACGGAAGATGACCTGATACGCATGAACCGTGATATTGAGGACCTGGAAGATGAAATCCAAAATGCCGCCGGTGAGATGAAACTGATTCGTGCTGAGCTGGAGACTTTGGGTAATAAACGAGATGAAGAGATTGAATCGATTAACCGGGCTGCCGGGCGCAGGGAAGACCTGGATACCGAACGAGAATCTATCCGCGAGTCGATCCGCTCCCTGAAAAGTAAAATTGATTCTGCCCGTTCCGAAATCGAATTTCTGACTGAACTGTCTAAATCGAAAGATGCATTTCCGTCAAGTGTTGCCTGGCTGATTGAGCATCATTCAGACTCGTTTGATCAAATGGTGACGGTCGGTGATGTTCTGAATATTGACGAAGATCACGCACCTGCACTGGAGGCAGCACTCGGGGAAGCGCTGAACTTTGTGATCGTACCCGGCATAGAAGATGCCTTACGCGCATCCGAGCTTCTGAAAAAAGATAAAAAGGGTCGCGCCACATTCATTCCCCTGAAAAACCTGCGTAATTCGTACCCGGCGGAGGATGGATCAATTGTTCACAAAATAGACTGTGAAAATAGATATGAACCACTGGCCCGGCTGCTGCTCGGTTCCGTATTGCTGGCAGATACCATTGAGCATGCATGGAAATTGGCAGAAAAAGGATCATCATCCGTAGTTACGATGGAAGGTGACCTGATCACAACCAGCCAATTCTTAAAAAGCGGAAGCAGCAATAAACAGTCCGGGGTCAGGCTTGGACTCAAAGACAAGCTCGATAAACTTGGTAAAAAAGAGAATCAGCTAAAACAAGATCTGCAAGACCATCAGAAAAAACTCCGGGATACCGAGGAACAGCTTGCTGCACTAAATCTCGAACAGCTCAGAAGTGCATTGCGGGAAACCGAGTCTGAAATCCGGAAACATGAGCAACAGGTTAGCAGGTATCAATCGGGGATCCAGGTGTATGAAAAAAATATCCGGGAGCTTCAAAACCGGAAACAGTCTCTGGCTGCAAATGAAGGGTCCGCCCGGGAAGAGCTGGAGACTCTCAGGCCGAGGCAGAAAGAGCTTCAAACATTGATACTCTCACTGGATAAAGAGAAAAAAGAGAAGCAGGAGCGCCTGAAGAAGCTAGAAGATGAACGGGCGATTGCCCAGAATCGCTTCAATGATGCGCAGTTAAAGCATCAGGATGTGAAGAACAAAGCAGATAACATTGAAAAGGATATTGATCGTGCCAGAACCGGGATTGAGAATCTAAAAAAACGGCTCGCTTCCCGCAGAGAGCTCATGGAACAGAGCAGAAAACAGATCGAAAGTTATAAGGAATCGATAGTGCTTACGGAGCAGCAACTGGCCGGTAAGCGTGAGGAAAAATCGGAAGCGGACCTGAAGCTTGAGCAGGCAGAACAGGCAACGGCTGTAATTCGCGGCAAGATTAACGAGATGGAGAAGGAGTTAAAAACCCTTCGCCATAAAAAAGAGGTGAACCTGGAGCTTGTCCACCATTTGGAGATGGCGAAAGAGAAGTTCGAATTGCAGGCACAGAGCCATGCCGACCATATCTGGGAGACATACGGATTGCTCATGAACCAGGTGGTTGCCGAGATGCCGAAGGAGTCGGACCCCGAAACAGCCAAAAAACGGATCGGTTACCTTCGCCAGAAGCTGAACCAGTTCGGAGAGGTTAACCCGCTTGCCATTGATGAATTCAAAGAGGAGAAAGAGCGGCTTGATTTCTATGAGACCCAGATTGAAGACCTTCACAAAGCTGAAAAAGAACTTCGCCAAACCATCGATGAGATCAATGAAACAGCAACGGCCCGGTTTAACGAAACCTTCCGGGCGATACGGGCAAATTTTAAAACGGTATTCAACACCCTTTTCCAGGAAGATGACTATTGCGATTTACTGATAGACGAAGATTCGGAAGATCCGCTCGAAGCTAAAATTGAGATTAAAGCAAATCCGCGCGGAAAACGTCCTTCGGGCATCAACCAGCTTTCGGGCGGTGAGAAGACGCTGACAGCCATTGCCCTCTTGTTTGCGATCTACCTGGTGAAACCATCTCCGTTCTGTGTTCTGGATGAAGTGGACGCCCCCCTGGATGATGCCAACATTGAGCGGTTTTCGAACATGATTAAAAAATTCAGCAAGGATACGCAGTTTATCATCATCACACACAACAAAAAAACCATGTCGAAAGCTGAAATGATGTACGGGGTAACCATGCCCGAAACCGGTGTGAGCCGCCTGGTGGGTGTAAAACTGGATGAAGTTAGTTTGAATTGAAAAATTACCTGGCTCCAAAAAAAGAGACACCGGCAGATTGATTGTCCCTCACTTCAGATAACGGCCTGGTGTTTAAGCAGCCGGGCGATCGACTTAGAAGTGAGGTAAAAAACCTGATCCGGTCTGCAAGAAACGCTTGTAATGCTGACGATCTGCCTTGTTTTACCATTTACTACCCAAATAAATCTGAATGAGTACCTGTACGAATCAGGATCAGTTCGTCATCGTGATCTTGATAAATAAGCAACCAATCAGATTCTATGTGACATTCTCGAGTACCAATATAATTGCCTGTTAACTTGTGATCCCGAAATTTTTGATCTAAAGGTTCACCCTGAGCCAGTTGCTGAATAACCTGTTTGAAAACGTCAAATGACTTTCCACGTTTCTTCATCTTTTTGACGTCTTTCTTGAATCTGTTTGTACGGGATATCTTTTTCATCAGATGTCCAGATCTTTAAACAGCTCCTCAGTGGTTTCAAATTCTTTTAATTTTTGACCTGCTTTGGCTTCGACAATAGCTTCATGCGTCGTTTCATTGGGAATCTTCATCTCAAATGGAAGACCACGCTGAAGTTTCACCTGCTTAAAGAAGATTCGTATTGCCTCTGTTGTGTTCAATCCAAGCTGATTCAGGATACGTTCAGCCTCTTTCTTAAGACTTGGTTCCATTCGGGCTCGAACTGTTGCAGTTTTCTTAGACATAACAATGAATTTGGTTTAACCTGACTATAATGTAGCTTATATGTGCTACAATTACAACAACCAAAATTGTTGCTTAGTACAAATCCTTACCGGAGGAATACACTCCTCGTTGCCCTTGGTCACCCGACGAAGAAAAATTAACATTTAACCTCTCCCCGGCACCTTTTGTACCGGGAAGAGAATGAATTACCGTCTCTTGCGGTTTTTTTTCTTCCCTTTGCCCGCATTTTTATCAGCAAAATGGGCATAAAAAGGTTCTTGTTTTTTAGACTTTCCCTTCCCTTTCTTTTTCCTGGATTTCTGTGGTGAACTGCCATTAGATCTCCCCGGCCGTTTACTTTCACGTTTTTCAGAGGGCTCCCTGGTTGCGGAAGCTGCTGCATTCCTGCCGGATTTCAATTTCAGCAGGGCCGCTGCTATCTCGATGGGAGTA